>JBDKVA010000194.1:0-8687 GCA_039679375.1 Clostridiaceae bacterium
TTCGTGATTCCAGCTTTGCGACCAGTTCTCTTGTGGAGTTGGGATACTCCAATATAGCTAAAGGTTTTCGTCGCTTCATGGAAAGAAGCGCGGCAGGCAGTGCAGAACAACTTCAGGTACTCTTCGGAGTTGGTGGAGAACGGCGACTTTATGAATTGGATTTAAAAAACCTGGAAGGTTACCGGTGTGCAAAACCGGTCAGGTTAGGCAATGCCGCTTTCGAGCAGGTTCAATTGGATGCTTACGGAGATATAGTATCACTTGCCTGGCTGCGGCACCGGCAAGGTGAAAAGGTTGGACAGGAATACTGGGAATTTCTTGTTGATGTCGTTAACCATGTTGTTAAAATATGGAGCAACCCCGACTATGGGATTTGGGAAATTCGAGGAACACCACGTCACACAAGGGGGGTAAGATAATAAATATGTGAAAATACGATAAATGGTTTTTGCATTGGTTTACATATGGTTTACTTTTGCTTTACGATATTGATTCATCAAGATAGTTTTGATGATAGTTTTAATACTTACCCCAGGCGGCGACTTTTCCATTTGTGACGTAAACATATATGCTGCCATCACGATATTCTGTGACTACTCCATTTTTTGTTTTTAATTGGCCGTGGCGATAAAATTTTGCATATGCGTTGTAACATTCATTAATGCGATTAAAGTTCATTCCAACTTCGATACGGCCAAAATCTTTACCGCATTTCTTTTTTAAAGCATCTAATGCAGCAGCCTCTTCTGCATCCTTTTTTTCTTGTTGTTCAGCAAATTCTTTTTCCTCATTCTCGCGTTCTTTCTGCTTTATCAACTTTTGTTGTTGTTCTTCTGCTTCGCGCCTGGCAATAATAGTCTTTGTTTTTTCAGTGCTTTCTTTGAATGATGTATCGATTGTCTGGAACATCTTTTCAGTGAAATAAATATTATGCGGTATTTTATCGTGAATAAATTGCAACTTCTTGTATGTAGCAATTGCCATATTTTCATTATCAGATTTTATATATTCATTGAACTTAGATAACTCATTAAAGTATTTAATTATATTTTCAACTTCTCTTGATATTTTATAATGTAATTGAGGATTTTTTATTATGAACCTTCCGGACTTGAATAATTTATAAGCGCCGTCGAGATCACCAGATAGAATCTTTGCTTCGACCTCAGCAAGAGGGTTTTCGCTTCCAATTACAGAAGAAGGCAGTACAAAACAGAAAAACAATGCCATGATAACCATCCATCTTTTCATAGATATTCTCCTATCTAAAATGAATCTAATTATTCCGAGTGTTCTCTGTGCTGCACCCAGTTCTTAAGGTAAATTTTTGCCAGTTCATTTGATTTGATAATCAAGATGTTTTCAGCGTTTTTTTGTTCGGCGGCTTTAGTAAAATTAAAACTACCGGTGATGACGATTTGCCGGTCAATAATGATGATTTTATTATGAGCAATAGCATGAGCAGTATCTATATAGACAGGAATACTCTGATTTTGAAAGAAAGTATATGAGGAATATCTTTGCGTTTTCTGGCTCTTATCAAGAACTATCTGAATATTTACTCCTCTTTTTTTTGCATGGAGAAGCGCTTTTGCAATCGACGCCGATGTAAAACTATATGCTTGAATGAATATCTCTGATCTGGCCGCGTTCAATTCTGCAATAATTGCTTCTGTGCATCCGCCGTTAGGGGAAAAGTAGATATCAACCTGGGGTATATTTTTGACTGTAAAAAAGGTACCAGCAATGCTGTAAACAGGAAGAAAGAAATAAAAGGCAACAATAAAGATTATAGAAGCATTTTTTTTCATTATTTTTTGCAGTGAAAGGTAAAATCTTTAAACAGGAATTTTACATGAATAACCCAATGATTGAGTTATTCATGTTCTATGACATAATATAAGATACATATAAAGTTTCTATAGTAGAGAGCAAGAATCTAACATTGGCGTCTTTGCTATGTCGCCTTTACCTGTGCAAATTAATGTGACTTTTGAACCTTTTTTAAGATTTGCCAAAGAGTCTGCTGATGATTTATTAAATGCAAATTGGGGTTCCATAAATTGATTTACTCCGCCGCGTAACGTGATATAGGGATTGCCCATAATATCAGTATTTATATCAGCCACTTTGCCAGAGATTTTGATTTTCTTCGACTTAAATCGTTGATCAGCAGCAACTGTATTTTCATGATAAGCTCTGGCAATGTCTCCTGCCGTGACAGTTTCCATTGGTGAGGCTTCTTCTTTTGCTGCTTTTTCTGTCGCTTTTTGCTTTGGTGACTCCAAAACGTTTACAATAAATCCAAGAACCAATAATCCAAGAAAAGTTATGCCCACCCATTTTAATACTTTCTTCATAATTACTCCTTTACATATTTATTAGTAGGAATCGCATAATGACGAACGCTGTGGCTGTATATTATAAAAATAAATAGATCACATTGCCTTTTCTTCCGAGCCATCGTCCTGCCGCTCGGCTGTAGATGGAGTGGTTAGGCGATCAACCTTAGTATTTAAATCATCAATCTGCGCCTGCATAACCTTCATTTGATCTTGGCATTGTTGCAGTATTTGGCCGGTGTCCTGAGCTGCGGCAAATTGTTGGATATTCATATAGAGGGCGACTGACAGTGCAGTACCGGCTGATAAAACCTTATATGTTTTACCAATTGCTTCTTCGATATTTATTTTTTGATCGTATGAAAATAGTGTTTCTAATGCGGTTGGCGCATAAATAGGTGTAGGGGCGCTCGTATCTTCAGTTTTGCTCTGGTTATTGACACCTAGATGTTTACTAGGCGCTTTCCCAGTTAATAGCTCATCGAGGGATATATTACCTATTTCGCTTATTTTAATTAATTTGCTTATATCTGGCTCTGTTTGATTGTTTTCATACGACGATATAGCCATAGGTGATTCAAGCCCAATTTTTAAAGCAAAATCAGCTTGATTAAGCTTCAGCCGTTTCCGAATATTTCTAATTCTATCGCCTAAAGTAATATTTTTCATTAATTCTTCTTGACAAAATTAAGCACTTTAATTAATTCATGCCTCATGACAGTAAATCAATTAACTAAAATAGATAAAAATGGGCCGCAATACATACCGGCGCTACTAATGATACACGGTATTAGACAGGATAAAATTGCTGCCGATGAAGGAACCTCCACTGCAATCGTATCAATGGTAGCGCGTCGAAAACGCGGTGGTACAAAAAAACATGGGCCAAAGATAGAACGAGTTCGTAAGGCCATCGCCAATAAACTTGGCATACCGATCAAGGAACTTTTTCCTGACAAGGCCGCATAATGCTTTTTCAAAAGCGTGTTGACTATATCAAAACAAACGAGGATTGCAATGTCTAAAAAAGGAATAAAATTAGATACGCGGCAGAGGTCTTTCGATTTTGACACTCCAATCGCCGAGTATGAATCACTCCGCATTAAGTTGATTAACGGCCCGGAAAAACCGGAGAGAGTGGAAAGCTTTGACGAAGCCTGCATCGAGATTGCCGCGACGGTAAAAAGCGCCCTCCGCACCTGGGGAAAAAGCCGGGAGGAACTGGTTGATGCGATCAATATATACTTCGGAGCCACGCCGGAGAGCAAGCAATTATCAATTCACATGTTTAATCACTACCTGAGCAAACCGGCCGAGTATCCCATGCCTGCCGCGCTCATCTATGCGATCCAGCATATTACCGGATCACTAGAGACAATAGCGATATTGGCAAAAGCGGAAGAGGCCCGTGTGATCAGTGGCGAGGAAGTTCGCAAACTGGCTATCGGTAAATTGGATGATGCCATTGCCGAAATGCAGCGGCTGAAGAAGGAGTTTAGAGGAATTAAGCGGTAGCAAAAGAACATGGCCATGCGGCTTGAGAAATCAAGTACGGGAAAAACCACAGTACGGGAGAAACCACAGTACGGGAGAATCTCATCCACGGTGAAACATTCGATCAATGGAAAGCGAGCAACGGAGACGGGTGCCGGAATAGCCGGAGAAATAAAAGCCGACCGCACGGCCACCAAAATACAGATTACTACGCCGTCTGAGAAACGGCTCGCAATGACAGACAGGGGGAAGCAATGAAAACAAAAGTTGATTATTCGTTTTTGCACAGCGGTTCTTACTTTCAGGGAACGATGGACGTAATGATTGCCGCGTGCCGCAGGTTCGGCGCGGAAAAGGCGGCGGGGGTCATTTCTGAATATCAGTACGCTATAGGCATGGGAAAGTTAGAAGATAGAGAAATTATCAGTCGCATCCGTGACTATACCGAAGTTGAAATCAATAAAGAGGATATTCAATTTCTCCACAAGTTAGTGGAAGCGAGAGATGCCGTCATATGGGCTGTTAAAGCGTTGAAGGAAGCGGAAAAGATTCCCAGCGGGAGGGACTGAGATGAAAAAAAGTTATACCCATGTGCAATCGGATTACAAATTTATGGATATCATTGAATATTTACATCAGCAAACCGGGCCCGTTTCCGGCGCACAGATTGCTCGGGCATTAAATATTCCGCACGGCACAGTAATGAGTCATTTGCAGCCGGCAATCGCACGCAAATGGGTTCAGCAAGTCGGCGATGATGGATTTTATGAGGCGGGAGGAAGGATATCGGGCATGTATGCAGCCTACCTGCAGGGACTTAAAGAAAAGCGTACGGATATAGATCGCGAAATACATAATCTTGAAGTGTGAAGGAGAAGATGATGGCGGACGAGACACTGAAACGGCAGATGCGGACGACTAAAATGGAAATAGCTACACTGGAAGCAGAGCGTGAACAACAAAGGAAGGCGACTGCGGATCAAGCGGATAGGGAGACTTTAATCGCTCAGTGTTACAAGGCGATGGGTCAAATTCAGTCCGCCTATATGATTAGCAATTTTGCTGGCGCCAGCAGTTTTGTGTGGTTGAAGCAAGTCAAGGAAAGCGGAATTTATAAAGAGATACCAGGCATCGGAACATGGGAAAAGTTCTGTAAATCCGTTGGCATGTCTTCAAAAACAGCAGATGAGGGGATTCTCAGGTTACGGGTTTTCGGGCAGGAATTTTTGCTGGCGTGCCAGCAATTAAAGGTAGGTTACCGTGATCTCCGCAAGCTTCAGCAACTAGCTAATGAAGGCGAGGTCATTATTGACCAAGAAGCCAACGTCATCACTATCGGTGAAGAATCCATCCCGATCAATGAGGAACACGCCGATGATCTGCAGGCAGCCATCGAAAAAATCATTGAGGATAAGGCTGAGGTTACGAAACGCGTAGAGAAGCTGGAGAAAGGGTTATCCGCGGCCGTTAAAGAGGAGACTAAATCACTGAAGGCCGAGAAAGACGCCCTTGTGAAAGAGGTAAAGCGTTTGAAGCCCTTCGACCCGGGAGAGAAGGACTTCCAGGCATCCGTTGATCAGATGGAAGAGGTCAAAGATGCGACATTGTCAACAATCGCGCTGATTTCCAAGTTCATCATCCGCGAAGATATCCAGAATGATCCGGTATCCATGGGGCTGATCGAAGGCCATATGCAATCCTTGGAATTGTGCCTTACCGACCTACGCAAGAGATGGGAAGAAAAAGTCAACCTGTACGGAGAATAAGCCATGACAAAGCAGATCGATCCGGCTATCCTGAACATGGTTAAAACAGACCTGAATAACGCACCCCGCGGTAGTAGAACTACGGTTATGCAGTCATGGGCTAACCGGCTGGATGTCAGCTTTCAATCACTCTACCGGGTATTTCCTGCCGGACGCACCCGCAAGGGAGAGCGGCAGATTGCAGGGATTGAAGAGGCGGCGATCACCGTGGCCAAGATCAAGGCGCGGCCTCCTGAACATCGCGGCCAAATTACCACGGCCGATGCCCTGAAAATAGCCCTCGATAATGAATTAATCCCCTCCTCCCTGGCTGCGGTACCCGCCGGAACATTCGACCGGGTACTGCGCGAAATCGGCGCCAACAAACAGCGCCGCCGTATCGAGCGCTTCCAGGCCGAGCGTCCCAATGAAATGCACCATGTTGATGCATCCAGTTCCAATTGTTTCTATGTGCATCACGAATTGCCGGATGGCGACTATGTACTGCGCCTGCATGGCGGAACCAAGGATTACAAAAACAAGCCGGTGCCGATCAGGCTACGGCCCTGGATATATGGACTCACTGATGATTACAGCGGTTATCACTGCGCTCGTTATGTTGCGGCACTGGGCGAAAGCGCCGGAGATAATCTTGATTTTCTCTGCTGGGCCTGGTCGCAGATCCCGGGAAAAGAACTATTCGGACTGCCGGAGAAGATCAAAGGAGACCACGGGCCGATGATGTCATCGGACGGTATTCCTGATTGGTTTGAGCGCCTCGGAATAACGATTGACCCGTCCGAAGTGCTCAATAAAGACGCCCACGGGAAGATTGAGCGTCCCTGGCGCACCATGTGGCAGCGCTTTGAAATTCCTTTCTTTGCCGAATCGGATTGGAAGAAATTCGAGATAACTCTTTCCGAACTGAATATCCGTTTCATGCGGTATCAACAAGAATATAACGAACGGGCACACCGCTTCGAGAAGACAATTACTCGCCGCCAGGCATGGCTTAAGATCAATCAATGCGGTGGCGCCATCGCGGTTCCGGAAAACGCGATCAAGACTATCGTCCGCCGCTACTCACGCAAGCTTGACCAAGCCGGCTGCTTCAGCATCGATAAAATAATTTATGAGGTCAAAGGGCTGCATGACGCCTGGGTCTGGATTTATATGGGCATGTTTGACGACCGCATAGTTGCGGTTGATCAACGAACCGGTGAAACATATGAAGTTGAAGACTTCACACCTAACCGGCTCGGCGAATATACGGCAACAAAAGAAACGCCTTACCAGCAGGTGCGCAAAGCGGCGGTGGAGCTTACCGGAATCCACAATACACTCTACACGGAAGATGTGGCGGCACCTGTAAATGTGGCGCAATTTCCTACCAGGATCAAGGAAGTCAAGCAGGTTCAGGACCCACTCAGTGTTGATACGTTTCCATCCATGAAGGCAGCTATAAATGAGTTTCAGGCGCTGTGCGGGTTTGCGTTGGATCAAGGAAGCCGGGATGAAGTTGAGTCCCTAATCCTGGAGAACGGACTTTCCAGGCGTTATGTGATCGATCTGGCAATGGAAATCCAGGCGGAACAAGCAAGAGCGGCATTGTGATTTTAATCTTGGGACACGTAACAAGTACATGTCCCCGAAAAACACATTTTGAAAGGAGGCAGACGTTAATGAGCTACATGACAAGATTAGAAATATTTGGAAACCTTGGGTACCGTGTAGACCCATTTCGGAAGGCGCGGTTTGCTACCGGAGACATGACGCGGACCATGCGCATACTCACGATGGCGGTAGAATCTCACGCGATGGTAAGCATCGTGGGCGACCGCGGTATCGGCAAAAGCGAGGCGGTTGGTGCTGCCCTCGATAAGCTGGGTGTGCGCCGGGTAGTAGTCAACCGGGCTCAGAAGGAAAAGACAACCATCGCCGATATTGAAAAGGCGATCATCCTGGATCTATCCGATGAATCCCCTAAGCGAGGCGCGGAAACATGCTCCAGGCAGGTGCGCAGGATCATGGGCGAGGCCAGCCGCAAGCAAAAGATTGCCCTGGTCATCGAAGAGGCGCAGCGCCTGCACGCATCAACCCTGCGCAGCTTGAAGACACTACGGGAAATCGAATGGATGGGAGAAAAAGAGCTTTTCACCGTTATCCTGGTCGCGCAGTCTGATCCGATGAACCGGTCCGGAGTATCGGAAGTTAGGTTGCGCACGGACATGGTTCGGATGCAAGGGCTTTCCGCCAATGAAGCTGCGCAATATGTCCGGAGAACGCTGGGAAAGCATTTTGAAGCGGCAGCAATAGATCAGCTCACGGAATTGCCCCAGGCAACAAACTATCTTGATCTCCAGGAACTATGTGTCCGCCTTCTGAATATCGCGCTGGCAGACGGGCGGGAACAAGTGTCTACTGACGATGTCAATTGTGTTTGTGCAGCAGAGCCCACTCCGGTACCGGCTGGAACTCAAAAAAAGGCAGTCACAGCGTTGTCCGGTAAAGATGCGCTGGCATCCGTGCTCGCACGAAAAAACGGCAAGGGTAATGTTGAGGAAATGGGGAGGGCTGTTGGATGCTGAGACTGAAAGAAGCATTAAAGGGATGCGGGATAAGACAGCAGGAAGTTGTGCGTGTCACCGGATTTAGTAAAGCGCAGGTAAGCATTACCCTTTCCACTGGCAAACTCCCTGCAGGAGAGGAGAAATTCAAGGCGGGCGTGATCGAGTTGGCGGCAAAAACCAATCTCGGTTACTGGTTGGAGGAACACGGAATGGGCGTGGAATCACTGTTTGAAGTCATTACTGCTGCCGAAAAACCGGCAAGTGCAAGCCCTACTTCCGCAGACCTCGATACAGCGTTGATCAACTATGCAGGTCTCGTGGCCCTCGGGCAAACATTGAATTCCGACGAGGCGATCTCGCTGATCCGCGTGTCCAGGTATTTGCTCTTCCAGGTACGCTGTTTAATGGTCAGAATCCCGGATTATGCTGATGACAGCAGCATTGATGAAATCGGGAATAAAGTAAAGGCATTGCTCACGGGAGGCTGCTGAAACAATGATGATCAAAAAGATCGAAACCTACATCGGACAGGTGCC
>JBDKVA010000195.1:0-50379 GCA_039679375.1 Clostridiaceae bacterium
TTCCGTGTATTTTGGTGAATGATGTAAAAAAGTCACTTTCGCTGGTGGCATCCATTTTTTACAACAATCCCGCCGACAGGCTAAAGCTGGTCGGAATTACCGGAACCAAGGGCAAGTCAACCACAGCATATTATTTGAAATATATACTCGATGAGTACCTTCGTGCAGAGAACAAACCCGAAACAGCAATCATTTCTTCCATAAACACATTTGACGGGGTCATAAATGAAGAATCCCATCTGACGACGCCGGAATCACTGGAACTGCAGATGCATTTCAGAAACGCGGCGGACAGCGGGATGGAGTACATGGTCATGGAAGCGTCGAGCCAGGCGTTGAAATATGGGAGGCTCCATGGCATTTTGTTTGATGTGGGGATATTCCTCAATATTTCAGAAGACCATATCAGTCCCATTGAGCACAGCGATATGGAGGACTACCTCTCCTCCAAGCTAAAGCTGTTCGGACAATGCAGGGCTGCCTGTATAAATCTGGATTCCGACTGCCTGCCAAGGATCATGGATGAGGCGAAGCGTGTGCGAAGGCTCCTGACATTCGGTACGAATGAGCGCGCCGATATCTATGGCAGCAATATCAGGAAGGACGGATTCGATACCATATTCAACGTCAGGTGCGACCGGTTCGACCGTGAATTCATCCTGACCATGCCCGGGCTCTTCAATGTTGAAAATGCATTGGCGGCAACCGCTGCGGCATACATATTGAAAATACCCGAACAATATATTTATACCGGCCTTCGTAAGGCGCGCTCCAGCGGAAGGATGGAGATCTACTCCAACGAAAGCAGGGACAGGATCGTAATAGTAGATTATGCCCACAATAAGCTGAGCTTTACGAAACTATACGATGCGGTCAGGAATGAATTTCCGGACAAAAAAATCGTCACGGTTTTTGGCTGCCCCGGCGGGAAAGCATATATCCGCAGAAAGGACCTGGGATTGCTCGCAGGCATCCATTCGAGCAGGGTCATTTTAACTGCCGAGGATCCCGGAATGGAAAATATCCATGACATTAGCGAAGACATCGCACAGTATGTGCGGCAAAATAATAAGAACTGCGAATTGATCGATGACAGGGGAGAGGCAATCAAAAAATCCATCCTTTCATCCGAGCCCGGCACAGTCATATTGATAACGGGGAAGGGCAATGAAACACGCCAGAAAATCGGCAGGGAGTATGTTCCTGTGCCCAGTGACGTAGAGTTTGCCAAAAAGTATCTGGAGGAACTGGAAAGGGCATAGAACCGCTGATCCGGAAAAATGGCTACAGCCATAATGCCGCCATTTTGCTGGTGCGTTTTATGACTCAGTGTGTTATACTATGTTTGGAAGAAGGGGATGAATATATGGTTGATCCACCGATTGGTTCATTACTGGGAAAAGTTGATAACAGATTTACACTCTGCATTCTTACGGGCAAGAGGGCAAGGCAGCTGATAGACGGAGCGCATAAGCTGACCGGCTGTACTTCCGGCAATCCGATTACCATTGCGATAAATGAGATCAATGAAAATATGATCACTTACGTGATGACCAAAAGCGGCATCAAGTAGTAACATCGTGTAGGAGGCCATTTAAGTGGAAGAAAAGCTCGTTGAATCAAAGAATGACATCCTGAAGCGCTTAAGGAGAATAGAGGGACAGGTGAAAGGAATCCAAAAAATGATTGAAGAGGATAAAAGCTGCGTGGAAATCCTTACACAGGTAGCAGCGATCCGTTCAGCCATCAATAAGGCCGGCAGCCTGATCCTCGAGAAGCATTCCATGTCCTGCATTGAAAATGCTGTTTCTGCCGAGGACCAGAAGCAAGCCATCAGTGATCTTGCAAAAACCATGCAAAGCTTTATGAAATTTATGGATTAGGACTTTGTTTGACGATCTTTCCGTTATAAACGTATAGCTTCATATGATTATATCCTGTGTCCTTTCATGCAAAATCCGGCGTAATGATTTTATCATCTTGTCCGGCTTTATTTCCGGCTGAACTTTCTGAGGATCCGTTTTTTCCTGCTGCGGACGGGCTTGTCGTATCCTGTTGGGAAGTGTTTTGCTTTTCCCATGGAACTATCCTGGGTCAACTGTAATAATTTGCAGCAAATTTATAATAAAATTCTTGTTACAATATACCCACCAGGGGTATATAATAAGAGGAATAAATATTCATAATAGAATCATGAAAACATTTTAATTTTAGGAGGACTAAATTATGTCAGTTAAAGTATATTCAACACCATCGTGCCCATGGTGTACAGTTGCAAAGAATTACCTCAGAAAAAGGAACGTGCAGTTCGAGGATATCGATGTATCCCGTGACAGGACGGCTGCCATGGAAATGGTACAAAAGTCGGGGCAGAGAGGCGTGCCCGTTCTTGATATCAACGGCAGTATTATTGTCGGGTTTGATCAGGCAGCGATCGATTCATTGATCGGGTAGAGAAATATGTAAGGTGATTTGTTTGGAAAAGACGAGGATTTTGATTGCAGATGATGAAGAGCGGATCAGAGGTCTGATCCGCGAGTATACAGCGCCGGAAGGGTATGAAACGGACGAGGCGGGCGATGGAGCGCAGGCTTTGGAGTTATTCGGGAAGCATAACTACAATCTGGTAGTACTTGATGTCATGATGCCCAGACTTGATGGCTGGACGGTATGCAGGGAAATCAGGAAGTCTTCGCAGGTGCCGGTTATCATGCTGACGGCAAGAGGAGAGGAATACGACAAGTTATTCGGATTTGAGCTCGGCGTGGATGATTACATCGTAAAGCCATTCAGCCCAAGGGAACTGCTTGCCAGAATGAAGGCCATCATAAGGAGGGACACCAAGACAGACAAAGATGATCCTTTAGATGACAGATTTGAACTGGAAGGCCTCTCCATCGAATTCGCCGCGAGGAATGTTTATGTTGACGGGAAGATTGTGGATCTGACGCCGAAGGAATATGATCTTCTCTTCTTTTTTGTGCACAATCCAAACAGGGTTTTTTCGAGGGATCAGCTTCTAAATTCCGTGTGGGGGTATGATTTTATCGGTGATGACAGAACCGTTGATACCCATGTGAAGATGCTTCGCGAAAGTCTTGGTGATTACCGCAGGTTTATCGTAACTGTGTGGGGGACAGGATACAAATTCGAATCGGGAGGCAGATGATGAGAAGCATTGCGATGAAGCTATGGCTTGGCATGATGACGCTTGTGGCGGTTGTTCTGATACTTCTCTGGCTTTCACAGATCGTATTTCTTAACAGCTTTTATACCGGGCTCAGGATCGGCGAGGTTGAAAAATCAGGTTTGAAGATCATTGGGAATATATCTGATCAGGAAGCTTTTCGGAGCCAGTTGGATGAATTGGCATATAAAAATAATCTTACTGCGGAATTATTTGATACGGCGCTAAATACAGTTTACACAGCGGAGGAAAACGGAGTGGCGGGTCAGATGCCGATGATGCGCAATGCCATAAGAAGTCAGGCGTCGGGACGCGTCCTGAAAGGTGAAACGGTACGGATCACGATGGAGCATCCGCGATTCCACAGCGAGTTTATTTTGATCGGCTTGCCGGTTACTGTTTCAGGACAAGTACAGGGGGCGCTCATGATAATGCTGCCTCTTGCCCCTGTGGAGGAAACGGTCGCAATTCTCAAAAAGCAGTTGTTCTATATCAGCATCATTCTGATAGCTGCAGCGCTTTTACTTTCCTACTATCTTTCAAAGAGTTTCACAAAGCCGATACGTGATATCAACAAGGTTTCAATGGATATAGCTTCCGGAAATCTGAACGCCCGCATTGAAACGGAGAAGAAGGACGAGCTCGGAAAGCTTGCTGAAACAATCAATCATATGGGGTCGGAGCTTTCAAAAATCGATCAGCTGCGGAAGGATCTGATCGCCAATGTTTCGCATGAGCTGCGAACACCTCTCAGCCTGATAAAGGGCTATGCAGAAACGATCAGGGATATCAGCGGCAGCAATGAAGAAAAAAGGGAGGAGCAGATCGGAATCATCATAGAGGAGGCCGACCGGCTGTCAGGCGTCGTAGAGGATATATTGAACCTCTCGCAAATGCAGGCCGGCTACTTTACGGTTATGAACGGGCGATTCAATTTGTATGAGGCACTCGAAAGGATTAGAAAAAGATATGAACTGTTAAGTGAAAAGAACGATATACAGTTTACTGTAGGCGGCATTCCGACAGAGCTGTTTGCCCGGGGGGATGAGGCTAAAATTGAACAGGTCCTTTACAATCTGATCAATAATGCCTTCAATCACACTAAAGCGGGCGGTCACATCAGTGTAGAAGTTCAGGATATGGGCGAACAGATTAGATTGTCCATAAAAGACACAGGTGAAGGTATATCAAAAGAGGAACTCCCATATATATGGGAACGTTTTTATAAAAAAGATGGTTCAGGCGGCAGGAAGGCGGCAGGTACCGGATTGGGCCTTGCTATCGTGAAAAATATACTGGATATCCATGGAGCCCGTTATGGGGCGGAGAGTGAGCTGGGCAAAGGCTCTGATTTTTGGTTTGAACTCAAAAAAGAATAGAAATTGCACAATTTTTCATCTCTCTATCAAATTTCTATCACAATTGCACTTTATAATAAAATCATAGTAAGAATTACTATAAATCATTTGTAAAGGAGACGACACAATGAATAAAATGAATAATATGAAGAAAATGATCGCAGTGATCGCAGTTGCAGGTGTACTGGGAACAGCGGGAGCAGCGTATGCAGCTGCAGTAAAAACTCCGGCAGATATTGCAGCGGCTTTGACGGGAAAGACTATTGAGGCTGTAAATGAGGAACGCGCCGGTGGGAAAACATACGGGACTATTGCCAATGATGCCGGAAAACTGGATGAATTCAAGGCTCAGATGCTGGAGCAAAAGAAAGCAATACTGGATCAGAAGGTTAAGGATGGGGATCTTACACAGGCACAGGCCGACGAAATCTATAACAACATTAAGGAAAGACAGGCAACCTGTGATGGTACGGGCAGCGCCATGAATGGAAGGAAAAATGGCACAGGCATTGGACAGGCTTCAGGTACCGGCAGGGGCCGGGGATTGGGCAGATCGGCAGGAGCAGGCTTGGGAACTGGCCTTGGAATGGGCAGCGGTATTTGCGGAGGTATTACGAACTGACGATATAATAATTGCATAAAGTGATTGTATAGAGACGGCCGGGACAGCATATTGCCCGGCTGTTTTTTTATGGAATCTTCATTCAATTTATATAGTACTACAGCGAAACATTTCATTGATCCTTCCAGAAATAGCGCGTTGAAGCATTCGCGATATTTCTGAAAGGCGTATAAATGCCGATGTATTAATGTTTGTTTCGCTGTAGTAATAGATAAATTTGAATAACATCATCAAATATTATATAATAATGGCATATTAAGGGCTTGCAATCATATGGCCTGGCTTTGATTCAAACAGGTAGATCCCATGCATAATGCTTTACACCTGAGTCACCCGCATCCTGATGAATTGTCAAAATCAACCCGGTCCGGACAATTTGAAAACAGAGAGGCAAGCCTCAGTGCGAAGGGGCTTGTCTCTTGTGATATTATCCGGTATGTTACTATAAAAAAGGAGAGTGGAAAAATGTATTACGATACGATAAACATCTGGGACCATTTTAATGAAAGTATAAAAGATAAGGCTTTTTTGGAGGTTTATGTCCCGGAACAGACATCTGAAATACCGTTTGTCAGGAAGAGAAGTTCCGTTCTGATATGCCCGGGAGGCGGATATGCCTATGCGTCCAGAAGGGAAGCCGAGCCTGTAGCACTGGCTTTTGCCGGACGGGGCTTCAATGCATTCGTCCTTACCTATGGGACAGCTCCCGAAGTCAGGCATCCGCAGCCATTGCTGGATGTATCCAGAGCCATGTGCATCATCAGGGAAAATGCTGAAAAATGGTACATGGACAGGGATAAAATAGCAGTATGCGGATTTTCTGCCGGAGCACATCTTGCAGCAAGCCTGGGTGTATTCTGGAAGGAGGCGTACCTTCAGGATGCCCTGAAAATACCGGAAGGGCTGAATAAACCTGATGCTCTTATTCTTGGATATCCGGTCCTTACGTCGATTGCCGGAATATCCCACAGGGATTCCTTTTACAATCTGCTGGGTGAAAATCTTGAAGAAAGCGCCTATGCAGCTATGTCTCTTGAAAACCATGTAAATGGGAATACTCCTCCTGCATTCATCTGGCATACATTTGACGATGACGCCGTACCGGTTGACAGCTCGCTTCTTTTTGCCCAAAGAATGAAAAACAACAATATCCCGTTTGAACTGCATATATTCCCCGAGGGTGAACATGGCCTGTCGATGTGTGATGAGAGAACTGCGGCGCGTGATACGCAAATGAATGAATACGCAGGGAAATGGTTTGATATGTGCATCGACTGGCTCAAGAAATTTGCTTTTAGGTAAAAGAGTATAGTCAAAACATAGATGGTATATTCTTAAAATATAGAAAAGCCTGACAGATCCTGCTTAAGGAGGATATGTAGTGTGAAAATCCGGGTTAAGGTGCTTTTGTCTGCTCTGGTCAGTCTTTTGCTGGCGCTTGTTTGTACCCTTGTTATAGTAAGAGCGCTGATTGTCAGCTATATAGAAAAAGAAGAAATTATCGATGTGCGGAAAAATTATCAGCAGTTTGTAGCGATCGTCGAAAGAGAAGAGACGGCATTTGAGAATATACTGCATGACTGGTCTCAATGGGATGATGCCTATCAGTTTGAAGCTGACCGGAATACGGAATTTATCGATACCAATTTGCGGCCGGAAACGCTTAATGCTTTAAAGATAAATTTTATGATTTTTCTGGACAAGGATTATCAAATTATACATAAAAATATGAAAGACATGGCAGTATCCGAAGAAGCTTTTGTAAATGATCTGTTATCCGCCGTAAAGTCCAATCAATTTTTTGCGGATCCTTTCATTTATAAATCCGTAACAGGTATCACGAAGCTTGGGGGAAATCCATTGTTCATTTCGGCATCACCTGTCACGAGCTCGGATGGGACAGCCCCCGGAAATGGATTTTTAATAATCGGCAGATATCTTGACCGGTCATTGCGGGATTATATGGAACAGGCTCTGCAGGTAAAGCTTCAGATCGCAGAAAACAGTGACCAGGAGCTTGCCGCAGCCCCAGCATCCAAAATTCAGACTGTCGTTACCGGCAATGGCAGAATGCAAATCGAAAAACATGAAGCCAATATTGTCAGTTATGCATCAATTTCTGATCTATTAAGCAGCCGGGCTATTCCAGTCCGGTTTGAGCTGGATAGGGAACTCTATAAAAACGGATACGATGCGGTCCGTTATTTCGGCTTGATATTCCTGATTGCCATAATCATTGTTGCGTGCCTTAGCATTTATGTATTTGACAGGCTGATTACACAGAGGATCAGATCGCTTCATAACTTTGTCAATAATGTTACTTCCAGCAGGGACACGACGTCAAGGATTGCTGTGCATGGAAAGGATGAAATATCCATGCTTGCGGTAAATATGAATAAAATGCTTGAAGAGCTGGACAGTTCCTATAAGACAGATCCCACTACCACGCTGAAAAACAGAGCCTATATGGAAAGTATGCTAAAGGAGGAATGCTATTTTAAGGAATATAACAGCTGGCTGATCATGGGTGACGTAAATGGGCTTAAAATCGTGAATGACAGCTTTGGGCACCAGGAAGGCGACAGGCTTTTGCGAACAGTAGGAGGAATTCTCAAGAGATGCTGTTCTGAAGAAGATATCCCAGCGCGCTGGGGTGGAGATGAATTCCTCATATTAGCAAAAAATGCGGATATCAGCTATGTAGAAAACATGATCGACAGGATCAAAGGTGAATGTGAGCAAGTATTGGATTACCCTTTCAGAATCAGTATAGCAATGGGCAGCGCAGGAAAAGATGAAAAGCACTTTGATCCCGATGCGGTACTTAAGCTGGCGGAAGAAAGAATGTACAGAAATAAGCTGCTGGAGAGCAGGAGCACAAGGAGTGCCATTATATTTTCACTGGAACAGTCACTGCATGAAAAGCACATTGAAACAGAAGAGCATACAAAAAGGATAGAGCAGATGTGTCTGCAAATCGGAAAAAGTCTTGCCCTGTCACAGGAGGAACTGGACGAACTTGCATTGCTCGGAGTTTTACACGACATAGGGAAAATAGCCATTCCCGAGGCTGTCCTGCTGAAACCGGACAAGCTTACGGCTGAGGAATGGGAGATCATGAAGACACATACCGAAATAGGCTACCGCATTGCTTCGTCTACTCCGGAATTGGCTTATATTGCAAATGAAATACTGTACCATCATGAACGGTTTGACGGCACTGGATATCCTCATGGACTTGCAGGGAAAAGCATACCGAAGTTGTCAAGATTGCTTGCCATAGTAGATTCATTTGATGTGATGACGCATGACCGGATTTATAAAAGGGCTATGAGTGTGCAAAGTGCTGTTCAGGAACTTAAACAGTGTTCCGGTACGCAATTTGACCCGGAAATGGTGGATGCATTTTTAAAGCTGCTGGAGGAAAACGCATTCCAAATGAATGATTGTGAGCAGCAGTGAAGTTTCATATAAAACATCTTATTTTGCGATTTCGACATGTGCCGATGAACCTTTTATATAATCCGACCAACTGTCGGGCAGGGGCACATCCGTGATGATCATGTCGACATCGGCCAGTCTTGCGGTATTGACATAGCCCACCTTGTCGAACTTTGTATGGTCACAGAGGAAAATAGCCTGGTTGGAGCAGCGAAGCATTGTCTTCCTGATTTCGGATTCCTGTTCATTCGAGTCCGTTAAATCACGTATTGGTGAAAAGCCCTTGCAGGAAAAGAACAGCTTGTTCGCATAATAATTGTTGATGGCATTTTCCGCCGCACGCCCTACATAGGACAGGCTTTTGTTGCGCAGGATGCCGCCTGTGCAGATCAGTGTGATATCATCGCTGCCTGATAGTTCAAAGATGATTGGTTCGGCGTTCGTAATGACTGTCAGGCCTTTTTTGTCCTTTATATGTTTTGCGACATAGAGAGAAGAGGTGCTTGCATCCAGCAAAATGGTATCGCCGTCATTGACCAGTCCGGCTGCATACCTTCCGATGGAATCCTTTCCTTCAATATTGATACCTTCTCTGATGTTGAGAGGCGCCTCAGTTCTGGTATCATCTGCGAGCACCGCTCCGCCATAAGTCCTGGAAAGAAGTCCCTGCTGCTCAAGCTCCTTCAGGTCGCGGCGTATGGTTTCCTCCGTAACTCCGAAAACAACTGCTGCTTCCTGCACCAGAATGCTTTTCTTATCATAAAGCATAGACATCATTTTACTTCTTCTCTCAATACCAAACACGTGAATATACCTCCAATGATTCTTCTTTAATAGGCGCCGGTTACCTGAACAGCTTCACGGCTTTTATCAGCCAAAGCTGAGACCGATCCCCTTGTACACATTTATACGCTGTTCCAGCGATGGGTATTTTTTTATCGTTTGTGCAGAGAACATACCGGCATTGAGGTGTTCAGATGCAACAAGCTCATGCCCTATCAGCGCCCAGGTCGTATCAATAAGGTTGCGGAATTTGCCATCACGCATAGCCAGGCAAATGAACGACTGGCGGGATGAATTGATATCTTCTCCGCTGATTTGGAGGAAGGAATATTTTTCACATAAAGACCTCACTTTGTCGAGCTGAGCAATGCTATTTCTAGACGGCATATAGGTTACCGCATGAAAACCAAAATTGTGGAGTACTTCAAATAACTCATCGATGTAGCTATCTTCAAATTTCTGAGCCTTCTTGTCTCCCGTTGCGGAGATGCCCACGTCGCCGAGATAGGCGTATGCAGATATTGCACCTATGCTGTCGGAAAAGCTGATGAACTCTTTTATATCCGGACATTCGCCGGAGGCATCCGTATAGATCCTGCCTATCAGTTCACTTTTCAGTAAACCGAGCAGATCATATTCATAATGCGGATTGTTCAGATCATTTAAATAGCCCTCTATGTTGGGACTGATCTGCAGTCCGATGCGTTTTTTGAGGAAATCGACCAGTGGCTGGCCTTTTCCCAGAAGCTCGATCAGTTTCATGGACAGAGCGAATAAAAGGTGCCTTTCCGTTATGCTGCCGCCATCCCTGAAGCAGGAAAGCGGAACGACGTCTTTTTCAAAGTCCAGTTTGATGCCGGCAAATTGGACAAGTTCATTTATTTTTTCAACCATTTGAATATTGCGCGAATTTCGGAGCTTTGAATAAGGCTTGAAAAATTCCTTCACCTTACCGATCTGGGTGTGTGGAATGCCATGAAGCGCTACATATGCAATGGAATCCTGATCCGGGTTGTTGATTCTTCTTCCCTTTAAGGGTGTGCTGAAAAAGCCGGCCCTGCACTCAACGCCTATCGTGGTTGCGATGTTGGCTATTTTGCCCGCTTCGATAAATTCCTCCGCACCGCTGATGGAATCGTGGTCCATGATGCCTGCAGTGGCAAGGCCTGCTGCAAAAGCCATCCAGATGGCTTTTGACGGTGAATAGGGAGAGAAGGAATAGGAGGTGTGGATATGGTTATTGACATCTCTTCCGCTTACCGGCTTCTCAAGTTCGCCGGTTTTTATTTTTCGTATCAGCTGTCTCAGGCTGTTTAATCTGACATATACATCTGCATGGTTTAAATCGTCGATGAGCAGGTTTATTTCATGATCCATATGAAAGCCCTCCATTGTAAAATATATTTTATTACCGGCGTATTTACAAGGGGTTCACCGCATTTCCTGGCCGCCGGTGACATTGATGGCCTGCCCGGTCAAGTAGCTTGCTTCGTCCGACGCCAAGAAAACCATGACATTGGCAATATCGTCATATTCGCAGCTTCTGCCCAGCGGAACCTGATTCAAATATTTCTGTCTGACCTGCTCCTCTGTAATGCCCTGATTTTTGGCATACTGTTTGAAGAGCGCGTTTGGACCGTCATTCCAAAGAGGTGAATTGAGCAGGTTGCCGGGGCATATTGCGTTAACCCTGATTCCAAATTCCGCAAGTTCCAGTGCAAGGCTTTGCGTAAAGCCTATACCGCCGAATTTTGTTGCCGCGTATGCCGAGTTTTTGTAGGAACCCTTTTTCCCTGATTTGCTGTTGATCTGAATGATGTTTCCCTTTCTGTTGGGGATCATGACCTTTGCAGCAGCTTTGGAACAGAGGAAATAGCCGAACAGATTGACATCCAGCATCTTTTTCCACTGCTCGCCAGGGAAATCCGTTACCGGTTTTGCTATCAGGATTGCCGCATTGGATACAAGAAGATCCAGTCTGCCGTACTTTTCAACTGCTGCGCCTACCATGGCTTCCACCTGCTGCTCGCTGCTTACGTCCACCTTTACCGCAGTGGCGTCGTGAAGACTATCAGCAACTTTTTGCGCCGATTCCTGATTTATATCTGCGACCACTACTTTGCAGCCCTCAATATCCAGCCTGTGGGCAAGAGCTTCCCCAAGCCCCTGAGCTCCGCCGGTAATGACAGCCACCTGATCCCTTAACCTTTGGTACATGAAAGCATCCTCCTTTTACTAGAAACCAGATACTAGAAACCAGAAACCAGATGCTGAGAACCAGGAACTGGAAACTGGAAATATCTTATTATATTATAACGCAAATGTTGGATTGTGTCTATATTATACTATATTTAATTTGATATTTGTTGATTTTGGTTTTTTTATATGATATTATTGATTTAAAATAATAATCATTCCATATTATTTATAGCAAGGAGAAATTACATGAAAACAAAAGCAGTCAGAATGTACGGAAAAAACGATCTGAGACTGGATGAATTTGAGCTTCCGGCAATCGGAGAGGATGAGATTCTGGCCCACATCATATCGGACAGCATCTGTATGTCTTCTTACAAGGCGGCCATCCAGGGGAATGAGCATAAAAGGGTCCCGAAGGATATAGCGGAAAATCCGGTTATCATAGGTCACGAATTCTGCGGTGAAATCATCGAGGTCGGCAAAAAATGGAAAGGCAAATACAAGGCAGGAAAAAAGTTTTCCATTCAGCCTGCGCTGAACCGGAAGGACAATCCCTATGCTACGCCAGGCTACTCCTACAGGTATATCGGAGGAAGTGCGACATATATTGTGATACCGGACGTCGTTATGGATTTGGGATGCCTTTTGCCTTACGAGGGTGAAGCTTACTTTTCGGGCTCGCTTGCAGAGCCTATGTCCTGCATCGTGGGAACCTACCATGCCATGTATCATACGGTGCAGGGCAGATATATCCACAATATGGGAATCGTGGAAGGCGGCAATATGGCTATACTTGCAGGAGTTGGACCTATGGGGCTCGGCGCCATAGACTATGCCGTCCATAACGACAGGAGGCCCAAATTGCTTGTTGTGACCGACATTGATGAAGAAAGGTTAAAAAGAGCAGCATCGATTTATACGGTCGAGGATGCGAAAAATCATGGCGTAGAGCTTGTTTATATCAATACTTCCAGTTCGGACAGGGGAGTAGATTTCCTGATGGGGCTCACAAACGGGAAGGGCTTTGATGATGTTATGGTATTTGCGCCGGTTAAGCCTGTTGTCGAAATGGGCGACAGGATCCTTGGCCGCGACGGCTGCCTGAATTTCTTTTCCGGCCCCAGTAATCCGGCTTTTTCTGCGGAATTCAACTTTTATAATGTGCATTATGCCTCTACGCACGTTGTCGGCACGAGCGGCGGCAATACGGAGGATATGGTTGAGTCGCTCGATATGATGGGAAAAGGGATCATAAATCCTGCTTCCATGGTGACTCATGTCGGAGGCCTCGACAGTGTGGTTGAGACGACACTGAACCTTCCTAAAATACCCGGGGGCAAAAAACTGATCTATACCAATATTGAAATGGATCTGACTGCGATCGACAGTTTCAGGGAGAAGGGAAAGAGAAACCCGATGTTTGCACATCTGGCGGATATTGTAGATAAAAACAGCGGCCTGTGGTCAGCTGAAGCGGAAAAATATTTACTGGCAAATGCGAAGAAAATATAGACCTGAAGGAGGCTGGTATAAAAATGGCTACCGCAGTTATAATGCCAAGACAAGGGCAATCGGTAGAGAGCTGCATCATTTCCAAATGGAATAAAAAGAAGGGCGACAGGGTAGAGGCCGGCGATATTTTGTTTTCATATGAAACAGACAAGGCAAGCTTTGATGAAGAAGCAAAGACAGCCGGTGTAATGCTTGACATCTTTTTTGACGAGGGTGATGACGTCCCCTGCCTTATAAATGTATGTGTGATCGGGAATGAAGGAGAGAGTTCGCAGGAGTTCAATCCCAACAAGGCCGGCGGCGATGCCGCTGCGGGCAATCCTTCGGAATCAGCTGCACCTGCAAAGGCAACAGGAGTTATGCCGGCAGAAACAATGGCGCCGCAAGCAAATCAAAAACAACATAATCCAACACAAGCACAGAACATAATCAACACCGGGGTGGTGAAAATCTCGCCGCGTGCCAGGAATCTGGCGGAGAAAACCGGAATCGATTATCGTTGTGCAACGCCGACGGGACCTGACGGACGAATCATCGAAAGAGATATCATCGCACTGCAGGAATCGGGCAGGGCATTTACCGCTTCTGCAATGGCTGAACAACTCCAAAATGGCGCAAGTGCCGCAGTTGAAGGTAGCGGGCTTGGGGGCAGGATAACGACCGGTGATATGGGCAATGCGATTGCAGCCATGACGGGCGCAGCTTCAGCAGCCGCCGGCGCACCGGCAGCAGGAAATGAAACATTTGCCGCCGTTACAACAGTCCCGGCTTCAGCAGAACCTCTTTACGAAGAAGTCAAGCTGCCGAATATCCGCAAGGTTATTGCAAAGGCGATGCATCAATCGCTTTCCACGATGGCCCAGCTGACACTGAACACTTCATTTGACGCAACAGACATACTCGAATTCCGAAAGAAACTCAAGGAGAACAAGGAAAGACTTGGACTTGAAAATATCACGGTCAACGATATCATTATCTTTACCGTATCCCGTACATTGGCAAACCATAAAAGTCTCAATGCGCATTTTCTGGATGACAGAATGCTCTATTTCAAAAATGTGAATATGGGCGTTGCGGTGGATACCGACCGGGGACTGATGGTGCCGACACTCTTTGACGCCAACCTCAAATCGCTGAATGAAATATCGGCTGAGGTCAAAAAGCTTGTGAAGGACTGCCAGACGGGCACGATCAACCCCGATCTGCTCAGGAACGGCAGCTTTACAGTTACGAACCTTGGCACGCTTGATATAGAGAGCTTCACTCCTGTGATTAATCCTCCCCAGACGGGTATATTGGGAGTGGATAGCATCGTGCAGAGAGCCAGGGAGGCGGACGGGGAGATTAAATTCTACCCGGCAATGGGCCTGTCCCTGACCTTTGACCACAGAGCAGTGGACGGCGCTCCTGCCGCCAGATTCCTGAAGGAGCTGAAAACCAATCTCGAGAGCTTCAGTATTATGCTGGCAAGGTAGCATGACACTGACATAGGGGAATCTCAGGGCGAAAAAGCTGTGCGTTTTACTATATACATTGAAAAAAGAATTGGGATCATGAGTTTTTTCATATGTATTACCTTAATTTGATGTTGAACAAATTTTATTAATTCATTAGTACAAATCATTTGTTCAACTTATATATTTATGAGAGGTGAAAAAGATGGCATATGATTTAATTATTATCGGCGGTGGGCCGGCGGGCTATCTTGCAGCCGAGCGGGCCGGGCATGCGGGACTTGGGACGCTGCTGATCGAAAAAAGATCCGTCGGGGGAGTTTGCCTCAACGAAGGCTGCATCCCTTCAAAAGCACTGCTCTATTCCGCCAAGCTTTACGACGGTGCGGTCCATGGTGAGAAATACGGCGTCACAGTGGAAAAGGCCGTATTGAACCATGAAGTGGTTGTAGGCAGGAAAAACAAGGTAGTAAAAAAGCTTGTCGCGGGAATAAAAGCCAAGTTGAAGGAAAACAACGTGACTGTGGCGGAAGGCGCTGCGGAAATCATGGGAAGAAGCACCGAAGGCTATGAAATAAAAGCAGGGGACAATACGTACATCGGAAAACGTCTATTGATCGCAACAGGCTCAGTTCCGGTCATACCTCCGATACCCGGCGTAAAAGAAGGAATAGAGAAGGGTTATGTCTTGACCAACCGTGAGATCCTGGATCTGAAGGAAATTCCCGCTGCGCTGGTTATTGTGGGCGGCGGTGTGATTGGCCTTGAAATGGCTTCCTATTTCAATTCCGCAGGCAGCAAGGTAACAGTAGTGGAAATGCTGGACCATGTCGCAGGCTTTACCGACAGGGAAATTGCCGAGATTCTGATGAGAAACTATCAAAAAAAAGGCGTGGAATTCAAGCTCGGCGCCAAAGTGACGGAAGTGAAGGAAGGCTCGGTAGTTTATGAATTTGAGGGCAATACGCTCACCGTGCCTGCCGATAAAATACTGATGAGTATAGGAAGAAGAGCTGCCACACAAGGGCTGGGTCTGGAGCGGATCGGTGTTGAAACGGATCGCGGCCGCATCAAAACGGATGAGCATGGCAAGACCAATGTACCGGAAGTCTATGCGGCCGGTGACGTGAATGGTACATCTATGCTGGCTCATACGGCCTACCGTGAAGCTGAGGTATGCATCAGCAGCATTCTTGGCAGGAAGGATATAATGCGCTATAACGCCATTCCGTCTGTCATTTATACAAATCCCGAAGTAGCTTGCGTGGGAGAAAATGAGGAGACGGCAAAGCAAAAAGATATTGACTTTGAGGCGGCAAAGCTTTCCATGATGTACAGCGGCAGGTATGCTGCGGAGAATGAAGGCGGGGACGGTATTTGTAAAGTGCTTGTCGATAAGAAGCACCATAAAGTGATCGGCGTCCATATGATAGGAAATTATTCCTCCGAAATCATATACGGAGCTGCGCTGATGATTGAGACAGAGATGCGTGTTAATGACATCAGGGAATTGGTATTCCCGCATCCGACGGTTTGTGAGATCATACGCGAGGCTATGTTTGAATTTCAGGAGTAGCATTTGTTTTGATTGATATAGCAAAATCTATTTTATAAGAGAGGTAAATGATATGCCAAAAACACAGTATGTTGACCCGGTTGAAATCAGGAAAAGCGGTTGGATCAAATTTAATGACATTCCGGTCAACCAGTATAGCAAAACGATCAAGGAGGAAAAGGAAAATTTCTCTAAGGAGGACTTCCTCCGTATCTACAGGGATATGACCATTATCCGTGAGTTTGAATCCATGCTCACATCGATTAAAACGACAAACGAATATAACGGGATCACCTACAATTATCCCGGACCTGCCCACCTTTCGCTGGGACAGGAGGCTTCATCCGTCGGACAGGCCTATATCCTCGACAGGGATGACTATATATTCGGCTCTCATAGAAGTCATGGAGAAATTCTTGCAAAAGGGTTGTCCGCTATTGAAAAGCTTAGTGATAAGGATTTGCTTGAAATTATGGAGAAATTCTTTGACGGAGCGATCCTCAGGGTAGTGGAGGGCAAACAGAAGGAAAAGAATAACGTAAAGGAGCTTGCTGTTGACTTCCTGCTTTATGGAACACTTGCTGAGATTTTTTCAAGGCAAACAGGTTTTCACAAAGGGTTGGGCGGCTCGATGCATACCTTCTTCACACCGTTTGGCATCTACCCCAATAATGCGATCGTCGGAGGCTCAGCGGATATTTCCGTAGGCGCTGCGCTTTATAAAAAAGTCAACAAAAAGAAGGGCATTGTCATAGCCAATATCGGTGACGGTTCATTGGGCTGCGGCCCTGTATGGGAAGGCATATGCCTTGCGACCATGGACCAGTATAAAAAACTGTGGGATGGAGAATACAGGGGCGGACTTCCGCTGATCATCAATGTCTTCAATAACCAGTATGGCATGGGAGGCCAGACGCGCGGCGAAACGATGGGCTATGACCTGCTGGCAAGGATCGGCGCAGGCGTCAATCCGGAACAGATGCACGCGGAAAGGATCGACGGCTACAACCCGCTTGCAGTAATCGACGCCATGAGGCGCAAGAAGAAGATACTGGAGGAAAAAGACGGACCTGTGCTGCTCGATACGATCACCTACAGATTCTCCGGCCATTCGCCTTCAGACGCCTCAAGCTACAGGACAAAGGAAGAAATGGACGCCTGGATGCTGCAGGATTCGCTGATCAGCTATAAAGAAAACCTGAAAAAGGCCAGAGTGGCAAAGGAAGATGAGTTCAATGCGATATTTGAGAACGCGAGAGAACTGATCACAAAGGCATGCAGACTGGCTACCGACGACAGCGTATCGCCGAGGATGAACCTCGTTGCAAACCCAAACCAGATAGGAGATCTCATGTTTTCCAACGAGCGTATGGAAAAGATGGATGACAGGAAGCCGGAAGTTCTGATGCCAAAGGAAGAGAATCCGAGAGTACAGCAGATAAGCAAGAAGATCCGTTTTGGCATTCAGGACGGGAAGCCAGTTTCAAAGAACAAGGTTTTTAACTTCAAGGATGGCGTATTTGAAGCCATATTTGATAAATTCTATACGGATCCGACTTTGATTGCATATGGTGAAGAAAACAGAGACTGGGGCGGAGCCTTTGCAGTATACAGGGGCCTGACCGAAGCGCTGCCCTACCACAGGCTGTTCAATTCTCCCATATCCGAGGGCGCGATCGTCGGTTCTGCCGTAGGCTACGGAATGAGCGGCGGCAGATGTATTGTCGAATTGATGTACAGCGATTTCATCGGAAGGGCTGGGGATGAAATATTCAACCAGCTGTCCAAATGGCAGTCTATGAGCGCAGGGATACTGAAGATGCCAGTTGTTTTAAGGATTTCGGTTGGTTCCAAATATGGTGCGCAGCATTCGCAGGACTGGACTTCACTTTGCGCCCATATACCGGGTCTTAAGGTTGTGTTCCCTGCAACGCCATATGATGCAAAGGGTTTGATGAGTTCCGCGCTGATAGGGACTGATCCTGTTGTATTCTTTGAAAGCCAGAGGCTTTACGATATAGGGGAGCTGTTCCATACGGAAGGCGTGCCCGAAGGCAATTACGAAATTCCCATAGGCGAGCCGGATATCAAGAGAAATGGCAAGGACATCACGATCCTGACGATCGGTGCAACTTTGTACCGTGCTCTCGATGCGGCAAAGATGCTTGAGGAGAAATACGGGCTGTCGGCTGAAGTGATCGATGCAAGATCCATCGTACCCTTCAACTATGACAAGGTCATCGAATCCGTAAAGAAAACAGGTAAAATCATACTTTCGAGCGATGCCTGCGAGCGCGGATCACACCTTAAGGATATGGCCCAGACCATCAGCGAGCTGGCCTTTGACTACCTGGACGCACCGCCGGTGGTAATTGGCTCGAGAAACTGGATCACGCCCGCGCATGAATTGGAAAACTACTTCTTCCCGCAGCCGGATTGGTTCATCGACGCCATTCATGAGAAGATCCTGCCGCTCAAGGGCTATATTGCAAAGAACAACTTTACCGCAAATGAGCAGGTGAGAAGGAATAAGCTGGGCGTTTGATAATAGCAAAAATTAAAAATTAATGAAAAGAGCAAAAAAGCCATACAAATTCGAATGATTTTGATGGCTTTTTTCATCCCCTTTCCAGGAACTGAATAGTTGTAAAAAGAAAAAATGGCTTTTCTTGAGCAAAGCCATGAAAGACGGAAGTAATTTTACTTTTCCCGTTTTTTAAAAGCCCATAAAAGGATGGAAAAAATGGTGGAACGGGAAAAATGGGTGGAAAAATGGGTGGAACGGGAAAAATGGGTGGAAAAATGGGTGGAACGGGAAAAAGGGATGAAAACCGGGGAAAAAACCACCGAAACCACCCATACCTATTTGTCTGTCATTAGTAGCATTCATAAGCTGACCGTTTTGCCAGGGACAATACCCTGATTGATATCCGTAACTATCACTGGCTAATTGGTAGGGATTATACGAATAGTTATCCTGGTCCATATCCTTACCTCCTAATATTTTAGAATTATATTACATAATACGTATCAAATGCAGCGAGGTTACATTTGATACATATTATGTTAATTAAATATTCTATATAAGTTGAACAAATGATTTGAGATAATGGACGAATAAAATTTGTTCAACATCAAATCAAGGTAACACATATGAAAAAACTTGCGATCCCAGTTCTTTTTTTCAATGTATATAGATGAAGTATTAGCCAGTATCAAAACATGGTAGACTTCTGAAAAAATGTTCCTTATTTAAACTTTAGTTCAGTTTCTAAAGAGTCACTAATGCTTTTATATACTTTGAACATCATATCGTTAAATAACTTGGAAGCTTTCAAAAACCTATTCACATCAGGTGATTTGAATAGGCTGCCAAATTGTCTGTTAAGATCCTGAACCTTCACTTCTATTTCGTTTGCAGAGCTGCTGGAAGAATATATTTCTTTAAGCTTGTTACTAAATTCATTTACATCTTTCCTCAATGATGAGTTTCTTTCGATTATGTTTTTAGTCTGTATAAGTTCAATAAACTCCCTTGTCGATTTTATAGTATTTATAAAATTGTTTGAACTCTCGTAAAGCCCCATACTATCACCTCAAATAAACATATAAAAGCCAAATTAATAATAGATAGCTACCATAATAGTATTTTATTCGAGCTTGAATTATTTTGTTACTTTAAAAAAACAATAAACGAAAATTTGAATAATATAACTTAACATAATCACTCTATGAAAACAGTGGAATACCAGTTTTGTTCATCTGTCGCTTCTTTAAGAGTATATAATGGCAATACCCATAAAAAATACTCCTCCCTGGTTTATATTGTTAATACTTACCAGAAAAGAGTATTTTCTAACTCTCATACACAAAGTCTTTTACAGTCTCGCCAGCAGTTTTAATGCAGCTGGCTCAAAATGATGAATTTAGTTTTTCAATAGTTATGCATCCTAGGGATCGTTAAAATATAACTTCCGCTAAACTTTTTCGAGGAACTGCACTAACCGCTCCATTCCTCAAAAAAGAATCGGAAGTAATATTTTAGCCGACCCTTAATTAGCGGTTAATTTTTTTGTTAATTCGCTCATAATTGCCTGAATTAATGAAACAGTTACATCTTCCTGAGGGTTAAAGCTCCCATTAGCATCAAGCTTTACAACACCGGAAGCAACAATTGCTTTTACACTATTCACGGCCCAGGGGCTAATGCTGGCTATATCAGATATCTTAACCCCGTCGCCGCTAAATTGCATTCCATACAGGCTAGCCAGCCTGTTGACGATAACAGCGAGCTGTTCCCTCGTAAGCTTATCATTCTCGTAATAATTACCTTTGCCATCACCTTTTAACAGACCCTGTTGTTTTGCAACCTCTATCGGGTTTGGAACACCGGCAAGTATTAACTCAAAGAATTGAGCTCTTGTAATGGCTTCATTTGTCTGCTGCCCAAATGAAATGATTGAGTCATACAAATCTTTGCTGGCATTTAATTTTTCTGTGCTGCCCACTGTTGAATATGCTCCGTTTTTAATAAAGCCTTCAAACATTGCTGACGAATCTTTAATATCCTGAACCGTTGCAGACTTTATTTCACGTAATACCTTTAATTGATCCTCTGAGGTGTTACCCATTAAATAGTTGTTAATAGCATTTGATGCTCCAGCAAGCTCTCCACTCGGGGAAGTATAATTGCTGAAGGCTTTCAAAATGTATCTGTCCAGTTCCTCCTGAGTCATATTTATGTTTTTTACAAACTCAGGCAATTCTTTGTACACATCGAATGTTTCCTTAATATTAGGATCCCGGTATGAGATTAACATAAATCCATTTGAACTAAAGCTTACAATATTATCATAGGCGCCATATCCAAATCTAATTTTAGGTGTTATATAATTCTCGTTAATTACAGATCCGATCGGAATATATTTGCCGTTAAATGTAGTACCCATCTTTTCATATTCAGCAGAAATCATATTATATTGAACAGAAGTGTCAATTGCTATTCCTTCCTTTAATGCCGGTTTCGGCAATTTTGAGTAGTCCTGTTTCGTTATGGCGTTTGCGGGCAACGCGTCTATTACCGACTTTATAGCTCCTTCGTATTTTTTAACACTATTTTCGTTACCGGCAAACATTGTTATCATATTTGTTTTATTCAGTACCAGCTTTTTCACGTCATTTAGCTCAGTTAACACAGCATTTGGATCGGATTGCAGCGTCTGGTCCAATTGGATCAGAAAATTGTAATAATCCAGGTTAGAAACATAATTTGAATAGTTGCTGCAATCATTTGAGAGCGCTAAATTCCGGCTTGCCAACAGATTTACAGGGTTATTTGTTATCTGATTCCTGATATCCGCTATTTGTGATTTTACTACATTTGAAATCGTGTCACTGTCAGTAAATTCAGTATTCAGCAGCACTTCTTTTACCAGATCCAATTGCTTATCATATTCACCCATCAGACCTATCCAGGATATTGCCAAAACTGGAGTGAAATTATTCCAATCCTTCTGAGGTATTGTAGATATGCTAAAGGCCGCCCCATTGAGATATCTGATAAATAATGTATCTAGCTGTTCATTGGTATAAGATTCTGTGTCAAGTTTACCAAGCAACCCGGAGTATAGCTGCAAATAATGGAGCTTTTCGATTGGTATAGCCGAAGTATCAAGTAACAGTGAAGTAAGCCCTGTTTCGCCTACATTTGCCTCTGTTGATATTATTCTTATACCGTCAGACGACAAATTGTCTTTAATATCGTATTTTTTTACTTCTACCGGTAAATCCGCGACCTTTACTACCTGCAGCTCTTTTACAATATTCTGATCTGCCTGGTCTGTTTCTCTGCTGTTCCACTCATTATATAATTTGGTGTTGCTAACGATCTTCTCAATTTCCTGCTTGCTCATTGATGCCTTTAGATCCGATAAATACTTCTGCTGCTGCTCAGACTGTTTTTCTGCAAGCCCTGCTTCCGGGATAGTGGTAACTAAAGCGGCATGGTTATTATTTTGAATATACTTTGTTGTCAAATTCTCCAGATAATCAGCGCTTATCTTGTCGGATATGTTTTTTATATTTTTTATCAAATTGTTCAGATAATTTGTATTATCGTAATTTGCCCACATTAAACCCGCAGACATAGATAGATTGACGCCCAGGTTTGCCATTTCAGTCATGTTTGAGTTGCTGAGCATAACAGCGGATATTACAGCATCAACTGCATCTTTATCAAATCCGTTTTTCATTATAATAATACAATTATCAACCAGCGCCTTGAATTCCTCCTTCTTATTTTCGTCAGCGCTTTGTGCGGAGAAAGTCAAGACCGGCTGCGTTAAGCTATAATCCAGACTAACGGTAACATTTCCGCCTATTTGTTCTTCATGAAATAACTGTTTTAAAGGGGAACCAGCCTGATTTAAAACTGTTGCGAGAATAGTAAGCCCTACAACATCCTCTTCGGAAACGTCAGTTAGAGCATATGCATAATCAATTTGTGCCGCATTTTTAGTATTTGAAGCAGCAGCAACAGGAAATTTGAAGGTTTGCTCCGATTTCTGCTGCAACGGTGCTATTTCTCCATCCTCTACCTTTACGTCCTTCTTATCAAATTTAGACAGGTAATCATCATTAATCAGCTTCAGGAACTTTGTATAATCAAGATTGCCATAAAGTATCATAAGCGAATTTGATGGATGATAGTATGTTTTATGTGTATTTATAATCTGTTCATATGTCAGATCCTTTATTTTCTCGGGATCTCCGCCTGAAATATTGGACTGGATGCTATTAGGATATAAAACATCCAATACATTATTGCGTGCTGCTGAAGAAATGCTTCCCAATGCGCCCTTCATCTCATTGTAAACTGTTCCATTAATGGTTAGAGGAGCATTGGCATCGGCCATTTCATACCTCCATGCCTCTCTTAAGAAAATATTCTTATCATTATACACTGATGGATTATATACGCAATCCATGTATACGTCAGTCAGCTTTAACAGCTGCGTTTCACTCATCGATGATACTGGGTACGAGGTATATGTTTGTGATGTGAATGCATTTATAAATGTACTATATGTCTGATTTGCAATTGTAAATAAGACGTTTTTTAATGGATACTTTTGTGAACCTGATACTGATATATGTTCTAATATGTGATTTGCTCCCGTGTCGTTAACAGCAGGTGTTTTAAAGGAAATATCAAATGATCTGTCAATATCTTTATTCTGTATGTACAAAAGCTTTGCCCCCGTTTTCTCATGCTCAAACAAAACGGTTTTTGAATGGATCAGTTCCATATTGCCCACTTCGATTGCTTTAAAACCGGAGATAACCTCCCCTGTCTGTGGAAGTGGTTTAAGATCGGTTTCCGCAGCGTTTACAGGCGCTAACTGTAAACACATGCCCAGAATTAAAATAAGCGCTAACGTTAGTGAAAAAAATTTCTTCATTTTTTCAGTCTCCTTTTTTTGAACTTGTTTACTTCAATTAACTTTTTAGGCATATACAATTATACGGAGCATTATTTTTATTGTTTAGGCATCGTTAAAATATAACTTCCGCTAATCTTTTCCCGAGAACATACCGGCCAATTTCCTTGTAGGAAATTGCCGGGGACTAACCGCTCCATTCCCCGTAAATGAAGCGGAAGTAATATTTTAGCCGAGCCTTCAATAATTTTCAACATCATATATTTTACATATAGAAAATCAATACTAGCAGCTTTGCTTTCTATCCCACATGAATATCGCGCCGCTCCTTGGAAGAACCCAGTTCTTTAAATCTATTTCCTTAAATCCGTCGATATCATTTGTTCCGATTTTCTCTTCGTAGCTTTCGTCGAAGAAGGGTATCGATGTGACGTTATATTGCTCCCGCGGGTAAATCAGCCTGATTTGCGGCCTGAATGTGGGCTCGGATATCGCCGCCATAAAATTGTTTTTCTGCTTTAGCTGAGGCATTGAGAAAGTGATATCGTAATCAACCTCGTCCATCTTTATTCCGGCTGGCGTCCTGTAGGTTATAACAATCCCCTTATCCGTCATATCAATAGATTGGATTAAGGTTTTTAATTCATTGATATACAGACTGACATCCATGCAGCTGTTCACGAATTCCTCTTTATTTTGTTTAATGTTTTCAAGATCTTCCTTACTGACCGAGAAATTTTCTCTGAAAACAAAATCCTTGTTTTTGAAATGTCTGTCCAATATATTTTCATCAACAAAAAAGCCGATGCTTAAATATTCCGGCAGGCATCCCGGTTCGTCTGTGTAAACCTTCGTATAGGACAGGCTTTCCCTGATCAGATTATAGCCGGCGGTGCTTATAAAGTTGCTCCACTTGCAGCATTCCGACTGGCTGATATCCTCAAGCACAATCGTATATTTAAATTTCTTCCTCAGATTCAGCTTGGACTGAAGATATGGAGAGACCATATCATATACGACGTCGCCCTTTTCCTGCTGCAGTATCGATTGCAGTGTGGTTTTGACAAACTGTTTTTTTGTATCAAAATCGAATGAATCGATGACCTCTTTATTGGACATGATGGTCTCGGTAATCTTTTCGGATATTTCCCTGGAGGAGTGTATACGTACGAGATATTCATAAAAAACGTTGAAAATAAGCAATGGAATGATGACCCCGATGATGCTTGACAAAATGGTGTCGGTAAACTCTATGGCGTCGAATTCCATTCCAAGCCGGTATTGAAGCACTATGCGGACTAAAAGCACAATGACGAACAAAAGGGACAGAATCACGGCAAAGAGGACGGTGATATTTTTCATGGATGACTGGTTGATATTTTTAGGTTGCTTTACGATCCTGATCTTTTTTTCTTTTTTCCCTGTGAATATCTGTTTTAACCGATTGAGCATCCCGCCTGGAAATTTTTCAGCCTTTGGCCCTGTCATTGTAATACCCCCAATCATAATCAACATCATCCCGCAAATCAGAAAAGCTTTAACCTAGGAGCCTTGGACATACACCCCCGGAGTGGTAGTTCAGGAACTTATCAGCCCATAAAAAGCCCTTTGCTTTTTCAAATATCCCCAAAACTGGTCCCCATAGTCAAAGTGCCACCATTCTTTGGGGTAATTGGTAAAACCCACTGCTACCATTATATTATAAAGCATTCTTCTGTTCAAACAGAATTGGAGTTCCTTAAGTGTCAGCCTTAAACCTTTTTTAAGCTTTTCTTCGTAATACCGGGTGTGAGATTCCTCGCAAAAGCTGTCAAAATCGGATTCCATATCTATTTTGCAGCCATTTTCATCCACAATGGTAAGATCCACGGCTCCTCCGGTAAAATGAGGAGAAGGCTTTGTCAAATCTGTGCAGGGGATGGATACGAATTTTTGCGCCAGGTCAGCAATATCGTCCTCCGCTTTATTGGGATACATTTTTTTCAGCGCGGCGACGTAATCCTCAAAAAGATGTTCCTGCACCTCAACCGGCCTCCAGGCATCGTAAATCAGAAGGGAACAGCCTTCGGGAAGCATCTTGGATGCCTGGACCAGCATGGCGGCAACGGTTGATCGTACATAGCAGCTTTGAATGGAGCCCGGAATCCCCTTTTTATAGTATTCCGACTCGATTCGTATCCGATCCGACATGGTATCAAGCAAAACTATCTGTTCATTATTTTCTTCCAGTGGCACTTCTTTCCAGCCAGTGCCGATATCGGCTGCCCCGATAGGCTTATACAAATCGTATAAATTCATATGATCTCCGTTTTGTCATGTGCGGTGGTGTGGCATAACATACTGAACTTAAGCAAACATCATTCGCAGTGCCCCCAACGCTATGACTCTTCACACAATATATGTTTACCAGGTTACTATGACTTCGAGCCCTTTGTGCCCTTCATCGCAAAAATATTCGTATTGTAGGTAAACATTAACTGCTGCCTCTCCCTGCTCCTCTTGAAAGCAAGAGAGATCATTTCGTCCAGCAATTCACCGTATTTCTTTCCAACCGGTTCCCATAAATAAAATGCCAGCGAACCGGGAATGGTATTGAGTTCGTTTACATAAACCGTATTGTCATTTTCCGTATCCACCAGGAAATCGATCCGTACCACTCCGCCGCAGCCTATCGCCTTGAATGTTTTTACAGCAAGATCCTTTATATAAGCTTCCATTTCCGGTGATATATCAGCCGGCAATTTCCTTTTCAGCGAACTCATCCCCTTGGATGAACCGCCTTTGGCAGAGCTTCCCTTGGCGGACCCTCCCTTGCCGGAGCCTCCGCTCATATACTTATCGTTGTAGCTTAATATCTCATCGCTTCCAATAGGCTCCTCACATGCCGACGGGCTGGCTGTTTCATGGTCTCCCAGAACGGAACAGTTAACTTCCTTCAGTTTCGTAATCGCTTTTTCCACGATGAGCTGGTTTGAAAAGGATTGTGCCAGGTCGATTGCCTGTTCGAGCTCTCCGCGGTTTGCAGCTTTCTTTATCCCGACGCTGGAGCCCAGGTTGGCTGGCTTGATAATAAGCGGATATCCGATTTCGCCTTCTATTTTCCTGATGAGCTCTTGGCTGTTTTCGTGCCATTGCCTTGAGTAGAATGAAACATAATTGAGTACGGGTATATTATGCTCCTTCAAAACCTTTTTTGTAGTGATTTTGTCCATACCGACTGCTGATGACAGGATATCCGAGCCGACATACGGTATCCTGAGCATTTCCAGAAAACCCTGTACCGTGCCGTCCTCACAATTTGTCCCATGTACGATCGGGAAAGCGACGTCAAGCTTGAAAAGCAGATTATTGCCGAAAGCTTTTGGTGGATTCCTGTACCCGCATACATCCTCGCCATTTCTGGCGACAGCGACCTTGCTGCATGAGCTGAGAAGCTTATCCATATCGGTATAGCGTTCTATATCAAGCAATGCGTCGCCGGTATAAAAATTGCTGTCCTTGCTGATGTAAACAGGCACAATATGATACTTTTCACCGTCCATCGAGTGGATCGCCTGCAGAGCTGATATGACGGATATTTCATGCTCTACGGAACTGCCGCCGAAAAATACTCCTACATTGATTTTCATCTATTTTCACTCCTATTACATTGTTATTATCAAATCAATATTACTTCCAACTCAAATTATAAACTATTTCAATCCTTCTGAATCACTCACTTCTAATAATTATCCGGCAGATCGCTTCGCTCGCTTATTCTTCATAATTATCCGGCAGGTCATTTTCAAACAATACGACACTGCCCGGAATTGCTATTGTCTTCATTTTTTCAAGCGCTTCATTCAGGTTTTTTGCAACATATATTTTTTCCGCGGGGTAATCGCGGTTCTTGATTCCATCCAGAATTGGCTTTGACCTTTTAACGCCGACCAGTATGATAAAATCACAGGAGGCGGCGGCTTTTTCTCCGAATTTAAAGTTGTATTCATATTCGCGATCACTCAGCTCGATCATGCCCGGCGTGATCAGGATCCGCATAGGGCTGTCGAATCCGCTGAGAACATTCAGCGCTTCATTTGCGCCAACAGGGTTTGAATTGAAGGCATCGTCGATAATGGAAACTCCGGAGGGCGAGCCTTTCAGTTCAAGACGATGGGGCACGGGAGGGATCTGCCTTACGGCATAACAAATGTCCTCTGCCTTAACGCCAAGCTCCATCGCAATGGCACATGCTGAAACGATGTTGAGTACATTATGGTTTCCCAGCAGCTGTGTCTTCAGCTCTATTTTAACATTATCGTATGTGCAGAAAGTGAAGCTGGAACCCCGGCTGCCGATTTTAACGTTCTCCGCCCAATAACTGAGGGAACTGTTGTTAAGACCATAGCTGAAATACTTGCCGCCGCTTTTTCTTTCACGGATGAATTCGTTTTCAAAGTTGAGGAAGGCAGCGCCGCCCTTTACCGCTTCAATCAATTCATATTTTGCAAGGATGATATTATCGATGCTTTTAAACGTGTCCAGATGCTGGTGGCCGATGGTGGTCAAAAGGCCGTACCGTGGACGGACAAGCCTGCAGATCTCCGCGATTTCCCCTCTTTTATATGCGCCCATTTCAACGACGAAAACCTCGTGGGTCGCCTTAAGGTGTTCACGGATGGTCCGGACGACGCCCATCAGCGTGTTGTAGCTCTCAGGGGTCATAAGGACATTGTATCTGGCCGAAAGTATCCTGCTGAGTATGTACTTGGAGCTCGTTTTGCCGTAGCTTCCCGTAATGCCGATGATGATGAGCTTTTTATTCTGCTTCAGTATGCGCTTTGCATCCATGTAGTAATACAGGTTTACCAGCTTCTCCACCGGCGTGTTGATGGTCTTTGCCAGAAGGGGATAGAAAATCTTCAATTCGCCCAGTAATGCAGCCAGTGCAAGCAGTATTGCCGGTGCAGTGCTGCCGCAGCGGTTATATGCGTACAGGATATAAAGGCTTATAACCGCCAGCAGGATGCCGGTCGTGATGTAGAGCCGGATGATCCGGTTGGTATAGACGAATTTTTTCTTTTCCTTCGTTTTTCGCCTGATAAGGATCAAAACTGTGTAGATCACGAGCCATGCAGCCGCGAAAGCCAGGTATTGCCCATATGCTGCTAAAAGTGCGGCGGCCGCGGGCAGCACGCTGAACAAAGTGATTTCGGAGGCGAAGTTTTTGCTGTACCACCTCAGGTATTTCGAATACATGTATGAATTCAGCTGAAGCATATGCAGGTATCTTTTGCTGATTACTGCGATATAAGATATGTAAACGGCAAGGGCAAAGCCCAGGAAGTAAATATTCATTCTATAGCACCTTTAACCCTCTCTCAGGAAATGATCCACAATAATATTAAATTCATATGCTTTGTCCAGATATGAAAAATGGCCTGCATTTTTCAAAACCACCAGTCCCGCATCCCGAATCAGCTTCTCCATCAGCTTTCCATCGGAAGCCGGCGTATCGGCGTCATTTTCCCCCCAGATCAAAAGGACGGGCGCATCTATTTCCGGCAGGTATTTCCGTAGATCCTCATTGACGGTCTTCACAAGGACTGAGCGCATGATGCCCGGAGCATTTTTATAATCCGTCGAACCATGCTTGCTTCTGGCTTTTGCGATGATTTCTTCGGACCTTTCCTTCGAAAACAGGAGCTTTACCGTATTTTTCATCAATTTGAAAGTATATACCCTGTAATAATACGACAGGCTTCTTTTCGGCCTGATGCCTGCGCTGTCGATCAGAACGATCTTCTGTGCCTGCACCTTGAGTCTGCCTGCAAGATAGATAATGACCCTGCCGCCGAACGAGTGGCCGATCAATACCGGCCTTCGTATGCCGAGCGCGTCTAGGAATTGCCTGACCAGCTCCGCATATTCAGCTGTGCCCCAAACGCTTTGAGGTTCCTGGCTTTCACCGAAACCGGGGAAATCAAGTGCTATTACTTTGAAGTGATTTGACAACTGATTTGTGATGGATGCGCAGGTCTTGATATTTGCACCCCAACCATGCAGCACGAGGACTTCCTTTCCTTCGCCACAGATCTCATAATGAACTTTTAACCCGTTTAATTCTATGTACAAAACCAAATCTCCCTGTAACCGTTATTAGTATAGTATTCAGCCGAAGCTGCACATAGTGCTTGTTACACGCACTAATTATAATCTATTTAGTAAAAGAAGTAAATTGCAAATAAGATTGTGCCGGGAATTACAAATAACAATGCAATTGCCGAATCGCAGAAGCTTCTATATACAATTTTGGACGGATAAACGGAAGTTATTCATAAGTCCTTCGCACTTTATCCTTTTTCCGTGGAAAAATACGGTGAAGCATGATATCATATATGCAATGTTATTGCTTGTCTTTAAGGCGGCTTAATCTGATTGGAATACAGAAATTTGAAGATGGCATACATGGTCTGACCGGATTGCTATGGAAATACCGAAGGTGAAAAATGCTTAAGATAGGTGAATTTTCGTCCCTGACCGGAATCAGTATTTATATGCTCCGCAATTATGACAAAATCGGATTGCTGAAACCGGAACAGGTGGTTGATCTGACCGGGTACCGGTATTATGGCGAAAAGCAGATCATTGAAGCAAACCGCATACAGGTTTTAAAGAGTTTAGGCTTCGGGCTGAAGGAAATATATGATATGCGGAAAAGCGGCACACTAAATGATACAATAAAAGTTTTTCTAAAAAATAAAATAAGTGAAAAAGAAAAAAGCCTTGCGGAAACAGAACGGCAGATCATGCAAATACAGCAGGCTCTTAAAGAACTGGATATTCAGAATGGGTGTGCCCTGTCTGTTTATGTTAAGAAGCTTCCGTCCAGAAAAGTTGTGAGCCTGCGCGGCGTTATCCGGGAGTTTCATGAGGAAGGTTTGTTATGGGACCGTCTTTCAACAAAATGCAAGAAGCATGGCATAAAACTTGCAGATGTTCCATATTGCTATGCAACTACACACAGCATGGATTTTGAGAAAAAAAGTATCGATACGGAGGTCTGGAGAGTCGTGGAAAAGACCTTGCCGGACCTTGACGGATTAAAATTTTACGAAATGCCCGAAACAGAAGTAGCCGTTGTGGCATATCAGGGAATTTACAGCAGGATCGGCGAGATAAACAGATATATTTATCAATGGGCTGTTGAAAACGGTTATAAAATCTGCGGCAGAGCATTTCAGACCTATTACATCTCTCCTGAAAACGAACCCGATCCGGAAAACTTTATTACAGAAATATGCTTTCCGATAAAAAAATAAACGCTTGACTCTCGTATGATGCAAGGGTTTATACTCTTTCTGTCAAGGGATTCAAAACAAATTCATACAGGGAGGAAGGGGGATTTAATTTTATGCCGGAAAAATTGATTCATGTCAGGCATCATGTAGATGATTATGAATGTATGTGGAATGGAATAGAAGATTTGTACATGACAAAGACAGGAGAGAACATCCCGGATTTTTTCTTCTTTGCCATGGCGGGAACAGGAAATTTCATCTGTCTCAGAACTCCAAAAGGCGCCGTCAAGCGGCTTGCAATGTGGAATGACGGCAGAACAAAGAAAATGTACGAAAGGCTGGCGCCGATTGTAGGTTTCCATTATCAGCGCACAGAGGGAAGAAGCTTTTCCTATATGTTAAAGCGGGCAAAGCAAAGTATTGATGAAGGCAATCCTGTCGTCCTCGGATGTCTCGATATGTACTGCCTGAGTTATTATCCGAAGTTTTATCACAGAGATCATATTCCAATCCACTATGTCCTGATGGTTGGCTACAACGAGGAAAGACAATGCGTATATATTCAGGATTGCGGGATCGCCGGAGTTCAGGAATTGAGCTTCACATGCCTGGAAGAAGCTTTGAATGTGCAGAAAACGGATCTCTCCGATAAAAATACGATGTGTACCGTTCAATTTGAAAAAAAACTTCCGGATGTACATGAAATCGCGGTGAAAGCATTTGCGGAAAAGGCCCGTAATATGCTGGAGCCGTCGGTAACTTTTCTGGGAATAAAAGGGATGCGGAAGCTGGCAAAAGAGTTCGGTGCATGGAAAAATGAATTAAGTGAAGACGAATATCGGGCTGTCCTGCAGAATATCGTAATGTTTACAGGAACGGTTCCGCAACTTCCGGATGCATTCCTGAAACCGGAAGAGAGAAACGGCATACAGCATAAGGCAGCAAGAGAAAAATTGGTTTATGTGCTGGAAGAGTTGTCTGCAAGGTATGGAATCATAGCCTGGGAGCAGTCAGCGCATGAGTTTGAAAAAAGTGGTGATCTGCTTTTGCAAATGACCGGAAAGATGACAGATTATCTGCTTGGAAACTGTGATGAGCTTGACGATATTCCGGAATTAATAATGCAAATTGCAGATATTGAAGAACAGGCATTTAAGTTTATGCTCAGAGGTACAGGCAAGGAATGAAAAATACGGGCGTTCTTTCCGGAACATGAATTCAAGTATCTTAATAACCGAATGAGTTAACTTGAATGCAGCGGTATGTATTGGTAAAATATATAGTATAATAAAAACGATTTCATGACAATACTTGAATCAGAAACCGGATACGAACGGCGTATATATCCGGTGTGGGCTACCGCCCGCAACCCAACGAATGTACCTATTGCCGCGAATGAGAAACTATTTTCTGTTATTTTTGCGATTTCGCGGCAATAAGTTACTGAAGGAGCAGCTATGTTATATCGTGAAATGGGGAAGACCGGCGACAGACTTTCCATACTTGGTTACGGATGTATGCGCTTTCCAAAAAGAAAAGACGGGAAAATCGATGAAGAACGCTTGGAAAGGCAGATCATACAGGCCATTGAGAGCGGCGTCAATTATTTCGACACGGCCTATATATACCATGGGGGAAGGAGCGAGAGCATACTTGGAAATATATTTTCAAAAGGTTACAGGGACAGGGTCAGGATCGCTACAAAGCTGCCGCCTTACATGATCCACTCCATGAAAGATATGGAAAATGTTCTGGAAACCCAGCTGAAAAGGCTGCAAACAGATCATATTGATTATTACCTTCTGCATGCCATGAATGACAAGGCGGGCTGGGACAGGTTGAAAAGTCTGGGTATACTGGATTTTATCGAAAGGATTAAAAAGGAAGGTAGAATACTTCACTTCGGCTTTTCCTTTCACGGCGACAAAGAGGAGTTTAAGGCCATCGTAGATGATTATTCATGGGATTTTTGCCAGATACAGTACAATTACCTTGACGAGCATTTCCAGGCAGGAAGGGAAGGCCTCGAATATGCCGCAGCAAAAGGCCTGGGGGTCGTTATAATGGAGCCTTTGCGAGGAGGCTCGCTTGTGGGAAGGATGCCACAGGAAGTGAAAAGGATCTGGGATACTGCGGAGATAAAAAGGACGCCTGCTGACTGGGCGCTGCGCTGGCTATGGAATCAGCCGGGTGTAACCGTAGTGCTTTCGGGAATGAACGTGGAAGCCCACATAGATGAAAATGTGAAGATTGCAAGCGAAGTCCGTCCGGGTATGCTGACAGCGAAGGAACTGGCGCTTTACGATGAAGTGGAGAAGGAGTACCGGAGGCTCATGAAAGTGGGCTGCACAGGCTGCGGATACTGTATGCCGTGCCCGGCAGGCGTCGACATTCCGTTTTGTTTCAGCTATTACAACAGCAGGCACCTCTTTAAGGCAAAGAGGGTGCGATGGCAATATATTGCATTTGCAGGAGCGCCAATGGCAGGCAAACCGTCCTATGCCTCTATGTGCAGGAATTGCGGAAAGTGCGAGAAGGTCTGCCCGCAGCATCTCCCCATCAGGGAAAAGCTCAGGGAAGTTGCCTCCGATATGGAGATACCGGCGTTAAAGCCGGTTATGCGGCTCATCAGGAAGTATTATTCGCTGCGCGGACGCAGAAAGTGAAGCCGGGACACTGCCATGCGCAGCTTGCACAGTAACTTAGGCTGCACACCGACCCCGTAACATATAAAATTAATTTATTTGGGAAAAAGTTATTGCAAGACTACCAAACTACAACTAACCGGGTAATAGCATCCTGGCTAGATTGTAGTTTGGTGCTATTTACAGTTAATTATAATTTTATCGGCTTTTATCACATACTTATACTCATCATTTTTATCAGGGTCAGTAATGTAGAAAATCGAGCTCACACACACTTTATACTTACCGGGTTTGTCTAATTTAAACGTAGTATCCTCTTGTATCGCTTGCTTAGCTTTTAACTTAACTATGGGGGCGCTGCCAGTGAGAACTTTTTCTTCTTCATCAATTTTAAATAAATAAATATGAATCAACCCGCTTTTACTGAAGCTAGCTGTTGAAGTACATTCATAATCCTTTGATGTATTGTTTTTGAATATCGCAGTTACCTTTAATTCATCGCCTACTTTTAAATTTAAATTTGAAACGGAAGCATCTAATGAAAAATCTGATTCTTTAGGTAACTTAAATGATTTACCGCAACTAATTATTATTACGATACTTACCAGAACAAAAAACGTTATAGTAATAACTAATAGATTTGTTTTATATTGAATACTATTACCCCCCTCCAATATGTTAAATTTCCTATTCAAAATGAAGATATAGTTATTTTATTAAATTTATTTTAAATTATATGTCGAATTATAGTTGTTAGCTTATAATATAACGCTGAAATTTAATTTTGCGTAATCCTCAATTTCAGTCCTCCATTGTCGTAATAGGTAGTAGCGGATAGGAAGTATTATTCGCTGCGCGGACGTAAAAAATAAAGCCGGGGCACTGTCATCCGCAGCCTGCGAAGCTGGGGAAGCTTTTGGTTGCGGCTGTATGCTACGCTATGAGACACCTAGGAGTCTGCTTGAAAACTCCTACACGCATCTTTTCGCCTATTATTTCTGTCCAAATTCTTACTAAAAAAGCGTTAAATATCTGAATATTTAACGCTTTTTTTTTTGAAAGTTTTGGACGACCTGAAAATCTCCATACATTAGTTTACGAGCGGACTCTTAATTACAACCTTAAATGCGACTGCTCGTGGTGGATCTGTCTGCTCAATTATGTAGCTTTCATCTAAATATACCTCAACCGAGTCACCGATTTGGAAATCGCTGAAGCTCCCTTTATCTTTATCTTTAAATATTTTGGTATGTTTCTTTATTGCCATCCAAATGCGAGTATCGGAAGACTTTACGAGTATTTTTTTCTTACTTTCGTCAATATCTATGATTTGCCCCTGATACTTTTGTCTATCTTCGTTTTTTACCTTGCCGCTACCGCCGGCGAAGAATAAAATCAATGCATCCCCGCCATGAAGATGACGATAACCGGTAAATATTTACTTTTTATTCTGTTCATATAAACACCTCTAACATATCATTCCTTTTGTTCTACAAATTTGAAAGCATTTTGATCCCATATAAATACTTTATTTTTAGAATTTATCTGTCTGCTAATTTCCTTATCGTTTTTTATTTTAACGGTCTCAGTATTTTCATTTACATAAATAGCCGGATCTTTACTTTCAAAAGTAAGCTGATAACTTGGGATTATCAAATATGAACTATATACGCTTGTTTTTTCACCTTCGCCTGAGGAATCTATATTATGCAGGGGATAGGCAGCTATTGTTTCGTAAGTCCATACTTCTTTTACTTCTTCACTTAATGAAAATATTTTTACTTTTTGGCTACTGAAAGAACCTGAACCAAAATAGGTTACTACTTCTACTAAAGCTATGTTATCTAATGTCGTTTCTATAAGTTTAACAGATACTATTCTGCTGACACGGCTAAGGAATATCGGGGTTTTTTCATCTTTTTCAACTTTAAAAACAACAAATACGCCTGCATTACCTAAATAGTTAACCCAACTTATAATATAATTTGTTTCACCGTTGACGAGTATCTGACGGCTTAATATATCCTGTGAGCCTGAAAGGATTTGTTTTAGACGTTCATCCTCGGAAAGCTCTTTATCCTTTAAGGAAATTGCTTCATAAAAATCTTCAGTATAGATGATAGAAGATTTTTGGGTTTCATCTATCTTCGCGTCTGAAATACCCTGCTTTTGGTTTATTATACTGCTATTAGCATCAATATCTTTTTTATACCGGGAATAGGCGGTTATACCTAACAAAGTAATTAAAATAGCTAAAGTTATTCCTATGCAGTTCCTTGTTATTCCAGAACACACTATCATATCCCCTTTCTATATAAAATTAAATCATTGTAATAGCAACATACATTTTTTGCTAAATTATAACCATTATAATATATCAGCCCTCGGAAATTGTCATACCATTTGTTCCCGGGCAGACTCCCAGACAGTCGGTCGTTCGAAATCAACATATCCTCGGCAGCTGGTCGCCGGTCAGCATGCCGACGATCCTTCCGCTTCCGGTAATTGTTCTCAGCACGACCTTCCCAGGATGCTCCTCCGACACCTCGCCGATCAGGCGGGCGTCGGCTCCAAGCCTGTGGCTGCGAAGTGCTTCCAGAACACTGCCCGAAGATTCGGAAGGTACGATAATGATCATCTTGCCCTCATTGGCCATATAGAGCGGGTCCATGCCCAGCAGTTCGCATACGCCTCTCACTTCATTTCTTATCGGTATGGCAGCTTCATGCAGGACGATACCGGCATTACTATCCGAGGCTATCTCGTTCAGTGCAGTAGCAAGGCCGCCTCTTGTAGGGTCGCGCAGAACATGGACATCCTTTGTAACGGTTAATACCTGTTCAATCAGCCCGTTGAGAGGAGCGCAGTCGCTCCGGATATCTGCGGAGATGTCCAGTTTTTCTCTTTCAAGCAAAATAGAGCAGCCATGGTCGCCGATAGTGCCGGTTATGATGACCGAATCGCCCGGTGCGGCTTTTCTGCTTGATATATCCGTGCCATCAATGATGCTGCCGATGCCGGAGGTATTGATAAAAATACCATCCGCAGCGCCCTTCTGGACCACCTTCGTATCTCCTGCAACGATCCTGACGCCGCATTCCTCCGCAGTTTCAGCCATGGAAGCGGCAATGTGCTCCAGATCCTCAAATGGAAAACCTTCTTCAATGATGAAGCCGCAGGACAGGTAAAGAGGCCTGGCTCCTGCGGCGGTAAGGTCGTTTATCGTGCCGCATACGGAGAGCTTCCCGATATTGCCGCCCTTGAAAAAAACAGGGCTGATGACAAAGCTGTCGGTGGTGTAGGCGATCCTGTCCGACGGCAGCTTTAAAACAGCGGAATCTTCCCCCGTAAGGTATTCGTTTTTGAAATATTTATAAAATATATTTTTGATCAACTCTCCCGTAAGCTTACCTCCGCTGCCGTGGGCAAGCGTAATGAAGTTATCCATTCATATTCCTCCATACTTATGATATGCCGCACAAGTCCCTTCCGAGGACACCATGCAGGCCCCCACCGGATTCTCGGGCGTGCAAACCTTGTCAAACAGAGCACAATCCGACGGCTTTTTCGTCCCTTTAAGAATCGGACCGCACATACATCCGGCAGGCTCGGACAGACTTCCGCAGCTGATGCCGTATTGCTGCCAGGCATCAAAATGCCTGTATTTTTCGCGGAGCTTCAGCCCCGAACCTTCTATTTCCCCGATCCCTCTCCAGTATGAACGGCAGGGCTCAAATACGGAATTCATCACTTCAAGCGCTGCTGCATTACCTTCCTTCCTTACGATCCGGGAATACTGGTTGAATACCTCTGCCTTTCCCTCCGATATGAATTCAAGCAGCTTCATAACGGCATAAAGGATATCCAGAGGCTCAAAGCCTGCAACAACTCCCGGTGTCCCGAGTTTATCCGCCAGCTTTTCATAAAAGCCGGTGCCGGTAATGGCGCTTACGTGTCCGGGATAGAGGTATCCGTCAACGTTTGCCTCTGAGTCAGATGCAAGGGTTTCAAGCACAGCAGGCATCGTTTTGTTTGCAGAAAGGAGATAGTAGTTGTGAATGCCGGAAGATTCGGCATTCATCACGGATAAAGCCGATACCGGGACCGTCGTTTCGAAGCCGACAGACAGGAAAACTACCTTTTTACAGGGGTTTTCAGCAGCTATCTTAACGGAATCGAGAGGCGACAATACTACACGTATGTCCCTTCCCAGGGCTTTTTCCTTTAAAAGCGCAGTGGAGGTACCCGGTACTCTCATCAGATCACCGAAGGTGGTCAGAATGACGTCGGGTATCTGTGCCAGTTGCACGGCCGCATCGATATAGCCGACCGGCGTCACGCATACAGGGCAGCCGGGTCCTGAAACCAGCCTGATGCCTTCCGGAAGCATTCCGCGTATTCCGTAGCGGGATATGGAAACCGTATGTGTGCCGCAGACCTCCATGATATTGCAGGGTCTGCACCGGAAGGCCTTTAGCTTGCCTGCCATTTCCGATGCGAGCAGGGGATCGCGGAATTCGTCGAGGTGATTATTCATCTGCCAGATCCTCCAGCTCACGGAATAACTCCAATGTTTTCGAGGCCTCATCCTCATCCAGTATCTGTATGGCGCAGCCTGCATGAACGATTACATAGTCACCAGGCTTTACACCATTTACAAACGCGATCGAAACATCCGTGACAGCCCCCAGGACATCGACAGACGCCATTGTTCCCTTTATTTCAACTACTTTTGCCGGTACGCCCAGACACATCCCAATAACCTCCCCTGATCCTTGCGGCTGCGATCACAGCCTGCCCCAAAGAGATCCCGCCATCGTTTGCCGGGACCCTGCTATGGATATATACCCTGAAATTTCGTTTCTTAAGCTTCCTGACAGACTTATCGAGCAGCGTGATGTTTTGGAAGACACCGCCGCTCAGAGCCACCCTGTCCAACCCCGTTTCCGTCCTTGCCTCTTCACAGCCTGCAAGCACGATTTCTGATACGGTTTCGTGGAATTTTGCAGCGATGATTTCCTTTGACACTCTATTTTTTATATCACTTATTATACCTGAAAATATACCGTTTGTTTTGATAATGAAGAACTTTCCGGCTTTTCTTATCTCAAATCCATAGCTGCCATGGTCTCCGCGAGCGGCCAGAAACTCCAGCTCAATAGCCGCCTGCCCCTCATAAGTAATGACATTCCTGATGCCTGTCAAAGCTGATACGGCGTCAAACAACCTTCCCATGCTCGATGTCAGCGGACAGTTAATCTTTTTAGCAATCATTTGTGAAATGGTTTTCAAGCTGTCTGATGTGATTCCTTTAAAAAGGCTTATGCCTTCCGCCTGTGATACTTCTGCCTGAAAAAGCCGAAGGTCAAAGTCAGGGAAGAGGCTCAGCAGATAGCTTGCGGCCATTCTCCATGGCTCCTTGACGGAGGCCTCGCCGCCGGGCATCGGCACGTAATCGAGATGGCCTATCCTGTCTACCCTTTCCACACCGCCTGTAAAAAACTCTCCGCCCCAAATGCAGCCATCCTCTCCATAACCCGTACCGTCGAAAACTACGCCGATAATTTCGCCTTCAAGACCGTTTTCTGCCATACAGGATGTATGGTGGGCATGGTGGTGCTGAACGGGGATCTTTATGCCGATCCCGCTTGAAAGTGCATAACGTGTGGACAGATAATCCGGGTGCAGGTCGTAGGCTACCGCCTCCGGCTTTACATGGAGCATGGAGCTTAAGTGTGCAATGCTTCGTTCAAAGGCCTCGTATGTCTCAAGATTCTCAAGGTCCCCTATATGCTGGCTAACGTAGAATTCGTTTTTCCTGTTCAGGCAAAAGGTGTTTTTCAGCTCTCCTCCCACGCCGATGACGGAGACGCTGTTTTTTGACGCACTTACGGATGGGATGCCGACTGTAACCGAAGCGGGCACATATCCTCTCGATCTGCGGATGATATATTCGTTGCCCATGAAGATTCGTGTGACAGAGTCGTCCGCCCTGGTATATATTTCCCTGTTATGTACGAGGAAATAGTCGGCAATGCCCTTAAGGCCCTCCACAGCTTCGCTGTCCCTGTAGAATATCGGCTCGGAACTGATGTTGCCGCTCGTCAGCACGAGCAGTTCAAGCTTTGTACTCCCTGCCGTACCGGATGGATGAGGACGAAACAGGAGCAAATGGACAGGAGTGTAAGGAAGCATTATTCCCAGGTAAGGGTTCATAGGAGCAATGTCCTCGGGCAGCCGGACATGGTCCAGCTTTTCAAGCAGTACGATCGGCTTTTTTATCCCGGTAAGCAAGCTCTCTTCTTCCGGTCCGACCCTGCAATACTTTTTTACGGTTCCAAGACTGTCCGCCATTAGCGCGAACGGTTTCTCATCCCTGTACTTCCTGACCCTCAGCGTATGAACGGCGGAATCATTCAGCGCGTCGCAGGCCAGATGGTACCCGCCGATTCCCTTTATCGCGACGATATTTCCCTTTGAAAGCAGTTCTGCCGCAAGTCCGATGGGATCTCCGGCATTCACATCCGCGCCTTGCGCGTCCAGAAGCCTCAGTTGAGGCCCGCATTCGGGACATGATACAGGCTCTGCGTGGTACCGCCTGTCGGATGGGTCGGTATACTGAGAACTACAGAACGTGCACATCTCAAATGTTTTCATGGTGGTATTGATACGGTCGTATGGGGTATCCCCGATGATTGTAAATCTCGGTCCGCAGTTTGTACAGTTGATAAAAGGGTAGAGGTATCTGCGGTTGTTCCTGTCAAACAGCTCTTTTATACAATCATCACAAACAGCCATATCCGGTGGGATGAAAATATCACTGTCTTCGCTGCGGACACTTTTACCAATAGAAAAATCGCCATAGTTTTTCAATATGGTTTCACTAACTTTAATGTTTCTGATTTGCGATAACGGCGGAGCCTTTTGCCTGATCAATTTTATGAATCGGCCAAGTTTTTCTTCCGACCCTTCCGCCTCAATGGCAACGCCGGTACCGATGTTGCAGACAAGCCCTTTTATACCCAGCGATGCGGCAAGAGTATAGATAAAAGGGCGAAAGCCAACACCCTGGACAACCCCGTCGATTTCAACGAGATATGCCTTTATTGCTGCCTGATTTTTGCCCTTTCCGCCTGAGCTATGCTTTAAAGAGCCGTCTGTCGGACTTACCTTTGTCATCCGGCATCAACCTTATCCTTCAGCCAGTCAGCCAATTCATCTATCCCTTTACCGGTCCTGCAGGATATCTCAAAAACCGGTGCTTTCTCGTTAAGCGATCTCAGCCCCTTATAGAAGATTTCATTATCGAATCCGACGTATTCCTTTACGTCCATTTTATTGATGACGACCATATCCGCCGACTCGAACATGCCAAGATACTTATATGGCTTGTCATGGCCTTCGGGAGTGCTGGCCAGCACCAGACGGATGCTCTCGCCAAGGTCAAAGGCAGCCGGGCATACCAGATTGCCTACGTTCTCTATGAAAAGGAGCGAATTGTCCCTGATATCGAGGTCTTTTGCCGCGACTTGCACCATATTGGCATCCAGGTGGCAACCTCCTCCCGTATTGATCTGGATTACCGGTATCCCGTTTTCTTCCATCTTTTGTGCATCGATCGTCGATGCGATATCGCCTTCAATGACATATATGTCTGCCTTATTTTTAAGCTTTTCCGCCAGAGCCAGGATCAGACTGGTCTTGCCAGCGCCCGGTGAAGCCATGATATTTACTGCGACGATGCCTTTTTTTTCAAACTGCTTCCTGTTAGCGTCGGCTATTTCCTGGTTTACACCGACAATGCTTTTCATTACCTTGACTTCCATAATAGCTTTCTTCCTTTCGATTTGCCCAAAACATATAATATATAGATTACTTCCGTACAATAGCTGTCATTCTTATCTACAACATACTTCATTTTAATAGTATTTACAAGTCGCATATGTCAATTAAAATACTCCGTTATTCCACTTCGATGCTCTCGATATAAAATTCATTTCCTACGCCGGTGGGGAACCCTGATCCTCCGCAATGCGGACAGTCGAACCCCTTGGCCGGCTTATCGTAAATAAAGCCACAGGCTTTGCAGCTAAACTGCGCAGGTATCCTTTTGAAAACAAGCTTTGCACTATCTGCCGGGGTACCTTTACTGATCAGGTCGAAATACATCTGGACTGATTCGTCAAGAATGGATGAGAGGTCGCCGATCACAAGCCTTATTTCGGTGATCTTGTCCGAACCGGCCTTGGACGCCTCTTCAACAGCCGTCTGTATGATGCTTTGGGTCACCGCATATTCATGCAATACAATTCATCCGCCTTGCTTAAGATTGTTCCTTCAGTTGATCTTACTTTTCCTTCAAATGATTTTACTTTGAAACGTATACTTAAAGCTTATTATATACCAATGCCCCTTCAAATGTCTCAACCGGTACGAAGGGCTGCATTACTGATTCTGTGCCATCTTCTCTTCCTCTTCGGACTGCTGTGTGCAAATCAAATTCTGTTTTGCATATGCAGGCGACAGATGCTGCGGCTTCAAATAAATTGATTTTTTAGGGCAGGCATCGGCGCAGGCGCCACAGATCACACACTTAAACGGATCCATTTCCCAGGTTTTTTCGTTTTTATTTACCTTGATTGCATCCGATGGGCATTTCCTTGAGCATAGTCCGCAGAAAATGCACGAATCTATATTGATCCCGATACAACCGCGTGTATCATTGAAGGAATCTCTCCTATATACAGGATACATCCTCGTCGCGGGTTTGGAAACTAAATTTTTCATTACATTGCCAAGCATTTCAAACATATTGGTCACAATCCTTTCAAGTACTCAAGTCATATATTTATACAAGCAGCTGTCATTTAAACATGAGGAGGATCCTTTCAAGATCCTTCGCTGCAGCTCAGGATGACATTGCTCAAAATAGAATTTTCCGGCTTCAGTCTATTGCTGCTTACCTCTCCGTGCAGCTTATGCACGGGTCGATCGTCAGGATCAATATCGGCACGTCAGCCAGCTGACACCCCGGAAGTATCTGCAGCAGGGCAGAGATATTCGCAAAAGTGGGCGTCCTTACCCGCATCCTGTCCAGATTTTTTGTACCGTTTGCCCTGATATAATACAATGCTTCGCCCCTTGGCTGTTCAACCCTGGAGATGACCTCTCCCTTCGGATTGCCTTTTACAGGGACGCTTATCTCACCTTCGGGGATCCGTCCGACCGCTTGCCTTATCAGGTCGATGGACAGGTAAACTTCCTTCAGCCTTAAAACAGTTCTGGCATAAGCATCTCCGTCTGTAGCCGTAAGTGGTTCGAAATCGAGCTTTCCATAGGAGGCATATCCTGTTGTTCTCAAATCCTGGCTTAAGCCGCTTGCACGTGCCATAGGCCCGACCGTACCAAGTTTGTATGCCTTTTCCTTTGTCAGCACACCTACGCCGCACAGCCTGTGCCTTACCGTGTAATCGTTCAGGAATACCGGTTCCAGCCTCTTCAGGTCTTCCTCCACATCCTTTAAAACATTCACGATATGGCTTAGCATTTCAGGGGAGATATCCCTTCTTGTGCCTCCAATTGCATTGGCAGAAATAATGACTCTGCTGCCGGCGGTTTCTTCCATAATGTCCATGACCTTTTCGCGGTTTCTCCACATCTGCATGAACAGGCTTTCAAAACCAAACGCATCGGCGCATAGCCCGAGCCACAACAAATGGCTGTGCATCCTGTGCAGCTCCGCCCAGATCACCCGAAGAAACTTTGCTCTGTCGGGGATATTTATGTTCATCAGCTGTTCAATCCCCTGGCAATAGGCCAGAGCATGCATAAAGCTGCATATTCCGCAGATTCTCTCAACGATGAATACATTCTGTGTGAAATCCTTCACTTCAGTCAGCTTTTCGAGGCCCCTGTGGACATAACCGATGGCCGGTATTGCTTCCACCACCTTTTCATCCTGCATGACCAGTTTAAGGTGCAATGGCTCCGGAAGTACCGGGTGCTGCGGCCCGAAAGGTATCACTGTTTTCGGCATCGGATCATCCCTCCTTCCTGACGATGGTGATTTGCTGCCTGGCCATCGGGTTTTCCGGTGCGCCGTCTGAAAGCAGCAAATGACCTTCATAGTCAATGACAATATTGGTCACCTTGAGGCCAAACAATTCCTTCATCTCATTTTCAACAAGCGCTGCGCAGAAGTATATTTTAGAGATGCTTGGAACCTCCTCTTCTCTGTTCAGGGTCACGCGGAAGGTTATGATTTCCAGATCCCTGTCAAAGTGATACAATACGTCAAAGGAACCATTCCCGTTATCAACGCAGGTCGCCGTAACGAACCGGTATCCGTTGTACATCATATCCTGTGTCGTACCCATAAGCTGTTCTCTTGTAATTTCATAAACATTTTCCATAAACACTCTCCATACGGGCTTTCTTGTTTATATTACGGTTATTTTTCTTCTCCTCAAGCTTTCCGGCTGCAAGCAATATCCCCTCCATGATCGCTTCGGGTCTCGGGCAACAGCCCGGGACATAAACGTCAACAGGGATCACCTTATCAATGCCGCCGATCACATTGTAGCATTCCTTGAATATCCCTCCCGTACAGGCACAGGCGCCGACTGCGACAACTGCTTTCGGGTCTGGAATGAGATTGTATATGTTTTTTAATACTCTTACGTTCCTGTTGTTGACAGACCCGGTGACGACCAGGACATCTGCGTGTTTCGGATTTCCGACATTTACTACGCCAAAGCGTTCCGCATCGTATACCGGCGTCAGGCAGGCAATGGTCTCTATATCGCACCCGTTGCAGCTGTTACAGTCATAATGCACGACCCACGGAGATTTTTTTATCGATTTCCCTAAAAAGCCCATATCATTTTCCTCTTTCCTGCGGCGTTTTGCTATGCATACATAGCAAAAGCCATACCTAAGATTTCATATATAACCAGATAATATTTGTCATTGCCGCACCGATCCCTACCAGCCATGTATATTTCAGCATCCATTTCCAGGTCAGCCTGGCACTGATATTGTCGATGACGATCTCGATAAAGAAGCAGACGACCGCAATGATGATGCCTACCCATATAGGCTTTGCAAAAAACAGCGCAATCATGCCCAAAAACAGAACGAGTTCGTACCAGTGCGTCATCTCCACAAATGCCAGCTGTAAGCCCGAATACTCGGTTGTCAGCCCCTTTACCAGCTCCTGATGGCCATGGTGCGAGGTGGAGAAATCAAAAGGTGATTTTCTCAGCTTTATTGCCAGAACAAACAGGAATGCCGCCAAAACAAGCGGAAGGTCGGATATCAGCGGTCTTGTATGGCCGAATATGCTTCCGACCATAAAACTGCCCGTTATCAGGTAGATTCCCACCACCATCAAAAGTAAAACAGGTTCGTAGGCCATCATCTGGATGATTTCTCTCTGTGCCCCGATTTTGCTGTAAGGTGAGCGTATGCTCATTGCCCCCATGATCAGAAAGATATTTGAAAAAGCAAGCACAAATATCAGCATAAGCAGATCCTGGCCCAGCACCAGCATGACCAGCGCTGCTATGGCAAAAAACAGGTTCCCCAGTACGTATGCCATCTGTGTCTGGTTGACGGAAATCCTTTCCTTGCCTATCAGCTTGAATAGATCATAAAAGGGCTGTATGATCGGCGGGCCATATCTGTTTTGCAGCCTTGCCGTGATCTTCCTGTCTATTCCGGCCAGAAGCCCTCCAACAACCGGAGCGGCAAATATTGTCGTTAAAATTATCAGTATTTCCTTCACCATTTATATCACCACTCCAAACATCACAAGAATAATAGCAACTGCAACCATATTCATCACATGCGTCATATTTTTCTCCTGCAGTACGTTCGAAAAATAGTAGTTGTGAACGACAGCATGCTCGATCCTGTCTTTCGGCCCTATGAATTCGATCCCTCTGATGTCGTCATTTGCCAGCTCACCGCCGACATAGGGAGGCTTGATGTTTTCAGGCCTGGTCCTCAGAGCGAAAATCGCAACAAGAAACGTAAGCGCCAAAAGTATGATGAAAAACGGCATCGTAGCAAAACTACCTGTCAGCGTTCCGTTACCCTCCGTTGCAAGTATGCTTCCAAGTTTTCCGGCCATCGAATCTTTCCCGGGAAAATTCCATAAGCTTAGCTGGTAAAGCACAAAGGTGTTATAGATCTTTGTTATGCTGACGCTGACTGTAAGCATGAGCGCCAGGAGCGCTGCAAGAACGCTTCTCATTGAAAAGTCCATCTTTTCAAGCTTTAATTTGCTCTTGTAGGACATCGTCAGTATGATGCCGATCCATTTTGCCCAGAATACGATCGTGAAAGCGCTGCCCAGTATGATCAGCACAAGCACGGCGGGGATCCTGACGGCTGCTTCGATCGCCAGCCATTTTGTCAGCAAGACGCCAAAGGGCGGCAGCAGCATCGAAATCATTCCAAGTGTTGTAATCACCGTAGTGAACGGCATTTTTTTCATAAGCCCCTGCATATCCTCTATATCCCTGCTGCCGATCTGCTGCTCGATTGTGCCGATGCACAGGAAAAGCAAGCTCTTTGACAGGGCATGGAATATGATGAGCAGCATACCTGCTCCGATCGCCACATGCGTACCGATACCTGCGCAGCATATGATCAGCCCCAGATTGGCTATGGTCGAATAAGCAAGGACCCTCTTTCCGTTTTTCTGTCCAACTGCAAGTGCCGAGCCGGCAAGGAATGAAAAACCGCCAACTGCCGCTATGACATTGCCTAGCAATGTGCCTCCGAGTAATGGTGATAACCTGACCAGCAGGTATACGCCGGCCTTCACCATCGTACTCGAGTGAAGCAGTGCGGAAACGGGCGTGGGAGCGACCATTGCGCCAAGGAGCCAGCTCTGGAAGGGAAATTGCGCAGCCTTTGTAAAGCCGGCAATGCTGAACAGGACGACTGCCAGCGGTATCAGACCGGTGAGGCCGGATACGGACGAACGTTCCACTAGTTCACTTATTGATAGGGTGCCAAGCTGGCGCTGTACGGCAATGATGGCAAACAGGAACGCAAGTCCCCCGAGCAGGTTGATCCATAGAGCGCGCGAGGCGTTTTTTATGGAAATTTCATTGCGGTCGTGGGATATGAGCAGGAAGGAGCACAATGTAGTGACTTCCCAGAAAAAGTACATCCACATCAAATCATCCGCCATGACCAATCCGTTCATAGCGCCGAGGAATACCAGAATTATGGCAAAAAATCCGGGCAGCCTGGTCTTTTTCAGCTGCTGGTGATCCTCATGCTTCTTCATGTATCCTGTGGCAAAAAATGCGATCATCGGTCCAATAATGGAAACCAGCAGCACCATAATTGCTGAAAGATAATCGACCTTAAAAACCGTTATGGGCTCACTAAACTTGCCGAATGCTTCAAAAATCATCAGTACAATCAGTTGAACCGCCGCAAGTGATACAATAAGCAAGTGCCTGAGTCTGACGCCTGTATAGATCACATAGCCCAGGATCGCTATATCCAGGATGCGCAGGATCCATGCGGGGTCAAACAATAAACCCTCCGCTCCCCATGTGAAGAAGCCTGTTCCTGATACCGCCATGCGTATAACCTCAAAGGATGCTCCAAACATGATCACTGCAAAAAGAGCGATAAGAACCTTGCGAACGTTATTATTTTTTATAAGCAGACTTATACCTGCACATATAATCGGTACCGTGGTCAGAATAAAAACCAGTTTCCCGTCCATATACATTCCTCCTGACAATCCATAAAAAAAGCCTTCATCAAAGGCTGATTCACTAAAAACACTACTTTGCTTTCCGGTCAGGTTTTTTGCCCCTGCCGCCATAGTACATTATAATTATTACCAGGTAACAAAGTCAAATCGCGAATGGACGATTTAAGGTGTTTTTATCATATGTTTATTCGTTTTATTCTTGCTTTCTCGTACTATTATATATTATACTACATTATACACATCCTTTAATACAGGCATTATGTGATTTATATATGCATATTGTATACAATAGGTATCATACTGTCCCAGCCCTTAAACTGCATATTGTATACAGAATGATTTTGCAGAATTTGTATACTCTATGAACTTTGTATACAATCCATTACTTTTTTGACCCGACACACACATCGGCATACACAACGTGTTAATTCATGCGACTGTTTGATTAACTGCTCATTTGCTGGTACAATAGAAATAAACAATGGAGTCGAAAGGTTGACGTTTATGGAAAACTGTGACGAATTCAGAGGCGTTTTGAAGCGGGAAGGCTTGAAATATACAAAACACAGAGCATCGATCATGAAGGTCATTTCTGAAAGCAGCCAGCCTTTGGGAGCGGAACAGGTTTTCATCGAACTTCAGGAAAAACGGGTCAATGTGAATTTGTCCACTGTTTACAGGACTCTGGAATCACTTGCTTCAAAAGGCTTAATTGTGAAAACGAGCATTGGCTCGGACACAAAGGCCCTGTTTGAGCTGAACAGGATGGAACACAAACACCATCTGATCTGTATGGGCTGTAAGAAAATGCTGTCTGTGGATGGCTGTCCATTTGAGGAATACGAAAAGCTGCTTCAGGATAAGATGGGGTTCAATGTTACGGGACACAAGCTTGAGATATACGGGTATTGCCAAAAATGCAGACAAAATGGGAAAATGGATGGTAAAAACGATTCATCCATATAAATTGAAATAAGTTTATTCTCTCCATCATGTCTCTAAAGCCAGACATGATGGAGATTTTATATAGATAACAACTGCAAATGAGTCCCTATTTAGCCTCTGCCCGAACAGAACGTGATTTTGCTTATACTTATCATACCTTGCAACCGTTTTTGGAGTAGAGGTAGCTGTAAAGTGTGCCATGCCTGAGCTCATCGGTGATGATTTCCACTAGCATGTTGATGTGGATCCTGTTTTGCATGGCGAAGAGGATCTTTCTGTACCGTACGACTGCGCTTTCTTCTCCCAGCAGGGCTTTCCTTATGCCTTCACAGTAGGAAGCGGGCTTTACAAACGGGGTTTCCTTCGGCGAGGGCGGCAGTTGGCCTGTCATCTGGCAATAAATGATCCGGAACAATTCAAAATGGTGTATTTCATTATCACGGATGCCCCGGATGATCTCCTTGTCTTCTTCTGATGGCGCCGTGCTGATAAGATATTCATAAAACAATCTGTCTTCCCGTTCTCCTGCAAGGGCGCCTGTTATCAGCTGCAGCGCTTCCGGCAGGTTGGCCGGGTAGATGTATTGCTGTATGTCGGCCATGTTCGGCACGCATTGCACCGGCATGACCTTGGGCTGTATATTCTGGGGTTGCATGTTCTGCGTCGGCATAACCTGCGGTTGCATTTTCTGGGGCTGCATATTCTGCGCCGGCATAGCCTGCGGTTGCATGTTCTGGGGTTGCATGTTCTGCGTCGGTATAACCTGTGTCGGCATAACCTTGGGCTGCATATTCTGCGCCGGCAAAACCTGCCCTTGCGGAGTATATGGCTGCATTGTTGGAGCTGCCCGATAAGGATCGTAGTATGTCATTCTGAAAACCTCCTTGAAAGCTTCAAATATAGGGAGTCTATATAGCTATGCTCCCATCCATATCTTATGCACAGCATGCATATAGGGTTCATATGCTGGGACAAATTGCATCATATTATCACAATTGTGTTATTAACACTAATAAAAAAATAACATATACCAATGAATTATTGCATGTGTTTTAATAAAATTGTAATATAGATACAATAAACAACTCTTCATATTATATGAAACGGGGTGTTCCTATGCTGAACATGCTGGCGTTTGACTACGGTGCAAGTAGCGGGAGAGCAATTGCAGGCATATATGACGGGCAATTGCTGAAGCTTGAAGAACTCCACAGGTTTTCCAATGATCCGGTCATAACAAACCAAAGACTGCACTGGGATATTCTAAGGCTTTTTTACGAGATGAAGCAGGGTATTATGAAATGTACCAAATCCGAATACGGTAAAATTGCATCAATCGGTATTGATACATGGGGCGTCGACTTCGGATTACTCGACGCTTCCGGTAATCTGCTTGGGAATCCCTATCATTACAGGGATACCGGCACGGAAGGCATATTGAAGGAGGCCTTCGGGATCGTACCTTCAGAGGAGATATACAGGCAAACAGGGATTCAATTTATGGAGTTCAACTCATTGTTCCAGCTGCTGTCCATGAAGCAAAAGCATGTTCCCATTCTTGAGATAGCCAGGACATTGCTTTTTACACCGGATATTCTGAGATATTTCCTCACAGGCGAAAAAAGCACGGAATACACCATCGCAAGCACATCGCAGATGCTTGATGCCAAAACAGGCAGCTGGGCGCATGATTTATTGCATCGCTTTAATATTCCGTCAGAGATATTGACTCCTGTCATAGATGCCGGAACTGCAGCCGGAAAGCTCTCTGAAAAGGTTGCGGAGGAACTCGGAACGGCCAGGATACCCGTAATTGCCACTGCAGAGCATGACACGGCAAGCGCAATAGTTGCCGTTCCTGCAAAGGAAGCAAGATATGCATACCTAAGCAGCGGAACCTGGTCGCTGCTTGGAGTGGAAGTTCCTTCACCGGTCTTAAACGAGGCCAGCTTCGATTTTAACTGTACGAATGAAGGCGGGTTTGGGAGGAAGATAAGGCTGTTGAAAAATATACGGGGCTTGTGGATTTATCAGGAATGCCGGAGGGAATGGGAGAAATCCGGGGAAACCATGAGTTTTGAAGAACTGGAAACAGGAGCCGGGGAAGCGGAGCCTTTTGCGGCATTGATTGATCCCGATCATATTGCCTTCATGAGACCCGGGAATATGAGCGCCAAAATACGTGAGTTTTGCCGGAAAACCGGTCAGACCCCCC
>JBDKVA010000196.1:0-11977 GCA_039679375.1 Clostridiaceae bacterium
TGATTTAAAATATAATCAGCTTGCTCCTTCGGTGCTCCACTGAGGCTCTCCAGAGTTTCGTCCAATAATGGTCCTTTTGCCTGAAAGCATAACATCTTCGGCGGATTATAAAATCTCTCTCCCATTACCTTCATACGAGGTTCGATATCAAATTAGTAGTACCTATATACTCTATCATCTATCTTATAAGCGTCAATGAAAAGTAAACATTTAAAACATCTGTTGATTCCGTTCGTATTGATAACCACAATCATTATCATACGCCTTCATTATTTCGCCTGAAGTTTTAAAAATATATCGGTTTCTCCCGTCATCATTTTTATCGCTTCAGCTTCTGATACCGGACGACTAAAAAAATACCCTTGCATAATATCACATTGATTGGCTTTAAGCCGGGATACCTGTAATAAAGTTTCCACGCCTTCCGCAACTACATTCAGCCCCAGAAGATGAGCCATTTTAATGATATACCTGATAATATGCGACCCGTTCTTTGTCGACGTTACCTTTTCAATGAAGGTTTTATCAATTTTTAAGGTATCGATCGGTAAGCTTTGCAAATAAGTTAAAGACGAATATCCCGTACCAAAATCATCTAATGCCAACGAGATACCTAACTCTTTAATTTGATTCATTTTTTTCACTGCATCATTAACCGAAAGAAGCATTTCGCTTTCCGTAATCTCTAATTCAAGCTGATGAGGAAAAATATGGGTTTGCTGAACAATCCCCTGAATGATTTCTATACAGTTAGCGGAATTTAATTGATGGGAAGATATGTTTACCGCAATTCGAGTGTTCTGTAATCCATAATCTGCGAATTTACTTGCAAAAGCGCACGCATGATAAAGCACCCACTTACCGATTGGATATATCAAATTACTTTGCTCTGCAATGGGAATAAATTCTTTGGGTGATATGTGTCCATACTCCCTGCTGTTCCAACGCAAAAGTGCCTCGAACCCAATAATTTTCTCTGTGCTGATATTCACTTGCGGCTGATAATGTATAAATAATTCCTCACGCTCAATAGCCTTGCGCAAGCTATTCGTTAATTGGATCCGATTAAGTATACTAAACTGCATCTCCGCATTGAAGAACTTCCAGCAATTCTTTCCGCTATATTTAGCTGCATACATAGCATTATCCGCATTTTTAACTATATCTTCGGCGGTATGTCCATCATTTGGATACATTGCAATGCCAATACTGGCAGAAATATGGAAACAAATCTCATCCACCCAATACTCCTTATTTATTTCATGGAGAATATTTTGAACCATATCTTTAACTTGCTGCTGCCTATATTTGCCCGGTATAACTGCGATAAATTCATCACCATGGATGCGGGAGACTATTTTCTCTGCTTGTAATGCACAATCAATTCTAGCACCCGACTCCTTAATAATTTTATCGCCAAAATTGTGACCATAGCTATCATTAAATAACTTAAGATCGTCAAGGTCAATAAATAAAACAACACCCTCCGCTTTTTCCAGTTCAATTGACTGAATCAAATACTCATTTATTTTTTGTTTATTGGGGAAACCGGTTAAATCGTCATAGTATGCCATTTTCTGAATAAGCTCATTTTTCCCCTGAAGCTTTTTATTGATTTCAATAAGCTCTTGATTCGTCAAAAATAAATCATCCGTTCTCTCATGCACTATATCCTCCAAATTCTCATTCAAGATAGATAAACCCCAATTTGTATGATCCAGTTCTTCATTCAGGGATCTTAATTCTTCCTGCTGCGCAGTCAATTCTTCGTTTTGAGCCGCTAACTCCTCTTGCTGCGCAGTTAATTCTTCTTGCTGCAAGTTAAGTTTGGCGTTTTTTAAATGCAGAGTATTATTCAGTGCCATAAGTTGAGCTGTTTTCTCTTTCACCAAATGATCAAGCGATACATTCATTTTTCTTAACTGATTGTCTATTTTTAATGCTTTCTTGATCATAAGCAAAGAAAAGGTCAATAAACCGATTAGGCTACTGACTATAAAAATGAATCCTCGGTCCTTGTGCTCTTTTGCTTGGTTTAAAAAAGCCATAGCTTTTTGCTGGGAGAAATCAACGATAGTATTGATATTTTTCCCAATACTCACCATGATGCTTGGATATAATGCCCCTTGACTTAATAAATCACTGGCTTCCTGTTGTTCACCGTTTGCATACAGCTGAAAAAATTTTCCCCGAATTTGTTTCGATTCTTGAAACAATTGAACTGAAGTGGTTACCGTATCAGGATCTCCAAAATATTGTTCTTTTAAAATTTGAAAATCAGAGTCGATTATGTACTCTAATTCATGGACACTTCGTTCTCGTTTTGCAATTTCACTATTCGAATGAACCATGCTTACCTGCATCATATTCTGATCAATCTGATATAAATTGTGTTTCAACCTTAAGGCCGTATTCGATACAGTAAATGGATGACTATAAAACTCTTCGGTAATACGAGAAGTATAAGCTACAAAAGAATAACTTATAATCGCAGTTATAAACATCATCGCCGATAATACTCCCAGTATGAACGGAATGTTTACTTTCAGCTTGCTGTTCATATTATTCTTCTCCCAATATACCTGGATTTCCCAAAATGCGTTCTCTATGGCATGGGATATCTTTTCCCCTTTTACCCGAATCTCATAAAGCGTTTTTTCGGAACAAAAAGGGCTTCTACCCTAAACATAAACAGTCCAAAGCAGAAGTCCTTTTAAAGTAACTTCCCATAGCTTTTTGCAACTACGCATATAACATAAATTACCTATATTGTATTTTATTATAATAAACAATTTGACAAAAGGATTGAAATCCCTTTAATTTTTTGGAACATTTTTGTATTATTTATATTTTCTACTATATATTTGAATATATTTCCTTTAAAATAACAAAATTTTACAAATTTATTGTGAAATTAAGCGAAAAAAAGTTACCGAGAAAATATTAACACCATACTGCCTGCAATAATGTTTTGCTAAAAAAATCAACTTATGTTAGTATAGTGGATAGATTATATACGTGGCACAATTCCCCAAGCCCCATGATGATATAGTGCTTGCAAAGTCATGATCCCGCAGACTAGGCATCGCCTCCAAAATATATGATATATTATTCAACGTTCTTACATGAGCATTATTTATATGTCCAGATAAGCAACAGACTGGATAAGACAATCCGTCTTGAATAAATTATGAGAAGGTTATAGGAAATCATATGATTATTAAAGCAGAAACAAAGGCTACTATTATTTATCATGACCTAAAAAAAAAGATCTTGGCTAATATGTTGCCTGCCGAAACCCATCTGATTATACGGCAATTATCAAAAGAGTATGGCACCAGCGATATTCCTGTGAGGGAAGCATTGAAGGAATTAACAGCGGAGGGGATACTCGAGACCATACCACATATAGGCTCAAAGGTACGTGGCATATCACAGGAATCCATTCGGGGCATGCTGGAAATGAGAGAGCTCTTGGAACCCGTTGCTGCCAGGCTTGCCGTCAAACGCATCACACCGGAGCAATTCCATGATTTGAAGGAATGTTGGCAAGACATGATGGATGCCTACAACCGGCAGGCACTTAAAGAGTATTCAAAAGACAATCGGGCATTCCATTCCATATTGATTAAAGCCTGTGGAAACGATTGTATGCAGAAAACTTTGGAGAACCTGATAATCATGGAAAAGCGGATCCAGACTGTATTTGAGCTTTTCCCAGAAATTATAGAGGACTCTTATCGCGAACACGCAGAAATGATCCATTTCATCGAACAAAAGAACGGCTCTGAAATGGAAAAACTCATGGCAAAACACAAAAAGCGCGCGTTTGATAAAATGCGGCTTTATTTTAAAATTAGAACGAACGATGATTGAACATCCCGAGATCACTATCCCTAGATGATCCAATGATCGATACGCATTGCAAGAGACTCGCAACTATATTTCCTATCGCCCCTCTAGGGGCTTTTATTTTTCCCTTTTTGTCCTTTCAATGCATAGAATAGCGTTGACAAGAATCCCCGCTCACTTGGACTCCCGCATTAAAAAAGCAGCCACTATCCTGCTACGAACAGCGGCTGCATATAAAAGTCATCCCAACCATCCTATGCTTCCAATCCCGATCCCTCAAGCATCAAAAGTCCTGCAAGAAGGCCATCATCTATCCCTGGAATTTAGAAATCACTGCTTGAAGTTCAGCCGCCGTTTTTGCCAAAACATTCGCTGAATCGGTGATGCCTTCCATGGATGCCGTTATTTCTTCAGTAGCGGCGGCTGTCGTCTGCACACTGTCACTGGATGATCTAGCAATATCGGCGACTTGACGTATGCCGGCAGCCATACGTTGCGTAACCTCCATCTGCTGCTTGCTGGCAAGAGCCATTTCGCGGATGAGGACTTCATTCTTGTCGATTTGCTCCATGATATTCAATAAAACTTGCTTAACCTGGTTGACAACCACTACGCCTTCATTCACTTTTACATTACCAGTATCCATAGCGGAAACAGCATCGTTCATATGCTGTTTTATTTTTCCAATAATCGAGGCGATTTCATCTGTAGCTGTTTGCGATTGCTCGGCCAAATTCCGTACTTCTTCCGCCACAACGGCAAACCCGCGCCCATGTACGCCAGCTCTCGCCGCTTCTATCGCAGCATTCAGTGCCAGCAGATTTGTCTGGCCCGCAATCCCGCTGATCACATCCAATATCTCTCCTATCTGCCAACTTTTTTCCTCCAGGGTTTTCACCGACCCTACTGTCAACTTCGTGGTATCTTTAATCTCATTGATTTTTTCTACAGCATTGACGACCGCTGCATCACCTGTCTTAGCATCCTGGCTCATATCCTTCGATAAGTCAGATACGCTCACGGTCCTTTCGGCCACTATGTTTGAGGTTTCCATCATCTGATTCGCTTCCTGCAAATTATCATCAAGTTCATGCAATTGCTTCTGTGCACCCTGCGCAAACTGGTTCATCGTTACAGCGACTTGGTTCGTTGCCTGCTTGACCTCGCCAGCCGAAGAAGCCAGGTCTCTCGCCGCCGATGAGACCCGGCTGGCATTTTCCTTTACACTCTGGATTAAATTTTTCAGATGTTTGGCCATTATATTAAATGCATCTGCCAAATGTTCTATTTCATCCCCGCTTTTTATATCGACGCTTGCATTCAAATCCCCTCTGGAAAACTTATTCGTAGCCTCTAAAAGTTTCCCTATCGGCTTTGTGATGAAAGATGCTACGATTATTCCTGCTAATGCTGCCAGGAGTATAGCTGCTAGCGTAAATCCGATCCCCACGAAAATGATTTTATTGGTTCCTGCCACTGCCTCGCTCTCCGGCTGTTGGACCACTACGCCCCAGCCACTGAATGGCAATCGGCTGAATCCTGCCAATTGCTTACCGTCCTGCGTATCATAGGATACACTGCCGCTTTTACCACTTAACGCGCTCTGCACCGGGAGAAGGTCATTGACATCTTTCATATTTTTCATCAAATCCCCATCTGGGTGAACAATGATCTTGCCCTTTTGATCGACTAAAAAAGCATATCCAGATGCTCCATATCTGGTATCCAGGACCTTTTGGCTCAATTTATCGAAATCCACGACGCCAAGCAGCGCACCGACAAAATTCTTCTGGCTATCCCGGATCGGGACCGCCAAAACCAAGGAAGCTTTTCCTGTACTATGTCCGATTTGTACATCGGACATAGAAAAATCATCACCTTGACTCAATTTAATGAAATAATCCCTTTCGCTGTTTTCTGTATTTTCCCCTTTTGTCCTTACAGTTTGAACTCCATTCGCATCGCTGACTATGAAAGTACTGATACCTGGCGTCCTTTGGGCGATCTCGTTCAAGAATGACCGCTGCTTTTCTACGTCCATAGATATTATTTCACCACTATCTGCCATAGCCTGCAGCAATTGGATATTCGATACAAGCATCGCATCGATGTCACTCGCTAATCCTGCCGCTGTCCTCCCACTATCCGAATATACGGATTCCAATAGAGCTGCCCGCCCGACATACAATGTTACAATCGTGGTAAAAAATAAAGGAATCGCTGCAATAAGCACGAAAAAAAAGGCAAGCTTTTTCCTCAATGTAAGCTTGCCTTCCTTATGTCCTGAGAAAAATTTCATGTATTTTTACCTCTTTTCATAAAATTTACATCGAATTATTTATGGACATCCCGGATAAAACCATTCATCCTCTATAAAACAAGTCATAAAAGCATCGTCGATTACCCTAGGGCAGCGAAAAACGCCTGATTCCCAAGCATATCCTAAGAAACCAAGCATTTTTCAATCGCAAGATCGATACCTTCTAATTTTACGAATATCCTTTTATGTTGTTCCCCCTATGACTGCCTCTGCGTATTCCTCCAACATCCGGGCAAACCGCATGAGCATCATAGAAAGAAATAATAAATGGACGTCAAGTGGGCGATAAATCCAAGCGCTACCGGAATTGCGCAGCGTTTTGCCACATGGAACGGCGAAACACCCGCAATACTGGCCATAGCGACGATTGCTGGTGTAATCGGCGACATGCAACGGCCGAATCCTGCAGACAACTCCATCGGCAATAAAATCAAGACGGGATCTACATGAAGGAACTCGGCTATTTTAGGCGCCAAACTGGCAAATGCGAAAAATGCAGCATTTCCTGATCCCATGATGAACGCGCATGCTACCATGATGAAACTGATGACCAGTACGATGACCTGCAAGTCTAAGCTCCCACCCTGTGTAAAGCCGATCAATGAATCAATCGCACCGATCGATACCAAACCTTTACCGAACAATTCTGCTGAAATGATCAATGATACAACGACCCTGAATTGTTTAGCCATGCCTTCAAAAAATTTCATAATATCATTCATGACCTGTTTTGCATTGCGCGTACGGATGAATTCAAAAATCATCGCTACGACTGTCGAGAGGATCATTGCCGATACGACATCCAATTTGATTCCCGTATGGAAGAACGGACTGAACAAAATCACCAAAGCCAGTGGTAGCATTGGCAATATCGCATAAATCCGACTTCGCTGCCTGTCCGCATTGTCCGTATTCTCACTCTCATCTATTTCCGCATCGACATTTATATTTCCCCTTGCTTCTTTTCTCTCCCACCATGGCTGAATGAAATAATGCGCTATCCCCACGACGATGATCGCCGGGAGCACAGCATAAAGCTGATACTGGATAAAATATGTAACAGGATCCAAGCCTGCCGTCTTAGCCGCGAGTATCGCATTCGATGACAACGGGCCGATATCCGTAAATTTTGCTGTTACGATGATTGCGACGGCCGTAAGTTTATTCATTCCGCTCGCAACCATTATCGGATAGATGGTAAGCATAAGCAACAGGCCGAGTCCTGCATGGCTGGGAATGAACAGATCAACCACCTGACCGATCAAATAGCCGGCTACCATGATCAGCATCGGAGATTTTATATGCTTCAACGGTGTAGCTGCAACTTCTACAAGCGCCCGATTCGCACCACAATTCTCCATATAACGTACGAAGCCGCCGATTGACATGATTGTGAGTCCCAGTCCTGCAAGCTCCGTGCTAAATAAATTCTTGACAAATACAAAGATATTGAACCAAATGAAGCCCGTATCCTGTTTCGGCGGTACCATGCTGCTTGTCCCTAAAGCAGCGGTACAAACCAGCAATATTATCCCTGCAAAAAACAGAACACCCTGTGGCTTATATTTCTTGCATAGCATAAAACCTACCCAGGCGGTCACAAATAAGGCAATGGCTAACGATAACATGCAAAATCTCCTCCTCTGGATATATTGTACTTTCTCGGAAACCCGAGACACTATGGAGCAAGACAGTTGACCATGGTCTTTTTAAAAATATATTATATATCATATATTTCATTAAAAAGTCCAGCCATACAGCTTTCTCCCCGCAAGGATAATACAAGCCGTAATATCGTACGGGCTGTTCCTTCTTTATATCCGCTTGCAAGCATAGCTGAAATAAACTTATCCTCGATCTGTTCATAATCCGGAGCATCATTCGAGCCAGATACTTCTTTACATACACTGCTCTGATTCTTGAAAAAAATAGTGACCTTTGCCCAACGTGCAGGAAAAGCCTCTGTCGCACCCGCATCCTCGATTACTTTTACCTTTCTGGCTAAGCATAAAACATGCTCATTCTTACGTATCTCTTCTTTGAAGCCACTTAACGCCACCCGCCCATAGAGGATTGCCAAGGCTATACAATAGGGCAAAGAAAATTTTGCCTGGTCTTCTGTATCGCACTTAAGCGTACCAGTAAGATCAACACTGACTTTATAAGTTTCGACCAAGATCCTTTCTATTTCCTCAGCATGGATTTCCCTTCCATTTAAAAGAGCAAGAACAGCATCTAAGGGAGAATTCGTATGTCCGCAGGATGCATAAATCTTATAAAAAGCTGTTGTGGACAAGTATTCCATGTTGTCAATCGCATTGATCAAATCCCCTGACGCTGCTGTACTTGTCGCATTTACAAATCCCTTGCTCCCCATAAGGATATCATCCGGCCCGGTGAAACCGCGTTGCGCCAAAAGAGCCGCCATACTGCCATTTCGACAGGCTTGTCCGATATTCAACGCCTTTGCATAGCTGCCGAAGGTCTCCTGTAAACCGGCTGCCGTCGTTCCAGCAATCCCTAAGGCGTTGACTGTCTTTTTTTCATCGAGCCCCAAAAAATAAGCGGCAACAGCAGCGGCGGCAAACACCCCACAGGTTCCGGTCGTATGCCAATAGCGGTAATGCGAAGGATTCACCGTCCGGCCCAGACGGATGAACACCTCATATCCTATCACCACTGCTTTTAAAAATTCCTCACCAGTGCAAGCAAATCTTTCACCAAAAGCCAAGGCTACTGGCAACGCAATAGACCCGGGGTGTCCGATAGCCAAACGATGCCCATCGTCCAATTCCGCCACATGCCCCATGATGCCATTGATAAATACAGCATCCAACAAAGAAGCTTTCCGTCTGCTTCCAATGACATGCACATCCGGGGTACCACCAAACTCTTTTATAAGTTGTCTTGCTATATCGGTCTGTGGGTAATTCTTCCCCAATGCTGCACAGCCAAGCCAATCCACTATGCGGTAAGATATATCATGCAACACATTTTCCGGTATCTTCACTTCTTTGATATTTTGAATGAATTTTGCAATTTTTCCCTGACTATTCATGTCCGCAGTTCTCCTATTCCATAGAATCCGGTATATAACCATCGGAAACATAAAAATAAAAGCGCTTTGCCAATCGAATCTCAGGCAAAGCGCTGGTCCCGTTGCAGGACCTTCCTTAAAGCATCTATTTTCAGCACCTTGTACCAATGTCATCCCAGGCATTTCCAGCATATGTATCTACCAGCTACCACAAAATTACAAAGTCACTGCCCTACTTTACATTACACCTCATCCGGATCCATTATATCCAGCTTGCGTTTCCAATAACGGGAATATATCGCCCCCAAAGGATTATGTGCCAATACCCGATCCTTGACAACGAGATTTGTGACAGGCCCGGCGCAATTATAATTGAAAACAGCATCATGTCCTACACATAATCCGCAGGAAATATATAGTTCAACCCCTTTTTCAGCCAAGAACCGTGCCTGGAATTTTGGATTGCACATGGCTTCATGTTCTAGTTCCGGCTTGACCTGTTTCAAGCCCAGATCTTTTTTAGCGACACTACAATTTTTGCAGCAGACACTATAGAATTCAAAGCCTTGTCTTTCAAAAAACCTAGCAATGTAATGTGCTTCAGCATTGAGCCCGATGCAAAAAGCCATTCCCAGTTTTTTATATCCCATAGCTTTAGAGAACTCTGCCGTTTCCTGCAAGCGAGTGATATTACTATAAAAAGTCCCTTCCACATACGCCGCAGCCTTCATGATCTTGAGTTCTTCTGATGTATATGCAGCCTTTACAGCTTCGCTGTCCATGCCTGTACAATTTATCCCTTTGGTATAGCATGCATGCGTGGAACAATCCGCACAACCACATTTCATGAGAATTCCCCTCCGTCCTTATACACAAATCTTAAAAAAAAATTTTCCTATATTCGATTTTCTGCTTCCATGCCTTCCCGCACTGCCTTTTAAAGCTGCAGCCTGCCACAGGTTCACCGAACAGTGGTCTTATCCGATTCAGCAATGGATCTTTCCGTCAGTTCCTGTCCTATGCCTGGTAAATCCGGAACCTCATAAAATCCATCCTTCGGCAGGTAATTATATTTACAAGTATTGATATTTCCATCAAGCAAAGCATATCTATGCAATTCATGTATAGCAAAATTAGGTATCACACATTCCAATTGCAAAGACGCTGCGGTCATGATAGGACCGCCACAAACATGGATCTGGCAGGTACAATCATAAACATGTGCCATATCGGCGATTTTCTTTGCTTCTGTAATCCCGCCACAGGTCCCCAAATCAGGCTGGATAACGGAAATCGACCCATCTTCCAAAAACGGTCTGAAGCCCCACCGGGTATATATGCGCTCACCTGCGGCAATCGGAATATTGACGCCATCCGCGACTTCCTTCATCTGTTTGAAATTTAATGGTTGAATCGGTTCTTCATAAAATAGAATGTCGAAGCCCTCTATCATCCTGCCAAACTTTATAGCAGATGTCGTATCCGTGAGAGCATGCGCTTCGATTATGATGTCCATCTCGTCCCCGACAGCCTTACGAATGGCTTCCAGCCTCTTATAGCCGACATTGAGCACTTTTTTGGAAAGTGTCCCACAAAGATTACGGCGCTTTGCATAACCCGCTTCATCTATTTCATTGACATCGACCTTGATGCAATCATAACCATCCTCTAATGCTTTCACAGCCGTTGCTGCATATTGTTCAGGCGTCGTAAGGATATCTTTCTTTGCCGACCGGTTCCAGCCGAATTGGAGTTGGCTGGCGTATGTCCTGAGCTTATCCCGTGTCTTTCCCCCTAAAAGCTGATAGACCGGGCACCCCAATGCCTTGCCCTTGATATCCCAAAGAGCCATGTCTATCGCACTCATTCCAGCTGAGACGACCGTACCGCCGCCTTGTCCCCAAAATGTCTTTTTCTGCATCTTGTGCCAGATTGCCTCGTTCTTCATCGGATCCATACCAATAATGATCTTGGATAGATCCTTGGCCATGCCAAATCCGGCCGAAGCTCCTACTCCATATGCCATGCCTACTTCACCAAAACCTGATATCCCCTCATCCGTATTGATACGTACAACAATCGGCCGCCATTTCGCGACTGCAGATTGCAAATCATTCTTTACATCGATGATATCGACACTTACAATTTTCATAATTGCTCCCCCATCTACATAATATATAATATATGATATATAATATATCTAACAGAATTATTTGTCAAGTCAGAACTAATTTGCTAATTTGGGAACGTTTTTATTAAATTAGTCCCGAAAGTACCGGATAATAATGCAGGGAAAAAGCCCCTCACCTTGACGACAGTCAATCGGTGACGGGCTTTACCTTCCGAATCACGGGGAATCACGGGGTCGGTTCTACTGATGCAGCCAATACCCCGAAAAATTCAATTTTCTCAGAGAATTATTATGAGATCGCTGGAGTAATTGTCATCTGCTCTTAGCTCGACAACTCAATAACTCCTATGTCACTGTCCAAGAATCACGGGGTCGGTTCTACTGATGCAGCCAATACCCCGAAAAATTCAATTTCCCCAGAGAATTATTATGGAATCGCTGGAGTGATTGTCATCTGCTCTTAGCTCGACAACTCAATAACTCCTATGTCACTGTCCAACAAATTCCATTAGGTCTATAAAATACGCCTATATTAGGCCCGCGAAATTACACTTTGGCTGATTCCTGTAAGCCGTGCAATTTGACGGGTTGATACGCCGTTCACTCGTTTAATTATTCTTAAATACGCATCTCTTTC
>JBDKVA010000197.1:0-34179 GCA_039679375.1 Clostridiaceae bacterium
AGAGCTGTTCACCATGATGAGAAAATATATCCCGGGCTTCGAGGAATGTGACCTTGTTGCCATCGCTCCCACGCTGGGCATCCGGGAGACGCGGCATTTCAAATGTCTGAAGCGGCTGACCGGCGATATCCTGATCAATGGTGAAATTCCGGAGGATACGATCGGCCTTGGCGCCTATAATATTGATATCCATTCCGGTACCGGCTCCACCATTGATCTGAAATCCATTGAAAAGCCATTTGGAATGCCAATGGGATGTATGCTTCCGGTCGGCATAAAGGGCATTATTTTAACAGGACGCAGCATTGACGCCGATACCGTTGCGTTTGGCTCGGTACGTGTAATGGGCACCTGTATGGCGCTTGGCGAAGCCGCCGGCGTATGCGCCGCCCTCGCAGCGGGGAAGGGTGTTTCCCCCGATGAGGTCCGTATAGAGGATATTCGCAGACAGTTGGTAAATCAGGGTGTGCAGCTGAAAGCTGCAGAAAAGTAATTTGTCGAAAGAAGGAGAATACATATGAATTCAAAAGTAAAAATGGCAATTATCGGCGCCGGTACCTGGGGCGTAAATCATGCAAAAATATATCGGGCGCATCCCTTTGCGGAGATAACAGCCATCTGTGATATTAACCGTGATAAGGTGCAGGCAGTTGCAAATGAAATTGGTATTCCCAATGTATATACCGATTATCGGGAAATGCTGAAGCACTGTGATTGTGATGCCGTAGCCATAGTTACCCCCGACTTTCTCCATGCGGACATAACGGTGGCTTGCGCAAACGCCAAAAAAGACATTCTGATTGAAAAGCCCCTTGCTACGAATCGCAATGACGTCTTCCGCATGATTGACGCTATTGAGAAAAATAATGTCCGGGTCATGGTAGATTTCCATAACCGTTGGAGCCCGCACTTTAATGTGGCTCACCAGGCTGTAGAGGCCGGCGAGTTGGGGAACATTTACAGCGGCTATTTTCGTTTAAATGACATCAAATGGGTTGCTACGGACCTGCTGCCATGGGCGGCCAAATCCTCTATCCTGTGGTTCCTCGGCAGCCATAGCCTGGATACCTTGCGCTGGTTCTTCAACGACGAAGTCAAGCGTGTTTACAGCGTAAGCCGCAGCGGAGTTTTAAGCAAAATGGGTGTGGATACTGTTGATGAATATCTGACCACCATTGAATTTAAAAACGGCGGTATCGCTCAAATGGAAAATGGCTGGATTACCCCTGACGCCAACCCCTGCGTAAACGATATCAAGTTTAATATATTGGGCGATAAGGGCATGATTTCTATCGACGCCTCCAATCACAACCTGATTCAGAAGTACACCGACAAAGCAGTCCAGGTGCCTGACGTTCTGGTTCAAAATCATATTTTCGGCGAACCGAAGGGTTTTGCCTTTGAAAGTGTAAAAACCTTTGTTGACCGCATATATGACGGCAAAGATTTCCCGCTCACTATTTATGACGCCGCCAACACCTCGCTTGCTATTCTCTCGATTATGGAATCCGCCAAAACAAGAACACCGGTCGAGGTGGAAACGATCCGCTAGAAATTGCCGGAAAAGATAAAAAGGGGTTTTCAGGAATCAACCTGAAAGCCTTTTTTAGTGCTCAAATCTGTGCTAATATAAGATAGGTCGATTCATCCGGCGAAGATGGAATAGAAACGGAAAGATCAGAAAATCCGGCTTATTTAACAGGAGCAGCCGCTATGAGAAACAGATCAAATGGTACCAGAAGCTTTTCCGATCACTTTGGCAACTTTAAAATTCAAACAAAGCTTTTGGTAAGTTTTGTATCTGTTTTTGTCATCTCCATTTTATCTGTAATGATAATTTTATATTTGAATTGGGTTTCTTCACTAAGAAGCGAAGTCGTCAGCTACTCTTCATTATATATAAAACAATTAAGTGAAAATATCAATACTTATATAAATGAAATTGACCGGCTGACTTCTATGACAATAGCGGATAACCGGGTTCAATCCATACTTACGCAGAGCATTGGCAGTCCTGACAGCGCAGATACGGTCAATGACTGCAAATACATAGAGAGCTTTCTTTTTAACATGTATACGCTTAAGCCGGATATTAACAATATTTGGCTAATCGGAGAAAACGGGACATTATTTACGGAAGGCATTAAAAGATATTCCCAGTTTAATATAAATCCATATGATTACGATTGGTACAAGCAAGCGGCTGCAAACCAGGATAAAATTCTTATTGTTGCAAATTTATATGATAATAACGCCTCAGATGCGGCAGTAGAGGGGAAAAGCATATCTGTTGTACGTCCGATCAGGAATACTGAGAATAACAGGTTCATTGGTTGTATCAGGATTGACGTACGTTATAAAAAGATTGAGGATATTATCGAAAAAGTAAGTAAGAGCAGCTCTATGGCAATTATAGTTATTGACGGCAGCCAAAGAAATCTATTTGATCCGGAGGATATACTTAAACAGGTTAGTGATTCCAAAATGCAGGAATTACTGCAAAGCATTAGCGGAAAGAAAAATGGAAGCTTGCAGATCAATATCACGCCGGGCATGCAGACGATTATCTATGAACATTCCGATTATACCAATTGGAAGACGGTGGGCATCATATCAAACAGCCAATTGTTTGCCAAGATCGGAGAAATCCGCAATCTGTCCATTTTAGTAACGTTGATTACTATATTTATAATCAGTATTATTTGCCTGATCATTTCACTGGAGATTACGAATCCTCTTAAAAGGCTGAGTGCATCCATGAAGGAGGTAGAAGGCGGAGAATTTAATGTTAAGGTACAAAATTTGCATAAGGACGAAATAGGTGATATTGGCAGAAGCTTTAATAGCATGGTGTTTAAAATCAATGAATTGATCAACAAGGAATATTATCTGCAAATAAAGAAGAAAGAGGCGGAACTAAAGGCTCTTCAGGCACAGATCAACCCGCACTTTCTTTACAATACGCTTGAGGCTTTAAGAATGAAAGCAGTTGTAAATAATGACAAGGAAGTAGCAGACATGGCAAAAATCCTTTCCAAATTCTTCAGGTTAAGCATCATAAGGGAAAAGGATCTGGTGATGGTGAGAGAGGAACTGGAACATGTCAGGTATTATATGGAGATACAGAATTTACGTTACAACAACAGATTTATTTTTATAGAGGATTTTGATGATGAACTTCTACAGGCTCAAATGCTTAAGCTTACCCTGCAGCCTATCATAGAGAATGCCATTTTTCACGGGCTTGAACCCAAAGCCGGGCAATCTTCCATTATTCTAAGAGGTAGAAAAGTCAACGATGAAATGAAGATCGAAATTATAGATAATGGAGTTGGTATTGACAGTGAGCATCTGAATGAATTGACAGGCGCCCTTGAAAGCACTTCCGAATCAGATAAATTAGGGCTTGGTTTAGCAAATGTCCATAAAAGAATCAAAGTTCATTTCGGAGAAAAATATGGGCTGAAAATTGTAAGTGAATTGGGCAAGGGAACAAGAATAATCATATGTATGCCATATCATAAAAACCCGGGTGATGAAAATGATAAAGCTATTATTAGTTGATGATGAACAGCCAATATTGGATGGATTAAAAGTTCTGGTTGACTGGGGGAGACTGGGCGTTGAAATAGCGGGGACTGCCAATAATGGCCAGGAGGCCTTGGATAAAGCTTTGGAACTGCGGCCTGATCTTGTGATTACCGATGTCCGGATGCCGGTAATGGGAGGCTTGCAGCTCATAAGAAAACTCCGGGAATGCCTTCCCGAAACGAAATGCATCATTTTAAGCGGATATCAGGAATTTGAATATGCACAGGAAGCTATGAAATACGGAGCGGCCGGATATCTGATTAAACCGGTGGATGAGAAGGATCTGGAAAATGCCATAGTTAATATTAAAGAAGCTTTCAATACCGCCAATATGGAGAAGGAAAAGGTAGAGGAGCTGAGACGGAAATTCTATGAAAGCTATCCATATATGCGGAATAAATTATTGTATTCCATAGCGTGTGGGGAAATTAGAAATAAACAATCGATACAAATGAGGCTGGAGCGCTTTGGAATAAATTCTTTCCCCGAGCAATACCTGTGTTTTATCGTGGAATTTGAAATGCTTCATCCGGATAATGATTTATCTGATGAAGATGTTGAATTAATGAGGTTTGCTGTTGCAAATATAATAAACGAAATAATAAACGGCAAGACAAAGGGTTTTGTGTTTTATATGCTTGAAACCCAGGTTATTACCATTGTAAATGCCTGCGATATACAGGCGGTTGATATGGATATGCTGCTCAATCAAGTAATGCATTATATTTCTGATTTCTTAAAGATGCCTGTTACAATTGGAGTTAGTAATGTTTACAGTGGATTTCAAAATATATCGTTAAGCTTCAATGAAGCCAGGAGCGCGCTGAAATATAAACTGCTGGTTGGTAAGGGAAAAATTATTCCTTATAAAGATTTAGCCGGAAATATGGGAAACACCTTCAGCATTCCATTGGAAATCGAAAAAAAACTTGTTAATCGAATTATATTTGAGGACCAAAAAGAGATCTTAGCAGTTATTGAGGAGTTTTTTAATGAATTCATTAAAAATACTGCGATTACTCCTGAAGAGATTATTACATCATGTAAGGATATACTTAAGCAGATTAACCGCAGTTTTGAGGAAATGGGCATGGACATAAATAAAATAAACTCATTGATCGGCAGATTCGACGCCGAGATCGTGAACATGTCCATAAACGAGTTAAAGAACTACTTCACTTCTTTGATAACAGAAATAAAAGCGGAGGTTAAAAAATTTAACTCGAAAGGCGCAATAACTTCCATATCACATATAAAAGAGTATATAAGCCAAAATTATTCAAGTCAGATCACCTTGAATACCATTGCGGAAAAATTCTATATTAATGCGTCTTATGTGAGCAGATTGTTCAAGAAAGAGTCAACCGAAAACTTTATCGATTACTTGACCAACAAAAGAATGGAAGAAGCCAAAAAACTCTTGAGTATGACAGATAGCAGGATTTATGAGATATCTGAGAAAATAGGCTACAATAACCCGAAATATTTTTCTCAGTTATTTGAAAAAATATTTGGTATGACGCCGACCGAATATAGGAATTCAAATAAAAAGTAAAAAAAACATACCTTATTTGCAAGAATCCTTCCTTTAGCTTTCGTCTGCAATCCGTTATGATTAGGACTAACAACAGGTTACTAAACTATTTTTCCGGCTTTTAAAGCCAAATCATTTTCGGCAATAACCGATAGGATAGTAAACTGGAAAATAAAGGCGGGAGGAATGTATTGTGAAGCACTTAAGAAGTTTAGGTCTGATACTTTCTGTTGGCATTGTCATGACCAGCTTAATTGGTTGTGGAGGTCAATCAGGCCGGCCATCGGACCAATCAAATTCCGGAACCGGAACAGCTGCGGGGAAGACAGCCGAAGAGGCAGCTGTTAAACCCGTTACGCTGGGAATTATCGATGTGGCAGGCAGTCTTCAGTTGGTTCAGGCATCAATTGACGAATTTGTTTCGAAGAACCCTGATATTGTTTCTGATGTTGAATATATCAAGGCGACTGCGCCGGAACTTGCATCCAAGCTTAAAGCGCAGCAAACCGCAAACAACCTTGATACGGCGCTTATATTTACCGGATTTGACGGTCTGGCATCCGGCTTGGAACAGGATGTATGGGAAGAATTACTCCCCAAGCATGTGGATGCTCTGCCGAATATTGAAGGTCAACTCCTTGAAGGGGCCAAACTGGCTTTTGATATAGGCAAAGGATATGCAATACCGCACGCATTTTGTCCAGGCGGGCCTATGTTTACTTATAATCCCGACATGGTAAAGGAAGTGCCAAAAACAGCAGAGGATCTGCTTGCATTTGCAAAGGCAAACCCCGGCAAGTTCTTATATGCCAGGCCCTCAAATTCGGGACCCGGCAGCGCTTTTCTGCAGGGACTGCCTTATATATTGGGCGATACGGACCCGAAAGACCCCAAGACCTGGGACAAGACCTGGGCGTATTTGAAAGAGCTTGACCAGTATATCGACTATTACCCTACAGGTACAGGTATTACATTCAGAGAACTGGCTGAAGGCACTCGCTGGATAATTGCAAGCCATATGGGCTGGGACATGAACCAGAGAATTTTAGGGACGATTCCGCAGACTTTCCAGGGGTTCTTCCTCGACAAATCCACCTGGGTTGCCGATGCCAATTTCGTTGCCGTACCAAAGGGACTTACAGAGGACAAACTAAATGCAACGCTTAAGCTGGTAGCATTTCTGATGACTCCCGAACAGCAGGCGGTAACCTATGATAGCGGCTATATGTACCCCGGACCGGCAATAAAGGATGTTCCGCTTTCCATGGCTCCAAAAGACAGCCAGGACAAGGTGGGCGCCGCAATGCGCGATGAATATGAGAAAGCCATCAAGGACATACCGACCGGAACACAGCTTGAACCGGAAGCACTAGTTGAAGCCTATGACATGTGGGATAAACTGGTAGGCGCAAAGGTTAAAAAATAGTAAGGCGTATAATTGAATAAATCATGCTGCAGTAAGGGGATAGGCTGAAAGTAATATATTATTGTCTTCAACTTATCCCCTTTATTTTAATAATAAAGCTAAGGGTGAAGGATATGAACGAATTCAACAAGCTGATAATAAAGAACTTGTATAAAGACTATGGAGAGACAAAAGTACTGAAAAATTTTAACCTTACTATTGAAAAAGGTGAGTTTGTTACTTTTCTGGGTCCGTCAGGATGCGGAAAAAGCACAGCATTGAACTGTATCTCAGGTCTTATTCAGATCACCGGCGGAGAGATTTATATCGATGATGAATGCATCGATGATTCTAAGAAGTGCTGCATATCACCAGAAAAACGCGGCTTCGGTATGGTATTTCAGAATTACGCTCTCTTTCCTCACTTATCGGTATACAAAAATGTAGCATTTGGTCTGGAAATTAAGAAGGTTAATAAGAAATCGATCAAAGAACGTGTTGACGATGCTTTAAAGCTGGTGCATCTTGAGGGCTTTGCGGAAAAGTTCCCCGGACAGCTGTCGGGAGGCCAGCAGCAAAGGGTTGCCATTGCAAGGTGTATTGTTATGGAGCCTCGTCTATTATTACTCGATGAGCCTTTGTCCAATCTTGACGCCAAGCTGCGTATTGAGATGCGCTATGAATTAAAAATGCTTCATGAGAGACTTCACCTTTCAACGATCTATGTCACTCATGACCAGCAGGAAGCACTTGCTTTATCGGATAAAATCGTCGTAATGAAATATGGCGTTATTCAACAGGTGGGAACGCCTGAGGAAATTCATTCAAACCCCACGAACCTGTTTGTAGCAGACTTTATGGGATTTAAGAATCAGTGGACAGGGAAAATTCAGCAGATATCAGAAAAAGAGGAAGAAACGGAGTATCAGCTTATCGTGAATGGTTTACTGCTGACATGCAAAATGAAGAATTCGGATCTCAATATTGAGAATAGACGTAAGCTGATGGATGTATTTAAGAATGGTAAGGAAATTGTGACTGCCATCCGGCCGGATGATATATTGGCGGGCGATGCGGCAGGAAACCGGCTGACCTGTAAAGTCGAGATGGCAGAGTATCTGGGCACTTCCAGCCAGATAACCGGCAAGCTGGATAACGGCCTTGTACTGGATGCCAGAACACCGGCTAAATTAAAGCTGGGTGAGGCAGCGAGCTTTAGCATACCATATGATAAAATTCACATATATCCCAGGATGGAGGAGTGATTAAAGCATGAGTGGCAATAAACGCTGGACAAAAGGAATATTTCTGCTTCTGCTTCCGGTACTTACATTTTTTCTGCTTCTTTTCATTTTCCCATTCATATATGGGGTTTATTTAAGTGTCACGAATGGAAGCGGACAATTTACATTTGATAACTATATTAAATTTTTTACTGATCCGTGGGAATCCAGGACAATCTGGATAACGCTGAAGATTTCTTTGCCTGTCACGCTTTTGAGTGTAATTGCGGCAATTCCTTTTGCCTATTACATGAGAGGCGGTATTAAGGGCGAAAAAATCATAACGTTTTTTCTTATTATACCGACATCCCTTGGAATGGTTCTCCTTGCGGAAGGAATGCTTACCTTTATGGGACTCAAAGGCTGGGTCAATCAGTTGCTGATGGCAATAGGCCTCACGAAGACGCCGATCCAATTTACGCACAATACGCTGGGCGTCACCATATCCCTGTTTCTGCAGAGCTTTCCGTTTGCTTTTTTAATGCTGCTGGGATATATATCCGGAATCAATCCGGATCTGGAAAAAGCTGCGAAGATGCTTGGAGCAAGCAAAATGCAAACGTTCTGGAGAATCATGTTCCCATTGATGGTGCCTGGAATCACGATTGCTTTTTGTCTCAATTTTGTGACCGCCTTTTCAGTATACCCGTCGGCTGTTCTGCTGGGCCAGCCTTCGGGACCCACGAGAGTCATTGCTTATGCTGCATATCAATGGACTTATGAAAAGTATAATGCAAATATGGGTTCTACGATATGTATGGTAATGGCAGTTGTTGAAATTGCAGTTATAGCGGTTGTTTTACTTTGGAGGCAGAAGATGTACAAGGGTGCATCAATGGTTGGCGGAAAAGGCTGAGAAAATATTGAGGGAAAGACAAAATATAAAGTATTCGCAGGTGGAATTATGGAACAGAAAAAGATAAAATTATCGGGGATTTTGTTTTTTGCTGCAATTGCCGCATATATATTGAACGTCGGAGGCATATTGCTGACGGTTATTCTGAACTCCTTCAGCAAAGGCTGGTACTCTGGTTTTTTACCGAAAACGTATACAACGGAATGGTATAAATATGCCGCCAACGATCATGATATTGGCAATCTGCTATGGGTCACCACGATAGTGGTTGTTGCTGTAATCTTTATCTCACTGGTCATTTCATTACCAGCGGCATATGTTATGGCAAGGCATGATTTTCGGTTTAAACGAATCATATTAACGCTTTTTATGCTTCCCATGCTTATCCCGCCAATGACTTACGGCGTACCGCTGGCATCTGTCCTGTATAAAGTGAAGCTGGCTCCCAAAATCAGCGGTGTTATTTTGGCGAACCTTGTGCCGATTGTGCCGTTTATGATACTTCTTTTAGTCCCTTTTATAGAGCAGGTAGGCGAAAATCTTGAATCGGCGGCAAAAATGCTTGGCGCCAGCAGGACGCAGACATTTTTCAGGATACTGATGCCTTTAACCAAACCGGGAATTTTGACGTCGATTATTTTATCAGTGACTAAAACAATATCCATGTTTGAACTGTCATTTCTTGTGGCGGGAGGAAAATCTCAAACATTAATCGTGGCATTGTTTTCCGACGCGTATGCGACAGGAGCACGGCCTTTTCAGGCGATAGACGCGCTGGCGGTCATATATTTCCTGATATCGTTGGTATTTCTGATGATTTCGCTTAAATTCGTGAGTCCGACACAAATGGTATTTAAGGTAAAATGATGACTTTATGGGAACGGTTAATGTTCGTAAACCCCTCATGAGTACTGAATTACTGAGCGTATTGTGGTATAATATCTGAGATATATTTTATGATATAAGATAAAGGTGAGGGGTTTGTAAATGTCAAAGGTGTTTTTAAAGCTTTTAGCTCTGATAATCTGTACAGTGATGATGCTGTCAGTGATTTCAGGCTGCAGCAAAGCAGGGGAAAACGCAAACGGAAATACAAGCGACTCTGGCACGCAGGCATTGGAGAGCATTGAGAAAATCAAGCTGAAGTTTTTTATGCGGGATGCTACTTTGATAAGTGAGACAAGCAAGCTTGTCGATCGTTATAATATAGAAAACAAAGATCATGTAGAGATTGAGTTTGAAGCTTATGGTGAAAATTATAAGAATGTCATTAATTCGGCATTGCAATCCGGTAATCCGCCGGATATATTCGAATTGAATGGAGGCCTGTCCATACCGAAGCTGGCGGAGGCCGGATATATTCTGCCAATTGACCGGTATGTCACAAATGATTATAAAGAAAACTTTTATACTGAAGTGTTTGAGCAAAAACAGTTCTATTATGATGATAAGCTTTATGCGATTCCTGAAAGGACTGCATATTTCCGCCTGATGTATAATAAGGATATTTTTAAACTGGCAGGTATCTCTGAGCCCCCCAGAACATTGGAGGAATTAAAGGAAGACTCGAAGAAAATCACAGAAATCGGAAACGGGAAATTCTATGGCTTTGGAGCTGCTTTAAAGACACCTTCATCATGGGGGCGATTTACAGATAATATCTGTGCAATCGAGGGCTTGACAGGAGACAATGGCTTTGATTGGGGAACGGGACAATTCAATTTTGTAAAACAAAAGAGAGCGCTCGAATTCCTTATTAGTCTTGAAAAGGAAAAGCTTTTATATCCGAATGCGCTCAATCTTGATATTGAGGTCGCCAGAACATTTTTTGGACAAGGGAAATTTGCAATGATGATTGATGGCAACTGGATGGTTGCACATTATGGAAATAATGAAATCAAGTGCGATGTGGACTGGGATTCAGCTCCGATTCCCATTTTTGAGGGAGAAAAACGGGGAAAAAACTATATGTACTTTGATATGGGTAAGGTTATCGCGGCAAAAACATCAAGCCCGGACAAAGCATGGAGCTTTGTCCGGTTCCTTCTTGATAACCAGGAGCAGTTTGTTAAAGTAGGCGAACCGCTGCGTACGTTAATGAAAGCTAACGATAAAGTTAATATTCCCTATAACTATAAAGGCATAAATAATTTTATTGATATTCAAAACAACAGGGCTTTCCCGATGCAAGTGCAGGATCTCCTTTACATCGAAGGGGATGATAGGAATACGACCTATTCAAAGATTTTCATCAATGGCGGAGCCGGAATTGATCAAGCATTACTCGAACTTACACAGAGATATAACTTATCTTTGGAAAATGCAATTAAATCAGGCAAGATACAGAGGGAAGATTTAAGTGCCACAATCAGCGCCGCATTGAAAAATTCCAACTAATACCACAGCGAAAGGTGCATTAATCAATAGGCATTTATGCGCCTTACAGAAATAATGCGATGAAGTAATTCTTTTACTATTTCCCAATATCATATATAATGATTATGGTTTAATTTGTTGTCATATGTGACAGAAACGGTGATTTACTTTGGAAAAGCGAATATTACTAAAGGAAAGGCCCAGAGCGATCCTTTATTTAATTCTTACTGCAATACTCTGGAGCCTTGGAGGACTGCTGATCAAATCAGTCAATTCGAGTCCGTTTGCGATTGCCGGTGTAAGAAGCGGGATATCGGCACTTTTGATATTGATAGTGATGGGAAAACCGAAGCTGAACTGGTCTAAAGTACAAGTTGGAGCAGCACTTGCTTACTCGGCAACGGTTTTACTTTTTGTCTTTGCAAACAAAACGACAACAGCGGCAAATGCGATACTGATCCAATATACGGCGCCGGTTTATGTAGCCTTTTTGGGAGCCTGGTTATTGAGGGAAAAGGTAAAGCTGCTGGATTGGGTTACTATAGTGTTTGCCATTGGCGGAATGGTACTGTTTTTCATAGATAATATCAGCACAAAAGGACTTTTGGGGAATATACTGGCTGCGGTCAGCGGACTTACCTTCGGGCTTTTTACGGTCCTGATGAGGATGCAAAAGGAAGGGTCGCCCATTGAATCGGTGCTTCTTGGGAACATCCTTACTGCCATCATCGGGGTGCCATTTTTATTTGGATCGATGCCCAATACAAAAGGATGGACGTGCCTTGTGATTCTGGGCGTTGTCCAGCTTGGCCTTCCATATCTTCTGTATGCGAAGGCGATTAAGCACGTCACAGCTCTGGAGGCAAGCATTATTCCGATCATTGAGCCGATCCTGAACCCGATCTGGGTATTCCTGCTGCTGGGAGAGATTCCCGGGAAGTGGGCTCTTGCAGGAGGCCTCATCGTTCTTGTGGCTGTCACGGGAAGATGTGTCATTTCGCTTCGGACGGCCAGGGAGGATACAGGAGCGGGAGTGCCGGGAGTGACATGATAAAAAAATAGAACTGTTTGGGGGCAGTATAATGGAATCGATCAGAGAAAGGAGTAATCAATTATGGATGCTATTCAACCGCCGCCAATCGGGAAGAACATGAGCAATCAGCGAAAACAAAAGAATATGAGCCTGGACGAGCTTGCAAAACGTTCCGGGGTCTCTAAATCCATGCTGTCCCAGATCGAGCAGGATAAAACCAACCCCACGGTGATCACAGTCTGGAAAATAGCCAGGGCACTGGACTCATCGCTGGAGGAGCTGATGGAATCAAGCTACTGCAATATTATTGAAGTGATCCGGAGCGGTGATGCGTCAGTCATATATTCAGAAGACCGACTTTGGGAGTTCAGGATCAATTCACCCATCCATATGACGGATACGCTGGAGCTTTATACGGTGACATTGAAGCCTGGAGGGAAAAAGGTATCCTCACCGCACTTTCCCAAAGCGGAAGAGTTTCTGACCGTGATCCGCGGGGAATTGAAGGTAACTTCGGGCGAATATTCCACTATACTTCATAAAGGCGACACCGCAAGATACAAGGGCGACGTCACGCATGTGATCGAAAACATATCCGATTCCATCACTGAAGCTTATATGGTTGTGTGGCTCCCGAGGTAAAAGTTTGCGGAACGTATTGCCTGAGCTTTTATATGTCAACAATATTATTAGTGCATATTTGCTCAAAAAGAAGGTGAAGAGGAGTTCAATCCAGAATACTATAGGAGGATATGCAAAGCTATATTTGCAAGCATAAGTGAGTATATATTGCATAATAAATATCAGGAGGATAAGTAACATGAAAGAAATGGGAGTAATAAAAGGTGAAAAAAGAGCTGACACGAACAGCAGCGCAAACAGAAGATTAAGGAAGAGCGGGTATTTACCGGCAAGTATTTTTGGCAAGGGAATTGAATCTGCGTCGGTAGTTGTTAAGAAAGATGAATTTGTCAAAGTACTGTCCAAATTCGGAAGGAATTCTGTGTTTAAACTTGATATATCCGGTGATACGGCTCATACAGTAATAGTAAAGGAAATACAGAGCGATCCTATAGGTAAGGGATATCTGCATATAGGGTTTCAACAGATATCTCTATCTGAAGAAATTAAGACTGATGTATCAATCAGGATTTTAGGATCAGAATTAATAGAGGCTAAAAGATTGGTTGTAATACATCAGATGAGCATGATCTCAGTAAAAGGATTGCCGCAAAATATCCCTGATGTTATCGAAATTAATGTGTCAAATTTGCAGGCAGGAGAAAATATAAATGTAGGTAGTATTAAGTTCCCGGAAGGAATAGTGTCAGAAAACGATCCAAAGCAGGTAGTAGTTTCTGTAAGCGAACCAAAGAGACAGGAAATTGAAGAAACGGCTGAAAAAGCAGCTGAAACCGAAAAAGAAGAGGTACAAGCTTAATTCAATTGAAATATAGTAGTCCCGGAGTATGTGACTAATCAAAAAGGCCGGTAAAAGGATGTTTTTTGCATTTACCGGCCTTTTTTGTTGCACACGAGACGATTCGAACGTCCGGCCTGCGGTTTAGGAAAGGACTTAACATTTCGCATTTTTTAAGTTTTTCTATTATATCAGCTTTTCTGGTACAAACTTTTTAGTTGCAATTTTCATCAGGAAATAATCAAGGATATAAACGCCCGCTCCCACTGCCAATAGAACTGAGCTGCTTAACATAAACAAACCTGTCATCTGCCCGATCAGCAGGAAGATTATCGGAATGACGATAAAAGCGCTCATTTGCTGAGCTTCCTGAAAGGTGTTCGCTTTCGCGGAAACCATCACCATAAAGGTAATCGCCAATAATGTTATGGCTGGCACGACCCAGATAATTAAAATAAGCCACTTTACATTTGGGAAAATTAATCTGCCAAAATAAAACCAACCGCCTACATCGATGACAAGGCCAAATATGAAGAAAGAAATCAAGGTGATAGCATAGGCCGGAACAGCAGTCCCCAAAACCTTGGCGGTGAAAAGCTCGCGAATGCTGATAGGGGTATAAAGCAGGGATTCCATTGTCTTTCTTTCCTTCTCGCCGACAAAGCTGCTGGCACCGATAATACTTGAAGCCATTACAGGAATCAGCAGAAAGAATACAGGGAACATATAGTTCAGGCCCATTTCGACCAGCAGTTGCGAACTGCTCAGGCCAGGGAATTTACTTGAAAAAATTTTTATCATATAATCCATTCCATTCAAACCGGAAACGCCAAATTTTGCACCGATCATCAGAATCAGCGGCAGAACGAATGCCATCATTGCGGGTACGATAATCATAGGTATCAGCATTTGTGTACTCCCCAATACTTCTTTAACATCCTTGTAAATCATTGCTTTTTGTGAAGTCTTCATGCCAGAACCTCCTTTTGAAAGTTAAAATATAAGTCTTCCAGATTCCAGTAAATTTGCCTTGCATCATAGACCTTTCCTCCACGGGATAATATATCGGATAAAATCTGTGGGACATCTGCATCTGAAGCAATAGGAACCTTGATATTACCTTCTTTGTTTTTCACTGACGCTTTTATATCAGGAATGTCAATACCGCGGATCTCAAGATATCTGGTGCTTTTTCTCTGTTTAAGCAATTCGTCAAATGTGCCGAAGCCCAACATGGAGCCTTTATGGATAAACCCATACAACGTACAAATTTCTTCCGCGTACTTTAACTGATGTGTACATAGGAATATTGTCACACCATGTTCAACAGAAAGCTGGCGTATCATTTTTGTCACATTCATCGCAGCCTCAGGATCCAAACCGGAAGTGGGCTCGTCAAGAAACAGGATCTTCGGTCTATGCAGTAATGCTCTGGCAAGAGCCAATCTTCTCTTCATTCCGGTGCTGTAGGCCTTTACCTTTTTATCACCTGAATCTGTCAGCTCAAGAGATTTAAGCAACGCAACACTCTGCTGCTTGATATCTTTTTCAGTCATACCATGCATATTTCCAAAGAACATCAAATTTTCAAGACCGGTCAGGTTTTCATACATCAAAGCAGTTTCTGTCATAACACCGCAGAGTTTATGAATTTCAGCCTGTTCTTTCGATATATCCTTCCCCCAAATAGCGGCATTTCCGCTTGTGGGTGCAAGGACTCCATTCAACAGTCTTATGGTAGTAGTTTTACCTGAGCCGTTGGGACCCAGAAATCCGAATATTTCTCCTCCAGGGATGGAGAAGCCAATATTATTTAATGCGTACTGATTACCAGTATAGGATTTACTCAAGTTTGAAATCTCTATTGCATTCATATTTATCACATCCTTTAAATTATTAGCTATATTGAATGAACTAATTATCTTAACGAATGGATTTGCAAACAGCAGTGATTCTATGATGTTTGCAAAGTCAGGCGTTTAGATAATTTCATTCAATTAATATATATTACTTATGAAGATTATCCACTTGCGGAATGATTATGGTGCCTAATGTCCGGGCTTTTCTACCTTGTCCCGGTTTATTTTGGGTAGCTTGCATAATAGTATTTGCCAGGGTTTTGGCGAGCTCGGCAAATTCATTATCATCTGCATAAATAAGAGCTTGTGAATAGCCTACGCCATCTTTAAGCAGATCATAATTTTCCTGGTTAATGTATTTTTCAAATTCACCCAGCAGGTTTATTAAATAGGTAAAAAAGTACTTCACCTGATCCTCTCTTGAAGCATTTAAAATTTCCTCGCTAGTCTGTTGATTGGCATGCTCGGAAAGACTGTATACTTTTTCAACAGTTCCCCTAACCTGCTTCTCTTCCACTACTGCAATGAGTTCTGCTTCCAAGAGCTTGTTCAGATGCCTGTACATAGTTGCCGGGGGGACGTCTGGCATAAATTCAGTGATCTGTTGAACAGTCAATCGGCGTCCGGCAAGCAATGCCTGTATCAATTTCATCCGAATTGGATGTAATAGGATGCTTATTTTTGATTCCTTCATTATTATCAACTCCATTATCATCATTATCAATAATGATAATAATACAGATTACGATAATAGTCAAATGTTTTTTTGAATGTCCGGCCAGAGTATCCTTTTGCTTTGTTGGACTATATGGTAAAATGAAAAAGTACTTCGTATAGGTTATATCAGGCGTTTTCTGACATAGTAGAATAAGGGAGTATTTTCGGGATAATCTTGTATGGGAGTTGAAAAACTGTGGAAATGGACTTCAACAGTATATATAAAGATCAATATAACAAATTATTTTCGGTTGCTTATCGACTTACCGGGAGAAAAGAAGATGCTGAGGATGTACTCCAGGAAGCTTTTTTAAATGCCTATAAATCTTATGGCGAATTCAGAGGTAATGGCACGGTTTCAACCTGGCTTTATAAAATAGTGATTAACTGTTCCTATAAATATATAAAAAAGCAGAAAAAGCTGCCGGTTGTCGATATATCAGCAGGTTTGAATATCAGCCAGAATGAATTTTTTGAAATGATTAAATTCTATGAGCCTGTTGAAGATGAAGTTTTAGTAAATGATATGAGAGAATCGTGTCTTCAGTTATTTTTGAAATGCATACCTAAAAAACAAAGAATAGCCTTCACTTTGAAAGTATTATTGGATTTACCGGTTAATGAAGTCGCATCGATAATGGAAATTTCAGAAGGTGCAGTGAAGACAAATGTGTATCGGGCAAGGCAGAGTATGAAAGAAAATATGGAGGATAAATGTTCATATATAAATCCTGAGAATACATGCTGCTGCAAGAATTGGGTGGCGTATGCAATAAAGAATAATAAAATGGATAAAATACCAAAGATAAAACCTCAGAAGGTTATTGATTATAAGAAAATATTTGATTCGGAAATGGATTTTCTATCCAGGGTAGTCATGCTATATGACAATTGTCCTGAACACCGGTCATATGATGAATTCATAAAGAGCATCAAGTATATGATATCAAATAAGTCGCTAAAATTATTTTCATAAAATATTAAAACTTTTGTGACCTTTTGCTTTTATATGTATCTAAGATAGTGAAATATAAAAAACAGGAGGTTTCAATTATGTCACAACAATTAACTGCATCCGCCAGATTGGCAAACCAGAAGGTGAAATTTATAGGGATATCAGGGTCCAAGCCTGAAATCGTATTGGATTATACTCCGCCGGTGGGGGATGGCGAGGGCTATACATCTTTGGAATTGTTTCTTATAAGCCTTGCTTCCTGCAGTGGTACTTCAATTGCCATGTTATTAAGAAGGATGCAAAAAGACGTATCGGGTCTTAAAATCAATGTAAGGGGTGATAGAAGAGAGCAGCACCCCACATACTTTGAAAAAATATATCTGGAAGTAATTCTGGAATCAAAAGATGCCGAAAATTCAGACGTTGAAAAAGCAATTAAATTATCGGAGGAATCTATCTGCCCGGTGTGGAATATGATTAAGAATAACGTGGAAATATATAGTGAGTACAAAATAGTAAGAATTCAATAAGAAGGATATTTTATTTTAAGCAGGAGAAATCCTGCTTTTTCTCTTCGGTAAAGTGCCGGTATTTGCCCTTATATAAAAAAACCGCAAACCCTGTGAGGCTTGCGGCTGTTGGTGCGCCCGAGACGATTCGAACGTCCGGCCTGCGGTTTAGGAATTTGACGGTATTTTTAAGAAATCCATGCAAACCTACGTAAAAGCGGCTTTTATTTTTTGCCTATTTTGTATGTGTTGCCTGCAAAGCTTGATTTTTCGTTTTGTGTGCCCTCATATGTGCCCCAAAATGTGCCCTAAATTTTTCGCAATCTGTAGACCTTTTTATGCTTGATTTCTGGATTAAACTCCTTTTCCATTGCAGCCGCTACGGCCTTTTCTTTGGACGCCAGCATATGCGAGTATGTATTAAGAAAAGTCTCTTTACGGGCATGTCCAAGCCGACCAGCTCCTGTCACCACATCAAAATGCAATACTGAGGTTATAATGGAAGCATTGGTGTGTCTAATGCCATGAAATTTAATATGGGGCAAGCCGTTTCTATTAAGGAATTTGGGCCACCATTTGGTGGGCGTATCCGGATGTATCGGTGCCCCATTAGCCTGGATAAAAAGCTTATCGTTTTCATAAAGAAGTTTTCCCTGCCTTCGCTTTTTCTCTTTGTATTTTTTCTGCTCTGTATAATATAACCTGAGAAGCTGCATTACAAAGTGAGGCATAGTCGTAGCTCTTTTTGATTTTTTGGTTTTTGGTGTATCTTCATATACGCCATCTTCAACAGTATAATTTAAAGTTTTATTTGTATTCACAGTGTCATTGATAAAATCAACATCTGTCCAATCCAGACCTGTCACTTCTCCGCGTCTCTGGCCAGAGAATGTATCAAGTAAAACCATAGCCTGATATTTCAGCTTTTCTTTGCTTAGAGCTATCATTACCTGCTTGATTTGATCTTCTTCCAGGAATGCTGCTTCAGCTTCTTCTACGTCTGGCGGATCCGCTTTTTTGGCAGGGTTCTCTTTAAGATAATTCCATTTGACTGCCTTACCAAGTATAGATGATATAAGATCATGGTGTGCTTCTATTGTCCTGGCATCCAGATATGCGGTTTTTGTCTCCCCTGTTTTTGTCGTGTTTATAATGGGTGTCTCTTCGAGCTGTTTGTAAAGTTTGTTTAAATGTGTAGGTCCGAGCTTTTTTATTCTAATACTGCCGATGCCGTCGTAGATTCTTGATGTAAGCATACCTTTATATCGCGCCAGCGTCTTCTTTTTCAGTTTTCTCTCAGCATAGTCTGGTAACCATACAGTCTCGGTAAACTGCTTAAAGGTCATATTGCAATTAGATACTTTACTCTCCGAAACAGCAGTAACAAATCTAGCAAGCTCGATTTGCACTTCTCTTGGGGGTTCTCCGTCGTCGTTTGGCGGGGTATCACATCTAATATTTTCACTAAAAACTTCACGATTTTTTCCAGAACCTTTACTTATACGCATTCTATATCTGCCATTACCGAGATATTCAACACTTCCAGCCATACTGTATACCTCCCTATTCCTTTCTATCCTGTTTCATTTTCCGGAAGGTTTCTAGAAAAGCCTTTACTGCGGCCTTTTCATCATCCGTAAGTGGACCATTCTGACCGTCTGAACGACAATCAACAAGAGCGTTATTCATATCTTCTTCTGTGATTGAATTTAATGTTTTTTTAAATTCTGCTTCATTTTCTTCACAGAGTTTCTCGGTTTTGTACTGTTCTTCCATCTCCGATAAATAATTAGGACTACTTTTATGCTTCTCGGAATTAATATATTCTTCAGTTTGTGCATAATCTAGTTCGTATTGAAGATCCTCATGCGATTCTCCAAAAAAACTAAATGGAACTTCGCAAACTTTTGATATTTTATTTAGCAATACATAATTTGGATAAGTTCTTCCATGTTCAATATCTCCAATGTAACCCCGCGAAATATTTAAATCTTTTGCAAGCATTTCTTGCGTGTATTTTCTTCCTATTTTTTGAGACTTTAATTTTCGCGCCTCCTTTATTAACATACCTAAATGTTTTTTTGACAAAACCATCATCAAGCACTCCTTTCATTAACGTAATTATACGTCAATGACGTAAACGTGTCAATAATATTGCGTAAAAATGAAGTTGATATACGTGATGAAGAGACAAATTGATTATATGAATAAATATGACGTAATATTACTTCAAATGTTGTTTGATAAGGACGTATCCTGATGATATATTATAAATATGACGTAAATTTACTTCAATATATGGGGGTGAAAAAATTGATGGATGTCATTACCCTTCCGTGGTACAAAAAACTTAAGCATTTGAGAATTGAAAAGGGTTGGTCACAATATGAAGCAGCAGACCATTGTGGAACAAATCAAAAAAACTATTGGAATTGGGAAAACAACAAAACTTATCCGACTAAAATTTTTAGAAAATCAATAGCTTCGGCGTTTGGTGTTCTTGTGAATGAAATATTCCAAGAATCAGACAAGAAGGCAGGTATTAAAAATGATTGACGCCAGTAACGTAACCATAAAAAAGCCTATCCTATGGAATGCCAAGACAGCGGCAGAATATCTAGGCATAAGCTACTGGTCAATGACTGAACTGGCCCGTAAAAAGAAAATCCTTTTTGTGCCAATAGGAGATAGACCGCATTTTCGTAAAGAAACTCTTGATCAGTGGGTAAGTGATCAGGAAAAAGCATCCGCAAAACCAGAAACAAATAGATTCGGCATCCATAAAATTAAAGAATAAGAAGGAAGTAATTATAAAATGTTATACAAATACAGTACCTTCCAGGAAGGCTTCACGGAAGAGATATCAGTTACAGATCGGCAGGAGTGCCACATCGATCACATAATGTTTAGTAAAGGTCTTATATCCAAGATCGTGATTTGTGCTTATAAATTCGACGAAAGAATTTCGGTACATATCTCATTGCATATGGGTAATTTGAAACTCGCAACAATTGTTACTTACGAAGATTTTGTTATTGAATATCGATCGCTCGGAAATGAAAAAGACCATTGTCTTACATTATGTAAGGCAAAAGATTATGACAAATAATCTCTGAGCGGAATTGATTACTCCGAATGATTACAGGAAGGCAGGTGAGAAGAATGGAGAAAAGCAAAAAACTGTTGACAGAAAAAGACACACAGAAGTGTCCAGTGTGTCAATATGAGCAGCCATTACATTATAATTTTTGCATTAAATGTTCAAAGCAGCTAAAGGAAAACCCTGTTATTTTGGATTACAGTTCTCCTTAGGTTTGATATATCCCTTTTGGAGAAATTCTGATTCATGGCCGCATAAATGACAATAACAGAAGTCGGATTCAATATATATGGGCGCATCATCATCCTGGGTATTAAGAGTACAAGATGCATTAGTACAGTAATTATATAGAGCAGCACCGCAATTATGGCAATATATGGCGTTGTCCTGGTGATCAGCACAATTGCATTTTATACAGTTCAACGTATTCACCTCCCCAACAAGATATTACCATAACATGACGGTGAGGTAAAGAAAGGTGATAAACATGTTAGTTCAGACATTTCCAAAAGCAAAAGTTAAGAAGCACAGGCCATTATACAACCACAGGCCTACTGCAAATGATATTTGCCGTAAGTGCGGAACTGCTTATGCTCAGACGCATGAAGTTTTTGAGGGGACAGGCCGGAGGCAGCTTTCTATTAAGTATGGTATGCAGGTAAAGCTTTGCTGGAAATGTCATGCCGAGGTCCCTAATGATCCATTGTTCGATCTATCTCTGAAGAGGGAGTATCAGCACAAGTTTGAAAGGAAGTACGGACATGTTGCTTTTATGCTGACCTTCGGAAGGGATTATCTTTCTATAAATACTGAGCCTTTGCAGGCGTAAGAGAGGAGGGAAATGATATGTTATCAGAAAGAATGGGACTAACTCAAGCAAACTGCGCGGTTACACCACCGGAAATACAACTGAGGGATAAGGCGGATGAATTGGCGGGTTTAATCGAAAAGGCAAATGACTTCGCGGAATCCATTGAGGACAAGCTGTTTGGAGGAGTAAGCCAAAGTACAAATTCAGGATGCTCGGATAAACCGTGCCCGCCGCAAAATGTACGGTATGGTTTAGACAGGTCACACATTGCGATTGGCAATTTACTCAGCAGGCTTGACGGCATTAATTCCAGGCTGTAAACGCATGGCGGAGCGCATCCGCCCCAGCCAAGAGGCAAATAAATTACAGGGGGGTAAAGTCATTGGAAAAATTATCAACAATCCAAAAGAGGGAAAATCTGAACACGGTATTTGTTTTGGATGAAAAAGGCAACGGCGGAGCCAATCATAGGTATTCCATTGTAAACAGAGAGATTGAAGATGGTGGATATAAGGAATACGCCTTGATTCAGTTCCAGAACGGCGCAAGGAAACTTGAGGATTCAATCCATGGAGTGCTTGACACAGATTTGCTTGAAATTGTAAGGCATAGGCTGTCCTGTTTTCAGCAAGGGCCTTTTTCAACCAGGGAGAATGCTGTCGCCCTTACCCACATCGAACAGGCTCTTTTATGGATGAATAAGAGAGTCGAGGACAGGATTGAAAGGAACGTTCTAGGCACAAACAATAAGTAGCACGTCCGGCGGAGCGCATCCGCCCCAGCCGTAAGGCAAATAAATTATTGGAGGTTTTTTATGAATGATTGTACAGGAGCAAGACTAACCGGCTGCGGTGGAGCACCAACTCCGATGCAGAAATACATCGGCACAAAAATCGTTTTTGCTGAGCCGGCAACCAAAGGGAAGTGTTACAAAGGTCCTGAAATGATGAGTAGCGAACAGGCTGCGGAGCCTGGATACAAGGTTGTTTATCCGGATGGATACGAAAGCTGGTCCCCGAAAGCAGCATTTGAGCAAGCATACAGACCGACTGATGGGATGACGTTTGGGCTTGCACTGGAAGCAATGAAAGTAGGAAAGAAGTGTGCTCGTCCCGGCTGGAATGGAAAAGGCATGTATCTACAGGCGCAATTTCCTGATGAGCACAGCAAAATGACTTTTCCGTATCTTTACATGACGATTCCTGATTGTACAGAGGGTCTGCGTAGATTGCCATGGCAACCCGCACAGGTTGATCTATTTTCCGATGATTGGATGATTATTTACTAATAGCCCGCTCGGAGCATATCCGAGCCCAATTATTATTCTATTTCGACCATGTAAAGAGATTATTCCATAAAGAAAGGCTGTACCATGGTTTACCTAATACATTTTGATAAAAAGTACAAGCACGCACAGCACTATATAGGCTACACAGACGATCTTGATAGACGGATGTATGAACACGAATTAGGCAGTAAAGGAGCTAGGTTGTTGCAGGTAGTCCGGGATGCAGGTATTAACTTTAAAGTTGTGCGCACTTGGCCTGAAGGGGATAGAAGCTTCGAACGGCGTTTGCATAATAGGAAAAAGAGCAGCCAACTATGTCCTATTTGCCGGAAGGCTGCAGCTCAGAGGTGAGGTTATGATCTGTTGTCCATATTATAAATACCATTGTGCCGGGCAAATAAGCTGCAAAAGGGGCCATGTAAGGCGGACGGCAGTGTTTAGATTGCCATATAAAAGGGACAAGCATATCCGGATGCACTGTATGAACAAATATACAAGATGCGACACGTATCAGAGATTGCAAGAGGATTGGTGAGAGGGGGCTTTCCAATGGCAAGCAATGCGCAGATCATTGTTGTTTGGCTTATTACATGTGGATTATCTTTTGCACTTGGATGGCAAATTAGGGAGATATTTCGCGGACCCAGTGTAAGAAGATTTAAGCTAAAACGGCGCTATAAAAGACGTAGCAAAGTAATTAAATATAACTTTAATGCCAGGGCTTAAGGTGATTGCATGGATACGTTTGGATGCTGCTCCAGCTATGCGGAGTGCTCGGATAAAAAAATATGTTTATATGCCGAGGATCCTGATTACACCGGCTGCAAGTATAGGGTTAACCTGGAGGCCGGCAGGATATTCTACGGCGTCAATGCAGGCAAGGTTGTCGCGGCAGTGCCTGATGTGGATGCTCATACGGAGGTAGAGGTTGCTGAAACGGATAAATCCGTATTTCGACACTGCATGACTCGCTTGTTTGCTATATATTCACGGCGCAAGGATCAGTATTCGCAGACGCTCACTTCGGAGCAGGTGCAAAAGATCGAGGCGGCTTTTGACGATGCTGGCATACCGTACAAGCCTTGCATCGACGATATGAGCAAATGCATTATTGACACGCCTTCACGTGAGGATCCCACTCCGGCCAATTCGAGAGTTGTCTTTGAGATCGATGGCGAGGAGTACCACCTTTTAAATTATAATAGCTGGCTGATAAAGCGATCTACGGCGGGCAAGATTACCAAAGCATTTGACAATCATTTTATCCCCGCCCGGGTGGAACTTCGCGGCAAATACGCAAATGTCAACACAGTTGATTTGCCCACATACACGACAAAACCGGTCCAGCGGCCAATGGATCCGGAGAAGGTACAAAAGATAAATGCAGCTGCACCGGCAGAGCACAGAGAGGCACAAAAGAATAAACCGGCCACGCAGGTATCCATTTTTGAAATACAAGCAAAACAGCTTTTAAGTGAGATACAGGATACCAGCGCAGAGATACAAAAGATAAATGCTCCTGTTCCCGCAGCTGCACAAATTGATTATGAGATACCTGCTGAGCTGATTACCAGAGGTCAGTCTATTGTAATAGCTGATGATAAGTATTGCGGAGCCTATTTAGGGGAGTTAATCAAGTATCGATCAATGCCAATGAATTATAAGTTTGCGCACGTCCGGATAATTAAAATGCTCCGAAATCCACGGCAGGATGCAATTTTTAATCCTATGGCGGAGGTAAAGCGAGAGCCCTTTACGATTGGGACGGAGCAGCCTTTTAGATTGGAAAATGTCAGGTTTGTATTTTTAGTTGCCTGAGGTTGGAGTGTTGAAAATGATTTTAGGTATTACAAGGATATTTGGCAGACATGAAAATATTGAGGGAACAGAAGGGCGCGAATGTTGGCTTTGTATCTATCGTTTAAGCAATGAGGACTGTGGACCATGCAAACACTGCAAGGACGGCAGTAATTGGCGACTCGATACAGATCAAAGAACATATGGCCTTAATCAAAGATATCGATTGTGAGGTGTTTATCGTGAGTAACAAATTACTGGTTTTAAAGTACATCGTTACAGTGATCCTGCTGGCCGCTCTGTTTACGTTCTTTGCCACTGAAATGGAAAAAGATATGCAGATGCTGAATGAGCAAAATGCAAGGCTTACAGATGAAATGGATACACTCCGGCAGCAGAATCGTATACATGAAAATCAGATCGATGATCTGTCGGCACAGATTGAAAGTCTCAGACACGAGCTTGCCGGAAAGCAGGATAAAGCAAAGCCGAACAAGGGCAATGATCGGGATCCTGAAATGACGTCTCTCGGCATATATACAATTACAGCTTATTGTCCCTGCCCCAAATGCTGCGGGAAGTGGGCCGACAAGCGGCCTGGCGGGAAAGTATACGGCGCTGCCGGCGTGGAGCTGGAGGCGGGTGTTTCGGTGGCCGCATGGCTTCCATTTGACACTGAAATTATTATTAGCGGACGCAGATACGTTGTTCAGGACCGGACAGCCGAGTGGATCCGAAAAAGGTATAACGGGCTGATTATCGACTTGTATTTTGACAACCATGAAGAGGCACGGTCCTGGGGCAATCCCAAGATGGAAGTTTTTGCTGTGAGATAAAGGAGAGTAGTCATGTTGAGCAAAAATGAAATAGCAGTATATTTCCATAAAGGCGCATCCAAGCAGGGCATTGTAAATTTGCTTATTACCCAGGCCAAGACAAATAAAGAGAAGCTTTCACGTTATGACGCCTTAAAATTGGTTGAAGAAGCTATACTGGAAGATTACAAGCGAAAATCTAAGGGGGGGGTAACTGTTCACAAAAGTAGAGGCATTCGAAAAGCGGCTTAAAATTCAAAAAATAAGATCGCGAACTTATTTTGCAGGGAGTGAGGTTTTTTATGAAGATTAAATATCAAGATATAAATTTCAGACAGCAGAGCATTGATCTTATAAATAAGATTAATATGATCGTCAATGAGTACAAGGCAAAAGGTTATGAATTGACACTCAGACAAGTATACTACCAGCTTGTGGCAAGAGATATCATTCCGAATAATGAACGGAGCTATAAAAACACTGGAAATCTAATTTCTGATGGCAGGATGGCAGGCTTAATTGATTGGGACGCAATAATAGACCGAACAAGGAACCTGAAGAAAAACAGTCATTGGGGAAGTCCGGCAGATATAGTTTTGTCCTGTGCGCAGCAATTTCAATATGACAAATGGGAAGGCCAGCACCATTATGTTGAGGTATGGGTAGAGAAAGACGCTTTAATAGGCGTTATAGAACGAGCTAGCAGAAGACTTGACATTCCGTTTTTCTCTTGCCGAGGTTATACAAGCCAGTCTGAAATGTGGAGCGCTGCGCAGAGGCTTATAGATCAGGAGGATGCAGGCAGACAGACTGTAATAATTCACCTTGGCGACCATGACCCTTCCGGTAAGGATATGAGCAGGGATATTGTCGATAGAATGAATGTATTTGGAGCAAGTCCGATTTTTAGCAGGATAGCTTTAAATATGGACCAAATTGAGGAATACAATCCACCACCAAATCCTACAAAATTAACAGACAGCCGTGCCACTGGCTACATATCGGAATTCGGAGAAGAGTGTTGGGAACTTGATGCCTTAAGGCCAGAGGTAATTGATGCCTTGATAACCAGTACAGTAAATCGGTACATTGATATATCCAAATTCAACAAAATGAAGAAAAAAGAACAAAGCGCAAGGAGAATATTGGAGGCCGTTTCAGATAATTGGGAACGCATTCAAGAAGATTATGCTTAGTTCGAATAATAAAAAGAACGCGAAGTAAAGGAGAATAGAAAAAATGAGCGGAGATACTTGCAAGACAGTGAAATTGATAATTGATTTACAGGAAAACGGAATTATGAGACTTGCCTCAAATGGCAGGTTTATAGGGAGACTGTCAGAGGATGAAGAAGTAAACTTTGAAAAATTGGCTGAAAAAGCCACGGAAACAGGCAGCATTAGTGACGGATACCATACCTTTGATGAATTGTACTTTCACCGGATGATGTTGTTTTCAATACTTTGTAAGACTTACAAGGAAAATTCATGGAGGTCTAAACTCCATTCAGACGGTACGATGTTCGAAAACTATTTTATTGTAGGTATCACAACATCGGAGGGCAACTACACATACCATTATCACATGGAGTATTGGGGACATTTCGAAGGCATAAAAGAAATTGCCAATGCTCCTGAGTGGGACGGTCATCTGCCTAGCGACATAGGAAGGCTTTTATCATTGCTTTAATTCGCAATAGCAGGACAATGCCTGGGAGCAGCGCCGGGTGAAAAGAATGCGAGGTAAAGGCAGTATGGATAATAACACTTATCGTTGTGTAGTTTGTGGCAAAATCGGACATGAGGGAGAAGATTTCCATAGTGTCATGAATAGGGGTGGCGATTTTGAACCTTGCTGTAGCTTTGAATGCGCAGAAAAACAAAAAGGGAAAATAGTTGACCATGCAAGAGCAATGTTGACATTATTAGAATCTCAGAATATAGAAAAAGATATTTGGTAATTCACACAAGCAGGAGAATGCGAAGGAGTGAGGTTGGTGGAAGTATCTAAATTTACAGCTAAAGAGATAGACGAGGCTATCGAGGGTTTGGATGGATTACAGAAAATCATTGTGCCGTTCCTCCGAAATGCCAATTACGAAGGCATGGGAGAGCAGGACATACAACAGTTTAAAAAGCATATCACGATGGCAAAACATGCACTAATTGCCATGGGACAGTTTATAGAGCTCAAATCATAAGCGAGATAGCGGTATCGAGGTAACAAAATGGCTAAATCAGAAGAAACGCTAAAACTAGAACGTGAAATATGGACTGCAACTCGCAAAATGGGAGTATTCGGTTGTTTTGAGGTCACAATTGGCTGGTTTGGGAAAGAAAGAGTGGACTACATGACATATGACACTAAAGGCATATTCCGCTGTTATGAAATCAAGGTTTCAAAAGCAGACTTTCACAGCAAGGCGGCCAACACTTTCCTTGGACACTATAACTACTACGTTATGCCATTGAAACTATATGACGCTGTTGCAAGCGAGATACCAGACCATGTAGGTGTGTACTGTGATGGTGGGTGTGTCAAACGGGCAAAAAAGCGTGACTGCGTTGACACAAACACGTTAAAAGATTCTCTGCTTCGCTGTCTATATCGGGAGGCTGAGAAGGTTATAAAAAGTGAGAATCCTAATATCATTGAGAATCTTTCAAAACGCGTAGAAAGGGCAGAAAGCGAAGCGCGAAACAACCACCGTAAGTATACAGAGTTAATCAATGTGGTCTATGAAAAATACGGACACGAAGGATATAAGGATTTAATGGCATTAATTTAATTTATAATGGCGGGATAGCTCAGTGGGAGAGCTGGTGAAAAGCATAAAACCTTGATAAAGCAGAGGTGATGCCGGTTCAATTCCGGTTCCCGTCCCCAAACCCACAGCCGCACTTGATGACGAGGGTAAACCGATGCTATGAGGGTGCAGGCACATATTAACATTAATGATCAATATAATTATTTCAGCCTTTCCGGGACTTTATGGCATCGGTTATGCCCCGGACGCTGATACATAGGAGGGGGTAGGCTGCAGCTGTCCTCTCCAGAATCAAACTATATTAATTGAAAGGGGTTGAAAGGTATGCTTGAAAGAGCAATTCAAAAGCTCAAAACAGAGATGCAGCAGAATCAGAATAATGGATATATACAGTTCGTCGGCCAGGCTTTAATTGATTATATTAAGGATATTCCAAGCGCGGCAGCTGCTATTATGGCTGATGGTAAAACTATTGCAAAAAGTCTTGAGGCAATGTCCGCAGAAGCAAAAAAGAAACCCAGGATTGGGAATATGGCTATGCTTACACCTGATGAAGGCATAAAAATTGTCCTTCAGTATTTTGGCATTAATTCTCCATGTGCTAACGATGGAGGGACGTCATTTACACCGACTCATAGCGAGAATTTTGATATCAAGCTGGAGGATCTGTTGTGATGAGAATGAATGCCGGAGTCAGAGAACATCTTTTACATTTTGATAATAAGTATAGCCCTGAAATTATGGATTTTGCAACAAATACAGCTCTCAAGACAAGTAAATATATGTTTGTAACCACGTATAAAAAGCAGCAGTACGGTTACTGTACCCATTGTAACACTGAATCTCCAACACACTTGCCGAAATTATCCGATCGGGCTATAGCAGAGCGTGAAATGTGCGGATGCCCTGCCGCCATGTATATGGGTGAAGAATACGAAAGAAAAAAACATGGCGAAAAGGTAATATGCCCAAATTGCAAAAGCGAGTGTATCGTAAGGTATGCAGGCCTTGGACACAGCAGATTAAAAGATTATGCATATTTTGTTTTCTATGAAAAATCGCAGTTGAACCCTAATATGATCGTAGCCAGAGGCATACATGCTGCCAGAGATTACGGATCAGATTACAAAAAGGTAAAGACACAGCTTGAAACGGAAGTATATTATACCTTTGAGTATAAAAAAATGGGCAAGATGATAAAACCCATAAGTACATCCTGGAGAGATCCGTATCATCTTGGATTTTCGAAGACAGTGCATTGTTGGCAACATCCCTATACATACTGTTACTACTCCCGTGAAAGCATTAAAAATGCAGTTGAGAATACCCCGTTTGCATGGAGCGGATGGGAAGGGTATGACTATAAGGATATGCTTGAATTTTTCGATCTATACGCCCGGTATCCTGCAATTGAATATTTAAACAAGCTTGGACATAAACAGATAGTTACAGAAAAGCTTGAATCCGGTCACGTAAACTATAATGTTATAAACTGGAAAGGCAAGACAATTGAAAGCTTTTTCAAGCTTACAAAAGAAGAATATGTCATTATAAAACAGCAAAAGTTGGATATTACGTCTTGGCTTTTAAACCTTATCCGGATGAATAAGGAACGTGATTTTGGCTTAACAATTCAGGAAATAGCTGCTTTGGCTGATAACACACGTAATGAAAGTACAATTCTTGATATCCTGAAAACCCTCGGGAAATACATGAGTTTTAGGGAAGCCGTTAAATATTGTTTAAAACAATCTCAAAAAAGAAAATTATACGTGCATTCATTTTACATGCTTACTCGTGACTGGCAGGATTATGTTTCCGAATGCAAAAAGCTTAATATGGACACCTCTGATATGAGAGTTCTGTTCCCTAATGATTTATATAAGGCACACATGAACACTACTGCACAAATTAGGTATGCTGAGGATAAGGTTTTAACTGAGAAAATTATTGCAAGGCTTCCGGAGCTCTCTCGTTTTTATTTTAAATCAGATCTATTTTTTATCAGGCCGGCAGAAAACTCCTTTGAATTAGTCGAAGAAGGTAAGGCCCTGAATCATTGTGTGGGCAGGTATGCAAAGGATTATGCATACGGAAAAACGTGTATTCTGTTTATCCGGAAAGCAGCTGATCCAGATCAAGCGTTTTTTACTGTTGAAGTAAATAATGACCAGCTTATACAAGTCAGAGGTTTTCATAATTGTGCGCCCGAAGATAAGGATTTAATAGACTTCATTGACAAATTCAAAAATGAGGTTTTGCCCTCGAAGAAGAAAAAACAAAAAAATAAAGTACCGGCATAGGTCCGGAGAAGGGGAAAATGTATGAGTAATGATTGTACAATTTGCACGTTTGCTACAAAAAAGCCGGGAGGGAAGGTTGGGTGTTCGGAGCATCCAGAAATGGGTAAGGCTTTCAAGCCTATAGATGATTGCGCTACCTTTACACCATCCAATTCTCAAATGGTTCCTACGAATCATTTAATTCAGGATGATGATATTCCGGTTGAAGAGAGAAGTGATAATTCTAAGGAGGAAAATAACAATTCCGAAACCGGTATGATCCAGATAAGAATAATTGATATAGGTATTGATAGTCCAGGCATTGAAAGAACACCACATATGATTGCTACTGAAATTTATGCAATCAAAGGCCAGGCCCGGAATGTTATGCTGGTTAGCAGTATTGAAATCGGCCGCAGACTGGTTGAAGCCAAAGCAATGCTTTCACATGGAGAATGGGGAGATTGGCTTAAAAATTCAGTAGACTACTCCCAAAGTACAGCAGAAAATCTGATGCGGATCTATAAAGAATATAGCTCAAATAGTGATAGCAAAATCCCAATGCTTGCGAATTTGAGCTATTCCAAGGCTGTTGCGCTTCTTGGACTCCCGAAGGAAGAGAGAGATCAATTTGCAGAAGAACATGATATTAATGCTATGTCTTCACGTGAGTTGCTGCAAGCAATAAAGGAGCGTGATCAGGCATTGGCAGACAAAGAAAAGGCTGATCATGAAAAAGAGAATGCCATTAAAGAACGTGATCAGATCAAATCTGATGCTCAGGCTGCTGATGGCAGGATCACTTCTCTGATTACGGAAAAGGACAAGCTTATGAAGGACTTGGATTCAGCTGATAAAAAAGTTGATGAGGAAACTGCTAAGCTTAAAAATGATTTGGAAAAGAACAAAAAGGATCTCGACAAAAAGAAGGCTGAGCTTGAAAGGCTTAATTCTAAAATCAAGGACCTTGAAACAAAATCACTTGAGGTTAAGCCTGGAGCAACTCCGGAAGAGATTGAAAAAATAAAGTCAGATATTGCTTCTGAATTTGAGAAGGACAAGGCTGTTCTCAAATCCGAGAAGGAATCCGCTGAGCGCCGGGTAAAAGAACTTGAAATAAAAGTCACACAGCAATCCAATGCAGCTGCACTCCGATACACGGTGTTTTTTGAAGTCCTCACAAAGGATTTTACTGAGATACTGAAAGCTCTTTCAGACATTAAGGAAACAGATGCCGAAACTTATGATCGCTACAAAAATGCTACCATGAAACTTATAAGCACAATGACCGAAAGGCTTTAAATCAACCGGCAAAATACTTTCAGATAAAGGTGAGGTTATATGGCGCACAAGCGTTTCATCATGAACAACATGGGAATAGATGATGCCATAGCAGATATTGCAGAATTAGACGGTATGTTAGCTTTGATGTGGCCGTGGTTTATTGCAGCTTTTGACGACTGGGGCAGAATGGATGTATCAAAGCCACGCCAGGTAAAGCTTGATCTGTTTCCGATGATTGCAAGTATAACTGCAAAGACTATTGAAGAAGCAATATCTGCTTATTCTGATAAAGGACTTGTTTACAGGTTTGAGGTAGCAGATAAGATCTATATTGCCATAGAACCATGTAAATTCTATAAATATCAAACATATATCCGGGAAGAAAAGAGAGCGAAGGACCACTTGTCTAAAATTCCTGCTCCTGAACATGCTCCATGGGAAAACTGCGCGGACTGTCGCGACATAGCGCGCAAGTGCGCGAAGGTGCGCGCAGAATGCGAAGAAATACACCCTTCTCCTTCTCCTTCTCCTTCTCCTTCTCCTTCTCCTTCTCCTTCTTTAAAACCAGAAGAAGAAGAAAACGTGTGCGCGCGTGAAGGATCTGATACTGAAAAACCTGAACCGGTTCAGCAGCCTATAGATAGCAAAAGACAAAAGGACGAGGCTGATATATTCAAGTTTTACAACAGCAATGTTGGCATGATAACGCCTTTCCAGACCCAAACCATATCGGGATATCTTGATGATGGATTGGATCCCGATATGATTATTTCTGTTTTGCAGGACAGCATTGGCATGGATAACAAGTGGGCTTGGATTAAAAAAGTCTTGGACGATAATTTTAAAATAAATATCCGGACGAAAGAGCAGTACGAAGCTCACAAATTGGAGCGTGCCAATGCCAGGAGCAGAGATAAGCCGCCAAACAAGTCAGGCAAGCCTCCGCAGGCTGGCAATTTCGAGCAGCGCAAGTATTCAGATGAATTTTTTGAAAGTCTTTATAAAACTTAAATGCATGTGATGAGGAGGGGTTGAAATGATTATTAAAGCAGTAACACTGATACAGCCGTGGGCGACACTGATAGCTTTGGGAGAAAAACAGATCGAAACACGGAGCTGGAACCCAAATTATAAAGGGCAGCTCGCCATACACGCAGGTATGAAAATTGATCTTGAAGCCTGCAAACAACAAAGGATTAAAGCTGTACTTGTAAAACACGGTATAACAATGCCCGAGAAACTTCCGACAGGCTGTGTGCTTGCTGTATGCAGGATATTTGACTGTGTGCAAATGGTATATAGCCATGATTCAAAACATGGAATAATTGTTCCGGGATATAAGTTATCAGATCAAGAATATGATTTTGGATGCTATGAACATGGACGTTGGGCGTGGATATTGGCAAACATCATCCGGCCGGCTGAACCGATACCGGCAAAAGGAAAGCAGCGCCTATGGGATTTCAATACCTCAAAGACTAAATTTTACGGGCAGGTGTGGGACTGATGAAATGTAATATATGCAATAGCGATAATTTAATACCGTTTTTCCAGATAGGGGTTGATAACCTCGTTGTCATGAAGGGACCAGAATATTCCGAGATATCCATGCAACTTGCTGTATGTCGCGATTGCGGAAACCTCCAGGCCTATCCGGAAAGCATAAAAATAAAAAGCAATAAAAGCACATGGCGGTAGGAGAGTGACGGAATGATTGAATTTTGTGAGTGCGGATCCATCAAGCGAGGCGGGAAATGTACAAACAAGAACTGCCCGGTAAAGGGGACGAAAAGAAAAGGCTGGCTTGTCGGTGGAGCGTTCCTGGACTTTGGACAGACGGTGACATATGCCGAGGCCTCCGCATCGGCTTACAGAATCAAAGAGTTACAGGAAGAGATAAAACATGAGCTGCGACGCTAATATTGACAGATTGGAGGGATCACGATGAATGAGCTTGTAAAAAAATATAAATATGCGTTATTACTCTTGAATCAACGAATAGCAGAGCTTAATAGGAGTAAAGCCGCTGCTATCCAGCTTTGCAAGGATTTCAAAATTGATCCCGAAAAGGATAATGCAGTTTGTTCATTGAAAAATAGGATAACGCCTTTGATAAAAATGAGAAATGATCTACGGGAAGTTACTAAAGAAATCACCCATTACTATGACAGGAGCTGGTGGAGGAGTGAAAAATACACACAAAATGAACGAAAGTCTCGAAAGTATGTTTATAGTCGACCCGTTCAATAATGAGGCAGCGACGAATAGTGATAAAATCAATCAAATGAAAAAAGTAATGAATGGTATTTTAAATTATTCTCTTACGGATCGGCAGCGGCAGGTATTTGAAATGTATTATAGAGATAATATAAAAATGCCTGAAATAGCTGAAATCTTAGGTATTAGCAAATCATCTGTATACGATTCTTTAAATGGAGCTAGGAAAAAAATAAAAAGAAGGAATACTATCGTAAAATAATAGCAAATATATTTACTA
>JBDKVA010000198.1:0-2215 GCA_039679375.1 Clostridiaceae bacterium
TACCTCCAATTCATACGCCACAGCATCGTCGCCGCTTATCCACGCAAGCTGTAGCTTATTGGTTCGGACGAAGGAAGCGCTCGATGTTAAGAAAAAACTCAATAGCAGGGTAACGATAATAAGTAAAATTATAAATTTAGTGATTTTCATAGGAAACTCCAATCTAAGTAGATGATCAGCGGCTGCGATCATGGCTTTGTATTTAAGTGAATGAAGCTGCAATCAATAGCTCCATGGTTATATTTTATAAAATAGGCCTTCATTGATCAATTGATAATTAATATTATAAAAATAGAGGGGTTTAGCAATTTAAGTATCACGCTCCCATTCGCACAGACTAGAGATGTGATACAATATTTGTTAGTACCAATAATAAAGAAAGAAGGTATTTGTTCATGGAAAGAAAAAACGTTTGGACAAAATATGATAAAAAAGAATTGAGGGAATTAGAAGCGGTCAATAAGGAATATTTAAAATTCCTAGATAGCGGAAAAACAGAGAGAGAATGCGTGAAAGTTTCTGTGGAAATGGCAGAAAAGGCCGGTTATAAAAATCTGGCAGACATTATAAAAAATAAAACAAAGTTAAAAGCCGGAGATAAAGTGTACGCTGCAAACATGAAGAAGGCAATTGCTTTATTTTTGATTGGTGAAAATCCAATTGAAGAGGGAATGAACATTTTAGGGGCGCACATAGATTCTCCCAGACTTGACGTTAAGCAGAATCCATTATATGAGGATACAGAGTTAGCTTATCTGGATACCCATTATTATGGCGGAATTAAAAAATACCAGTGGGTTACTTTACCGCTGGCCATTCACGGCGTTGTCGTAAAAAAGGATGGAACGGTTGTTGAAATAGTCATTGGTGAAAATGAGAAAGATCCGGTTGTGTTCATTTCCGATTTGCTCATTCATTTAGCACATGAGCAGCTTGAAAAAAAGGCGGATAAAGTAATCGAAGGCGAAGAACTTAATATAATTATTGGAAATAAGCCATTACAAGGCGAAGAAAAAGATGCCGTAAAGAAACAAATTTTGAAACTTATCAAGGATACATATGACATTGAGGAAGAAGATTTTATCTCGGCAGAATTAGAAGTGGTTCCGGCAGGAAAGGCAAGGGAAGCGGGAATCGATAAGAGTATGATTATGGCTTACGGTCATGATGATCGGGTATGCGCTTATACTTCCTTAGCAGCAATGCTTGAGTTTGAAAACGTAAAGCGAACAGCCTGTACCATCCTTGTGGACAAGGAAGAGATAGGCAGTGTCGGTGCGACCGGCATGCAATCGAAATTTTTCGAAAATACGGCGGCGGAAGTATTAAATGCAATGGGCGGATATTCAGAACTGATACTGAGAAGAACGCTGGCTAATTCAAGAATGTTATCATCCGATGTCAGCGCGGCATTTGATCCAACGTTTGCTTCCGCCTTTGAAAAGAAAAACGCAGCTTATTTTGCCAAAGGAATGGTATTCAATAAGTTTACCGGTGCAAAGGGAAAATCCGGTTCAAATGATGCAAATGCAGAATATATTGGAAAATTAAGACATATTTTAGATGAACATAAAGTTGCCTATCAGACGGCAGAGCTGGGGAAGGTTGATTTTGGCGGCGGCGGTACGATTGCTTATATTTTATCACTTTATGGCATGGAAGTAATCGACTGCGGCGTAGCCTTGCTTAATATGCATGCACCATGGGAAGTTGTAAGCAAAGCTGATGTGTACGAAACGAAAAAGGGGTATATGGCATTTTTATCTCACTGATAGAGTGATAAGTCATTTAGGGGAGGCGGTGCAATGGTGTTTAAAAGCATACGGTTGTCAGGTTGTATTTTTGACGGCTTTTTTGTTAGACCAGGAGGATTTTAGGTAACAGCATGGAAAAGAATAGCTAAGCTATCTTAGGGAATGAACCTGTGGCTCTGCTGCGGTTATTCCGGCCTGCTTCGATCAGGCAAATTATTAGAAAGATAAGAAAAGAGGGGAAATGGGATGAATTATAAGGAAATACTGGAAAATGCCCGTACCTGTATCGGCAGTTACTGCAAGGCATGCAATGTCTGTAACGGGCTCGCCTGCCGAAACAGCATTCCGGGACCGGGGGCAAAAGGCGTTGGCGACACAGCTATCCGCAATTATCAGAAATGGCAGGAGATTCGTGTCAATATGGATACGCTCTGCGCGGGCAGACCAGTAGATACGACATT
>JBDKVA010000199.1:0-22224 GCA_039679375.1 Clostridiaceae bacterium
TCCCTGCAGCATATATACTGTGAACGATCACACATTTCCATAGGCCGTACACAGTATATGGCCATGTGTCTTCTCGAAATCAGGTTATTCCAGCGAGAATATTCAGGGACGGAGCTTCATTTCCCCAAAAAGTTTCAGGATCAACAATTCATCCGGTCCGCTCTAATAAGTTTTGCCAATGAATATACTCCATTATACATCCTGGTTCAATGATATTTTATGTTTTGACGGCATCATTTCTCCAGCCTGTAGAGATGCTCCGCTATGGCGAAGTACAATATGCCATCCCCATCGGCCGCCGCGGTCCTGACGGGCCCCGGCAGGGAAGTCAGCAGCTCTGCCCTGCCCGCTTCCGGACGGATAAGGAACACCTTGTCTCCGCAAAAGGCGGCAAGTTCTGCATCGCTGAACCGGGTCAGGCATGTGCATCGCGCCGGTAGACGGACGGAGCGGATCATTTCCAGCGTGTCGCAGTCAAAAATACACAGCTCGTCACTGACCCCAGCCGCTACGTACATGCCAATGGTTTCTACCGGTCCCAAAAGAACTCCTTCAGGGAACTTTACCGTGCGAGCCAGCCTTTTCCCGGCCGGATCCCATTGGCACAGATGCAGCGGCTCGGCCCTGACGGGAAGCCCGTTTCCGCCGCCGCAGGTAGTAAAATACATGTGCCGGGGTCCTGTGGCCAGGGCTTCGATGCCCTGCCCGGGGACGGGATCATACCAGAAATTTACGTCCAGTGTGCCGGGATCCACCCGGGACAGGCCGCCGCCGTAGACACCGTACCTGGCCATCCAGCCAGTCCAGAAGGCTCCGTCGGGACCAACGACACTCTTGGCATTTGGCCGGATGAGATCGGGATACACCGGCCTGAGCGTAACCGGATTGAGATTGTTCCGCTGGCTCCAGGGCGCTGCCGGATCATAAACAATGTGGTCGCCTCCGGAATAGGCCGACATGAATACCTTACCGCCGATGACCCGAATTCCGTATACTTCGCCGCCCCGGCTGCACACGGCGGGAGAATTCCAGCAGCTCCCGCTTGCAGGCTCATACCGGAAGATCGTCTGTCCGAAAGCGCTGGTTCCCCAGACGGTTCCATCGGATCCAACCGTCACCGTAAGGATCTGGGTAGGCGGCGCCTCCACAGGAATCTGTTTGAATTCAACAGCTAGAGCGTCTTTTTTCAAGATGAAATACTCCTGCCCGCTGACACCCGCCATGCTGCCGTCGGCAAGGCGGAGAGGACTGATGTCCGCAGGTAGCCTGTCATCCCGGGCGGGGTGGGTCATTTCCCGGATAAACCGGGTTATTGGGGTCTCAGGTTCCCTGGGATAGAAGTCAGGATCGGTTAACCGGATGGGACCTGTCAGGAGTTCCAGAGTTATGGGATGGTAGAATTCCAGTTCTTCCCCGGTCCTGGTGCATATGAAGTTTTCATTGACCTCCAGTATCTCCGCTTCCTCCCTGCCAAAAAAGGAAACCTTCCCGGTTTCCATGGACCATACGGCCGCATACATGGGAAATCCGCAGTTCAGAAAGATCCGGCCCGGAGCGCCGGAGAATACCATCCTGCTGTACTGATTGCCGGACTGCCGGGACATTTTGCCCATGTTCTCCAGAACATGGCGGTCGGAATCATACCGCAGCAGTACACAGCCCGGCCACGTTCCGCCGTACACCATACCGTCGGAGCCCAGTACCAGATTCCAGATATATGTCTCATTCTCGTCCCGGAGCGGACAGGCCCAGGTCCGAGTCATCAGGTCCAGGCAATGCAGATAACCCCGCTGAGGGCAGGTGCCCACCAGCAGCTTATCCTTAAGCCAGAGAAGAGCCCAGGCTCCCTCGTCGCCGGGCAGGGTCAGGCTCTCCCCTGTCCCGTTTCCTGTATCTATGAAAATGAGTCTCCCCGTGCCGCCTGAGACGAAGCTTGACAGCACGAGTTTTTCACGCCCGTCCACGGGATCGGTTATCACTATGGAAGTCAGAATACAGAAATTCTTGCACGGGTTAGCCAGATACTTTGCCATCATACTAATTTTTCCCCCTATTATTTTTTCGTTTCACCGCGTCCGGAAATTCCATTTATAAAGTCGTCCGCGTCATAGATGAATCCTGAGATGATAGATACATACCACAGGCCTAATTCCTTGGCTGCCTCGGTTCTGGCGGTCCGATTGTTTTCAATGGCTGTAACAGCCTGCCGGATAGCCGAACATAGGATACCCCGCCTTGACATGTCGACAATACCGCACGGAGAGGCGAGCAAACAGCCGTTGATGGTAAATCCGGCATACACGAGATGATTGACGCCATATTTTTTGCACAGCATAAAAAGCTGTTCCTCGGTAACGGCGATGGGTTCATCGTCCGCCGGCTTCGCTTCGGACGGAAAATCCAGACTCGCAAATCCCCTGGCGATATCGTCCCGGTTATGAGCTCCTGGAAAGGCCCGATCGGATTTGAACTGCCGCAGATTTTCGAGCACCGGATCGCTTATGACGGTTTCAGGTCTGCCGGGTTCCTGACCTGTCAGCTTCGCGGTAGTCAGGTATCCCGGATAACGGTTAAGATAATCGCCGCAGCATGCGATGTGAAAAAGCCTCATGCCCGATGCGCGAACCCTACCCAGGAGCCGGGGAAAGACCTTCCGGCAGATGTCCTCGGCCCTGGGGATATACTCTACAGCCCGATGCCAGCCGGGATACTGCTCCCGTGTCCCGAAATCCCACGCATGCATGACCGCCAGGGCCGTACGGTCAAGGTCCAGGGGCAGAACGGTTCGCTCCCAGCCGCCGTATCCTTCGGCGGGAACATCCAGTGAAAAGTCAGCGTCAAATTGTCTGTAATAACCGGCGGGGATATTTACGATCCTCATACCACACATTCCTCCTAAATTCCGTCTTTATACCGTATGCAGAGTTCCTATGCAATCCGCATTTTATTATAGACCGTCGGCATTTTCCAAACAATGATTATATCCGGAAAAACATACGATTTCATGACATAGAGAAGGAACCGGTATGACAATTTTCTGCTAAACCAACAAATCCATATCCTTGCCAATATATTCTAGGAGTGCCCTCGGATTATACATTTAACAAAATTTTATACAATGAGTCGCATGTATAATCAATTATGATATCAAGATCTAATAGGATTGGCGCTAAATTATCATTGTATAAATACAACATATCATTATAGAATTTAGTTGTTATTCGGATCGTCGCCTGCGCATAGAAGCGGAAAGACGCACCTCCGGTTGGCGCCGACCGGGGTGGTTTGGCCGCCGTCGATACGGCAGGCGCTCCGATACGGATCACTATAATAAAATAGGAGGTCTAATGATTATGAAGTTAAAACGTCTTTTAACGTTGGTCCTGTTGGCGATGTTCGCTCTCTCGATGACATCCTGCGCCCGTAGCGCGAAAAATGAAGACACCTCCGCTCAGGCAAGCTCTTTGGCAACTGCCGGCACCATAACCGCAGATGCGTCTGTCGCCTCAAAAGAGCCTTCCAAGATCACCCTGTTCATGAGCGATTCAGGCATCGGCGTACCCGATACGGTTGATCCGGCACACAATGATTATATCGACAAAATTTGCAAGCTTGCAAACGTCGAGATCACCGAATTTACCATGCCGCCTTACTCTGATTTCGAGACGCGGCTGAATCTGATGCTCTCATCCGGCAAAATCCCCGATGTAGTTCATTGCTACCATACGGAAGCCATCAACAAAGCCGGAGCTTCCGGTGCTTTCGCAGAGTGCAGCAAAATCATTGCCGATTCACCCGTTCTTTCAGCGTTATATACCGATCAGATGCGGGATTTAATGCGTTATACAGACGGCAACATTTATCACATCAGGGCTTTAGCCGCCCCCGATCCGGGATGTCTGGAGGTTCGCTATGATCTGATCAAGGAATTAAACGGCGGCATCATCCCCACGAAGCTGGACGAATGGTACGAGCTTTTCAAAAAGGAAAAGGCGAAATACCCGGACAGTATACCGGTCAGCGATTATAGCACATTTTATTATTCCAAATTTATATTCCAGGCTTACGGAGTTGCAGGGTCCGGAAACGGATGGCAATATACCTTCGGCAAGTTTATCCACAGCTTTGAAGCGCCTCACATGCGGGAGGCCATCCTCTTCTACAAGAAATTGTACGACGAGGGCCTGCTTAGCCCGACATTCGCTACAAACGTAAGTGAGGATGTAAACAACGATCAATTCTCGAAAAAGAGCATCATCCAGCAGGATAACCTTGCCTCGGCATCCTGTGTCGTACTCAACTCGGGAGATATCATCGACGGTTCGACATGGAAGGTTCCCGCTCCTTGTTCGACAGCTGGCTACACAGACATTGATCCGCAGAATTCCATCTCCAGAATCCCGTCTATTAACGGCGCCCATAATGTTGCCATCAGCGCCAAGGCGACCGATATGGACGCATGCGTACGTTTTGTGGAAACAATGCTCAGCGACGAGGTGGCCGATTTGTTTGTTTACGGCATTGAAGGAGTTGACTATAAAGTCGAAGACGGTCAGAAGGTACTGCTCCCGGCGGCCAGCGATCATTCTTACCGCCTGCTTTATGGTTTTATGAGGGGCTACAACTCACGGGCATCCATTGACAACACCATCACTCAGGGCCTGTTTAAGCTGAAAAGCGCAAATCCCAACGCCGACACGAATGAAATAAGGCAGAAGATCAAGGAAGGCACAGAAGCTGTTTATGCAGCCGCTAAGTCGGTTCCATCCGTTAATGCTTCGGATTTTGTGAATCTGGACGAAAAGTTCACCAATCGGAAAAACGAAGCCAAGGAGCTGGCAAGTGCCATCATTTTAAAGGCTATCCTGGGCGAAATCACCATGGAGGAATACGATGCCCAGGTGACCGCCTTCCTGAAGACTTATCAGCCGGTTACCGACGAATACAACCGTTTACTGGCCGAGGTCAAGACCAAATACCCGGATGTCGACTGACTGGCCGGACAGTCCCGCGCGTAAGCCTGAACGTACAGGAGCCGGGTAAGCCTCGCTCGCTGAATATATGAAAAGGATGCCTGCGATGCAGATACCGTCTGCGAAAAAATGACGGACGTCATGTAGCGCCTGGGTTACGGCAGGTATCGGTAACCGGTCAACAGCAGCATATTATCCTGGTGATGAACTTGAAAAATGTAATTTTGCAACATCCGCGCAGAAGGAAAGACAATCAGCTATAGAAGGGGTCGCCCTACAATTTGACGGAAACTGAAGATCTGATCTGCAAATGGCATGGCATGCAAGCAAATGCACCGCGCTTTGCAGGGAACGTCTTTTGTTGAAGCATTGCTGGGGCGGCCCTTTTATCTTTGCAGACTTTTTGCACAGTCCGGCGATCAGGTTTTTATCTTTGCCGGGGAATCCTGCTTTGAATGGCGGAAACGGAAGCGGTATTCCTTTGGTGAGCAGCCGTATTTGATCCTGAAACGGTTAGCCAGATACTGGGGCGTGGAATAGCCCAGCATACCCGTAATCTGTTCGATTTTAGTATCTGTGGTAATAAGTAGCTGCCGGCAGTAATCCAGCTTGTAATCGGTTATATAGTCCAGAAAAGACATGCCCGTCTCCCTCTTGAATATACGGCTGAAATGGCTGGCGCTGATGCCGATGAAGTCGGCCACGCCATTTAGGGAAAGCTGGGTGTTATTGATGTTCTGTTGTATATACTCCTTTGCCTCGTTGATCAGTATGCGGTTCCGTTCGCTATGACGTTCATCGAAGCTCTTAAAGTAAGTATTCAGGATTTCGATCAGCATTTTCTTATATTTGAAGACATCCTCCGCAAGCTCCGGACTGTCCGGAATGCCTACGCCAGTCTCATCTAGCTGCACCCCCGCAGCGTCCGCGGCATCCTCAATCATAGTGGCAGTCATGCGCAAAGCCCACATGGCATGTTCCAGGCTGCAGTCCAAGTCCCGCAGAGCGCTTACCAGGCTATCGAGAGACGTAAGGGCCCTTGAATGATCCTGTGTCTTTAGATGAAGAGAAAGATTTTTCAACAGACTACGGTCGATCTGCTCCTTTGATTCCTCCCGTGAGGAGATATCGGCGTACCGGATGGAGGAGAGCTCGGGAAAAAGAAAATGATAGGCGGCGGCCTGACGGGCTTGCATAGCCGAAACATGCATCGAATTCTGTGAAACGGCATCTCCATTAAAGACATATATCGGTAAGGGTGTTCCGTCGATCCCGCATGTGGCAATCAGATCGACAATGTCGGAAATACCCATGCGCAAGCGGTCGTAATTTACTATAATCAGCACTGTATTATCACCCATTCCTGTAATGCACATCGAATTCCCGGTATTAAGTTTGCTTTCAAGAGAGACCGAATATTCAGCGATCCGGCTCCATTGAGGATCGGCCTGCGGAGAACCGCTTTTCCTGTACTGCACGATAAAGGCACAGTTGGTGTCGTGAGGGAAAGAGATACCGAGCGAATCCAGCCAATCCAATACCGGCTGGATCGGCGCTTTTCCGCCGTTGAAAAAATCGATCATGTATTCCTGTTTGAGGATATTCCGGTTTTTTTCCTGGTTTATCCTGTGTTTTTTCACCTGGGTGTTTAGGCTGTCGATGGTGGAATTAATGAGCTGGTACTCGTTAAGACCGTCCGTCGGCATATGCGGCATGAGCCGCATGCAGGCCTGCGTCAGGCTGCCAAGGGGACGGTAGAGTCTCCGGGCATAGAGGGCTGACATGATAGCGGCCGCCGCCGATGCCAGAAAAACTGTCAAACCAATAACTTTAAAAATAAGATTTCCAAGCGACGAAAGGCCTCCGATGGGAGATACGGAGGCGTAAACCCAATCGGTATCGGGAGAACGGCAGACCGAAATTACCTTACTTGTACCGTTTACACTATAGATATGATTCGATGCACTATAAGTGGCGTCGAGGAGCAGTTTCCCGTATGGAAGCTCGGTTACGGGTTTGTTGATCATGTCCTTACTGGTTTGGGAGGCGACAATGCCACCCCCGTCCACAATAATCAGTTCCTCGAATTTCTCGATCGACGAGGCCTGCAGCATGGCGTAGAGATATTCTTCGCGTATGGTTACAAAAAGTACGCAGCCCGTTTTACCGGGCTCGTTTACGCAAGGCACCTTGCGCATAAAGTGTATAGCATTGACGGTGTGCGGCTGTAGGGCTCCCGACTCGTCGGCCGCGGATGGTGATAATGTGGAAAGCACTTCGTATTCGCCATCGGCCACCCATTTATACTGCCCGTCAAAGCGGCTGATATCGCGGAAGCTGGTGAGTAACCCTCCCATATACAGGCCCTCGGTACGCGGATACCGGATCACGTAATTTGTAACTAAAAGGTCGGCCTGAGGGTAGTACAGCGCCAGGGATTCGATCGCAGGATTCATGGCAAGCATTTCTGACAGGTATTGCCTGACCGCCAGCGTATCCACCACGTTGTTATCCAGCGCCTGGGTCATATATTGGTTGAGCGCGGGCTCCTTCTGGCAGTTTTCATAGAGCCGTATTGCGATATCTTTCATATTGCCAAGTATATAATCGTCGGCCATGACGCTGAACTGCTGAAGGATCCTGTCGTTGTTTTTAACGGCTTCGTCGGTGATGAGCTTGCTGAAATATAAAAAGCCAATAGCGAACAGAGTCATGACCCACACAAAAATAATAAGAAAATAGGACTGCATCAGCTTAATGATGAAGCTGTCCCGTCTCCCGGGCAGGCATGAGGCGCGGTTGTACTGTTGCGTCGAGCCGGTGTCATCGAGCAAGAGCATGACTTTTTTGCCATGATTCCTGCTAAGTAATGTCTGCCTCTTCATCTTCTCACCCCATTTTTTTACTCTGCATCTATTTTAAGGACTGTTTCTCCGGATGTGCTGCCGATTTAATCAATGTATTTCCAGATAAAATGATACTCCATTAAAAAATCAACGTCAATTAGCCCCGGCCGTCCAACGGCAAATCAAGCATATAATCATTATAATAGCATGAATTTATAAGTACTTTTACGCGTTTTCCATCCTTATGTCATCATTTCGTTATTGATTGCCTCCTAATATATCTTATAAAATAATGTAACGAAGCCGCACTATATTTAAACATTTGTTGTAACAGAACTTTTTGCGCCTTTCAGCGCAAAGGAAAGGAATGGTCGCATATATGTCTGCAACAGTCGATACGGCAAATATCAGACCCGTAAGAAAAAAAAATCTTCAATTCAAGGCAGACAGGGATATTCCACGCTATTTATTAATTCTTCCTGCATTCTTGCTCATCCTGATATTTAACTACGGCCCTATCTACGGCATCATAATGGCGTTTCAGGATTTTTCCCCGTATAAAGGTATAACAGGAAGCAATTTTGTAGGACTTGAGCATTTTCGGTATTTTTTGATGGATTCGAATTTCTGGCGTGTGATGGGCAATACTATCATTATTAATTTCTATCAGCTTGTTTTTGGTATGCCGGTTCCGGTTATTTTTGCGCTTATGCTCAATGAAGTCCGGCATATGGCATTTAAGCGGACAATACAAACCATCAGCTATCTGCCTCACTTCATATCCTGGGTTGTGGCGGCCAGCTTTGTCAGCGCCATCCTGAATCCCTCGACAGGAATCGTGAACAGTATGCTTATAAACGTATTCGGACTTGAGAAGCCCATCTACTTCCTTGTCAAAGAGCAGTACTTCCGAACCATCCTGGTTTCTACCAACATATGGAAAGGTTTTGGAATGAGCGCGGTATACTATCTTGCGGCCCTCACCTCTATCGATCCGCAGCTCTATGAGGCAGCCAGAATCGACGGCGCCAACCGGTGGAAGCAGATCCTTTATATCACGCTTCCCGGTATCGCGCCAATCTTTACGCTTCTTTTAATCCTAAATATCGGTTCTATGATCACAATCGGATTCGAGCAGATATTCCTGCTTTACAGTCCGACAGTTTACAACACAGGCGATGTCATCAGCACTTACGTATACCGGCTTGGCCTTGTACAGACGCAGTACAGCCTCACCACGGCCATCGGCCTGTCTCAGTCCGTTATCAATTTCATTATGGTTATGACAGCCAATATCACCGCCAGAAAACTGGTTGGCTATGCATTGTGGTAAGGCCGGAATGAGTACTTTAGTAACATATTGCCGCGAAATTGCAGCAAAAATCAGGAAAATAGCTTCACATTCGCGGCAATATGCACATTCGTTGGGTTGTGGGCGGTAGCCCACATTGGAATACTTTAATAGAAAGGTGAGTCCCATATGAAAAAAATGTCCGCCGGTGAAATAGTCTTCGCCATCTTCAACACGATCTTGCTACTGCTGGTGACATCCACCATCGTATTGCCGCTGCTTAATATATTCAGTGTATCGACCAGCGAAGCCAGAGCCATTTTGAACAGGAAAGTGGGGCTATGGCCCATCGGCTTCAACATGAGTGCCTATATCGATGTCCTTTCAAGAGATGTGTTCAAATCATCCTTTATTAATTCCGTGGGCCTGACGGCGGTCTATACGTTTTTCGCCCTCGCCATCAATACGCTGGCGGCTTATGGCTTTTCCAAGCCGTTTTTCGGCAAGAAGGTCATCATGTATCTGTTTGTTTTCACTATGTATTTCGGCGGCGGACTCATTCCAACGTACATGCTCGTTACCCAGACGCTGGGCCTTTTCAACAACTACCTGGCCTATATTCTGCCCGCGCTTGTAAATGTATTCTACATGATCGTCATCCGAAGCCAGATCGAAGCTCTTCCGCCCAGCCTTTCAGAGGCCGCAGAGCTTGACGGCGCCAACGAATACCAGCTTTTTTTACACATCATCATACCATCCATCACATCCACGCTGGCTGCCATAGGTATGTTCCTGGCTCTGAGCATGTGGAACATGTGGTACTCTGTGTTGCTCTATACCAACAAAGATAAAATGTGGACGCTGCAGTATATGCTGAGGGCTATCGTCTTTGAGCAAGCCCTGCGGGGGGATGATACCCTGGCTGCCCAGGCCGCCGCTGTGTCTGTAGAGGATTCCTTTACACCGGCTAATTTTCAGAACGCTGCAATCATTCTGGTAGCCATGCCCATCGTATGCATTTATCCTTTCGTACAGAAATATTTCGTCAAAGGCATACTGGTAGGCGCTGTCAAAGAGTGATTTTACCGGGACTGTTCTCTGAAAGGGACTCGTACTGAGCATGAAAATCAAAATGTCAGGTCTACGGAGCTTCATTTCCCAAAAAAGTTTCAGGATCAACTATTGATCCGGTCCTCTATAGTAAGTTTCACCAAATAATGTATTACACTATACATTTCCGTTCCTCAAAAAGAATCGGAAGTAATATTTTAGCCGATCCTTACCTGGTTATAAGGCCATCTCTTACCTTCCTGGCAAGTGTTGCCTGTGTCGTCGTCCACTGGCCGCTTCCATGGATCAGGTGAGTCAGATTGATCGTGTCGCCGGGAGCCTTCGAGTAAATATATGTCCTAAGCTGCAGCATGGTGTCGATATCAATTCCGTCCACCTGCCTTATAATGCAGCCCTCGCGGATCCCTGCGCCGTATGCCGGGCCTTCGGTATCCACATGCGCCACATAGATCCCGTTTTGCACATTTGCCTCGCCATCTACATATGGAATCACGTTCTTATCATATGCAAAGAGCCCAAGGTAAGGTTCCGTAAATGAACCTGTCTTGGTAAGTTTCTCTATAATTGGCTTTGAAATGTTGATCGGTATGGCAAAACCTATGGCTTCGGCACTTGAAACCTTTATCGTATTGATCCCTATAACCTCGCCGTTTGAATTCAAGAGCGGCCCGCCGCTATTGCCGGGGTTAATGCTCGCATCCGTCTGAATCAGATCCTCCATATAATTTGATCCCTGTTCCGTATCAATTCGGATCGTCCGGTTCAATGCGCTGATTATACCCGAGGTGACCGTTCTCTGGAACTCAAGTCCTAAGGGGTTGCCTATGGCAATGGCAGGTTCGCCGACCTGCAGCTTTGATGCGTCGCCTAAAACAAGGGCCGTCAAACCTGTCAGGTTTACCTTGACTGCAGCCAGGTCAAGCACCGGATCCGACCAGACCACTTCTCCGTCCACATTTCTGCCGTCAGCAAATGAAACGATGATCCTTTTGCTTTTCCCGCCCGCCACATGATTATTTGTCAGAATGTATCCGTCTGAGCTTACCACAACACCTGAGCCGACGCCGACCTCTACGGTATTATTTTTGTCAAAAAGGTTGGCCTGCTGAACCCTTTCTACCGTAATGCCCACTACACCCTCTGTAGCACGCTTGGCAACAGCCTGGGCAACCGGCATGATTCCGGCGGGGTCACCGGCCAGAAGCTGGGTCGGATCTTGCTGTCCCTGGTCCGCAGATATTTTCCCCCCATCCTGCACCGATTTTCCTGTGCCGTCAGTCTGACTTCCAGTATAAGACATTTGCAGCGCCTTATTACCCCTGTCCGGTTCCGTTATCGGTTCATTCCAGCTTACATACCTGGATCCCAGAAAAAACACCAATAAACTTATAACAAATGAACTAATGACAGAGAAAAAAATGAACCTTAATCCACTACGTTTTTCCTTTTCAAACATTTTATCATCCTCATATTTTTTAATATCGTCACATGCCACATCAGCGAAATATTTACAGATCCACAAGCATTCGATGCAGTATTATTCAATATTATTTATTATTACAATATAAATTAAAAGAATACGGATGGCGTGATAAAATGAGCATATTTACCCAAAGGTACAAAATCGCAGCTTCGTGAACATATTAAATTATAAATACATTATGTGTTTAATGCAGACTTGATGATTTTTTTAACACTTTTCTCAAACTTAGGCCTTGGAAGCATAACCTGATGCCCGCAGCCAAGGCATTTCACCCTGAAATCGGCGCCTGTCCGCATGACTTCCCATTGTTTACTACCGCAAGGGTGTTCCTTTCTAAATTCAACAATATCTCCAAGGCTATACTTATCTGCCATGTCTCTTACCTCGCTCCACATGTATTAAAGGGTTGTTTCAAACTCTCCGGCCTGCTGCAGCCACAAATGCTTCAAAAAGCCTCAAATGCAGCGGATTTTCCTGCCACATCAGTTCGGGGTGCCACTGTACGGCTATTATAAAATGGGGTCCATGACCCTCAATTGCCTCAATAATGCCGTCAGATGAGGCCGCTGAAACTGATAAACTGTTTCCTTCCAGCTTGACAGCCTGGTGGTGGAACGAATTGACTCCCAGCGTGACGCTGCCATATATGCTGCAGAGTTTTGAATCCGGGCTGATTTGGATATCGTGGATAGGGTACCACTCCGGCGCTTCTTGCCAATGCTTCAGCATATCTTCAGGTTTATGTCCGATATGGATATCCTGATGCAGCGTTCCACCCATTGCCACATTAAGCAGCTGCATACCCCTGCAAATACCCAATAACGGCTTTTCACGTTCTATTGCTCTTTTCGCAAGCAGAGTTTCGAAGCCATCCCTTTGAGGGGAGATTTCACCGCCGCATTTCAGATTCTCTTCTCCAAAATACCTTGCGTCCATATCGGGGCCGCCGGAAAATAAAATTCCGTCGGCCGTATCCAATACCTGTTCAATCATGTCCCTGTCCTCGGTCATAGTCAGTATTACTGCCAGCCCGCCGGCTCTATTTATCCCCTCTATATATCCCTGACCCAGGCACGATTTATTTTTATCCCTCATAAATCCAGGTGTGATTCCGATTATAGGACGTTTACCCATTTCATAGCCTCCACTGCAAATTTGAGGTGTGTCTCCGTGCCCTCTTTGGGGACATTCCTCAGACCCTGAAGCACCTCTTCTTGCTGAGGTGTGTCCCCTTACCTTAATACTTCATCAAATAGGAATCAATTTCCCATTTGCTTACCCTTGTCCTGTACTCATTGCACTCTTCCTGTTTTGCTTCGATGTACTTGTTGTAAATATGGTCGCCCAGCACGCCTTTTATGAAACTGCTTTTGCCCATCTCCATAATAGCTTCGTCAAGACTGGCCGGAATTGCCACGATACCGTCGGCCTTTCTTTCATTGTCGGTCATATGGAATATATTTTTGTTGCATGGTACAGGCGGCTGAATCCTGTTCTCAATTCCATCAAGCCCTGCTGCCAGAATGGCTGCAAGTGCAAGATACGGATTGCAGCTCGGATCGGGGCATCTCAGTTCAAGCCTTGTCGCAGCTCCCCTTGCAGCAGGCACCCTTATGAGGGGGCTCCTGTTCCTGGCTGACCAGGCAATATAGACTGGCGCTTCATAGCCGGGAACAAGCCTTTTGTAAGAGTTCACCAATGGATTGGTCAGCGCCGTCATCGAGCGCATATTTTTCATGAGACCGCCTATAAACCAATATGCTTCCTGGCTTAGCTGAAGAGGGTCCTTATCATTGTAGAACGCATTCCCGCCATTTCGTAAAAGTGATGTATTGACATGCATTCCAGAGCCTGCAATACCGAAAATCGGCTTTGGCATAAATGTGGCATGCAGCCCGTGCCTTTGTGCAATGGTCTTGACGACCAGTTTAAAGGTAAGGATTGCATCGGCGGCAGTAAGCGCATCCGCATATTTAAAATCGATTTCATGCTGTCCGGGAGCAACCTCATGGTGTGAGGCTTCCACTTCAAAGCCCATTTCCTCCAAAGCCAGGCACATATCTCTTCTCGCATTCTCACCCAGATCCACCGGTCCTAAGTCGAAGTAGCCTGCATTATCATGGGTTATGGTCGTCGGATTGCCCTCGCTGTCGGTCAGGAACAGAAAAAACTCACACTCCGGGCCTACATTGAATGCATCATATCCCATTTTTTCCGCCTTCTCGAGTGTCTTTTTGAGGACATACCTCGGATCTCCGGCAAAAGGCGTGCCATCGGGATTGTACACATCGCAGATCATCCTTGCAACCTTCCCTGTCTGCGGCCTCCAGGGGAATATCACAAAGGAGTTGGTATCAGGCCTCAGATACATATCAGATTCTTCTATCCTGACAAATCCTTCTATTGACGAGCCGTCGAACATGCATTTGTTGCCGAGGGCCTTTTCAAGCTGGCCTGCCGTGATTGCCACATTCTTTAATGAACCGAATATGTCGGTAAACTGCAGCCGAATAAATTTGACATCCTGCTCCTTCACTATTCTGATTACATCTTCCTTCGTATATTTATCCATATACCCCACTCCTTTATATAATTATTCTCCGTTAATAAAAAAGCGCCTCAAGCAAGGTATAAAATACCTGCCTGAGAACGCCATTGTTCTCAGCAATCGGCTTTCGCCGAATCGATTAACTATTAATTTACTTTATTTATTATAACAATATACTCTATTTTCTGCAATACACTTTTTGCATAAATAAGCTCTATCCTTATTCCTTATTCCAATTCAAACATATCCTTGCCGACACTGACCCAGGTATTAATTCGTTTTTCACATAATATCTAATAAAAGAAAGGCAAATATATGGCATGCACGAAACACACATATCATTTATATTCGATTGTGAACCGGGCATCCGAGAGTTGTTTTTCTGCTAACGAACGCTGATCACTGCTTAAGTATAGTGTTCCGAGATCAGGCAGATTAAGCAGCGGAGTCAGATCTGATACCGGGTTCCCTTCAAGGCTGATATTGATAAGGTCCTGACACTCTGCTATGGGTTTCACATCAGGAATACTGCAGCCTTTCAGGGTGAGCTTTTTCAGCATCTTGAAATTTCTGAAGAACCCGACATCCGTCAGCTGCTTGCTTTCCGCCCAAAACGACTCAAGAGTCAACATTTGGGAGCAGTTCACGATATTCCGGTCGTTGATGTTACATCCTACAAACATGATGTCTTTCATTTTTGTGAGGCCTTGCAGCGGGGAAAAGTCAGCAACAGCGCCGTTGCCGTTCAGATAGAGTACTTCCAGGTTCTTAAGGCCGGCAAGGGGATGGATATCCGATACTTCATTCCAGTCCAGATAAAGCGACTGAAGGTTTACGAATTGAGCCAGCACGGTGATATCCCGAATTTTATTTTCTTTCGGCTCGTTGGGAGAACTGCCGGACAGATCGAGTTTCGTTACCTTTTTTGCTTCTGCAACCGTAATATCCCCTTCGGGTTTATTCATGTTGGCGCGTATCCTCTGTTCCAAAACAGGATCACCGAATACAATGGCGCTGTTGTTTGGGATGATATTGCCCAGCACCGGGATGTTCATCTCCGAATACCGGCCTGCGACAAATCCCGCAAAAAATATAACGAATACCGCTGCAACTGCGATTATTGCACTAATCGTTTTTTTCTTTGAGTTGTAGTATTTTAAATCATGAAGCAGGATTGCAGCGCTTTTATAGCGTTTGTTGGGATCGAACGCTGTACACCGTTGAATGATTTTTCGCAGGGCAGAGTTGCGTACACCTTCTTTAGCATTTTTCACATCGGTTTCCCCTGTCAGCATCCAGTACAATAAAACGCCGAGGGCATATATGTCCGCACGGTTGTCCGTCTGTGAAAAGCCGTATTGTTCAGGGGGAGAAAAACGATGTGTGCCCATATAAACAGTATCGTTCTCAGCTGTTTTGACGTATTTTCTTGCGATCCCGAAATCGATCAGTGTTACCTTCTCTGTTTCCGGTTCGATGATGATATTGGACGGTTTGATATCCCTGTGGATCACGGGCGGAACCTGGCTGTGAATGAATATCAATGTCTTGCACAGCTTCTTCGCGATATTGGCAGCCTGTTTTTCCGGCAGCGGCTTTTGCACATATTTGTCAAGTGATTGGCCGCGGACAAATTCATGCAGGATATAGGTATGATCCTGATCCGATATTTTTCCCAAATAAACCGGCAGGCCCGGATGCGCCAAATGGGACAGTATTTCGTCTTCAGTAATGTCATCTTGTTTTTTATATCTTTTGGCAACGATCAGCCGCTCGCCTTGCTTTTCCTGTAATAGAAATGTCTGGCTGTGATCGTTCTCCGCCAAAAGTTCTAGGGGGATATAGCGGTCAATAAGCTCCACAGGGAAATGTCCGTCATTAAACTGTGCTGAAAATTCAGATGCGTACGATTTACTCATAGCGCCCCTCCTTCCCGATCAATGGCAATGCAAACTCCTCCAGTGTAGCCTGGGCATCATAAAAGCTTACGCTGTTTTTCAGGCAATACATGATGACGGCATCCCTTTTGATTCTAGGATACAGGAGACTCTTGCCTGCGATCCTCAGGAGTTCCTGTGTTTCGTTGACATTGAGCGAAAATCCGAAAGCCAGTTGGATCACCTTATCGCGGGAAGGCTGCCTGAGTCCGCTGAAAAGCTGGTGCCCATAGGTTCGGTCGATCCCGGAATTTTTGATGACATGTTCCGAAATAAGATCCCTTTCCGCGCAAAGCCTTTGGATATATTCACGGAATGTTGTTTTTACAAACTCATCGTTATAAGTTTTCATAAAAGCTTTCAGTCTCGACGTTTTAAACAGCCGTTTCATTAAAGTGCTTGTATTGATTTTGTTTTTGGTGTTATCAGCGTCCATGCCCTCACCTTCTTCGACAATGTTATGAACTTCAGTTTTGGCGTATGTCTGTCTGCCACCGCACCCACATCTCTCGCCCGACACAGCACCCCTCCCGCTGCCATGCATTCCGTGGCAGGAGGGGCTCTTATTTCTGCGTCCGTTTTTCAGGGCTCAGTATAATGAAATGAAACGGTTTTGTTATTTTTGCTGTTTCACTCTATTTGATTTCAAAGTCAGCGGCGCGCAGGTTCGGATAAATATCTTTGACCGGGCTATAGTCTTTGATTGGGTTTTGGGCCAGTAACAGTTCGGTCAGGTTCTTCAGGTTGGCAAGCGGAGTGATGTCCGTGATCTGATTCGCATCCAGGAATACGCTCCACAGTTTCGGCAGAGTGCCCAGCACCGTGATATCCGTGATGCCCGCGCCTTTCGCTTCAAATATTTCAAGGTTTTTCATGTCTGCTATGAAATCGAGGTTCGCACATGCCGTATATCCCTGGTCGGGCGAATAGCACCAGTCATAGACCAGGCAAACCATGTTTGTCAGGCTCTTCAGCGGCGACAGGTCGTCGGGTCTGACGCCAGTAAACCCAAGGTTTGTCAGTGATGTAAGTTCAGAAAGCGGCGTAAAATCCTTGATATCGTTAAAGGAAAGGTTTAGTTCCTTAAGTCCGGTGAAATATTTGAGGGAAGTGATATCCTTGATGCCGCCGTTCTTGCTGTTCATGTCATCAAAGCTTTCATTTGAAAGGTCAAGCTTTGTGACAGCCTGTGCTTCTTCGATGGTGATATCGCCGTCCGGCTTTTTCATTTGCTCGCGCACCATTTTCTCCAATACTGTATCGTTGAACACCACAACTTCCAGCGCTTCGAAAGATGAAACTGCAGGAAGCTCTGATGCGGGCGCGGAAGATGACGGGGCGGATGAACTTTCAGCCGGTTTTTCTGCGGCGGGCGCGACACAGGCAGCCAATGAGAGTATAAGCATTAAAACCGTTAATAGTGCTATAGCCTTTTTCATAGATGTGTCTCCTCGTAAATTTATTTTAGTTTGAAATCCTTTTCTTCCAAATTCGGGTAAATGTCCTTCAAAGGTGAATAATCAGTAGCGGGGTTGTTTTTAAGAAGTAGTGACTTAAGTTTGGTAAGCCCTGCAAGCGGCGATAAATCCGTAACCATGTTTTCCTCCATGTAAAGGTAAACAAGCCCGGCCATGCCGGAGAGCGGTCTTATATCCGTAATCTGATTGCCCTTGATCCACAGGCTTTCCATTTTCGTCATGCCCGAAAGTGCGCTGATATCCGTAATTTTACCGTTCCCCCATATCCAGAGATCCTTCATGTTTATAAGCCCTTTCAACGGGCTGATATCGGAAATATTATCACAGCATATATACAGGTATTCCAGTTTTGTAAGGCCTGCAAGAGGGCTTAAATCGAAGGGTTTTCCGTCATTATTAAGCGCCCAGTTCAGGTTTAAAAAGGTCAGGTTGGGAAACTGGGCTATGCCGCTTAAATCCTTCACCCTGGGAATAGGCTTGTCGCCTTCCATCTCCAGTTTCAGCTCCGTAACGGTCTGAGCTTCGGCAACCAAAATATCGCCGGATGGCTTGTTCATTGCCTTGCGAACCAGTTCCTCCAGCACTTCATCGGTGAAGGCCACGACCTCGGGCGCTGTCGCAGACGGCTGCACCGCCGATTCTGCCGGCTGCGTCTGCGCTGTTGAGGCTGAAGGCTGTGCCGCCGACTGGACGGGGGCCGCGCCGCACGCCGCGAATATGAATAGAATTGATATCAGCGTAATAACAGATAATGCTTTTTTCATGTTTTTTGCTCCTTTTTGTCTTAATTTTTAAGGACCTTCATCGGCTCCAGCGCTAACTTGAAATATGGGCCGACTTTCGGCGAAAAGTCAATATTTGTATACTAATATTACCATCAATCGAAGCAGCGCAGGTATGCGCGATGCATACAGGTTTAATGGAGTCTGAAGATTTCAAAAAGAAATACCGGTATACTCTACTATGATTGTACCAATTTCTTCTTTGAAATTAAAGAGGCAAAGGCTATGAACCGATATACGCAAGGACAGATTTTACTGATGCCCTACATGAAGCTTTTGGCTTCTACACTGATTACCAGATTGTAACAAATAAAATGATGAAAAAATTTTTTAAAGGGAAAAAGATATAAGAAAATTACGCACTTTTCAACCAGACACAAAAGCTTGGATCCCCCTTATTTTCTGGGATTACCAAGCTTTTTCTCTTCTCCAACTGTCAAAGATAGGAATATAACATATACTCTATTTTCTGCAATACATTTTTTGCATAAATCAGCCTTATCCTTATTCCTTATTCCTTATTCCAATTCAAACATATCCTTGCCGACACCGCATATGGGACATACCCAGTCGTCCGGGATATCTTTAAAAGGTGTTCCCGGTGCAATACCCGCATCGGGGTCTCCTATCGCAGGGTCATAAACATAGCCGCATGCCGTACAAACATATTTGTCCATTTCATTCAACTCCAATCAAATTTATAATTGATTCACATGGGTTAATATTTCCCTTGGAATGCGGCTATAAACAGAATTTTGAATATTTATTTTCAGCCCTTTCCCTTACCGCCAAACAGGACGCTTGGTTCCGAGGGAATCTGGGCTGCGAGTTGCGCAGCCCTTCTACCCGGATTTTTGGGAAGAATTCCTTGATTATGTCGGCATCTGGCCGCCGCCAAGATAGCATTTTATCATGCGGTGGCCTTCCTGACTATCTTTCGGACAGATCACACTCGGGCTCACCCTATTATCAGTTCAGAAAAGAGGGAGCATTTGGAAGTATGCTGCGACCGGTCAGGAATTCCATCTGTCATAAGCTGCCTGATATGCCTTCAGGATCTTATCAAGTCCCATACCATTGATCTTGGAGATATAATCATTCCATTCGGTATCTACATTCATGACCCCGGTAATAAATTTGCCTTTCATTTCCTTTACATAAGTATCAATTGTGGTATAGGCGTCGTCGATAATTCCCTGCTCTTCTTCAGTAAATTTTAGATAACTGCCGGGGAATGGAGCTGTTTCCGAATAAGGAACCAGGTTTTTGACAAATCCCTGCTGCCGGGCTTTATTATTGCCCTCTGTCGCAGTGGTGGCATTGGCGAATTCGTCAAACCGGCCAAGATCCGCAAAGTTAAGATTCTCGTAGATGTAGGTGCCAAAAGCCTTTTTGCCTTCAAATTCTTTCGGCAAAATAAATTCATATTCTGTATGGCTGCTGTTTGCCCATTTCCAGGATGTGCCTTCCGGCCCATACACAAACGCAGTACCATCCATCCCGGTTCCTTTGACTACTTCCTTGGTCGCGAACATAACATCAAACATCCGGCAGAGCTCCTTTATGTATTTGCACTCTGAATTGATGAGCAGGCCGCCAGGCTGGCAAAACTGCCATCCCATGACGTTTTGCGTCTTATCATATTTCGAGGTCAGGGGAGCCAGCTGGTTGAGTTCTACCTTTCCACTCTTGAAAGCATCCTCTGCGAGGTTGTTCAGCCCTTCATGACCAAAAACAATCAGACCTTCGGCAGCAAGTGAAAGCTTGGTGGCATTATCAAGCGTGAGATATTCTTTATGAAGAAGTCCTTCCGAATACAATTGGTTCATATACTTCAAATAAAGCTTGTATTGTTCGGAAATTCGGTTGAAAATAACTTTTCCCGTGCCGTCGTCTTCAAAATCCAGATTTTTACCCGTGCCGAAGGAAGCCCATAGAAACTGTTCACGGTCATCGGCAAGAGGAGCGGCGCCCTTATTGTACTCTTTCAGCTTGGCAAGGACATCATGGAACTCATCAACGGTTGCCGGAACCTGACAGCCTGCTGCCTTCAGCGTATCTTCGCGGTAATACATGCGGGCCACCACTGCAGTACAGTCTTTCCCGATATAAGGAAGCTGATAAATTGCCCCGTTGGTTTCGGTGACCACCTTGCGTGCATCCGGATAATCCTTGAAGGTCTGCTGCAGATTGGGCATGTATTGCAGATAATCCTGATAATTGGCAAAACGTCCTCCCATAACACCATAATCGTTGATATAAGTATTGTTAATGGGATCCCATGTACGCTGGAAGAAGTCAGGCCAGTTGTTGGATGCCAGGAAGACTGCCAGCGCATCCTTGGAAACGACTTCCCAGTCAACATGAATGTTTGTAATTTCCTCCAGCTTCTGCCATACAAGACGAGGCTGGGAAATATCAATGTTTTCGCCGATTACGGCACCTTTTACGCTGATCTTATCGGCGACGATCGGATAGGAAGGTGTGTATTTTTCCTGACTGGATGTATCGCCGGAGGCAGACTGCACGGAAGACGAGGCATTCTTTGACGGCGATGAGGGAGAACCGGCGCAGCTGCACATCATCACGGCTGTGAGGATTAGGGCGAGCGATGTGGTTAATGCTTTTCGAAACATAAACAATTCCTCCTTATTTTGATATTTGTATATCAGCAGCTTCCGCCGGCCGGACGAAAGCCAATGATCCGTTTTATTCAGCCTTTCACAGATCCGATCATGACGCCTTGTACGAAATATTTCTGCAGGAACGGGTAAAGGATCAGGACCGGCAGCGAAGAAACGATGATTACCGCGTATTTAATAAGTTCTTTTAGCTGAAATTTCGCGGCGGCGGCATCTTCTCCGGTATTGTTAAGCATATTGGCACTGGTCTGCTCCAACACCAGAATTTTACGCAAAACGAGTTGCAAGGGTAACTTTGCTTGATCCTTCAGGTAAATCAATGCAATAAAATAGGTGTTCCAGTGTTCAACCGAAAAGTAAAGCACCATTACTCCGAGCAACGCTTTGGAAAGCGGCAGTACCACCCGCAGAAAGGTTTGAATCGGCGTGCTCCCGTCAATGACTGCCGCTTCCTCCAGTTCTTTAGGCAGGCTGCAGAAAAATGTACGGCACATAATGCAGTAATACATATTGAAAGCGTAAATCAGGACCATAACTGCCCGCGTATTGTAAAGCCCCAGATGATTGACCAGCAAAAAGGTCGGGATCAGTCCGCCGCTGAAATACATCGGGATCAGAAAATATGTCGTCAAAATCCTTCTGCCCGGAAGAGTTCTGCGGGCCAGCGCATATCCTGCCGTTACGGTGACCGCAAGATTGATCATGGTGCCAACCGTCGTGTAAAAAATAGTATTGGCATACCCGGTCAGAATATTATCATCCTGAAAAATGCGACGGTAACCCTCCAATGTAAAGCCCTTCGGCAGAAGGATTATTTTACCGGAAGCAACCATTTTGGGATCGCTTACAGATGCTGAAATGACATAAATCAGCGGATACATAACAATAATTAATAAAATTGTGACAAAGATATAGCAGAATACCCGGAACCGCCGGTCACCCGCAGAATCTCTGATTGCTGCCATTTTTTCTCCTCCTCAGAATAGACTTGTATCGGAAACTATTTTTGAAATCCAGTTTGCAATCAGAAGGAAGAAAATATTTACCATATTGTTCAGCAGTCCGATTGCAGTAGAAAAGCTGTAATTTGCATGCAAGATACCACGCTTGTAAACATAGGTGGTAATCACCTCTGAAACGTCAAGGTTCAGGTCATTCTGCAGGAGCAGAACC
>JBDKVA010000200.1:0-35259 GCA_039679375.1 Clostridiaceae bacterium
GCAGGTCAATGTCTTTTGCTGACCTGTAGCATTTCCGTCCGCATCGAAATACTGTGCCAATATTGTGACCGGCACCGGCGAAGCTGTTAACTGCAGACCCTTAATTTCACCGGTGTTTACGTCAACGGATAATTTTGACGAATCCGACGTATTTGCCAATGCATATGAATATCTGATGCTGCCCGAAAGCCCTGAGGGCATGTGCGATACTGTCCCTATGCTTACACCGGAGCTCCACAAGGTAACAGTCTTTTCCGCATCACATTCCGCATCTGTCACAAATATGGTATTGTAGCCTCTTACCTTTTCATTATCCGCATTGTACCCGGCTGTTTCTGCAACAACAGTTAATTTGCCGCAGCCCGTACCCTTTACATTTCTCCTTATGTTATTTTCATCACCTGCCACGGAAGTTATTTCTGCTATAGAATTTGATTCTGTTACATCCTCGCCGCTTTCATTAACAAACTTCCATGAACTTATTTTGATGTTGTATGCGTCGGCAGGCTCTACTTCAGCACTTATCTCCCTGCCTGAACCGGCCATCAATACCGCGCCCTCCACTGTAACGCCTGTGACCGGCTGCGCTACCGTGATAATACCTTCCGCAACCTTTTTCAGATGTACTTCGGTATAATCAGGGGAGTCGGGGCTTCCGACCGAAGCGCTGTAATCTACGTCCACCAGTACAGGTATATCTTCACTCAGAGTTTTTACCGCCTCAGCTGTCCCTGACGGGTCCATGTTGATATATTCAGCGTCTGCCGGGTCCTTGAGCCTCCAGTTGCTGAATGTCATTTCTTCCGTACCTGTGTCTGCCGGAATACCGATAAGATATTTTACGGCATAACTGTTTAAATCCCTGATATCTCCGTTATTCATGGTAATATTGGCTACTTTTCCATCCACTACATATACATTGCATGTTATCCTGACAGGCGACCCGCCCAGATCAGTTCCGGATGAAACAGCCTCAACGGCAGCGCTCCCGGCTTCCAGACCCCGGACGGTTCTGGTATCATTCAAAGGATTTGGTACAGCAGGTTCACTGATGCTTATAATGCTGCCGGGAGAGGCAGTATTACCCGATTTATCCTTTTCACCCGTCACGGTCCAGCCTGCAATCGATTCATCATATGCAATATTTGGCGCCACATTTGGCAGTACTCTTGCTGAAATCATACCCGGTTCACCGATCTGGTCCGGCATTACAATCGCATCGGTTTTCGATATGCCCGTAACCGGCTGTATTACCACAATACTGGCGCCCGCACCGGCATATGACATGTGCGCTCCCGGCATGAACGGATCATCATACGCCACGCTGGCGTCAATATCCTTAAACACCTTGGTTCCGGGGGTAGTGTATACAATTTTAATTGAAAAGGCATATGGCTTAAGCTGGTATGTAATATTCTGCGGCGCTGTTGTCGCTTCAGGGTACTTTTTCCCCATAAAGAGGCAATCATTCAGTGCTTTGGTTATTTTAGTACGCACCCTGTTTTCGGGATCATCGGGATCAGGATAATTGTCGATGATCTGAAATCCCTGCGATTCGAGCTCGGAAACCGCCCCGGGCTCAATGACCGTGCCCACCGGCAGCAATTCGCTGAAGGTTGTACCGGTAATGGCTTTGTCATTATCAATTATATTGCTGATATCGCTGTAAACCTTGTCAAGATCCGCCTGTGAACCGGCAAAATAGTGATAATTGCCGTTATCCAGCCGGGCTGCGCCCGAGCTTTGGCCGATGGCATTGAGCCTGTCTACCAGGCTGTCATCTGTTGCAAAGCCTATTACAAATGATTTGTATGTGCTGTTGAGTATGATGTTTCCCATGATGGATGTACAGTACTCCAGCCCCATTGTGCTGCTTGATCTTATTCTGTTTACAATACCGTCGCCGGTATAATAGCTGCTATAGGTGTTATAATAGCTGTACTTGTTTGGTTCGCCGTCCGAAAGCGTTACAATATACTTTGAAGCATTTGCATTACCGGAGTTTTTCAGAGTATGGTACGCAACTCTCATGCCATCCCCTATATTGGTTGATCCATAAGCGCTCAGATCAGAAATATCATCCAGCAGATTATCAACATCATCTGCCAGGCTCATGTCATATAATGCAGGCTGATTCACCACACGGTCGCTGAATGGGACAATACAGATACTGCAATTTCTGTTTTCCCACTTCTCCACGAAATCTTTCACTGTCTTCTTGAGAATGTTGATTTTTGTCTTACCTCCAAGGTAACCGCCCATACTGCCTGAAACATCCACCACCAGCGCAATTTCCTTCGGCGGGTCATATACGATGGCGTCTCCTGTAATCCTGTAAGTTATGGTCTCCACTTTCCCGACTTTGGATGATGCAGAGCTGAATTCCCTATCCAGCCGGAGTATTGTCGCTTCCGTTCCATCCTCCCCAAGGTAGGCGTTTACTATGCTTCCCGATGTCAGAATAATAAGCAGTGCAAGCATGACTGCCAGTTTTCCGTACATTTTTGTTTTCATTCACTTCACCTCCGTAAATTAACAATATCCCGCCGGTCAGCCGTTATCGACCGAGCCGGCCGGGGTGACCCTGCCGTACTCGTTAAGCCGTATTCCATCGATTTTAAGTATTTCATCCGTTTTTAAGAGTGTAATAAAATAATCGTAATAATAAATACATTCTTCACCCTGCACGGAACCGTTCATTCTTTTGACCGGAACCTTGAATGATACAGCATAGATCTTTCGTTTTTTTGTATATCCGGGGTGCGGAACGATCTTCATTTCAGTGAATTCTCCGTCCAGTTTTTCCATATTGAACTGCAGCGGCATGGAGCAGTAATCGAATTTGATTTTATAGTCATCTTTGATCTCAATCAGGTCGGTCAGTTTTTTTGTACCATTGTCTCCCGTCCTTGAGAGCTTGTCCAAAAAAGTGCTGAAGTCCCCGGCATTTCTATCCCAGGCTGTTTGCATCAGCTTCATATTTTCAACATCCAGATTGTTTTTCAAACTATTGAAAAATGCAGTGATCAGTGCTTTTTCCTCTTCATAAGCCTTGCCGTCATCTTCCCTTGCATACGATTTGCCGTCCTCGGCTGCAGAACAGTCAAGATAGGTAAGCCTTTTGATAAAATCGTTGTTAAAAATCAGCAGCCTGCTCCTGGCTTCATTTGTGGTGACAGCTTCCTTTGCAGCTGCGATCTTGTAATTACCGTCCTCTTTTTTGACCTGAACATCATACCTTGCCTCTATTTTTATTGTATCGGTCTGATTTTCATCTATTGGATCTGCATTCACTTTGGTCCATGTATTGTCAACCCCGCTCATTGTAAATAATTTTTCAAAATTAGCTGTATTGACACATCTGGCATAAAGGTAAACTTTCGTGTAATACAGAAAACCGCCGCCCGCCTCGCCTGCGTATTCCGCATCGATACCGGGAGTTTCCCTGCCGTCTGAAGACTTGTTCTTCACAAGCTCATAGCCGACACATACAAGCCCGTTTGCTTCAATGAAGCGTGGAAGGTGGATTCCTATTTCCCTGTTTCCTTCGGCAATGCTTATGGTATCGCTTGATATGAAGCCTTTTATTTTTTCAGGAAGCTTGCCCGTTGCGGAGTAGATATAATAATCCTCCGCCGGCTCAGAATAAAGGCATGAGAAATAATCGCTGATGAGCGTTCTGATCCTCGAGTCCTCCTCCCCCGTAATAGCAGAATTGCCTTTATTGTCCTGATTTTCCGTACCGTCCTTTTCAGATGCCGTGTTACCTGACCCCGAAACTGTTTTTGATATGTCGGCAAACGGAATACTGCATCCCGACAACAGGCAAAGCACCAAAAAAAACGCTATTATACGCAAATACTTATGCATCTAAACACCTTCCTCCCATTCAAAAAATACTGTACAGATTTATCGGGTTATCCTGATTCAGGAATGCATCAAGCAGCATTTTCCTTCCTGTTTCGGGGTCGGGGTCGGGAAAATTGATCTTCACATCCGTTCCCGTGCAGTAAAGCGCAGCATAACCGCCGTTGTTAAGCGAATCGATATTCGTATCCGAGCTTGATCCGTATTCTTTTATCTGCGGGACATGCGTCATCATTAGAATACCGTCTGTTATTTCCGTATCAGCCGCCGATCCTCCGATATAACCGGCGGACGGGTCATTGACATATCCTTTGCCTGCTGCGATAATCGCGCCGTTTACCACAGCGCCGTTTTTAAGTATCACCTTGCCTGTGGTGAATATAATGCCGCTAAACACGGTTCCGTCCAGTACAAGCTCCAGTGAGGGTTCCGTATTTACTACAAGGAAATACTTATCTTCAGCCCAGGGATTATCTGCAATGTTGTTATAGGCATAGAGCGGGTCGCTGAGATTGATTATATGATCGCCGTCAAAATCATCATCACTCGCATCTATGATATACGGATTCGACAGGTTCGATGAAACGAGGCCGCACAGGGAATTCTCCACCTTGCCGAAGACATTGAGCGATTTATGCCCAACCGCATCCGTACCGCTTCTGATGTCGTTGTCCGTGACCAGTCTCTCTATAAACGGACTTGTCTGTGCAAGCAGCTTTTGCTTTAACTCGCTGATTTTTACCGGAATTTCAAGGCAGTACCCATTGGCTCCATCCCATAAGCTGCTGTCGCTGACATAAGGATTCCAGTAACCCGACCAATCCGAAAGCGGTGCAGGAGCATCGATATTATCCATAACGAAGCTGTCTGCCAGCAAGCTTGCCTTCTTTAACTGCGATATGCCTTCATTGCCGTTTCCTTTTTCCATAAAGAACATTCTGTCATTTGCCGCAAATACGTAATTGCAGAAGCCCTGTATTTTATCGGGAATAGAGCCGCTATCCGCCGGATTGATCAAATCGCCGGGTGTATCGATATTGTAATCGCCATGCTGGCGCTTCATATCTATGTCGGCGAGCCATGCGTCCAAGCGGTTGGAAGCTGTGTCCGAACCGTCCATTTCGGCAGGGTCCTCATGATTCCACGCAACAACAGGGTTATAAACCTGAAACAGATTGCAAAAGCCCCTGACGATGCTGCTATTGTAGTAGCCGTTATCCTTGAGCCATTCAACATATGTGCTGTAGGAACCGCCAAGAGGCACCGGAGCATTTTTGTAAACCGGACTCGGGCTAAAAGGATCAATCAGCCAGGCAAGAGAGGCATCCTCAATCTGGTAAAGCGTATTTCCGCCGTCGTCAATTCTGAAAGTTCCTCCGTTTACCATTACCGCGCCATTAATTACTATTCTGGATTTCTGCGATGCGGGTGAATTGAAATGATGAAGTGTCGCACTGTTTACAATGGCGCTTGAATTATCATGGTATACGCCGTCAGACCCATCCGACAAACCAAAATAGCTTCCGTTTACCGCCAGTACCGAATCCTCTCCGTTTACCTCCAGATCATCGAATGTATATGCATTGCGCAAAACCGCAATCCGCTGGCCTTTTCCGAATATATGAAGCCCTTGCGCCACAGCATCTCTGTACACATATATCCTGCTGCCGTCGCCTCCGGGGCTCGAATACAGGCCGGTCCTTATAAAACTCCGGCTATATGCATTGCCTCTGATTATTAATTCCGAATTGGATATGGCGAGTATGCCTCCGTAATAATACTGGCTGGGAGACTTCAAATATTCCGGAGACGTGCCGTAAACATGCACATCGCCTGATATATCAACACCGGCATGGTCGGCCATCAGGTCGCCAATGGCGTATACGGGCCCTCTCAGCTCAAAACCGCTCGGGATAGTTACAAGAAGCCATTCCTTTGCATATACCCTTTTATCGCCTGAAAGGAAGGGCTTTACCACATAATCGGAGCATGCGGTCAGCCCTACCTCGATCTCAATTTTACCGGGGTTTACCGATTCATTCCGGTCAAAGCCCAGATATTCCAGTTCAATGGCAATATCGGCAGTATTGCTGCTGTTGCCGTTTACGTCAAAATCATTGAAGCTTCCGCCAAGAGAAAGCTGCTCAACATATATTGCAAGTTGATCTGCAACAGCTTTTGCAAAGTTCCCGTCGTCTCCGTTGTATGAAATGCCAAGCGTATCTGCCAGTCCCGGCGAGCCGCATTTGGCATTCAGTATGTCGCAGCATTTCTGGATCGCGCTTTCCGCCGCGTAATATGAATAATCCGTATGGCCGCTTGCTTTCCCCATTTTATAGTTCTGGAACGCCGTCTCAATGAGGATATTTGCAATAACAGCCACTGCCGCCAGAATAACAATAACAAGTACCAATGTAACGCCTTTGTTATTTCCGGCAATCTTTTTTATTTTCATGAGCCACCTCGCAATTTTCCATTTGCCGCAGGGCTTGTGCCATCACCGGTTGCAAGCCTCCCTGCAGACCATATCCGGCAGGTTTGACCTGCAAACCCGGTCAATCAATCCTGTTTATCAGAATCCTGAGCTTCTGTACTATATTGCCGGTATTCTTTGTTTTTACCGTAATCAGATATTCACAGGTATCTGCAAGCGACCCCGACGGATCCTCCGGATTTGCTATAGTATTGAAATCCATCGTTCTCTCGGCATCAAATATATAATCTTCGTTAACTATGTCTTTGGAATCTTTTATTTCAAGATTTTCCGCAGTTTCCAAATCACCGTCTCCATTTGCATCGGGTCCGCTCTGCAAATCAATTAAATCTGCATGATTATAAGTGTAAATGGCATTACCGCTGCCGCCATACTTTACCGAATTGATCACGTTTTCCTTGATGATTCTTGTAACTGCATTGATTTCAAGCCTTTCGTCAGTTTTTTTCACAATAACGGCGGTATTTGTAAACACAGCCATCAGCGGAACCGATACGATCCCCAATACCGCCAGCGATATAATTGTTTCAATCAGCGTCATCCCTTTATTACTTTTTAACAGCTTCATACCGACTGTCCCATCCCTTTTACAGGTATTTTGAACTTTATGGATAAATATCTACAGGATCAGATTATCCTGACATTTTCCGATGTGCTGTCGCTGTAAATCCTATTGCCGTTCCGGTCGCAAATACTGACTCTTTTTTGCAGATCGTCAAGCGTTATATTCAGATCTCTTCCTGAGTTATTTGTTATCTTAATGTTCAGGCGTATATTCTCATTTTCCTTTATACCCGGCATGGAAGCAGCAGCCGCCATCGTTATTACGCTTTTGTCAGGCAGGCTTCCCGTCATGGAGAGCGACTTTTTTCCATTTTCAAAGGTATCGATAAAATATGCATTTCCTGTCATACTAAGGTGGATTTCAACAGTACCGTTTGTTTTTAACCGAATGATGTTGTTTTCCCGGTCTACACCGAATATCTGGAGGTTTTCACCTGCGGCCAGATAACTTCTTTCCTTTATAATAATATCACTGCTTCCGAACTCTTCCTCAAGGCTTGACGCCTGGTCCGGCGCACTGAAATTGTCGGCGCTGCCTGTAGACGTAAGCAGAATGCCATTTGAATAAATAAACCTGTTAAGCTTGTGTCTGCTATACTCATACATTCTGTCCGCAGCCCTCAGATTTGTTGAATATATGCTTATAGTCATATTGGTGTCAAATAGTTTTTCGGAGGGAGCATTAGTTTGCGCGGTCGAATTTTGCGGTGCGTCATTCTGTCCCGCATTATTCCCTATATCGGCGTTCCGGACGGCAGTGCCTTGCACCTGCGGTGCCTGTGATCCATTACTGCCGCCTGTTTTATCCAGTCCCAGTTTTGCTTTTGCATCCGCAAGCATTTTTAAATCACTGTCCGAGAGTGCTTTGACAAAAAACTTCGTTATTTTCACTCTCCTGGTGCCGCCTTCAATATACCTGACAAGCTCCATAGCCGATGAATAGCTCATAAATGCTCTGAAATCCAGTTTCAATTCATAATACATCCTGTTCTTTTCGGCATTTTCCTTTAGCTCCGTTTCATCTGAAGCCGGATTCCTGCCGTTTACCACATATTTCTGTTCCGGCTTTCCTATATTCATTTCTTTAATATTTTCACCGATCAGCCTTGTCAGTTTATCCACATATTCAAGGCTGTCAACCATGTTTGCGCTGCTCATGAGATATTCATCAATCCTTTCATTTGATGTTTCCTGCGCTGCAAGCTGTGTCTTGAAATATTCCAGATTTCCATAGTCTTTCTCCATCATTTCCAGTTTTTCCAAAGCTGCTGCCGTATCACTTTTTAAAGTAACGATCGACGGTATTACAGACTGCCATATAAATTTATAAAAGACGAAAGCATATGCTACAACGCATAGTATTGCAATAAGTTTCAGCTCTTTTTTACCGATGGACACGCTATTCACCTTCCCTTTGCCCAACTTCGAAGTTGAATGCATAATCGCCGTTTGCATTCATTTTGATCGTGTTGGAATTTTCCGAGAGTCTGATATTCTCAAGCCTGTCCATATTCAACAGAAACTCCGCCACATTGTATATTTCCTCAACCCTGACGCCCAGCCTGAGAGTATGGGTATCGTATTGAATGTCATTAATCGTGCAGCCCTTTGGGGTATTGTTCCTGATCGTGTTCAATATATCGTTTACAGGATAGGCCTGTTCATCAATGTATTCTATAATGCTCTTTTTATCATTCAGCTGCTTATCTTCAATAACCAGCTGCGATTTTACAGACATGACTTCCTGATATTTTTCGCTTTTCAATTGTTCCTGAACGGAAGCCAGCTTCAGCTCCATTGATCCCGCATATAGCTTGGGGCCGATCAATGTCGTCAAGCCTAATGCCGCAGTCAAAACCGTCACGATTATTTTCCCTGCCGGCCTAGCCGGTTCGTTCACAGTGACCCCTTCCTGCTGAATTCTTTTCTCTTCTTCAAGCAGCAGGTTAATATCCTTCATATGTATCTCTCCCCTCTATTACAGGCCGTCCGTAATCTTATCCTTGTACCGTACGCAGAATTCCGTAATTATCGGCTTTGCAACATTCCTGTTTTTTGACGCTGTCGTATTCTGAGCTGCAGGCTTAATAGAAAGCAAAATCCTTTTATTTATGTCGATATAATCAAAACGGGTAGGCATATAGTTGCTGGGTAAGGCTGCCACAGTAGCGGTATCAAGCCCGCTCAATATTTCAGAGTAGCCGGTGGATTCCTCCGTTGCGTTTATGCCATTTTCAATGGTTCCATTACTCAGGCTTTTATAATAGAGACAGCCTCCGCTCACTTTCCAGATTCTGACGCTGTAGGTGCCTGTGTTTCCATCGTCGTCAGGCAGCCAGAGTGTCAGCACACTGGCTGTGATAGGGTCCACCGTTGCATCATAAACCACTTTGAATGCGGCAGCCTCTTCTACATCCTTGCGTATACGCTGGGTGACCTCCATCACCTTGCAGTGCTGATCCATGTATTTGCTGTAGCTGCCGAAGGATTGCACGCTGTACATGAATACGTTGAAGAGAAGCGGCGCCGTCATCGCTGCGACGGCAATCACGATAAGCAGCTCAATCAATCCTATGCCCTTATTGTTTTTTATTTTCATCATCAATCACCTGAATTTTTGTTTCACCCCCCGCCGCCGTTGTATGGCGGCGGGGAACTTGGCTTTTATACGTGAACTGTCGTAATGCATTCTGCAGGGACTGTTGTTGGCTTTACTGTTACCGATTGTTTGTCCGGGTATATGTCAATCTTCCATCCTGCATATTTGCCTCCGTTGTCAGTATTCCACTGGGGTTTGTACGCATCTATATTCCTCCCTGAAGTAGTCGAGGTATCTTCAGGATATTTAGGAGATAATATTGGTCCATATGTATTGGGATCAATCTTTATTTCCTGAAGAAGGGCTTTTATCATTTCATCATCGTCTGTTAAATTAATACCTGCAGTTGTAGCAGCTCCCACTGTACCTTTAGTTAACTTCCAGTCGCCCGAATCAACGCAGTATGTCATTATAGCCTTTTCTATGTTCCTTGCCTGTTGATCGTCAGCCCGCTTTTTACTGTTCACCAGTACTCCGCCGAACATGTTGAATGCTATTGCCGCCAGTACGCCCATTATAGCTATAACGATAAGAAGCTCGATCAGAGAGAAGCCTTTGTTGTTATTAAGTTTCTTTACCTTTTTCACCCCCATTTTATTAAGTAGCTTTGTCATTGCCTTTTTCATTTAAAATACCACCTTTCAATTTGATTTTAATTTATAATAACGGCCTGCCTGATGCATACAAGCAGTGTTCCGGCATTATACGCCAACTTTCTTTTCCTACGCAGACATATTGTTATAAATGCTCATCATTGGATAAAGTACGCTTATGATAATGAATGCCACAACCAGTGCCATTACGATAATGACTGCAGGTTCTATTAACGCCGCCAGTCTTTGAAGCGACGTTTCCACCTCCTGGTCGTAGAAATCCGCCGACTTATCGAGCGCATAGTCCAAGTTTCCCGATTCTTCGCCGATTTTTATCATGGAAATCACCATCGGCGGGAAATATTTCATGGCTGTCAACGGAACCGTCAGGCCTTTTCCCTTTTTTATTTCTGTTATGACTTCTTCGATTTTTTCAGCTATAACAGCATTGCCCAATATCTTCTGCGTCACCTCCATACCCTGTATCAAAAGCACTCCGCTGGCCATCAGCGTGCCCAGCGTGCGCGTCAGCCTTGCCGTAACGATATTTTTAGTGACCTCCTTCATAACAGGCAGCCTGATTGCCAGTCTGCCGAAAAAACGCTTTCCGTCCTTCGTTTTCGAAAAACTTTTTATGCAGGCCACAAAGCCGATCACTCCTCCGATAGCCAGCCACCACCAGTTCTTGAAGAAATTGCTTACATCGATAAGTATCTTTGTGAAAGCGGGCATTTTCGTCCCAAAGCCCTCCAGTATCAAGGAAAACTGCGGAACGACGAATACCATCATGATGATAATGACGGCAACTGCTATAACGGAAACAATAATCGGGTATGTAAGCGCGCTTTTTATTTTGTGGTTCATCTTGAATTCCTTCTCAAAATGCTCCGCCATCCTGGCAAATACCCTGTCCAATTCTCCGCTGAGTTCGCCCGCCTCCACCATATTCACCAGAATATCCGGAAAGACGTTTCCCTGCCTCCTCATTGAATTGGAAAGCTGAATCCCCTTTTGTATATCCTCATAGAGTTCGTTTAAAACCATTTTCAATGTAGAATTCGTGGTCTGCTCCCTCATAACGTCCATGGCCGCCGATATGGGAACGCCGGCCTGCAGTATGATTGCAAACTGCCTGCAGAAGATTGCAAGGTCTTTTGTCCGGACTCTTTTTTGAAAAAGCTTGATCTGGCTTATATCCGTAACTGCATTCTTCACTTTTATTTCCACAGGTGTAAACCCCTGTGTTTCCAAAGCCTGCGCTAATTCCTTCTCATTTGCAAATTTACTTTCGCCGGATAATGTTTTACCGGCCTGGTTTTTTACTCTGTATGTATATATTGGCATCAGGCGACCTCCTACAGCGCTGCTCCCAACGCATTTATAAGATAACTGACCTTTCCCGTATCAAGTGTTGAAGCAAACTCAATCCCATCTATTGTCATCTGGTTGATAGGATATGTAGGAGCTTTAAGGTTTTCCTCGAAATATTCCTTGAGTCCCTTCATCTGCGCTCCGCCTCCGATCAGGTATATTTTGCTTACATCCTCGCCGGCACAGCGCATTTTGTAGAAATCAAAACATATGCGGATATTTCTTATCACTTCATTTATTACTCCCTTGGCCGCATTGCTGCACTGCCATTCCAGTTCGTTATTGAGATCGTTTGTGCTTACGAGCCCATACATTTTTTTGTACCGTTCAGCCCAATCCTCCAGATTTTTCTCAAGATTGAGCGACTTGAAAATAGCCTGGTCTATGTTGCTGCTCCCCAAAAGCGTCACCCTGTTAAATTCGGGCACCTTGTTCTTCAATACATTGACTATGGTTGTTTCGGATCCCAGATCGATGACCGCTACAGTATCCGAGTACTGCCTTCTGGAATTTCTCTGTTTCCTGTCCCACTCTTCCGCTTCCGCGCTTGTTACATTTTTCTTGAAGAATTTTGAAACACTGTTGGCCGGTATGTCGACCGAAAGCGCTTTCAGGTTCATTTCATTGAGCAGTTCAAGATAGCTGTTGATGATTTTCTTTGAAACAGCAGTTACAAAGACCTTTATCTCTTCCGCCTCGCCGTTGTTGACTGTCCCCAGCACCTTGAAATCCACTTTGTGCTCATCAAGATTTATTGGCAGACTCACAATGATTTCATCCCAGATTCTGCTGTTCTGTTCGCTTTCGGGAACCTTCTCCACCATAATGATCCTGGTGATAATGTTTGTACCTGAGATGACGATTTTGGCGCCCTTTGCCGTTAAATTGCAGTCTCTGATGATTGTCAATACCTCTTTCCTTACGCGTTCCTTATCCTTTATGGCGCCATTCTTGATACATCCTTTGGGTGTTGTGCCAATGCCGTAATTGACTATCATCAAATCCTCGCTATTTCTCTTTTGCCTGACCTGTGCGATCTTGATGTACTTGAATCCGATATCTATAGTCAGATAGTCTGTAGATGGCAGTAGATTCATATTCACACACCTCGTTTTTATATTTAATTCAAGATTAACCTGCAATAAGTTTTTTCAGTGTATCCTGGTCTATTGCGTATTGAACGGCGCTGTTGTAGTCAATTATATTGTCCCTGTACAATCCTGCTATACAGCTGTCCATGCTGTGCATTCCAAATTGCATTCCTGTCTGGATGCTCGAATTGATTTGAGGTATTCTTGACTCTCTGATGAGGTTTGATATTGCGGATGTCATGATCATCACCTCTGTTGCAACCACCCGTCCCTTGCCGCCTTTCTTCTTTATGAGCTGCTGTGACACTATTCCCTGAAGTATTGTGGAAAGCTGGCTTCTTACCTGCGACTGCTGGTGCGGCGGAAATACGTCGATAACCCTGTCTATCGTTTTAGCCGACCCGACGGTGTGCAGCGTAGAAAACACAAGGTGTCCCGTTTCAGCCGCTGTAAGGGCTGTTGCAATTGTCTCCTGATCCCTCATTTCACCGATGAGTATGACGTCAGGATCCTCTCTCAATACGGCTCTCATCGCATCCGCATAACTATTGGTATCCTGTCCTATCTCTCTCTGGTTGACAACACTTCTGTTATGCCTGTGCAAGAATTCAATCGGATCTTCAATTGTAACGATATGGCACCTTTTTTTACTGTTAATCAAATCGATCATCGCTGCCAGCGTAGTCGATTTGCCGCTGCCCGTAGGTCCGGTCACAAGTACCAGTCCTCTTTGCAGGCCGGCAAGGTTATGTACGGTCTCCGGTAAACCCAGTGTCTCTATTTTGGGTATCTCGCTTGGAATGACCCTTGCCGCCAATGCCAATGTCGCCCTTTGCCTGAAAACATTAATCCTGAATCTGCCGGATCCGCTGATGGAATAGGACAAGTCTGCCTGCCCTTTCTGCGTCATCGTTTCCCATAGGTCATCCCTCATGCATTTTCTGCTCAATTCCTCACAATCCTGGGGCGTCAGAGCCGCCTCATTCAGGTAGGCCAAATCACCGTGAATCCTCACCACCGGCGGAATCCCCGTGCACAGGTGAAGGTCGGACGCCCCATATGCAACAGTCTGTTCCAATAAATAATCCAGTTCCATAAATAATAGTCCCTCCCGGTGGTTTGCAGCAGGCGCTGCAAATCCACTTCCTTGATTTATGGCCTGCACACCCTAGCCAGCATACCCTACAGGCCATCTGGTGCATATGTCACCCTGAATAGCTCATCCATGGTAGTTACGCCCTGCAATACAAGCTTGCTGCAATTGTCCCTCAAAGTCTTCATCCCGTTTCTGACAGCGGACTCCTTTATCACATTGGCAGGTGAATTCCTTGAAATCAGTTCAACCATATCATTGCTGACGATCATGATTTCATAAATGGCTATTCTTCCTTTGTAACCTGTGTTATTGCATTCCGGACATCCAACAGCTTTTTTTATTTTCACATCATCCTCTTCAGCCACTTTCAGAACCATTCTTTCACCGGCATTTGGAGAGTACTCCTCCAAGCACTTCGTGCAAAGCCTTCTTACCAGCCTCTGGGCTATTACGCCGACCAGGCTGGATGAAATCATGTACGGCTCGACTCCCATGTCAACCATCCTCGTAATTGTACTGGCAGCGTCATTTGTATGAAGCGTGCTTAAAACGAGATGGCCTGTAATAGCGGCGCGCATTGCAATGTCGGCGGTTTCTCCGTCCCTGATCTCTCCGACCATTATGATGTCGGGGTCCTGTCTCAGGAAAGATCGTAATGCCGCTGCAAAATTCAGTCCGGCCTTGCTGTTTACCTGTACCTGGTTAATTCCGCGTATAGTGCATTCCACAGGATCCTCAACCGTAAGTATGTTAATATTGGGTTTGCACAGTTCCTTTAAAGCAGTGTAAAGAGTAGTGGATTTACCGCTTCCCGTAGGTCCTGTAACAAGAACGATACCATGAGGGTGCGCAAGAATACTGTCGAATTTCTGCAGATCGTCTTCGAAGAAGCCCAACTCCTGCTTTCCCATATTGAAGCCTTCCTTGTCCGCCAGCCTTATAACAGCCTTCTCTCCGAACATTGTAGGAAGTATGGACACACGCATATCAAACTCGCGGTTGTCGATTTTTATTGATATTCTGCCATCCTGCGGGAGCCTCTTTTCAGCAATATTCAATCCGCTTATGATCTTAATGCGGGCAATCAGAGCCGGATGGATCTTGCGATCCTGCTTCATGACTTCCACAAGCTGTCCGTCTATCCTGTTCCTCACCAGAACACAATCTTCGTATGGCTCTATATGTATATCGCTTGACCTGCTGTGCACCGCCTTGCTGAATATCAGATTGACCATCTTTACAATCGGAGCATTCTGTACAGTGCTTACATCTACAGTCTCCTCTATGGAATCGTCATGGATCTCTATATCAATTTCCTCATTTATCTTTTTGATTTCTGCCTCAAGGTCGATCGGCTTCCTGTTGTTTTCGGCATCTTTAAGACCTGCGGAATTCTTTTTATCCTTCGCGTCCTTCGGCTTTCTTTTTTCAAGGAATTCCTCGATGTCGGACGGCTCGGCAAGAACAGGGTATATTTCCATACCGGTGGCCAGCCTCATATCGTCGATGGAAAAAATATTAGCAGGGTCACTCATAGCAACTTTTAATATCATTCCGTCCTTTTCCAGAGGAATGGCAAGATATCTGCGGGAGAGCCTTTCATTCATGAGTGATAAAATCTCTTCGGGTATATTCATATCCGTCAGTTCAATACATGGCATTCCCGTCCTTTTTTCCAGCATCTCATACAAGGTTTTCTTTTCAATTATTTTTTCCTTGTCAAGAATATCCGCAATACGTCCGCCGCCGCCTTCATGAGTATCCAAGACTTTATCCAGCTGCTCTATCGTTATAAGGCCTTCTTCCGTTAAAAGCTTCAATATACTTTTGTTCATGTATGACAAGTTTTCGCTTTCTTTTTCCAGCGCTTTAGCTACTTTTTTTATTGCAGGCTGATTTTTGGATAATTCCGTACTAACAGGCTCAATAAAAGGTTCATGCAGCTTTTTCTCTTCATAGAACTTGTCTATAAGAGTCTTTATTTGATCCGGTTCCGCATAAACCGGTTTTATTTCCATATTTGCAGCAATGCGGAGATCATCCAGAGCAAAAATGTCTCCGGGATCGGCCATGGCAACAATAAGCTTATTTTCGGCAATATCAACCGGCATCAGGTTATGCTTCAAAGCAAGGCTCTTTGGTATTTTTCTTTCTGCAAGTGAACCATTCAGCTCGAATCCGTCAAGGTCCAGGAATTCCACGCCTATGGATTTTGCCTTTGCCGCGCAAATATCCTTGTTTGTGACAAAATTCTGCTCCCTTAGAACATCCTCGAGCTTTTGCCCTGTTTTTTTCTGAATGCTCCAGGCCTCCTTGAGTTTATCAAGCTTCAGAATGCCATCCTCTAAAAGGATTTCATCAATTTTATCTTCAAGTTCTATCATGATTACCTCTTTAGACAAAATCTGCTATATTCATCCTTATTATATTGGTCGCTGCAAATATTGTTAATAATTAAAATGTCTTATTTTGTATAATAATGTTTTCCTATACAATAATAGGCTATAATTTTAATATAACATGATTGTTTGTACATACATAATTATGTCAGAATGTTAAAGACCGGAATCCATATGTATTTCATAACAAAAATACAATATAGGACCATTAATGAGTTTAGGATGGATAATGTTTTTATGTTAACTGAGCCAATATCAGTAAATATTTAAATACAAATAGAGGCTACCTAAAGCACCAGTCTTTAGGATAGCCTCCGTTAAGCAAAGAACATAACGATCTACCTTGCACCACTATGGATAACTTATTACCAGGCCACGATCTTCCGACCATGACCCAGCAGTTCATAACCCATAATAATGGTTCGTTCGACCCTGCATAATACCTTCACAGCCATATACAACCTCACGGCTGCATATGACCATTACGGCACTATGCAGAATCTTCGCTCGACCCTGTATGATAAGTTGGAACCCTATTATAATCAAAGCAAGCCGACCATAATAGAACCTTTCCCCACCATACAGAATCTTCCCTCCGACTGCATACAAGCCTTTCAGCCTGTATACAATCTTTGGCCGACCCATATACGTCCCTTTCGGAACATATATAAGTCTTGGCTCAACCGTTATGTTCCTTACGCTATTAATATGTCCAGGCAGAAAGTTTTCATTCATCCTTTCTACATGCAATTTTTTCTAAAATAGATTTTACTGCAACAAGCCGGTTAAGTTCCTTTTATGATTCAATCGTTGACTTTATTCAAAAGTCTATTCGCATCACAACCAAAATTGTAAAGGTACGGCCTTCCTCTTTTATCCAGTATTAATACATAAGGCGTGCCCTCCTCAGGATAAACGATATACATTTTATCGATCGCCTTAATACCACAATTGTTCAGCCATTTATTCCTGACATTCAGATCCGGCTCAAAAGGAATTTTAATGATATTTCCTTTTTCAGGGATGGCATTTGCTTTCAAATAATAACCCGTAATCCCTTTTATGATTTTCTTTGATTCAGCCAAAACAGCGTCGTCAACCGGAGTCATCTTTATTACACAGCCTTTTCCGATATCAAACAATTCAACATTCAAACGGGTATTGACGGATGCCTGACATGATTGCACGCAGTAATGATATATGCTATAGCAAAGCATAATACCCAGTACAGCGGCTATTACAGTTTTCAATCTGTTTCCGTTCAGCGTTAAAATCATCATTGGCAGCACCCTTTTCGATGTACAGGATCCATTCAGCTATTTTCAGCATTAATGGAATATTGTATGACAAAGGGCGCCGGTATAGTACAGGTAAATGCTATATGTTGACACGTCTCCAGAATGCAGGTGTAAACAGGATCAAAACAGGATAAATCTCCAGTCTGCCTACAAGCATGCAAAATGTGCATATTGCCTTGCTCAGAACTGAAAATTCGGCGAAGCTTCCCATCGGCCCCACAATTTCCAGTCCCGGGCCAACATTGCCAATGGTTGTAGCAACAGCCGTGAAACTTGAGACCAGGTCTTTGTCATCAAACGAAACGACCAGTACGGATATGACAAATATGAAAATATAAATAAAGAAATAGGTGGCAATACCGGTCAGACTTTCCTCCGCCAATGCCTTCCTGCCTATTTTGACCGTATATACGGACCTTGGATGAATGACTCTGGCAATTTCTCTTTTCACCATCTTAAGAAGCACCAGCGCGCGGATACATTTGATACCGCCTCCTGTGGAACCTGCACAGGCGCCTATGAACATCAGCAATACCAATATGGATTTACTGAATACAGGCCACAAGTTAAAGTCCGTAGTCGAATATCCGGTCGTGGTGATGATTGAGCTCACCTGGAACGCAGCATATCTTATGGACTCGCCTATCGAGCTGCAGAATTTTCCATAGATATCTGCCGCTATCAGTAAAATGGAAAGCAAGACTGTCACCAGGTAGAAACGGAATTCATCATCCCGCAGGGCAGACTTCAGATTGCCTCTGAGGCTTTGATAATAAAGGGTGAAATTCACACCGAACAGAAACATGAAAACGGTAATGATAACATCGATATAAACATTGCCATATGCTCCGACACTGAGATTCCTGCTCGAAAATCCGCCTGTGCCGGCAGTGCCGAAAGTATGGATAAGAGAGTCATACAGCGGCATTCCCGCTAATAACAGTAAAACGACCTGTATACCTGTCAGCGCGATATAAATGAAATATAATATTTTTGCTGTCTGACCCATTTTGGGAACGAGCTTTACAGGGTTCGGGCCGGGGCTTTCCGCTTTCATGATATGCAGCGTACTGCCGTTTGCAGATGGCAAAATGGCAAGTGTCAAAACAAGGACACCCATGCCGCCGATCCAGTGGGTGAAGCTTCTCCAGAATAAAATGCCTTTGGGGAGCACCTCAATTTGTTTTAGTATCGTTGAACCTGTGGTAGTAAATCCGGAAACAGATTCAAACAGCGCATCTGCAAACGATGGGATCGCACCGCTGAAGATAAACGGCAATGCTCCGAAAAAAGATACTGCAAGCCACCCCAGCGACACGATTGCAAATCCGTCGCGGGCATATATATTTTTTGTTAATGGTTTGACACCGCTAAGGAGTATTCCTGCCAACAGCATGATCAGTATGGTCAGCAGGAATGCCATTGCGTCTTCCTGTCTGTAAATAAGGGAGACGATAAGGGACGGCACCATACATCCGGCCTCAATCAGCACGACAAACCCTATATTTCCGAATATGATCCTAAAGTTCATCCGGAAGTCCTCCAGATGCAATAATATCATTCAAATCCGTAAATTGCTTGTCTTTTGCAATGAGAATAACACTGTCACCCTGTTTGATCACGTCTTTTCCATGAGGGATAATGATATCATTTTTTCTGACGATGGCGGCAACCAGAACGCCTTTTACCATCTTAAGGTTTTTAAGCGGTATGTTCAAAAAATCAGTCGATTTTCCAGCAATAAATTCTATCGCCTCCGCCTGATCTCCTATTATTTTATAAAGGGTTTGTATCGGATTTCCCAATGCGTTTTTAAGTCCCCGGACGTACCTGACAATATTGTTGGTTGTGATCATCTTTGGACTGATCACACTGTCGATCCCCATATTCTTAATGATGGCAGAATAATTCATCCTGTTGATCTTTGCCACCACTTTCTGCACACCGTACTGTTTCGCCAGCAGCGCCGACATCAGGTTTTCTTCATCCCGTCCTGTAACAGATACAAAAGCGTCCATATCGCTTAAATTCTCTGAATGCAATATCGTCTCATCGGTACCATCGCCGCAGATGATCAAAGTGTTTGGAAGCAGCTCGGAAAGCTCCGTGCATCTTTGCCGGTCCATTTCTATGATCTTGGCCTTCATATGCGACTCATCAAGATATTTTGCCAGATAGTAGGCGATCCTGCCACCGCCCGCAATCATAACATTTTTTATTTTTCCGGTATATTTGCCGATATGTTTGCAAAAGTCGGATACACTGGAAGGCCGGCCAACGATGTACATGATATCATTTTCTTCGATTTTGAATCCTCCGCTGGGTATGATGACCTCGTCATTCCGGAGAATAGCTCCAATCAGGACGGCAGAGGAATATTTCTCAAAAATATCCTTAAGCTTCATCCCTATCACAGACATGCCCTGATTTGCCTTTATTTCAACCAGTTCCACACGGCCTTTGGAAAATACCTCCACATTGGCTGCGGAAGGAAATCTGAGTATCCGTGCAATTTCATTGGCTGCAGCCTGCTCGGGGTTTATTATCATATCAAGGCCGAGATCCGTTTTCAAAGCCGAAAGTTCATTTGCATATTCAGGATCCCTGATCCTGGCAATCGTATGATCCGCCCCAAGTTTTTTGGCTGTAAGGCAGCATACCATATTCATCTCATCGCTTGATGTTGCGGCAATGAGAAGGTCTGTTTCCTTCACTCCGGCATCCAGCATGACGCTTGCGTTCAGTCCGTTCCCTTTAATGCACATCACATCCAGGTATTCATTTGCTTTTTTCAATGCTTCCGGATTTTTATCGATTATTGTTATATCATTATTCTCTTTTGACAAGTTTTCTGCCAGACTATAACCAACTTTGCCATCACCAATGATAATGATTTTCATGACCTGTCTCCATTACCTTATATTATAATATACAGTTGAACTTCAACTATATTGAATGAACTGATATCATAATTATGTATTAGATGGTACAGTATGCCTATTTGCCCCAAAGGTTAATTTTACAGCTTCCGGTCTTTGGCAAGCTCCCGCTCAACAATCCGGTCGAGAATTTCCGCTGCTTTAAGGATAACATTTCTGCATTTCAGTTCTTCCGTTCTGTGCTTTTCCTTTAATGGAGCACAATCAATGGATCCCATTTCTTCACTATATTTTTGAAACAATTCCCTGGTTAATTCCTTGATCCTTGTGCTTTCATGAGCCCTATCCCTGACGAAAAGCTTGCCAAGGACCATAATTGAAGCAGTCAGTGCACCGCATTTATCTTCGATCGCCATTCCCCCGCCAAAACCCGCAGCAAGCTTCAGGCTTTCCCTATCCAGACTCAGGCCGTATGCCAGGTTTGCTGCCTGCAGTATTTTTTCAGCACAATTAAGGTCGTCCTTTTCACCAAAACCCTGTTTAATCAAATTTGCGAGCATATTATATTAACCACCATTTCCCCGCTTGTTCAACGGTATAATAAATAAATCTCCAGTTTACTGTTATCTTTAAAGGCATATTGTATTAGTATATCACTTTTTCATCCAGTTTTAAAATATTGTGCGTGCCCGTTTATCTGCCTCCTGATGATATTACCTTCCACCCTTATCTTAATGGATGTAATATTGTAAAAATTATAATGATATATCTAATAAAATTACTTATTTATTAAGTAATATTCATTCTAGAAATGTTTATATTGAATAAATTTTGTCAAAAATTTATTATAACGCAACAATATAAAAATGAGTATAAAGGAGTTGTATTATGTACGAAAACTTAAGCTATGAAAAACTGAAGGAATTGCCCGGTGAGCAGAAAAGAAATGCTCTGATGGAACTGAAGGAAAGGTATCCGCAATACAAGGAAATGGCAGAAATAGTAGGCGGCACACCAGCTGCTCTGGCAAATCTTTACCTGAGGATCGTGGAAGGAAGAAAATTCGGCAGAAAGAAAAAGGAAGATGGGCAGGCCATATCAGAAACCACCGGTGACACTGTAATCATACATAAGCGCTCCGGCCGCAAAGCTGCATCCATTCCTGATTCAAAAGCAGTCAAAGCTGAAAATAAGCTGTATGATGAGATGATCGTCGTACCTTCGAAAAAGTCCGTTTCATTTACAATCTGCCTGGATACGGAGGAGACAGGAGCCGAAGCAAAATGCCGGCTGGAAGGGGTCATCGGTTCTATGTTGTTTGATAAAGTTTACAGAACACACATGAGTATAGAGGAAGTATAGAGGAATCCATCTTCTTGTATAAACCAATTCGGTAGCGACTTTTTTTATAGCTGTTTTGTAGCTTGAAGCAATGATCGCATGTGGCATATAATAAAAATGCGGCATCCGGAACCGACTTTCGTAAAGAAAGGAGTGGTCTTAGTTGAAGATTGAATCGGAGGTGGCCATCGTTTGATGGCCGGAGGGTGGAAGTCTGACGGGCTTCCGCCCTTTTTTATTTCTTTTTGGGAAAGAACCCTTATAATTGTTCTTTCTCTTGACCGTCCGGCAGTGAATGTAATAGAATAGTATAGGGAATGAATTTCAGTTCGAAAGGAGTGTTTTAATAGTGAGAAAATTAGATGGCGAGGTGTCCTTTCAAAACTGAATACAGGCAAAAGGCGCATACATCAAAGATTTGTGAATCGTGCCTTTTGCAGCTTATGAGCAATAACCCTGATACCTGAAAAAATAAAATGTAAAACAGTACGGTGAAGGTTATCGTACTGTTTTTATTTTTATCTGTTAACCCTTACAAAAAATCCGCAGGGTAATATTTGCTGTGGATCTTTTTATTAAAAATCCATATTAATTGAATGAAATTTTCTAAACGCCTGTCTTCGCAAACATCATAGAATCACTGCTGTTTACGCAGCCATTCGTAAAGAAAATGAGTTCATTCAATACAGTTGAAAAGTCTATATTGATTAAGCGGAGTGTGATGATTTGAAATATAAAAATGCAAAAAATGTGCTTCCTGAAAATCTGGTAAAAGAATTGCAGCTTTATGTACAGGGTGAAATGATATATGTTCCGGGAAACGGTCCAAATCGGGCAGGCTGGGGGGAAAGCAACGGTACGAGGGAAACTTACGCAAGCAGGAACCGAGAAATCAATTTGCTGTTTCAAAGCGGCACCGCGATGGTTGAAATTGCAGAAAGATACCATTTATCAGAATACAGCATAAAGAAGATTATCTGCAGCCTTAAAAATAAAGCAAGTCACGCCAGGTAAACCCAATGAAGCCGCCTATCCTTGCATAATCCCGTCTTCAAGGCCAGGCTCATTGAAGCCTGGCTTTTTTTCTTCTATATTATTCCGATCTCTTCAAGCCTCAGCTTCAATACATCAAAACCTCTTACACATATCGCTTTCATACCGGATTCCAATGCCGCATCGACATTGATCCTGTTATCATCAAAAAACAGGATCCTGCCCGGTTCACAATTTAACTCCCTGATAGCATGGATATAGGCTTCTTTTTCGGGCTTCATATACCCCGTTTTATAGGATGGGAAAGTAACGGGTATGATGCTTTCAATACAATCATCCCTGCACATTTTATCCCAGTGGATCTCATTTGTATTGGACAGACAGGCTACTTTATACTTTCTGCCTAATTCTTCAAGCAGTTCTTTCACTCCATTGTAAAATCCGCTTATGAAATCCGGGTACTCCAAAATAAACTGCTCCGAATTTACGTTAAATCCAAATTCCTTAATAATTGCTTCAGCAAATTCATCAGACTTCATTTTCCCCGATTCGAATTTTCTGACTGAGGGTGAAAACAGCCACATCCTGTATATTTCATCCATATCTGCACGGTTATTCATCCATGCCTGCATCTTTGGAATCCCTCTAAACTCAACAAGCACGCCGCCCAGGTCGAATAACAGGATCTCAATATCCTTATATCGGCTTGGTTTAACTGCGGATATCATCGCTTTATCTCCTTTTTTTTATTCTTATTGATGAACCGTTTGCAATGTACCATTTATATCAGAGATCATATCGCTGCACTGCCGCCCTTTAACCCGATGCTTTCGGCTGCGCCTTGCATTCCCTTTATTGTCTCCCCAATGACATAGTCGAGTTCAAATCCGAGCGATTGGGCTCCCTTTTCGATTAAATCCCTGTCCACACCGGCAGCAAAGCTTTTTTGCTTCCATTTTTTCTTTACGGATTTCAGCTCCATATCCAGAATGCTTTTGCTCGGCCTCATTAAAGCCGTTGCCGTTATCAGTCCGGTGAGCTCGTCAATGGTAAACAGGACTTTCTCCATCCGTTCAATAGGCTCGATATTGCTGCATATTCCAAAACCGTGGCTTGCAACTGCATGTATGTAATCTTCAGGCCAGTTGTTCTCTGTGAGAATTTCTCTCGCTTTCGTGCAGTGCTCGTCGGGATACATTTCATAATCAATGTCATGCACCAGGCCGATCATTCCCCATTTGTCGCTGTCCGCTTCGCCCAAAACATCGGCAAAGTGCAGCATGACCGCTTCCACCGAAAGTGCATGTTTTATGAGGCTCTCACTCTTATTGTATTTTTTCAATAGTTCAAAAGCCTGCTCTCTATTTGGTATTAACGTACCCATTGATGATCCTTCTTTCGTTTTCTATGATGGCCGGCCGGCTTTTTCAAGCACCGGCAGAAGACTCTTCCGTAATTAATATTAAATATCTGCAGTCAAAGTGTCAACCATATCCGGCAAATAACATTAATCATTTGCCGGCAGCTTCGCTGCTTCAATTCCTTTCTCCCAGCCTTTTATTATCCTGTCCGAAAGCTCATTGAAGCCCTGATCTGTTGTGCATAGACGCGGATCGGACTCATACCATGAAATGGATTGCCTGATTCCCTCCGAAAAAGGCATCGTTGCACGGAAATCCGGTACAAACCGCTTAATTTTGCTATTGTCAAAAACAATACTCACAGTCTTATCTCCAAGGAGACCGCCTGTGTATTCAGGAGCAACTTTGCAGATAAAATCGGATGAAACATGTATTATATCAGGTTCTACTCCTGCTGCCGCCCCTATGGCATGAGCGATCTGATCCCAAGTCAGTACTTCATCGGATGTAATATGAAAAGCATGACCGATCGACTGATAATTACCAACCAGACCGACAAAACCTTTCGCAAAATCAGAATTGTGTGTCACTGTAAAAAGCGATGTGCCATCACCGGGGACAATAATTTTCTTTCCCTTTTTCATCCTGTCCACAATGGTCCAACGGTGCTCACGGCTGTTAAAGAGGAATGGGATCGTCGTCTTGTTATACGTATAGGAAGGCCTCACGATGGTAACCGGAAAGCCGTTTTCCCTGTATTCCTTCATAAGCCTTTCTTCACAGGCTATTTTATCTCTGGAGTACTGCCAGAAAGGGTTATCTAAAGGTGTGGATTCATCTATCATATAATGCCGTACCGGTCTTTGATATGCCGAAGCCGTACTGATGAATATAAATTGCCTGGTTATGCCGGAAAAAAGCTTTATATCGTTCTCCACATGCTCCGGAACAAAAGATATCCAGTCCGCCACAGCGTCAAAACGGTGCGGCCTGACCGTAGCCGCCACAGAGTCTGCATCCCTGATATCCCCCTTAAGGATCATGGCTCCCTTAGGCACAAAATTATTACGGGTACCACGGTTGAGAAGATAAAGCTCAATCCCTTTTTCAACAGCCAATGCCGAAACTGCGCTGCTTATGACTCCTGTACCGCCTATAAATAAAACCTTCATTGCACCAGCTCCTTTTTTATCTGAATATTTGCCGGAAAATTCTTATCTTTGCATATCCATACTTCCTATAAGGTATTTCAGATTATTCTCCATTTCCTTCTGTACGGTTGACAGTTCCACTGTTTTTAAGCTGGAAATGAATTTCATACCGTCCAGGAGCAGGGAAGGCAGTTCTCCTGGCATTATGGCTTTGCCGGCTGCCCATTCGACTGCGGAGATCCCGTCGCTTTCCACAAAAAGTCTGTTTAGCGGAACTTCTCTTATCACCTGCAGGATTGCCGGGTTTTTCCTAAAATCGGGTCCTACAGTAAAATAGCAGTCTCTTCTTAAGTAAAGCTCAAGATCCTCATTGGATGAATACCAGTGTACGATCACAGGCATGGTATAGTCTGCAATGATTTTAGCAATTTCCTTTTCCTGTCCCTTCGTATGCAGGACTACCGGGCATCCACGCTCCTGTGCAATATCCATCTGAAGTCTAAATATTTTTCTCTGGATGTCCGGATCCACATCGCACCATACCGTATCCATGCCGATTTCTCCAATGATCGGGCAGCTTTGGAGGTAATCGGCCATATCCTCCGGTTTGTATTGATCGGCATACCATGGATGCAGCCCGTATGTGGGAATGATATGCTTCCGGTTTTCTGAAAGCTGTCTGACAAAAGCAGAGTTCACAGGATCCGTTCCCGAAACCAGGCCGACCATATCCTCCTTTTCAAGGATATTAAGCATCCCGTTCTCTACATCCTTTTTTGTAATATGCATGTGTGCATCAATCAGCAATCCAATCCACCTTTTAATGATGACTTTTTGCGGCAAAACGCTGTTGGAATTATTTTATGCTTCTTTCAGGTAATAATAGATTTCCCGGTGAAGCTCCGTCTGACAGAATAGCCAATCCCTGTCCCTATTTCCTTCGTGTATTATGATCTCTTTTTGAAAACGGGCAGGATGTCCGGACAATATCAGTATCCTGTCGGAAAGATAAATGGCTTCGTCAATATCGTGCGTCACCAGTATTGTTGTACGGTTCAGCGCGGAGCGGATGCCCTGAAGCCAGTCCTGCATGCTTCCTCTTGTAATGACGTCCAGCGCTCCAAAGGGCTCATCAAGCAGCATAATATCGGCACCGCACAGGGCAGTCCTGAGAAATGCCGCCCTCTGCCGCATCCCTCCGGACAGTTCATCGGGATACCGGTTTTCGTAACCGCTCAGCCCAAAGCTTTGAAAATTCGCCGCAGCCTGCTCCCTTATCTTTTTTTTCTGATGATGGATCGCACCATACAGACAGACATTGTCCATGATCGTTTTCCATGGCATCAGTAAATCCTGCTGAGGCATATAAGCAAAGTGCGCAGATAACCCGTTTACTTTCTCTCCGTCTACATAAACGCTGCCTTCATCAGGGGCAAGGACGCCCGCCAGGATATTCAGAAAGGTTGATTTTCCACCGCCTGAAGGCCCCAGGATACTGACAAATTCCTGTTCTCTGACGGACATATTCAGTTTGTCCAAAACAACCTCTCCCTTAAATGAGCAGGACAGGTTTTCCACTGTGAGCTTCATCGCTTTGCCCCTTATAGTGTTTAATTTAAAAACTCATTGGTATAGCAGTCCGATGCTGGAATCGTTTTACTGATGAGGCCGTTTTCCTTCATAAATTCAGTATAGCCGTTCCAGACTTCGTCCTTCATCAGGCCCCATCTCTTCGAATCCTTACTGTACTGGCCGGCCAGATACTGCTGTGATTTCGTCAGCATTTCGAGATCGTAGTCCGGTGCATATTTATGAATGATTTTTGCAGCTTCCTCTGCGTTTTTAATAGCATACTCATAGCCTTTACTCGTTGCAGCCATGAACTTTTCGGCTAATCCCGGATTTTTCTCAATGATCTCATTATTTGTAATAATGACCGGTGTATAATAGTCCAGCCGTGGGTCCAGTTCCTTAAGCTCCATGTAATTGATGGGTATGCCGGCCATTTCGGAGGCGATCCCGTCCCATGCCCAGAAGAACCACATAAGATCCACTTTATCCTTGAGGACACCATATCCCGAGCCATCGGAGGTGATCATGGAAAGCTTGGAAAAATCAGCTCCCGCACTGTTCATCACAGCCTTAATGACCGCTTCCTCCGATGGGGAGCCCCAGCCGGCATAGACCTTACCTTCAAAATCCTTCGGCGTTAATATGTTCTTGTCCTTATAGGAAGCAAAACCCGACGTATTGTGCTGGATAACCGCAGCTATGGCTTTGATGGGCAGCGGCTCTTCTGCAGTAAGGGCATATGTGACATCCTCCTGATAGCTGACGCCGAAATCACCCTTGCCTGTTGCGATCAATGCCGGAGTCGTACCTTCTGCCGGCTCGATTATTTTGACGTCGAGGCCCTGTTCCTTGTAATAACCCAGGTCCAGTGCTGCGTACAATCCGGTATGGTTTGTGTTTGGGACATAATCAAGAATCACCGTAACGCTCTCAAGCTGTCCGTCCCGCACATCGGCTCCCTTATTTGAGCCGCATGCCGAGAGTGACAGTACTATGCTGATATACAAAATAACTGATAAAATTTTTTTCATTTTCATACAATCTCCCTTTGTTTAGTATTTTACCTTTTCATAATTCAACTAATGCCAATCTGCTTGTGCTAACTGCTGCGTTCCTGCTGGCGCTGATGTGGAAAAAAGATATACTGCAGCAATCTGACAAGGCCATTCATAAGGAGGCTCAGGATGACAACAGCTACGATGCTGGCAAATACCTTATCCAGCATAAAGCCGTTCATCACACGAAGCATATAATAGCCAAGGCCGCTTTGGGCGGATATCCACTCCCCTACAACAGCTCCGGATATGCTGTAGGTAGCGGCCACCTTAAGCCCTGAAAAAAGCGACGGCGCAGCTGCAGGCACCTTGACCAGCATGTATGTCTGCAGCCGGCTTGCTCCTAACGACCTTATCAGATTTATCTGGTTCACATCCAATACCGCCATACCATCTGCAAAGCTTACTGCAACCGGGAAAAAGCACATTAGTACGACCGTCAGCACCTTGGGAGCCATTCCAAATCCCAGATAGATGATGAAAAGCGGAGCAAGCACGATCACCGGGATCGTCTGGCTTACTACAAGAAGCGGATATACAGCCGATTTGAACAATCCTAACGCGTCCATCAGGATTGCCAGTATGAATGCCAAAACGAATGCAATCGTCAGTCCGATCAGTGTTTCGGATAATGTGACCGCAGAATGGCGCAAAAGTGCCGGAAGCTCCCTGATCAGTGCGGACAGGACCTTCGAAGGTGCAGGCAAAACATAGAGAGGTGTGCCTGTTATCCTAACAAAGGATTCCCAGACAAGCAGGAGTAATATGATCGCGCCTGCCGGCATTAAAAACCGAATATTCTTTTCCCGCTTCATTTTCCCCTCCATAGCAAACGACCATTTGTCAAAATCGAAAGAGCATCGAGCTCCTTCAATAAAAAAAGTTATATCATATTTGATATAACTTTTATGTACAAATATGATCCCTCCGGTGGCATTATCCACATCAGGTCGATGGGTCGAAGCTCCAGCAGCTTCCTCTCAGGCCGTTTACGACCTCCCCTATGTTTATTGACAGCAACAATTATATACCTATATTTTCATCGCGTCAAATGGTTTTATTTCGTTATCTATTTGGGCTTTCTGCGATGGGCCTTGAGCATAATGAACAGCAGTGGAATCATATACAATACCAGAAGTCCCAGTGTAATGAACAGCATGGTATCGGATTTCGGAGCCAGTCCGATCAAAATGAGCATGGGAGCCCCCAAAGCAATCGCGAAGCTGCTTCCTGTCAAAAGATTGTTCGCAGCCGGCGTTTCAAATGACGGATCAATTTCCCTTAAAAGCAATACCCCGGAACTGATCGTACCGGTAAGCATTCCATACATGGATACCATTCCCTGATGCTCATATCCGGGATAAATCCTGTCACATATCCATTTTACAAAGATAAACGTCACAATTGCTCCAATAACGGCCATCAGTATAAATGGGATCCAAAGTCCGGCCAATTCCTTAAATTCTATAGAGGCGATTCCTGCTATGGTCATAAAATCAAATGCACAGCCCGAAATCCTGCTAAGCAGATAATTGTTCGGATACTGATGCGTCATGAATTTAGCCTTTCTCAGGCTTCTGAACAGCACTCTGCAGCCAATCGCCAGAAGAGACCCGATAATAAAGTTGAATCCCCAAATGATAGGTGTGATTGTTTTGGCAAAATTGGGAGCAGAGAGCTCGATCAGGCTGGTTATACCCAGGGAGGCCAGGTATGTTCCCAGATAAATCAGAAGTACCAGGGCAATCTGTATCGAAAGACGGTCAACAGACTCCGATATCGGAACTTCATTTTTATCCTGAAATTCATCAACAGTAATCGAGCCTGAAATATAGTCGTATTCCTGTACTTTTACGATATGATGCCTTTTAAGATAATTCAGGTAAATCACACCCACAACGCATGCGCAAAGGAACCCTGCAGCAGCAATAGATAACCCGAAGGACTGGCCACCCGCAAATCCCAGCTGTTCGTAAGTAGAGCCGACATTATTAGCCTGGCCTGGTCCCTGGCCATATCCCATTGGCAGGAGAATACCGGAAGCCTTGAATAAGCCCGGCAGGACTGTATATGCAAGCGCTGTTGAAATCGCAAGGCCGACGATGCCCTGTATCAAATAAGTGCTAACGATGAGCGCTCCACTCTTCAGCGCAGTAAAATCACCTTTTCCCGCTTCCTCATTTTTGTTCGGCATGCGCAGTGATAAGGCTATGAAGCCTATTCCAATGGAATGATATGTTACCATCTCAAGGAATGACACATTAATTGGCAATATACCGACCGTTCTCAGGATCAGAGCAATAAAACCTGCCAGAACCGCCGTCGGCACCATGCTTTTACGCACCAGGCTGATTTTACGCCGGAGCACATTGGATAAAAGCATTAAGAAGGCAAGTATGCCAGACTGCAAAACCAGACTCCATAAAGACGTATTCGATGCTGAAAAATCCATCGTTATCCCCGCTTTATATTATTATTTTTTACCGCGCCAATTGCCATTACCCATTTATATGCATTCATCACACCATTCTTGCCGCTAAAGCGATATACCGCATGATCACTGATAAATTCAAGCTGACTGCTGAATTGCACATTCAATCCTTTTATTTCATTTATAGGAAAGCTTTTATACACCTCGCCGCCAATACGAAATTCAAGCCGATCGGCATATAAATTCAGGCATCCGTCGTCCGACAGCTTATTCAATGAGCCACCGCTTTGACTTGTCCGTAAGATGATGCCGCAGTCCTCCAGCATGGGCAGACGGTTTCCCGATGCCGACATCTCAGCTGCAAAAGCGTCCAGGTATCCAAGCTGTCATATATTCCAATCTCTTGGGTTATTAAAATGCAAATTTCCCCTATCCGTCTCAAAAAAGCCATAGCGGTTATAAGATACCGTATATCCGCAATTTCCGCAGGAAAACAAATCACCCTTTGAAGCAAGCCCGCCGATCTTTTTGCAATCCGGGCAGCAGAACAGGAAACGTTCAAGTTTCTCGGCCATATTCCGTCCGCTGTACGGATTCATGTGTTTTCGCTGGTAATCATATTCGTCATATGCAAGGCTTCCGGTAATTTTTGAGAAAATCTCGTCAACAGTAAGCACTTCAATATCCTGTGGTCTCAGTACTATGGAGAGATTCATATCAACCTTACCCTTCCTTGTATTTGAAGCCCATCTTGGCATAGCCAGGTATGCGCCTTTGAAGAGCAGTGAGACGACCGGGATATTCAACGATTTGATCAGCTTTGCAGTAGGCCTTAGCAACGGCAGCGTCGTGCCGTCCCAATTCCGCCTCCCCTCAGGGAAAATGCCGATGATACTGCCATTTTTCACTGCTTCCCTGATTGCTCGTATGGACGATGGATCGGATAACGATTTTGTTTTGGGAATAGCTCCTACGAGCTTGAGCAGGGACTTCAGCAGCCGGCTCCGAAAATATGCGTCGGATGTTAAAAAATAAACCGGATCGGGAATGCACAGGGATAAAAGGAAGGGATCCCAAAAATTCGTATGGTTAGCCAGTACGATATAGGGCGGCTTTAAATCTATCATCTGGGTATTTTCAATACTCAGATCGAATAAATGCCTCAAATAGGGATTGGCAATCAATTTCAAGAATTTATTAAACAGCTTGCTGGCATGGTACCGTCTGGTTGCCATAAATTTTCCTTCCTGATAAAATCTTTACTGCGCAGTAATATCTTCTCCTTAAAATTCTATCATAATAAGCAATATACAACCAGCATTTTGTACCAGGAATCTGCTCGAAAACTTCTGTACGCATCTTTTTTATTATTGCGGTGTATGTAAAGGGTGCAAGACCTTGCATATGAAAACATCGGCTATCTGAGGATCAAATTGTGTGCCCTTATTCCTGATAACTTCATCTACAGCCATTTCTCCGGTTAATGTCTTCTTGTATGATCTTTCATTGGTCATCGCGTCATAAGAGTCTGCTACAGCTATTATCCGTGAAAAAAGAGGAATTTCATCCCGTTTCAACCCTCTGGGATAACCCGTCCCATCAAACCTTTCATGATGGGACAGGACATATTGGGCTATATCTGACATTTCCGGCGACGAGCTTAATATTCTATACCCGATTTCAGAATGACGTTTTATTTCAAGCCATTCCTGTTCTGTGAGAGGTTCGGTTTTTGTAAGAATACTTTTATCTATAGCAATTTTACCAATGTCATGAAGCATTCCGCTATACTTCAGTTCGTATATTTCTGTTTCAGATAATTCCATGGCTCTTCCCAGCTGCTGGCATAACTGGCTGACACGCCGTGAATGACTCTCGATCATGGGGTTCTTTTCATGAATAGTATTGAAAATGGTATTTATTATATTGCACCTCATGCTGTTGCTTTCAACAACTTTATGCTTATACATATGATCTTCGGCACGTTTTAAAATATTGGACAGATCCTGCTCTTCGCTTTCTTTCGTATCCCATCCGAAGGCAATTGAAACATCCATAGAACCATCTATCTTCGCAGTATGACATTCCTTCCTGACTTTTTCCACTATTTCCGCCGCTTCTTCCATTTTAGTTTTAAGGAGCATGATAACAAACTCATCTCCACCCCATCTAGCCACGATATCGCCTGCTTTGCAAGCACTTTCAATTGCTTTTGCAGTTTTCCTTAAAATATTATCGCCTTCGTTATGCCCAAAAGCATCGTTAGTAATTTTTAAGCCATTAACATCTCCCATAATGATAGAAATCGGAAGGTTCTGTGCAGTATCCAGCCTTTTGAATTCCTCCTCAAAGTACCTTCTGTTGTAAATTCCGGTTAGGGAATCATAGTAACTCATATAGTAAATTTCATCCTGTCTTTGTTTTTCTGCCGTTATATCCCTGAAAACGATAATTGCTCCGCGGACATTGCCCTCGCTATCTTTTATCGCCGCCGAATTGCCGGATATCGGCGTTCCGTTTCCATCTCTGGAAATTAAAACGATATTATCAGCAAATCGAATGCTGAAATTATTTGTAAAAAGACTTTGCGTAGTATTCCTGCATCTGTCTCCTGTGCTTTCATTTATTATATTGAACACCTCTTCTATCTGTTTACCTATAGCATCCTGCTGGGTCCATCCTGTCAATTTTTCCGCCGACTTATTAAGTATGGTTATACAACCGCCTAAATCCAATGATATCACGCCATCGCCAATAGATTCTATGGTTATCCTCAGCTTTTCCTTTTCTTCCAGTATATTATCCTCCAGGTGTTTCCTCTCGGTAATATCAAGCAGCGTACCTATATAGTTTTTCATTTCTTCATTTTCGTCATTTTCGTAGTAACCTGTTGATAATACCCAGCGAACGCTTCCATCTGCTCTTATGATGCGATTTTCAATTGTAAAACTTCCTGTTTTATTAATTACCTTATTAATACTTTCATGAATAAGTTTTTTATCCAGAGGATGGGCAAATTCAATTCTTTTTTCCAATGTCGGTTCGAAGCTCCCGGGTTCATATCCGAATATCCTGAAAAGTTCATCCGACCATACGTTCTTGCCGGTTTTCAGATCAAGCTCATAGCTCCCCAGATGTGACAACATTTCGGCCTTATTCAGTCTCAAATTATCACTTTCTAGTTTTCTGTCCAATTGTAAAATACTTGCCTTTTGGCGTTTAATATTATCAGTTAATTTATACGTTATCAGACCGACAGCATAAAAACTAATTGTTCTGACGGTTTCTTCCATAATTGGCTTGAGATGCGGATTGCAATAAAAATAATATGATGAATGCATTAAAATTATGCATCCCGAATATATCAGCCCCTTTTTACCATACCAATAGCATGATAATAAGATCGGAATGAAAAATAAATATTGGTATACCATGTAAACATTGTTTGATAGGCAAATATATATTACAATAACAAGAAAAACATTAATCATTATCATTGCAAGTTTTTTTAAATTTCGATTATTTTTTAAGCAAAACATCATTATGGTCTCCTTTATCATTGATACCTGCCATCCAAACATTTAAGCATAAGAATATAAAGTTAAGGAGAGAACCAATGCCCTCTCCTTAACGAAACCTTTGAACCTGCCGATTACAATCTAATACTTACCGAAATCATTTTCACTTAAATATATCTTTTTCCCTTTAGCGTTTTTTGCGGCAGAAGCCTCACCCTTATCTTCTTCTGATTTTGGGCCGTCATATTTCTTTTTATACATGTTCTCAATCATCTTCATTACTTCCGGATCTAATTCCTCCAACTTATTGTAAGTTTGGCTGACTTTCTTCAATTTTACCTTTCCAACCATCTCCTTCAAAAGTTCAGCCTGGCTTGAGAGTTCCTCGCTCGCGGCAGCACTTTCCTCGGAAGTGGCTGAGTTAGTCTGCACCACCTGTGACACCTGCATGATCCCCTGGTTTATCTGATCGATACCAGTAGCCTGCTCATTGGAAGCTATAGCAATATCACTTACGAGATTGGCTGCTTTTTCAACCTCGTCTACAATTTTATCAAGAGCTTCAGCAGTATCATTTGCAATCTTCGTACCGGCTTCAACCTTTTTAATGGAGCCTTCAATCAATTCTGTAGTTTCTTTTGCCGCATTGGCAGAACGCGCGGCCAGAGTCCTGACTTCTTCAGCCACCACTGCAAAGCCTTTGCCGTGCTGGCCCGCTCTTGCGGCCTCTACAGCGGCATTTAAAGCAAGAATATTGGTCTGGAATGCAATATCATCTATAACTTTAATGATCTTATAGATGTTGCTGGAGGACACATTAATCTCATCCATAGCTTTAAGCATATCCTTCATCTGCGTATTGCCGCGTACGGCATTCGACTTTGCATTTCCGGCCAATTCATTGGCTTTATTCGCATTCCCTGCATTAAGCTTTGTTTGGGAGGATATTTCCTCAAGTGATGCCGTCAATTCTTCGATAGAGCTTGCCTGCTCTGTCGCCCCCTGTGAAAGAGCAACGCTTGAGTCAGATATCTGTTTTGATCCCGACGCTACCTGCTGGGCTGCTGAATTGATTTCATTAAGCATTTGATTAAAGGCATCGGATGTATGATTAATAGCTTCCTTGATTTTTGCATACTCGCCCTTATATTCTCCTTTCATGGTGACAGTCAGATTGGCATTAGACATTTCCTGCAGGACGTCAGACGCTTCATTAATTGGTTTTACAACTGCATCAATAGTATCATTGAAGCCCTGAATGATTTCCCTGTATCCGCCCTCAAATTTATCTTCATTGCCTCTCAAGCTCAGGTTGCCATTTAATGTGGCATTGGTAAGTGCGCCTATTTCCTTAATAATTCCGTCTACTGCCTTCAGACCTGATACCATTGCAGGTATTAATCTGTCGTTCTCCGATCTTTTTCCTGCCTTTTCGAATTCTTCCAGCCTGCTTAAGTCTCCTTTTCCCAATCGCTCCAATGCATCCTGTACACTTATAAGTCTCGCAATGACAACGTTGATTGTATCGGTAAATTCCTTAAACTCACCTTTGTACTGTCCTGACATTTTTTTCGTATAGTCATTTA
>JBDKVA010000201.1:0-3939 GCA_039679375.1 Clostridiaceae bacterium
CAGAATTTTAACATCAATTGCGTCCATATCCTATTCCTTAACATGCTTTTAATTAACACATTGCGCCAATGAACTTATCTTTATAATAGCACCAATTTCCATAAATAGTCCAGTATTTATGGAAATCTTGATAATAATTTCTGTAATTCATGCGCTTAAGAAAAAATATTCTGTTTTGACATTTTTTCGCTCATAATATCCGAATTATTTATGGCGGAAGCTGGCACGGAAAGAACCTGAAGTCTTAAATGACAAGCCTGGGTGAAAAAGCTGGCTTCTTCACCCAGGTTTAAAGAATTTATTCGAATGCAAAAATGAGCCCGGTATTGAGCATGTACGGGAAATAGACTCCATTCAGATTGCCCAGCGGAAGCAGGTCGTTATGGATGCGTATGCCAAGGATCTCACGCATCAGCCTCTGCCTTTTTGATATCCTTGCCCAGACATCGGGATATTCCCTTGCGACCCTGTTGCGGAGATCCGCATCTGCAACAATTACACTGTCCTCACAGATACCCGACATGGCAGGGCTGCTTGAACCTGCAATAATGTCGCACTGCATATGGGCCGGATTCTTAAGCTTTATGGGCGACTCCCTGCAAAACGGAGAATTGACCCATTCATCGCCGCCGATATAATGGCCGGGATTGAGTACTACGCCGAATTCCCTGCCGCCGATGATTTCCATGACATTTTCATAGACTTCAGCTGCGCTTACACCTGTATAAAGGCTCTCATACCATATCGCAATGGCACTCCAGAACGGTTTGTAGAAGCTGTCGATCACGCCCTGGTATTCCTGCTTCAAGGAATCCTCGCCATAGGCCGCAATTCCAACGCGTGATACAAGTGAGCCGCGCATACCGTAGCACAATCCGCACGGATCTCCGACTGAGAGCTTATCGTTATTTGGGCTCCGAAGGCCTATTGCGCCATGTTCCCTTCCGAAATTGAGCATGGGAAATACGGATATCGGGCTAAAATCCGGCTTTCCTTTTTCTGATAATTCCAGTTCCCCAATCCCGGGTTTTATATTCTTGAACAGGCGCTGTATCACATTTGTCGTTTTGCATGCGGCATATTCCGCCCAGGCAACTTCCTTTGCGGTGCGTACAGTCATTCTGAGCCCATCCGGCATTCCGGTGAATTCCCTTGTGAAATTCACTACATTTTCAATGCCTGCAACGGACCGCAGCTCTTCCAGTACATAAGAAGGAACATCGGATAAATAATCCGGGTTTCCTTTAACCAGGCCCTGCTCGAAATATTTATATCCGACCAGACCGACCTTTGTACCGGAATGGATCCCTGCGTCACTGAATATCTCGTTTAAGCTTTTGCTTTTATCTCTGGGTTGCCCCTGAAGGCTGAAATTCTGATAAAGGACCCTTTTTAAATCAACCGGGCTAACATAGGAATAAGGGATGCATTCATTTCCTGAAACGATCGTTTTGTTGCCATCCCGGTCAATTATCAGAATGGCCTCCTCAAACCTGGGTTCAAAACCAATCAGATAATCCATGTTTGCAAAATGCTCCCGGTCCGCGTATACCACAACATGGGAGACGCCTCTTTTCACCATGCGGCCGCCCAACAGCTCAAGGCGCTGCATATAGTCGCCCTTTCCGAATACCGGCATGACCGCGTCTATTTCTTCCAGAAAATAAGGATCCATCCGTACTATTTTTACCCTCTTCATATATGCCTCCTGTATTTGTAATACTTTAATTCGCATTGCGAGTACTTATTTCCCGCCGCCCCTGTCACCTGTCAAGCGGGAATATGGGCCTCGGAGTTATTTTATAAGGCAATTCCTCAAGTATTTCACATGTGTCTCCCGCAGTAAGCGCCAGCATATTCCGGGCTGCTATGCTCCTGTACTTCGGGCTCAGGTATCCGCTCTTTACAACAATCACCCTGTAGTCTTTCAGGTTTAGCCCAAGCTCCTCCATATACCCCGGCTCACTGACCTCAACCCGGTCTTTGCTTATGACAACATCGATCCCGTCATGTTCCACAACTGCATAATCCATATTACCGGACCTTGCAATATTTTTTACAGTCACCGGGATCGAAAGCGGTGAAGCCTCCCCTGAGCCAGGTTTCAAAGTACCGAGCGAAAGACAGGCCTCTTTGCCGACGCCGGTATTAAAGCAATTTTCATAGGACTGTTTATCGGATATAGCCGTGACCAATGCACCCTTCACGTTTTTATCCATTAAAAGCTTTATCATGATCGATGAATCCTGTGAGGCGCCTGCAGTGGGATTATCACCCGAATCGGAAATGATGACGGGCCGGGAACCTTGCCTCAGAGCAATCTCAATTGTTTCCTCGGGACTGTGCGCTTCCGTAGTGAAGTCAAACTGCTCCTTTACATGGTCAAAGGCAGCAGCAAGGCGGATTGCCGCAGAATCAAGAAGAGGAAGGTTATCAAAAAAGCCGACGGTTAACGCCGCCACGCCGTTATTCACTGAATCCGCCCATGGGAAACCAAGTACATACGAAGCGGATAATATACCTTCTTCATTATCCATTTCAGCAAGATTCTCAAAAAGCTCCTTCGTAGGACTTGTATCCGTTTCTGTTTTTTCTCCTGCAATCAGAATGGGTAGTTTCCTCATGCATGTTGTGAGCTTTTTACGGGATTTGACCGAAGTCAGCAGCAGTCCGGCAGCCCTGGCTCCTGTCATATATTCGTCTATATGCGGAGCAGTCCTGTATGCGCAAAAAGCATCGGCATTTTCTATCATTTTCCGAGTGACTGTAGCATGCATATCCAGCGGACACACAATCGGAATACCTGGTCCGGTAATTTTGCGAAGCTCAGCCAGAAGGTCGCCCTGCGGATCAGCCATTCCCTCAACGGCCATCGATCCGTGAAGTGCGAGGCATATTCCATCGAGCGTTCCTGCCTTTTCAATACCGGATAAAATCTTCGATTTGATATAATCGTATGCACTGCGCTTTACCGTTCCGGATGGAAGTGTCCGTGCAAAAAAGGCAGGCACAAGCTCCGCCCCTCCGCTTCGCAAAGTATCGAAAATGCCATCAAGCACCGTACCGCGCCATCTCTGAATACCATACACCTCTTCGCCTTCTGCGCATGTGAAGGCTCCCAGACCTGTCCGCATATGCGTAAAGGTATTTGTTTCATGCATCATTGCACCGGTAGCGATTCTCATTTCACCGTCATTCCTTTCCATGAATAAAATGCAGAACAGCATTTACAATAACATAATATCATCAAAGAAAGCCGCGGTTCCATAATATTTTTGGACAACTTCTTATGATTTGTTTCCATTTGACAGCCTTAAAGATATAATAGTCCTCTTCACTTTCAGATATAACAAGGATATAATGAAGCATATAATCAAATGGATGATTAACGCTGCAGCATCGCTGCAGTGCTGCAAATTACTGAAAACGCAGGTGGAAGAATGGGCAATTGTATGACGTTCGGTTCTGATAGCAGCGCGCTTGAAAACTTTTCGCCTCCGCATCTTATTGCCATAGCTGCCGTATTGCTGCTTTCCATCTTATTATTGATATTTCGGAATTCATTCAGGCAGGAAAAGTCGAGAGAAACCTTCCGATATTTATTTGCCGCTTTTATCGTTTTGCAGCAGGCATCGATCTATATATGGTATACGGTCTCGGGAGAATGGTCGGTCGAAGTCACGCTGCCTCTGCAGCTGTGCGACCTCTCACTGTTCTTGTCCATTGCAGTATTGCTGACAAAGCGCCAAATGCTCTTAGAGTTGCTGTATTACTGGGGCATGGGAGGCGCGGCTCAGGCGATCCTTACCCCGAGTATCGGAGATTATACCTTTCCGCATTTTGTATTTTACCAGTACTTTATATCACACGGCGTCATACTGCTCTCCTGCATTTACATGACAGCTGTCGAGAAGTTCCGGCCCTCTCCCCGTTCGGTAC
>JBDKVA010000202.1:0-26145 GCA_039679375.1 Clostridiaceae bacterium
TGTGCCGTTCATTTCACTGTATACGCCCATGATACCGCAGAAGTTAAACTTGCCGTCGATATTGTAAATGACTGTGTTGTCAAGAGCACTGACGATATAGTCGATACGGCCGTTCACCAGAGTAACCCTGATTGCCCTTGCCTCCATGTCTGAAACAGGTTTCCCGTCTTTGGTCACCACTGCCTCCTCGATAGATTGTATATACCTGGAGTCTTTGTATGGTTCTATAACCGATGTAAATACGCATTCAAGGCTGCTGCCCGTCGTATTCGCATGAGCCAGAACATATTCCATGCTCTGCGCACTGCCGTTATTCGGAGCATAACCTGTTGCGACTGTTACATCATTGTATTCTCCAAGCATCGTCATGCGAAGGTGGATGTCGGCCGCACTAAGCTCATCCGCTATGTCATAGTCCACACTGAAGCTGCCGGACGGAGCTGCATCTTTCCTCTCATTTTCCAACCACTGGTAGCTTGCACCGGTAGTCTGCGGTACAAGGTTCAGGCCTTCTGTCGAAACTGTCCCCGCCGTGCTGTGGAAGCTGTAGGTTTGGTCGGTTCCGCCCTTCACCCTGAAAAAGTCCACATTGTAGGAGTCCTTGTCGGAAACCTTGATCGTCACAACCGAGCGGCGGTACATTTCCGTCTGCTGGTATGCATCGTTTGCCTCGACATCCATGACCTGTACATTGCCGGAGTCGTCAAAATGCAACAGGTTTCCGCCATCTGCCGGCAGCTGTGAAGAATTGTCCACAACGACTGTGTTATGGCTTAACGTACTTGATGCCCAATCTTTATCAGGCTGGCTTCCAAGGTCAGGCGCCAAGTCAAGGCCGTATTCATGAAGGCCAAGATTCAGTTGATCCTTATGGCTGTACTGTGATTGGGTACTTCCGTAATACATCCAGATATCCCTCTGTGTATCATCCCCAAATGTGTATTTGTACAGGTTAATACTCATAAGACCCATTTTGTTTCTTGAAGCTTTTGGATTCTTACCAACCAGTACAAATTTCAATTCATGATCGCCCTCTGTATAATTGCCTTGCGCTATGGTCACAAGTGGAGAGTTGACACCCATGCTGCCATAAAAATCAAACTGAGCTGTCTTTATTCCATCTACGTAGATGTCAAAAATTCCATAGCTGCCAGCCGTATATGGCTTAATGTCTATTGAATAATAGCCATCTGCAGGTATTTTAAAAGTAGATGTTAAAGTAGCGCCGCCTGGTAACAGCGTACCGCTGGTAGGGTCTAACTGTACTGCACCATTTGCAAAAGTAGATATTTTTGTTCCAGTGCCGGGGATTAATGTCGGCATGATCGGCGCTGTCGGATCTTTGAAGGAACTTGCGTAGGTTGTTACATCAAGAGCTGTCGATCCATCGCGCAGGATACTGAAACCATAACCCGGCATTACAGAGCTATTGAGCTTTAATGTTCCATTTGCAATGATGCTCGATGCAATACTGCCTGCAATATTTCCGGGATTTTCGGTGAATATGCCGGAGTGCAAACCAAAAGATGAGCTGTTGTTCAGATAGTATACATACTGTGCATATATGGGATCACCGGTTTTTTCAAAATATTTAACCGCTCTGTCAATATCTACCAATATCCCTGTCCCATTCGAATCACCTATTGGTATTGTATACTTGCCGACTGCCGTCAATGGGAAGAAAGAAGAAAGCATTTTCCCGAAAGCTGGATCTGTATAAAGATTTACCTTGGTATAAGAAGCATAGCCATCCAACGCATCGGCAATCTGTTCAAGCGAATCCACCCACAACATATTATAGGCAGGAGACACTTCGCCGGCCATACCATCGCGATCCACGTTGTTTACAAGCCATGCCGATATATTGCCGCCTGTGACCTTGCCGTCAGCCAGTCCGCCTGTCCTGAAAACAAAGTCCAGCCATTCGGTTGTTTCTGATGGATTGTCAAGTACAACTGCCGCAAGTGCAAGCGCTGCCTGCTGTGCTCCAAAGTTGGTCGCCATCAAAGGATTTTCCGACAGGACTCTTACCTGCCTCAGTATATTGTCCTCTATGTTTTTGCAAATCCAATCGCTGTATAATTTCGGGTTTTTTAGACCAATTGCCTTTGCTTTGCCCGAAAGGAAGGCTTTTACAGCTGAACTGCCGACTGCCGGGTAGAATGCATCATAAGCTTTTACAAGTGTTTGCTCAAGGACGCATTCCGCAATTGTGCCGGCAAACTGCATATCTGGGTAGATATCCGCTATCCTGTCAAGGAGTATCAGTCCGGCTTCTCCATATTTTACATCACCTGTGTAAAGGTATGCGTCAGTCAGGGATTGAAGTGCTGCACCCATATCATTGTTTATACTCTCCGGTGTTACCATATTCCATAAATCCTCGAAGGGCATTTGAGCATAGATATCTGCCGAAGCGACTGCGCTATTCTTTGCATCCACAGCCCACAAATAGCCTTGATTGATATTGTTTATGGCATTCTGGCGCTCTGTTGATGTATAGTAGGTTGTACCCTGCTTTGTCCTGTGCACGATAATCCCGGTATCAAAAGCTGTTTCCATTGCAATCTTAAATGTATGATCACCTTTCCACGAAGTTTGAGGATAGAACAGAAGCTTGCTCGAACCGTCTTCAAACAGATCGAATCCCGGATCGCCGCCCGTTACTTCAATAATAGTATTCTCGCCTTGCGGTGTAACACTTGCAACCGTAAATGCATGAACACTTCCATCGGGGTGTGTTATCGTTATTGTCTTTCCGACGGTAGTATCCGGAACAGCGGTATTAACTATAAATGCGTCCATATTAGCTTTTTCAGCCTTGCGCATTGTCTGGACAATCTTGCCTTCAAACTTGTTGCCGCCGGCATAGCTTTGGCCGTTTACAACAACGCTGTCCGCTTCCACAGTATAAATGCCTGCCACTTGATCATCCAGATACCTCACAAATGCCATTTTGCCGTTGAGTGTAATATCACCAACCGTTAAAGCTACTGAAGGATTGGAGTTGCTTATGATCACATCAGAAATTGTACTGTCTGCAAGGAAAGAACATGGATAAGTTACCTTCATAGCAACGTCTTCAGGGTTGGTAGTCCCGAGCTTCTCAACAGATGTAATTTTTGCCGCAGATCCTGCTGCATATGGCTCCATGACATTAATGAAGGTAGATTGAAGGTCTGTTCCCTCGCGGCGCACAACCATCTTTGGCATATATATCTTCGGAGTCTGAATTCCGGCAGCAGTAGTTAAACCTGATAATGACGGCGCTTTGCCGATAAAGAGCTCTGAGTTGTCGCCTGCAAAGCCTGTTATCTTCATACCTGCCGTATTTTTAGTCCCATTGTTTGTAGTCATTGTAATTTCATATTTGCCATCAGGAAGCATTGCTTCCTTAACATCCTGTACTGATGCGTAAGCATAATATAAATTCTCTCCGTTATATACCGAGCTTCCCGGATCTGTTTCGCTTGTAGGCAGAGTAACTACAGTGCCCTCAGGGAGAAGCCGTCCTTTGTCATTATTGGCTGCATTGGGATCTGTGTTGTAATCTGTCATAGGTACATTGGCAGTAAAGCTTGACGTTTTGCTTGTGGCGTCGCCATTTAACGTATATTCATGGCGGTTTCCTCCGTCAACCCTGAATATATCGAGAACATAACTGTCATTTGAACCTTCCATTTTTATGTACCAGGGCTCCCTGTCATATTTGTCCGTAATACCGGGGTAAGCATTTTCTTCACTAACTTTCATGATCTGCACCATATTATCAATATCGGCGTAATTCTCAACTGTGCCTCCATAGGGAGCGGAAGCAGGCTGAGTTGAGTCCTTCGAATCTACTACGACAGTATTGTGTGCTAAAGATGACACAGCCCACGGTTTTAACTGCGAATGAGTGTACCCAAGATCCGGCAGCAGCTCCTGTCCGTTGCTCCAGAGCGCCAGACTCAGCGGGTCGTAATGGCAGTGTGCTCCATACTGAGGTAAATATGTCATGTACAATTGGCTTGTGCTAGTGCCAGTGCCTTTGGACATTCTGGCTATATTGGCAGCAGGCATCAGAATGGAACCCAGATTTGTCGGAGTGCTTTTACCTGATTCCCACGTATCCTGTACAGGAAACCACCTGCCACTCGGGTAAACAACAGTACTTTGAATAAGGTTAGACGCATTAAGAACAGGATACAGGTTGCCCATATCCAGGTTCTGCGCATTAATTCCCGTTCTTGGAGATATATAGCCAGCGGGGTCCGACCAACCCTTTAAATACAAATTCATTGTATCATTTATACCGCCCAAACTCTGAGTATGATAGGATAAAGTAACTTCCTTCCAGAAACCGTCAAGAAGGAAACCGTTTCTTGCGTACTCATCAACCATGTTAATGGCCTGATGGACGTAGTCGGGGTTACCGGTAGCTTTACCAAGGGCAACAAGGCCCTGCCAGCTTTTATAGTTCATATTCTGGTTCTGATTGGGGAACATGTTGAAAAATTCCACGTCATTGTTAAACATGCCTTCTGTTATAAGCGTTTCAGCATCTTCACCCATATGCCCGCTAACAATGTCCAATGCATTTGTTACCTTTAAAGAAGCATAAATAGGGCCATAGTATTTAAGATCATCAAGCTCTTCAAAGTTCCATCTGTTGAACAAAGCTCCAAAATGGCCGAAAGGCGGACCCCAATCCCATTCTACAGGAGCGGCATTGTTATAATAGTCAAATTTCGGCATCCAATCCTGGTAAGCTTTAGCTAACTCATACAGAACATATGCAGCCCCAAGCGGATCTGTCTTTACAAGTGAAGGCAATTGTCCCTTTATATAGTCCTCAGCTTTTCCGTTCAGCTGCGCATCCAACAGATACCTTTTTCCGCTTGCATCTTCATAATAGCCGAAAGTCACTTGCTTTCCGGTTCTGGAAGTCAGGATCATACTTCCGTTATTCTTATATTCATCCGGAGTTGTGGTATAAGTATAGGTTCCGTCATCATTTAATGTCCTTGTTACTTCTAAGGTAACTACTCCATTACTGGTTTGAATTAAACTGTCAGTTGCGGCATCATAACTTAAGCTGCCTGCAGCCGGGCTTCCGTTAAGCGCATAACCTATAGTTTCAGGCATTATTCTGATAAGAGCCTTGGCAGCATCACTTATTTCCGATTCGCTTTTATCTTCCAGAATTGTTTTGTTTGAGACAGCGAAATTTACAGCAAAGCTGTTGTAAATGACGCCGGCATCCATAACCTGCTGCCTGTCAAACATCATTTCATACTTTTTAATCATATTGCCCTTGCCGATTATTTTTCCGTAGCCGTGACCGTTACCGTTGCCGTTACCGTTGCCATTGATTTTATCGGCATAGATATTCAGCCTGAATAAACCATCGCTTGGCATGGCCGGGTGTTTAACGATGAAATAGAGCCTGGAATCCTTTTCAGTTACTTTAAGGATTTCGGCTTTGGACCTGGCGCCGAGCTGATTGATCCATTCGGCATAGAATCTGGTTTTTGTCACATTCAGATCATCTTCGTTGTCAAAGTAAACAAGCTTTGTGTCATATCCCATGTAACGCAATCCTGCATTTCGAGGAAAAGCGCTTAAATACGGCATCGAGTTATTATCAAACACACTTGTTTCAGGATAATCTTCAAAGAAAATACTGCCAGTCCTGTTGGTTGTAGGTGTATAGAAAAAAGTAACAATATAGCTGCAGTCTCCAACTATCAAGTTGTCGCCATAAATGGAATTCCTTATTGGAACCCATGAGCTTGCGCCCTCTGTGAAAGGACGCACCCTGATAATGTTAAATCTCCATTCCGCTGCATTTGACGGGGCAGGAGCAGCACCCGACGAAGTTACAAGTTTGTCATAAGGAATTTTCACTTCGGCTGTCCATGATGTATCATTGACATTATACACGGCATCGAAGCCGTTACCTTTGGTAAGAGTATATTCCTGGGAGCCTCCTCCGTATTGAATCCTTATTCCGCCGAATCTGTCCCTGCCGTCATATGCAACCGTAGTATTGTCCGGTTCGGGAATCAATACGGCATTGAAGTAAGGCGTATCAGACCCGATAGTTTCCGACGGTGCAAGAACAATAGACATCCCCTCCAAAGGAACCGGTTTTCCTTCACAGTTTATAAAGAAATATAGAGCCTCATCATCATAGGTTACTTTAAACTGTGTGCCTGATTTAGGTTCTGCATTATAAAACACAGTTGTAAAATCACCGTTCTGCTCTGCTCTTGCCCATGCTGCATCATCAGCTGCGCCATCAAGAACAGGGGCGGTTCGAGCTTTCTGTATAATAATATCCTTCTCAGTGAATACTCTTGCCAAAGGCGATTTAACAGTAAACCTACTGTTAATTTTATCCCATTTAACACTGCAGTTCATCATATAAAAGAAGTCTTGTACAGGGAACATTGCAACTCCGTCGATTAATTCCGGAGCAGCGCTGATAGTTCTTTCATTTCCGTTGATATAGATTACATTCTGACCGATCATTGCCGTAACATGAAGATCCAGAATACCATTGGAAAATTCCATTATGCCCGGATTTAAAGGATCCGCACCGATCTGTGCGTTCCAACCTGACAGAGAGGCAAGTTCCGCTGCCGGTGCGAAGTAAATTTCGTTGATTTTAACAACACTGCCGGGCTGTGAAAACTCAAGCAGCTCATTATCGCAGTATATGACGACTGGTTCGCTGCCTGCATTGGATTCCTCTGCAAAGCCTATTCCCGGTATACATAATGTTGCCAGGAAATAGAGCAAAGCAAAAGGCAGAACAAAAATCCTTAAACGTTCTTTCAAGATAAACCCTCCTTTTATTTGGTAAATTTAACCCGGATGATATATTCCTTGATAACCTCGGATATTGTGAGAAAGCTCACATACTCAGGTGTCAAAGAACATCCATTCTATGTTTTAGAAGCAAGTCGCTTCATAAAAACCGGTTTTATCAGGTCATTCAAATTAAGATCAGCTAGTGGTAAATCTGCCATACTTCCTAAGATGATGTTTGAATATGTCGGGTATTTATATATGCATATATCTTTTTCTGCAAACTAAATTATATTTAAATGCAAAGCTAAAGGCAATATCAATAAATCAAGAAGAATTATTGTTATTTCACCGCCAAACCACCATTAATATTGGCTTGCAGGCACACGTCAATCGGATAACCGATTAATCAATATAACATTTTGAAGATATAATAGAATTGTCATTATGTGCTTTTATGAAAAAGAGCACAATTTAAGAATTTGTATACGAAATGAGAATGTGTGGTTGGAAATTTTATTGAATATTGCTCTTGCGGTAATCATTCGGTGTTTTACCGGTATAGCTTTTGAATAGCCTCATGAATGTACTGATATTGTATATTCCCACCTGCGGCGCTATATCCTTGACCATCAACATCGAGTTCTGCAGCAGCGTGCATGCCTTCTTCATGCGGAATGTGTTCAGGTAATCGCTAAGATTCATTCCAGTGTTATTTTTAAAATAACGGGACAAATAAGTACGGGATATCTTTAACTTATCAGCCAGTATATCAACAGATATATCCTTTGAATAATTTTCGTTTATATAATTCTTTACATAATCTATGATATAGTCTGTCTGCTTTTGGTTTTTGTTGATATAATCGACGCACTCCGAGATGACAAATTCATATTTAATTCTGTAATTACTGACCGACTCACAATGCTCCTGATGGTAATATTCATTCGTAAGGGGCAAGTTGGCGGGTATTTCATTATATAACTGCAGCAGTACATTCGAACAGCAGTCCACCACATCGACAAACAGCAGATAAATACATAATTCATTTGTTTCCTTTTTGATGTTATAGTCAAAAATGCTGTTGATCAATTGAATGCATTCCTCTTTCTTGCCGTTTTCCAGCAAATTGGTGAACTGTTCACGCTGATCCTTTGAAAAGTAGAATCCGTCCAGCTTTTTATTGATGGTTCTTTCAGATAAAATCTGTGTCTTTTCCACTAGCTTTCTATACTTCAGAGCGCCTAATACTCTTTCATATACTTCGTGCAGTTCCGAGCTGCTGTAATTTATTTCACTGTATGCGATTGTAAAATATACAAATTCATCTTCATTCGTTAATTTCTGAGCAACTTTATCGATATAATCCCTGATCGTTATGATATCCTTTTTTACACCGACAATCGATACTATTTGTTTTTCATCCATCTGGAACGTGACTGCATCATTAAACTGCTCATAGATATATACATGTATCAAATCCTTTAAAACATATGTCCCCTCGTTAATCTCTTTGGCAATATGCAGGTAATATGCATTCCTGTAATGGATTTTAAACAATACCACGGCATAATTCGGGTATTCCACCTGGTTTTTTCCGGATTCATTCGGATTTAAAATAATGTTTTTCAACTTGGTTTGCCAAAAATAATTCTTGAGCAGCGAGTCCTTCTCATTAATATCCTTCGCATAATTTGTATTTTGGCTCACAATACCGGCCACGCGGTCTTTGATATTCTTCAGGTCGATCACATCCGTGCCCGTGTCCTTTGCGCTCTTTGAATCCTTTATTAGCTGGTACATACTTTTTACAGGGTTATTGAACTTTTTAACAATATAAACAGACAATAGAGTGCTTATCAGCATTGCCGTAATGATAATCAATGTCATTAACCTGTTTGTTTCGTTAATTTGATCACGGATGATCGTATCGGGATAGAACTTGCAATATGTAAGACTATTTTTATACGATTTATATGTAAAAAGGTAGCCATTATCTACTTTTTGATAATAAGACGTTTTGTTTTCAGCTATATCCGTCATCGCGAGGAACTCATCCCGACCGTTCAATGAATTATCATCCGGGTATATCCTGTCACCATTTTCATCATAAATAAAGAAATCTGTAAAGAAATCCTTATCCAGACTCCCGGTAAACTGGTCCACGTCAATGAATGCTGTGAGAAGGAATTGTGAATTCGTTACATTTTTCAATACAATAGGCATAAGATCCAGCGTGGTGGATTGGTATACCGTATCTTGAAGTGAAAATTCCTTTTCGGCGTATACCTTAAACATGAAATTCTTTTTCATCTCCTCCAGCCAAAAATCCTCCGTGTAATAATTACTTTTATAGAAACGGCTGAAGTAAGCGTCTTTTTCAAAAGTGCCATTAACAGTGATCACATAATCAAAACCCTTTATGTAAACAACAAAGTCCTCCAGATAAGGGTATACCAGAAGATATTTGTTCATTTTACGTATCATCAGCAAATTATCATAATTATGGCTTTTCGGTAATTTTAAAATATCACTGTATTCAATAAAAAAATCCTGCAGTAATTTGTTTTTAACGTCATCAAAACACTGTTCGAACTCCTTGACCATTTTATTAAAATTTTCACTTACGTTTTTTGTTATTTCATTCTCCATATTCTGTCTGTAAATCCGGTTTGTGATCATATGAAAAGAAGATATGATTAAAATAATTAGAATAAAACAGGCTATTAACTTGGAAAACATTGACCTTAAGCAAATAATATTTTTCAAGGACTTTATCATCAATGCTTTCCTCCATATTGAATATTTAGGCTATAGAATGATATGCTATATTCATATTCTAACTACAAAATTCAAAAATTACAATAAAAAATTTTATTGTATAGACATATTCATATATAATAGTAAATGATAAGCAGAACGATTATTCTATCATTGCCGATTCAGAAAGTCGGTACGGGGGCTGAAATGGACGCAGAAAAGTATATCGGTTATATTACGCCGGCCGCAAACGCTTTTGCCATTGGCGCTTCGAGGGGATTGACCGCCAGCTTGATCCTGAGCTTGCCATATTCCCTCCCGATTCTTTTATAAAAGCTCTTTAAATAGCCAAAGCTAAGAGGCGAAAAAGCTTCCAGTCTTTGAAGATATCTTCTGCCGTAACTGCTGCTGTTGCAAGCTACAGCTCCCATCAGCAGGAAAATGGTACTTTTTTTTATCATGCTCTTTATTTCCATTGCGTCTGGTGAAGCGAAGCAGGTATCTTCGTCAAGAACCCTATAAATGAAATGGATCAGCCTGTTCGTATTGCTTTCCAGCGTATGGGCGTCAGTCGCAGAGAAAATGGTATGATGCCCGTTGCCTTTATCCGCCGCTGCATCCTGCAAATCATCCAGCAGTTGCAGCAACACCCCGAAACCAAACATAAATGCCGCCTGCTCCGTAGTAAGGTTTCCCTTTACAAGACAGGCATCCGCCATCACCGAAGAGCCGCCCTTCTCAATGCTGATATCCAGAATATCCGGTTCGTTCCCCGGCATAATTTTAAACTGCTGCAGCAGACTCCTGTTCTGAGCCTTTTGAATAGCAATCAGACTGTTGTATACCAGTGGGTGTCTGCTCCTGGCAAATTGGCTTTCTATCCTGTCAACCAGGGCAAAAAGCCTGCCTTCGTATACTGTACCGGCTTCCAAAGGCTCACCCGCCAGCCTTCTTTCGAACCGTTTGTTAATAATTCTTTTTTCCTCAGCCGGTATGGAAGCTGCGTCCAGATAATTATCCGTATATGGATAGAGCATGCTGTACGCAAATATGGATGGAGTTGCCTCTACCGTGCAGCCCATCAGCTTTTGTATGCAATTCATGATCCATACGTTCCTGAGTGCCTGGATAATATCATCCAGTTTTATCCCGGCATCAAAAGAACGTGCTTCATGAATGAAGTCGGATGTCACATCGCAGAAGCCCTCCTCCAGCAGAAGCCTCATACTGCTGGCATCAAGTCCAATGATTCCTGTTCCGCAGCCATATATCAGCTTTTTCATGGCAGTGCCCCACCGGACATCCTCTTCACCTCTATTATTTGAAAACCGCTTCACCAGAAGAATGATCTCGTCCGTAAAGGTGTTCATCTGCAGATCCTTCTGTTTCTGCAGCAAAGCACCGTACTGGTGTTTTAGCGCAGGAAAGTCATCCGGCGTGTTTTCCCAAAGCTTTTTGTATTTATTCTTCAATAAATCGGTCATCCCGGAACAATCATCTCCTGTACCCATTTTAACCTCACCTGTGCCGTGACAGCTGCCATACCGGAGTATGTCACAATTCCTCATACAAAGTTTTTGCTGCAGCTCATCTTTCTACAACTGTAAGCTTTCCGACTCCCATATCCACATCTGCTTCGATTTTGAAGCTTTTCGTATCATATCCCGGTGAATAGCGCCAATCGCCCTTCTTTTCCCAGCCTGGCTCATCGAAATTCGTATCGTTTAATGCTCCGTCAAGCCTGACCCTTATTCCAGTGTCCTTCGGCAGAGTTATTGCAATTTTCGTTGCTCCTGCATCCAATTTCAGGCTGGTATTGCAGCTACCCATATCAAGCTGCAGCTTGGACGCTCCCGTATTGATATCCAGCTCCTCAACCTTAAGGTCCTTCATATCGAGGTTGCCTTCGATTGCACCGGTATCAAGCGTCAGCTTCCAGATCACATCCCTATTTAAATGAAAATCATTTCGCAGCGTTTCAGTATGATTAAAATTGGAAATAGTGTAGCCTTTCATCCAAAATCTGATTGAAGTGATGCGGTTTCCGTCTTTTTGCACTTCGGAATGACGTACCAGCTCCTCACTGATTTTTGCATCGAGCAGATTGGTTGTATCTGCATCCAAATTGAGCTGTGTTGCTCCGAACTCAAGCTTCAGCTCGCCTCTTTCCGTCTCAGGCCGCTTTTCAAGCGTTACCGCCGAAGTTGTAACTTTTGAGCCGTCCACAATAAAGGATCCCTTGGACGGTATTTTAAAGTAACCATAGCATACGATCACAGCCAGTATTACAAGCCATGCGGTTGCCTTTATCAGCCTGTTATTTCTAAATATGAAGCCGATCCCTATGGCCACCAGTATCAGCGGCCATAGCTTGAACAGTGCAAAAAGCGTTGACATATTCACAATTCCGGCGATACCGAGCGCCCATAACACGCCTATTGTCAGAAGGAGGATTCCAAGGCCGAGGCCCTTTCCCTGATTTTGCATGACGCTATTTCCTCCCCTTGTATACGATGATTCCGCCAACGCCGATCAACAATATGGGTACCAGATATTTCAGGTTGAACAGCACCGGTATGAATTGTTTTGCAAGGATCAGTACGCCGAGGCCGACAAGGATCGCGCCAAATACAAACTTGTTTTTTTCAGAATTGTACTTGGGCGGACGGTCCCACTCATCGTCTTTTCCAAATCCGCTTTCAAAACCTGAGCCTGTATCTGTTCTCTCATATGATCCCGTATCAGCTCCCGCTCCATTCCATTCAGTACTGCCTGTACCGGCAGATGGACCCGGATTGGCACCGGAACCGGAAGCCGGGCCCGCCCCATAACTGCTTCTCCATTGATCCCTATCCTGTGAACCCTTGTCTTCCGGCATGATCAATGCCGCTACGAGGTAGACCAAAAAGCCGACTCCCGACATTGTAACAAGGATACAAACGATTCTGATCAATGTGACATCTATTCGGAAGTACTCGGCCAAACCGCCGCATACTCCCAGTATGACTCTGTTTGTTTTGGACCGATGCAATCTTTCCATTTTCATTTCCCCTTTTATCCAATATATTGGCTAAAGCCATTGTTTATTTTGTGTTTACAATAGATAATACGACGCATTTAAAAGAATGTCTAATTTTATTATGAAAAATTTTAACGTTACGATAATAGCATAACTTCACAACATAGGAAAAGTGCGCACCACAAAGAGTAGGGGCGACCAGTGGTCGCCCGCCACAGAAAGACACCACGTCGCTTGAGTGGCGCCTTTTCGCTACTTTTGGGCGGTCAAAAGTGGCATTAATGCGGGATATTCTCATTCAATGGTGTGCAATATTACCCAAAACCCAGAAATTGCAGCTCTGCTCCCTATACCTCCATGATCCTGTCATGGTCATATACCGGCTTGATCTCATGTCCCGGCGGGATGACCAGAAATTCCTCATCATTCCAGTCGCCGGTCAGCAGTTTATCGATCAGACGCGTGCTTCCCTCTAAGAAACGGGTCTTTTTGCCTTTTTCCGCAGCATGTTTTATAAACTCCCCCCTGGCATTGTTGTCCGCAATACCCGGTAAATCAATGTAGGTCAAGAAATCATAAATACTGCTGACATTCATCGTCTCCCAAATGTATTGCGCATTTTCTTCGCCATACTTTAGAACCAGTTCCGCATAGCTATTGTCCTGTTCCGGCGTCAGCGCATTCATGGCATTGTCCGAATACCAACCATCCGAGCGCTCAAAATAGCAGGCTGTGCTCCACTGCGCACTGGGTGTTTTTCCGAAATGCTCCAGAAAGGCCGAACGGCTTCCTAAAAAAATGGTACAGCAGTCGTGCGCCCTCGGAATGACCATTGGCAATGAACGGGAAACAAGTCCCGCGGTACCGTTGCCGCAAAGTCCATAGCAAAGCAGTATGGCATCATACTGCTCCGTTGTCCTGTCGATTATGCTTTGTATTTCTTCCCTTAAAGATTCCGGTTTCGTATGGGAACGCAGCTTTGTAAATTCCATATCGACGGTGTGCCTGGAGTTTGCCGCTGCCTTGAAAGCCGGTCTTGAAAAAACTTCACAACTAATGAGCTTATATCTCATGTGAAAAACCTCCTGCATACTTACATTTGACGTTTCAGCGGCTTCTCGGGAGCCAATAAGGTAAACAGGCCTCCAATTATTGCAGAAGAATAATAGGTAAGGACCCTGTATATCAAAATGACCGGAATAATGAAGGCTTTTGTAAAAAACAGGCCGTAAAACAAATAACTTAAGCCTTCGAATCCGCCTGTGGCCCCCGGTGTGGGAACCAGCAGTGAAATCAGCGTGATCATCGACTGTGCCGCCAGCATGTTAAATAGTGAAGCGCCGTGCTTTTCGACTGCAAGCTGAATGAAATAAGGTATCGCAAACATAAAGGTGAATTGCAGCACCTGCATGACCGTCAGCTTAATGATCAGGGACCTTCTATTACATAAAATGGACGCTCCTTCACAGAAGCTATTCAGCTCGCTGTCCATCTTTTTTTCTGCTTTATCCAATTTTTTAAGGAACTTTAGTTTTCTGAGCACTTTAAAAATAAAAACGAGCACCCTCTTAGCAGTCTGCCTGTTAAACAAAAAAAGCAGATAGAGAATCAGGAAGGCTGTATTCACCAGCAAGCCCAATATAAAGAAATAATAGAATTGCGGTATATTCGCGGCAAAGTAAGAACCCTTGAAAACAAATGCCGCAATGGAATACAAAACAATTACAAACTGATGAAGCACTGTTTTTACTATGATGATCGAAGCCGCATGACCGGGCTTAACACCATCCTTTACCATCACATATGCCTGTACAGGCTGGCCGGCGCCGGACAATGGCGTTATGGCATTAAAAAACTGCCCGATCATGGTGACTCTGATTGAATCTTTTAATGGCTGTCTTTCCAGCATGGCAAGCGCGAGAATGTGCAATATGGATGCATCGATCACCCAATATGCAATCATACAGCCAAAGCCTGCAGCCAGCCATACGGCCTTGGCATTTTTTACAATATGTACCAGTTCATCAAAGCTGCCTGTAAAGAAAATGAGTATGAAAAGCAGCAGTGCTGAAGAAAGTACAATAAACAATTTAAATAGAAATTTCTTCATGAAGTAAAATGTATGTTCCTTTTCATAAAAATCATGCCTGCGGCGTTGCTTCATCAACAACTTCCAGTTTGCCGGATCCTTTTCCCATACTTACGCCAAGTATGTTGACATTGATCGAGTTGACCACCATTCCGGTCATGCCTTCCACTGCATCACGCACCCTGGTTTGCAGATCACGGGCAACCTCGTGTATTTTGCAGCCATATTGCATGACGACCGACAGGTCAATGGCAACAAGGTTGTCCTTCATTTCAACCTTGATACCCCTTCCGGGTGATTTTTTGCCGAGCATGCCTGCCAATCCATCCACAAAGCCACCGCCCATCGATGCAAGGTTTTCATTTTCAGCTGCCGCTATACCGGCAATCGTAGCGATGACTTCTTCAGAAATCCTGATTTTGTCTTCCCTGGTTTGCTCATTTACCATTTCATTCATGACATTACCTCCCATTTTAAATTTTATTTTGGTGCTTTTCCATGATGTGTATCATAAGCGTTGGCTGGTCAGAGCATATGAAACCCGCAATATCCTGTAAGGATTTCAAAGTGCTCTGACATCTGAGATATTCTGAGATGAAAAGGTTCAATTGTAATATTGAACGTATCGCAGTAAAGCTGACTCCTAAAAGTCTGCAGTCTTTGGCGTTCTCGGGAATGGTATGACATCTCTTATATTGGCCATACCACTCAGGTACATGACCGCTCTTTCAAAGCCAAGCCCGAAACCCGCATGCCTTGTACCGCCGTATTTTCTGAGATCCATATACCATTTGTAATCATCCTGCGCAAGCCCCAGTTCATCCATGCGCCTGGCTAGCAGATCATAACGTTCTTCCCTCTGACTCCCGCCGATGATCTCACCGACTCCCGGAACCAGAAGATCCATTGCCGCAACGGTCTTTCCGTCATCGTTCAGCCTCATGTAAAAGGCTTTTATTTCTTTCGGATAATCTGTTACGAATACAGGCTTTTTGAAAATCTTTTCCGTCAAATATCTCTCATGCTCGGTCTGAAGGTCGCTTCCCCACTTGACCGGATAATCGAAGCTGGAATTTTCCTTTTCCAGGAGTTCGATTGCTTCCGTATAAGTTACATGGCCAAAATCGGAATTCACCACATTATGCAGCCTGTCCATCAGGGTATTGTCAACAAAGCTGTTGAAAAACTCAAGCTCCTCCGGAACATTTTCCAGGCAATAGTTGATAAGGTACTTCATCATATCTTCCGCCATCTGCATATCTTCTTGCAGACCGGCAAAGGCGATTTCCGGTTCGATCATCCAGAACTCGGCTGCATGCCTTGCTGTATTGGAATTTTCAGCTCTGAACGTAGGTCCGAAGGTATATATTTTCCCAAATGCCATGCAGTAGGTTTCACCAGTCAGCTGTCCGCTCACGGTAAGGCTTGTCGGCCGTCCGAAAAAGTCCTGTGAAAAGTCTGCACAGCCGCTTTCATCCCTTGGCGGATTATCCGGATCCAATGTCGTCACCCTGAACATTTCACCGGCGCCTTCACAGTCGCTTCCCGTAATAATGGGCGTCTGCACATATACAAAACCCCTCTCCTGGAAGAAACGGTGGATCGCAAAGGCAGCGGCGCTCCTCAGTCTGAAAACAGCTGAAAATGTGTTGGTTCTCGGCCTCAGATGCGCTATGGTCCGAAGAAATTCAAAAGAATGGCGCTTTTTCTGGAGAGGATAGTCCAAAGAACACAAGCCTTCGATCTCAATCGATTCAGCGCGAAGTTCAAAAGGCTGCTTGGCATCAGGTGTAGCCACAAACCCGCCGCGTACTTTTATGGATGACCCCTGGGGCAGCTTTGCTATTTCTTTGAAATTATCCAATACACTCTCATCAAAGACAATCTGAAGATTCCTGAAGAAAGAGCCGTCATTCAATTCTATAAATCCGAAGGTTTTTGAATCCCTGATCGTCCTGACCCATCCGGCCACTTCAACCTGTTTGTTGAAATAATTATCGCTCTCCCTGTACAATTGCTTAACACTCAACGTCACAAATATTTTCCTCCCTTTTGGATTTTTTAAAGGAAATCCACGCCTAAGCGTTAAACATCCCCCTTTACCGTATATAAGTATAACACATATAAAGCGTTTATATGAATTATACCATGATAAGCCAAACAACACCAATCATTATTGGTGTTATTCGGCATTCTGTTCGTCAAGCAGCAGATTGGCTGAATGGAATATCTCTTCACTTTTTTCCGACGTCTGTGCGAGTATGGCAGACATATTTAATATATCATTATTGACTGCTTCAACTCTTTTTTCCAATTCGGAAGAGATTTTAAGGATCTCCTCCATACCTGATATCATCACCTGTTCATCCTTTTTGGTAGACTGTGCGGACATCTTTGAATTTTCCGCAAGCTTCTTTATCTCTTCCGCCACAACGGAAAAACCGAGCCCGGCCTTACCTGCCCGTGCGGCCTCGATAGATGCGTTCAACGAAAGCAGATTCGTATTTTCAGAGATAACGACGATATCCCCTGTGATCCTTGTAAAATTGCCGACAGATGCCTGCATATCATTGATCCTGGCCTGCAGGTTTTCGGAAATATTGAGCAATCCTTCCGTGTCTGAGGATATACTCTCCACCTTGTTTGAATTCTCAGCTGTTGCAGCAGAGACGCCCTGGATAGCCTGAGTGATATCCGCAACGCGAAGCTTCAGCATATCAAGCTTGCGGCTGCGTACTTTGCTCAACCGGTCCAGTTCTTCAAATGCAGCCGTCAATTCCGAATTCTTGCGGTCGACTACAGCTTTGTCCGCAGATATTTTTAAATTATAATCAATGCAATTTCCCACATGGTTGTAGCCGTTGTGTATTGCTTTTACCATCAGGCTGCATGAACCGTAGCCGCAAGCGTTGCAATTTCTGTTGCGGGAATCCTTATCGTGCTTAAGAAGCCTGTTGAATATGCTCTCCGTCTCATCCCCGTCAGGCTGTTTGATTTCTTCCTGCTTCCCTGGTGAGTACTCTCTTATAAAATCATCCGGATCCAGTTGTCTGTCAAAATATGCAATCAGCTTGGATGGTCTTGATTTGAGCTTGCCATGCTTCTCCGTCTTAAGATGATGCATCGTATGTTCAATATCGGTCAGTTCCGCTTTCTTTTCAGTTCCTGAGCCCATATTGCAGCCATGCATGCAACTGAGTATGTCAACAAGCACCGGCAGCTCCATACCTTTTTTCAATCTATTTGAATACTCCTCCAGATAATCATAGGCAAGCTCTGTGCCTTCCACCTGTTTCACCCAAGCGTCAGGCATGTAATGATATACATTCTCCTTCAAACCGCCGGGTATGCTGTAAATGTCGCCAAGTCCCAGCACCTGTCCGGAAAATTCCTTCTCCGGAAAATTGTTCAGATCGATCTTATTTGTTTCCAAGTATTCATAAAGTTTTTTGAATGTAACATTATATTCAACCAGGCTATGGGTGTTTGGATCGTTGATTTCTGAAATCTTGGCTATGCAGGGAGACAGGAAACAAATCGGTCCTTCGGCCTTTCTGTATTTTTTCATGTAAATGGCGGTGCACATCATCGGGCTATGTACCGGCGCCAGCTTCGGGATCAGATCCTGCCTGTATTTTTGAATATAATTAACTATTGCAGGACAGGGCTGTGAAATGACCGAATCCAGTTTTTTTGTTTTGAGGGCTTTGAGATAAGCCCACGTTGTAATGTCCGCACCCAATGAGACATCATATACCTCTGCATTCCCCTGCGAGCAAAGATACCCGGCAAGCCTCCTGTATCCATCGAAATTGGTTTTGACAGCAGGAGCTGCAATAATATTTAATTTCTTTCCTTTCAGGAGATCATTCATGAACCTTTCAGTATCATCCCGGTAATCCCTGGCATTGTGGCTGCAAACATCCAGACACCTGCCGCACATGATGCACTTGTCAGAATCCACATGAGTTTTACTGACGCCATCCTTTATTATTGAAACATTGGCACTGAATACGGGGCAGGTATGGATGCATTTGTTACAACCCATGCATTTGCTTTCATCCGTCACGATAACTGAATTCATATGTTCTCTCCTCCCAATCACTTTTGGCTGTCAAAATAATTAAATTTTTATATAATTGGAGCCGATAGAATTGCTTAGTAAACATAATATTTCCATAATTATGTTTATACCATTATAATACATTATACCTAAAATGTTAATATGTTAAATAACCGAGGCTGCATGAAAAAGCCACTGTTTAGTCAGATGCAGCTTTTAACAGCAAAATGTAATCAAATTGTTCTTATTGTCTAAAATTGATGGATTTAGTATAATAGGTGTGGGATACTCCCGCAGATGCAGGTCTGTATCCCTATTATGTACAGAGCGCCGAAGTGTAATTTGTCGCTTAAGCGCTTGACAGTGGAAGTGAATTCCACAGTGAAGCAAGCGACCGGCGCTCGCACGGCGAGTAGGAAGGGTGGAATAATTGTTTTCCCTTCTACTCGATTTTTGACCGGACCGGACGAGTGTATTTATATGAAGATATTGTTGGTTTCAGATAAGGAAGAGCCTTACATATGGGATTTTTTTGACCATGAACGCTTTGCGGACATCGAACTTGTTCTTTCATGCGGCGACTTGAAGGCTGAATACCTTTCCTTCCTTGTAACAATGATAAAAGCACCGCTTTTTTATGTTCCGGGCAATCATAACAGACATTATATCAATAATCCTCCCGAGGGATGCGAATCAGCCGACGACAGGCTTATCAGCTATAAGGGTGTAAAGATTGTAGGACTGGGCGGCTGTATGAAATACAACAATATGGAATTTCAATACACCGAGGATGAAATGGCAAAAAGAATCAGCCGGTTGGGAAGAACCATAAGAAAAAACCAGGGCTTCGATATACTTCTTACACACGCCCCGGCAAAGGGGCTTGGCGATGGGGACGACCTCGCCCACCGCGGTTATCAAAGCTTTGTGGATATGCTTGACCGGTATTCTCCCCGGTACTTTTTCCATGGGCATCAACATCTGAACTACAAAAGGCAGGATAAAATCATGCAGTACAAGAATACAACCATCATAAATGCCTATGGTTATCATATCATTGATATATAGGAGTCCGCCCGGAAACTCCTGGTCTCTTATCTCTTATCTCTGGTTTCTAGTCTCCGGTTTCTGGTATCTGGTCTCCAGTACGTGGTAATTCGCTCTCAATAATATCAGCAAACCAATCCATCCCGATGATCTGTTCACGGGTGGCAAGCTGCTCCTGCTTCACTCTCAGAACGCCATTCTGATCATAGATCGGTCCCGTAAAAGGATGGAACGTTCCGTTTATGATCATGCTTTTCAGGAAATCCAACAGCTTCTGAGTCTCTCTTGGCACCAGCCTCTTGGAATAAAAAAAGTCCACAATGCCGGAATCCATGCCCCACCAGAAGTTGATGACCTTCTGTTCCGAACCGAAGGGCTTCCAGCTGTTTATCAGGTTTCTCAGCATTTTTTCGTAAAAAATACCCCAGTTCCAGACAGGCGCCGCTATGTACTCGTTTGCACGGCCATCATTGTCAATACTTCTCAGAACGGCATATACGCCATACTCTTTTGAAAATTCCCGGTTTGAAAGCGTATCATGGTGGGATATTACGTCTGCGCCAAGCCTGATCAGATTTTTGCTTGCTGTCCCCGCACCCTTCTGACTATCCCAGCAATTCAGCCATTCCACTTTCACTTTTACATTTGCGTTGACCATCCTTGCTCCAATAGCAAACGAATTAATACCGTTTATGACACCCGGGATGGGATTGGTCCCTACATACCCGACGATATTGGACCGTGTCACCGATCCCGCCACCATACCGGCAAGAAACCTTGGCTCATAAATCCTTCCGAAATAGGTATTTACATGCTTATAGGAATGCGTCTCGGAACAGTTCAGAAACTTCGTCTCGGGGAACTCAAGCGCCGCCTTCAGGGTGGCATTGATAAAGGAAGGACTTGTGGCAAACACGACATCATTGCCTTCTTCCGCAAGTTTCCTTAAAGAATCGTACGCATCAAGTGATTCAGGCACATTATCAATGAATGAGGTGCTGATCGTATCCCCAAATACATTATTTACGTGATTTCTGCCCATTTCCTGGGCATAGGTCCAGCTGGAGGATTTTGCATCGCTGGCATATGCGAAAGCCACCTTGAGTGATTTCTTCGGCCTGACAAACGTGGTAAGCGCCGAGATGATATTTTCTCCGTTATCAACGGGGATCGTCTGTATGTCGGCTGTCTTGTTACCTGACATTTGCTGAAGCTCAATGATAAAGCCGCTCAGCCTTGCTCTGAGCGCCAGGTCGTCGATTTCCTCAGGCATACCATATACCTTTATATACTCAAGGAAAGCATCGCCCGTAGTGATGGGCAGCTTTTGACCGCCAAGCTCCAGATATACCTTCCGGAATGGCATATAGATAAAATTGAGGAAATACTTGTATTTGTTCAGATTTTCCGGGTTGAGTTCCGGGTTAAACCCATCCAGATAACCCGTCAGTTGATGGAAGGAGTTCCTTTTCGTAAACCAAATAAGGTTGATCCCGGTCTTTTTGTAGAATTCGAGGAACTCATAATAAATGGAAATCGTAACATCGCTGTCATCCTTTTTGGGCACCAGCCTTGATACCTGTCCCTGGATAGAGTATGCATCAAAATATTTGAGCACGCTCACCCTTTTATTTCCCTCGACTACATAAAACCAGTTGAGGTATTCATAGACCTTTATTGGATCCCTGATTCCTTCGTTAATGTGAACAGAACATAAACTGCTCCATTTTGATGCAAATTCCGTTTTTACCGTAAGAAGAGGCATATAGTTGCTGGCAAATGACCTGCTTCTGGCATAGGTATACGTGCCGATGATCTTTTTAAGAGGCAGGTCAATGATCCCAAGGTCCAGCTCATAGACAATTTCAATATTCTTCAAAACACCTTCAAGGAATGGCAGGTAGCCCGTCTGACCTTTCGATATGTTTTTGGAATATTCCTTTACACCCATTTTGCGGGCTGCAAGGTAATGGTTTTCTGCTCCCTTTAGATCCATACTTTACATCCTTTCAGTATCTAATGCGGGCTGCCGCCCGCAACCCAACGAATGTACTTATTGCCGTGAATGTGAAACTATTTTCTTGTTTTTTATTGCAATTTCGCAGCAATAAGTTGTTAAAATTTTCTGAAAGCTAACGATATCAAGCAAACGCCCGAATTTGGTGCCAATTTCCCTGTAGTGAGCGCATTTTTTGTATCCAAGGCTGGTGAATAAACCAACGCTTCCTTTATTTTCTTCGCAAATGATTGCAATCAGTGCATGGAAGCCATTCTGCAAAGCAATCTCTTCCAGCTTCTTCACCGCAAAAGTACCGATTCCCCTGCGCTCATACCCGTGCTTCAGGTATATCGTCACCTCGGCGGTGGTGTCATAGGCTTCACGTTTTGAGAAATGAGCCAGGATGCAATAACCGCAAAGCTCATACCCGTCCATGATGACAAAGGACTGGAATCTCGGGTCACCGTCGAACAGGATTTCTCTCATACCATTAATATCTATTTCCTTCGTATGGAAGGTCACTGTAGTATTTAATATGTAATAATTGTAAATTTCCATAAGTTCCGGCAAAAGCTTTTCATCCGCCGGTTTGAGGTAGAGTTCCGGCATATGTCCCCCTTACTGCAGATAACCTGCTGATTAAAATATTATATTATGATTTTACTCAAATAGAAATGTAATTTTATCAATATTCTTTATACAGACCTGTCTATCCCTCTAAATTTATTGACAATATTTTTAAGGATGCTCATGTGCTCAAATGATCCGGTATTGTAGGTAACTTCCTTCTCCCTTGGTACGGTGATGATACCAAGCGAATTGTAACCACCCGGAAAACAGCGGTATTCAATCGTTCTTTCCTTTCCGTCCCAGCCTGAAACACGGATCCACGTAAATGTGGGAAATTCGCGCAAAGCTTCCGCTGCGCCTTCATCTGTCTGGATATCGTTATTATTAATGCTCAGTATGATGTCTCCACGCTGCATGCCCATCAATTGGGCATGGCTCTGCGGCAGCACATCCATTACCCTCAAACCGCGCCGGACTGCGTTATAAAGCGGCTGACCCCTTTTTTCCGTAAAGATTGAATAGAAATGGATCCCCTCATGTGCAAGAACGCAGAATATAACCCCAATGTAATCAAGCCAACTGATTCTCAGCGCGAACACTGAAATCAAAAGCAGTATGGCGCTATAGGTAAAAAGCAAAGCTGCGCTCTGGGTGCATTTTTTCTCCGGATGCTTCGTTATGGCAATATCCGAATAACACAGCACTGCTACAAGGCAGTCGAGGCCAAGCGCATAAATTCCGTCCTTTAAAGGACCGGAACCGAATAGCATTGTCCAGTTTGCGGAAAAATTCGATGATACCCCTGCATTTTGAAGTACATAGGTAAAAAATACAATAGGTATCATCCAGAAGCGCCTGATCAGGAAAGCGCCCGTTATCTCATCATTATGGTTTATGAATATGGGAACCAGGTCGCTTTTCCTGTTGAAGTAGATCAGCAGGCTTTGCACCATCTGCAGTATGCTTACCAGGGCAAGCAATGAGGGTATGTTTACCTCCGGGTAGCCGAATATCAGGCTGAAGCCTGCCAAAATGCCTGCTGCGTAGGATATGTTCAGGAATCTCATGTCAAAAAGGAGCAGCAGGCACATGATATAAAAAAGATACCTGACGGACTCCGTCTCGATGGTGATGCCTGATGCCACAGCAATAAAGCTTGCTGCAAAACCGGCTACAAGACCGGTCAGAATGATATGTTCCGTCCTCTCCTTAAGGCTCTTCACCGGTTTTCCATAAATATCGCTTTGCATATCGGAATACTTTTGGTACTGACTACGGATAAACAGAATAACCAGTATATATAAAAATATAAAAAAGTAATTCATGAAAAATGCATTCAGCATTTCTCTTGCTATTGCTCCAGCCATTTGCAGCACGGACAAAAAAATCAACTCCTGTTACCCCTGAAAAACCTGTTTCCTGCTATATTGAATGAACTAATAATATTATTTACCACAGCACTTTTTATACTTCTTACCGCTGCCGCACGGGCACGGGTCATTTCTGCCGACCTTGCTGCTGACAGCGATTTTGGATTGCCTGAACTTCCTGGTTATTTCATCTCTCTTTTCCTTTGTCAGTATGCCGTCCCACTGTTCCAGATTATAAAGCCAGTCGGCTTTTGCTTCATGCATGTTCCAGTACAGCTTTTCAAAATCGATCTCAGCTGATAATGCCGTATCCGGTTCCAGCGAATCGATATCGACCCCATTGACCAGGCTGGTGTTGATGCCATCCAGAAAGCCTGCAAAAATTTCAGGTTCCATGTTGAATTTCGCGGCAAGCTCTTCTACCTTACCCTCAAGCTTATTCTGCCTGTTTTCCAGTATGTACGCATAATTACCCTTTTCCTTCTCCAGATAATCATTCCAGAAACGATTGTTGGCCTCTTTTCCATTATCAGCTTCTGCCACTTGCTTCCATTTCTCATATAATCCCATTGTGTATTCTCCTTATCGTGTTTGTTTTATGCACAGAGCGCCGAAGTGTAATTTGTCGCTTAAGCGCTTCGCAGTGGAAGTGAATTCCACTGTGAATCAAGCGACCGGCGCTCGCGCGGCGAGCAGGAAGGGCGGAATAATTCTTTCCCTCCTGCTCGATTTAGCTGTTTTTCGTTCGTTCGATTTACCGTATTCCATCTCCTATTATAACATGATTCGCATAAAAACAAACCTATCCATTGAATTTAGGCATCGTAAAATATAACTTGAAGCGGTAGTAATATTTTAGCCGAGCCTTAACTGCAATTTGAGCCGTTCAACCGTCTACGATACGCTCAGCACACAGTATTCCATCTACGGCAGCCGATACGATCCCTCCTGCATATCCGGCTCCCTCGCCGCACGGGTATAGACCTTTGATCCCGACGGCCTCAAGGCTGTCCTCCCTGGTGATACGTACAGTAGAAGCACTGCGGGTTTCAACTCCTGTTAAAAGTGCATCCGGATATGAAAAGCCGCCCATCCATTCACCCATCTCTTCAATGCCTTTCCGCAGGGAGTCCGTAATATCGCAGGGCAGATAGGAATCCACCTCGGACAGACCGGTGCCGGGCAGATATGTTGGCAATACGGCTCCAAGAGCCGTCGTGGGACGCTTTTTAAGAAAATCCTCCAACCTTTGTACGGGAGCTTTGTATCCGCCGCCGCCCGCCACAAATGCAGCTGCTTCGATCTTTCGCTGGAATGCGATACCTGCAAGCGGATGGGTGCTTCCAAGGTCCTTTCTCCCGAGAGTTACCAAAAGAGCTGTGTTGGCATTTATACCGTCGCGCGCATATTCGCTCATTCCATTCGTCACCAGGGCATTCTCCTCGGATGCCGCTGCAACGACACAGCCCCCCGGGCACATACAGAATGTATAAACGCCTCTTCCGTTCTTAAGGTGTACTACCATTCTGTAATCGGCAGCGCCAAGTGCAGGGTGCCCTGCAAAACTGCCATATTGTATTCTGTTGATCAATTCCTGCGGATGTTCTATACGAACACCGACGGCGAAGGGTTTCTGTTCCAGAAAGACGCCGCTTTCCAGAAGCTTTTCATAGGTATCACGGGCACTGTGCCCGATAGCGAGCACGATATGGTCCGCAGGAAGCTCATTGTATTTCCCGTTTTCAATAAAACCGACCCCTGTTACCTGCCCATTTTTTCGGAAAATTTCAGTTACATTGGCGTCAAAACGGATCTCACCGCCAAGTCCGGCCGTTTTCTGCCGAATATGTTTTACTGCCTCAGAAAGGCGGTCAGTCCCGATATGTGGTTTACCCAGATACATGATTTCAGGCGGTGCGCCCGCTTCGACAAATTCACTGAGCACCTTCCACTTTTTCGAATTCATGCTCCCCGTTTTCAGCTTTCCGTCCGAGAAGGCACCCGCGCCGCCTTCGCCGAATTGTACGTTAGTTTTGGTATCAAGTACCCCGGTGCGCCAGAACTTCAGCACGCTTTCCCTGCGCCGGTCCACATCGAGTCCACGCTCGAGCAGGATCGGCCTTGCACCCGCTTCAGCAAGAACAAGAGCGGCGAACATCCCCGCCGGCCCGCAGCCCACAACAATCGGACGCTGTTTTAATTTTCTATTTTGGGGTATGGTGTAATTCAGTTCAATTCTTTTTGATATGCTCTTATCCCTATACCGGTAAAGGATTTCGTCTTCGTCCACGGATACATACACAGCTAGATCCATTTTAAAATGGATATCCTGCTTGTCGCGAGCATCAACCGAACGTTTCGCAATGCTGATGTGTCCAATGCGGTCAGGCTCAATATGAAGCCTTTTTGCCACAATGTCCTCCAGCAATCTTA
>JBDKVA010000203.1:0-1758 GCA_039679375.1 Clostridiaceae bacterium
AAGCCAAAAGACCGCCCTGCTCGTCGTTTAAGGGGACGAATGGGGACGTACCTTAAATGTCAATAGCATATAGTTTTGCATAGGGTCATGGTATAACTTGGCAAGGGGGTGGAGGCATGGGGAGGCAAGTTCGACAATACAGCCAAACCGGATTGTATTATATTATTTACCGGGGGATAAACAGACAGAATATTTTCGAGGAAGACAGTGATTACATTAAGATAGCCAAAATCATTTGCCTCTCCCTTTAAGTGGTCATACAAGACTCGGCAAAAGCTGCTTTCAAGATCAGTTAGTCAACTGCAATCAGTCGTCTGATTATTCGGTCACTTTTTCGTGGGGTTGTACTTAGGGATTGCTTAAAAATCCCTAAATTTTCGGGTGATCATCTGACTTGAAACTCAAAATAATACCACCCGTTTTTGTGTTTATTTTTGTGTTTCCGGCCTGGGCGCTGGGAGCAAAAGAACTGCCCAGTGTCCGCCCACCGCTGGAGCTTTCAGCTCCGTCCCAGCCATCAAATTTGATCACCAGCAGTTTCCCGGGCGCACTCTGTGTCAGTTTAAGCTGGCAGGACAACTCCAGCAATGAAAGCGGCTTCACTATACATCCTTTTATTACCAGATTTAAGCAGATTGTAAAAACGGCTGTGATATAATAAATCAAGATGTTTTCAAGGAGGCGAGAGCAATGGCAGCGAAAAAGTATACGATAGAGGAGCTCAAAGCTGTTGTAGAACCGATCGCCCGAAAATATGGTGTGGAACGCGTATATCTCTTTGGCTCTTACGCCCGTGGAGAAGTGGCTGAAAACAGTGATATAGATTTGCGTGTGGATAAAGGGGCACTTAAGGGGATGTTCGCCCTGTGCGGGTTATATACGGAGCTTGAAGAAGCTCTGCAGACTAAAGTGGACGTTCTGACAACAGGCAGCCTGGAAGACGACTTTCTTCATAGGATACGGAAAGAAGAGGTGCTTCTGTATGGCGGATGACCGGAACGCCGACGTACTCCGCTGAATCATTTCCTATTGCCATGAGATAGAGGAAGCCATGCGGCGGTTCGGAAAAGATTACGCGGTATTCGCGCAGGATTCCATATATAGGAACGCTACGGCTCTTTGTATCATGCAAATTGGAGAATTGACCACGCATCTCACCAACGATTTCAAGCAAACCTACACGGGAATGCCTTGGACCCAGATTAAGGCGTTGCGCAATGTGGCTGCCCACAGCTATGGCAAAATTGACGTGGAAAGCTTATGGGAAACCATAACCATTGACATTCCAAAGTTAAAAGACTATTGCTCCGGCATCATTCAACAATTTGATGTCTTCATGCAGGAGAGCATCAACGATCCGGAGGAGGATGAGCAAAAAAACCCAACCGAATGAGAAAGCAATTGGAACACACTAATCTAAAGCAGCGTGTTTTTTATTATTGCCCACCTCATCAATAATGCTGTCCAGATAACAGTCCAGTTCATCCGGCGTTGTTCCGGCGCGTCCAGCCAGGCGGTCTTCCTCAATAGATCCTTGCACCGAAAGGGATCAGCCCCAGTTTGGCCAGCTGGAAATGCTGAAGCCCGAACGGGATGCCGATAATGGTTATAACCAAACCCGCCACCAGGTGGTAAATGGCCAGTTCCCACCCGCACAGAATAATCCAGATTATGTTTAGAATCAAACTGCCCGCCTTAAAATTAGTCCGTAAAAATCCATTCTATTTACAATGCAAGCAAATAAGACAATTTATGTTC
>JBDKVA010000204.1:0-39156 GCA_039679375.1 Clostridiaceae bacterium
AAGGCTACTGGAGAGTGGCCGGTAGTGGGATACTTAGTCATACGCTGACAGACAAATACCTCGAATCCCTCGGCTATGTGGACATAGCCGAGAAATACGAGGCACTGCATTTAAACTATTGAACCGCTGTACGCGGAACCGCACATACGGTGGTGTGAGAGGTCGGCGGCGATTAGCCGCCTCCTACTCGATTGTACGCTATTTATTTATACTATTTTAGCGTGTTCGGTGAGGTCTTATTTTGTCATTACGCATAATTAAATCATATCAATCCGCTGCAGGGCATATATATACATTAGTAAAGCAAGGCAGCATCAGGATGAAGATTGCAAAAGCGAATTACCGGCAAAAAAGTCTACAGATACAGAAGTTTTTTAAGACATCTCCACAGTATGACTTGAAGAGGGGGGTACTTAGTTGAAGGGATATATTGAAGAGAGGGCGGTAGAGCTGGCCAATTATATTATCGACAAAAAAACAACCGTAAGAGCGGCCGCTAAAAAATTTGGTATCAGTAAAAGTACGGTACACAAGGATGTCACAGAGAGGCTGAACAGGGTAAAGCCCGAGCTTGCCGACAGTGTCAGGATTGTACTTGAAGAAAACAAGGCGGAAAGGCACATAAGAGGCGGTGAAGCAACGAAGGCTAAGTACCAGGGGGGAAATGCAAAGGCAGTTTAGGGCGAATGAAAAAAAGATAAATATGATACACACCGTGGGAGCTGGTGCAGGCTAGATATTGTATCAGCTCCTTTTGCATGCAGGGATTAATAATAATGATATAAATAGCCTATATAAAAATATTTGTTATAAAATGAAAAATAATGTAAAATAAATGTAAGTGATTATGATGTTGCATATTTACAATATTATGATAAGATTATTTTGATAGTGTTATTAAGCCTATTTTTAGCAAACGGAATGGCATAAATTTACATATTTAACGAGCCTGCAAGGGCTGTACAAGCTAATACAAAGGGGTGTTTCTATTGGGTTTGGGACAGGACATCGGAATCGATCTTGGAACTGCATCCGTGCTGGTTTATATCAAGGGAAAAGGAATCGTACTGCGTGAGCCGTCCGTTGTGGCAATTGACAAAAATACGAACAAGCTGCTGGCGGTCGGTGAAGAAGCACGTCGCATGCTGGGAAGGACGCCGGGTAATATAGTTGCGATTAGGCCGCTGAGGGAAGGCGTCATATCGGATTATGATATTACGGAGAGAATGCTCAAATATTTCATAAATAAAATATGCGGGAGTAAGGCATTCAGGCTTTTCAAGCCAAGGATCATGGTTTGCGTACCGAGCGGCGTTACTGAAGTCGAGCGGCGCGCGGTCATCGATGCGGCGATGCAGGCGGGCGCCAGAAAGACCTACCTGATAGAAGAACCGATAGCGGCGGCCATCGGCGCCGGAATTGATATCTCAAAGGCATGCGGCAGTATGGTAGTCGATATAGGCGGCGGCACGACGGATATAGCTGTCATATCCCTGGGCGGAACGGTCGTTTCGTCATCCATCAAGGTAGCCGGAGACAAGTTCGATGAATCAATCGTCCGGTATATGCGCAAAAAACATAATATTATGATCGGAGAGCGCACGTCGGAAGAGATTAAAATAAATATCGGCACGGTCTATCCAAGGGTACAGGAGGTTGTAATGGACGTAAGAGGAAGGAATTTGATTTCCGGACTGCCCAAGACTATCACCGTTACGTCGACAGAGATCATGGAAGCTCTTGAGGAGCCCATGTCAAGCATTATAGAAGCCGTGCATGCCGTTCTTGAAAGAACGCCTCCGGAGCTTGCGGCCGATATCAGCGACAGAGGCATTGTGCTGACCGGCGGGGGCAGCCTCGTATATGGCCTGGATAAGCTTCTGCAGGAGAAGACGGGCATTAACGTCATTATTGCAGATGATGCGATATCCTGTGTGGCGCTCGGCACCGGAGAAGCGCTGAATAATATTGAAGCCATTGAACAGGGAGCGATAGCGGAAGGCAAATATAGGCACTAAAATTATAGGGTAAAGAATAGATAGAGCTAAATTAAAGCATATATCCTTTCCACAAAACCAATTAACGCTACAGCGAAAAATACACTTAACATTAAGAATTGAAGAATAAGCAACTGGAAGATCGGAAGGCCGGGCGTACGGAACTGCCCGGTCTTTTTTATGGAACATGCCCGAAGGCATGTATCCCAAAATCGAGAGGGGCTCAATGCCCCCTGGATTTTAATTTATGGAGTATAGCTTAAGTCTTGCTCTAAAATAGATAGTGCTCGATGCTCCTTCGATTTTGTTTGATGGAATATGTTAAGTTATGAAGAGATCTTTCCGATAATACTTGTATATATAGAGTTTTTATAAGCATGAAGTAAAAATCCCAAAATCCCTAAAAGGAATGTAAGGAGCAAATATGATACGTGGCTTGTACACTTCAGGCTGGAGTATGCTGGCAATTCAAAAAAAGATGGATATTATTTCGAATAATATGGCGAATGTCAGTACAAATGGCTACAAAAAGGATATACTGGTTCTGGAGAGCTTTCCTTCCGTACTCACGAAAATCATAAAGGATTATAATGGAACACCCCGCAGCATGCGGAATATCGGTACGATGGAGCTTGGCAATGATGTTGGCGAAGTATTTACGTACTATTCCCAGGGACAGCTTACCAAAACGGAAAATGATCTTGATATGGCAATCAGGGACAGCAGCAATGCTTTCTTTACAGTTATGATGGAGGACGCGGAAGGTGCCCGGAGAGAAATGTATACGCGTGACGGCTCTTTTTCCAAAAACAGCGATAACTATCTGGTGACCGCGGAAGGTTATGCGGTCCTGGGAGAGAATGGCCCGATCATACTTGGGAGCGGTGAATTCTCTGTAGGGGAAGACGGTACGATCATCCAGAACGACGAAGTGGTTGACAAACTTTTGATAACGGAATTCGCAGATACTACAGTACTTAAAAAATATGGCAACAACTTGATCCAGGCAGATGAGGATGCGCAGACGGTTGCTTTTACCGGGACGGTCCAGCAAGGCTTCACGGAGCTGTCGAATGTCAATATTGTCCGGGAGATGGTGGACATGATAACGGTCATGCGCTCGTATGAAGCGAACCAAAAAGTGCTGCAGGCAATGGACGGGACGCTAGAAAAAGCCGTGAATGAAGTGGGCGCAGTAGGCTGATGAACTTTAAAACAGGAGGCAAACAATTATGATGAGGGCATTGTGGACGTCGGCTTCAGGAATGACCGCACAGCAGATGACTGTGGACGTCATTTCAAACAATCTGGCCAATGTGAATACAACAGGATATAAAAAGGAACGTGTGGAATTTAAGGATTTGCTTTATGAGACGATGGACAGGGCGCGTGTGCTTCCTAATGGAGGAAAGCCGGTAAATTTGCAGGTCGGGCATGGCACTACGCCGGTAGCGACCGTAAAAGATTTTTCAACAGGCAGTCCTGAGGAAACGGGCAACAAACTCGACTTCTTCATTGACGGCGAAGGCTTTTTTCTGGTTCAGGGACCGGCAGGAGAAATCAACTACACCAGAGACGGCAGCTTTAAACTCAGCCTGACGGACAGCGGCAAAATGCTTACCACCTCGGAAGGGTATCCGGTGCTGGATGATGCCGGGGCGCCCATCATGATCGATATTGACCTGTCCAGATTGGTTGTATCGCAAACCGGCGAATTAAGCTACCTTGATGATGAAGGTATAAATGTACCGATCGGGCAGACGATTGGCCTTGCTTATTTTGAAAACCGGAACGGTCTTGAAGGCATCGGAAGGAATCTGTATAAGGCTACCCAGGCGGCAGGCACCCCTGTCATGGCGCTGGATTCTACACAAAAAAGCCTGATCAACCAGAACTTTCTTGAGGCATCCAATGTGAAAACTGTTGAGGAAATGGTCAAGCTTATTGTCGCCCAAAGGGCTTATGAATTAAATTCCAAGGCGATCCAATCCGCCGACGAGATGCTTGGCATTGCAAATAACCTGAGCAGATAGCACACGGGAATATGGCAAGGCGGGTAACCGGTTTGGAAGGCCTAGGAGTCTGCACGGAAACTCCTGGTATTGAAAGTGCAAGGGATGAGAGGTATTATGGATATAGGAAAAATAAGCGGTAACGTAGCCAGCAGCTATGCGAATGATGCAGCAAGGTCAGCGGAGCAGGCTTCCGACGATAGCTTTGCAAAAATGCTGGAGGATGCTGTGCAAAGCCAGGACGACAAGGAATTGAAGCAGGCTTGCCAGGAGTTTGAGAGCATCATGCTTAATATGATGTACAAGCAAATGAAAGCGACGATTGTCCGTTCCGATCTGATCGAGAGGGATGCCGGGCTGGAAATTTTCGAATCCATGCAGGATGAAAACCTCATGGAAATGGCCTCCAAAACAGGCAGCTTCGGTTTGGCGGAGTCGCTGTACAAGCAGCTGTCAAGGCAATCCGGAGCCGGTGCTGCAAAAGCAGGTAAGGAGACTGGTCAGGAAAGTGAAACGGTTCTTGAGGAAAGCAAAGAATAAAACAACACGGTATATCATCTACATATCGATATTCATTGTAATGTCCTTCATTTGTTTATGTGCAGGGCATTTTTTGTTGCAACCCGGCAAGGATAAAAATGTAACGCCGATTTTAGCCGAAAATGCACGGCATAGCGATCCGGAACCTCAAGATAAGACAGGTACAGCGCAAATGAGTCCTGTAAAATATATCCACCGGTCTGAGACTATAAATGGACTAAAGCAGGAGATCAATATTCTGGAAATAGATCCGGGAGCTGAAGGTGTGCGGATTCAGCCGGTTTTGTCGCACGACTTGCATTACGGCTTTGAGAAGCTTAGTGAGATGGCGGCAAGGAAGAAAGCATACGCCGCGATAAACAGCGGCTTTTTCTATGATTTTGGGCTGCCGTCGGGAATGGTCGTGATCAATGGAGAATTGGTATCCGCTTCGTCAGGCAGGTACCCGGTTTTTGTGATTAAGAATGGGAAGACGTCTCTGAAAGAAATCAGGAGCGAGCTGGCGATCGAATACGAAGGCGGCAGAGAGATGAACGGCGGTACATCGGGCGCCGGTCGTGCGGACAACGCCGCCGGCGGCATCAGTATAACAACCGGCCGTATTATGATCGACATTTTGAATTTCCCGGCGGACGGGAAGCAGACTGCCGTATATACTCCGGTTTACGGAAAAACAAACAGAGCTAAAATACGGAATATTACTGCCACTATTATAAATGGCGTCGTCACAAAGGTTGCGGACTATAATGGGCGGGTGGATATACCTTCGGACGGGATGCTTGTTACGTTTTATGATGCTGAAAAATATGCGGGAATAGAGGCGCCGCTTCGTGTGGGAGATAAGGTGAAGCTTTTGCATCAACCCGAAATGACCGGAACAGTAGACGCCTATGAATGCGGAAGCTGGCTTGTGTGTGACGGAAAGCAGGTTGCGCCGTTAACGGATGCGTGGGTAGGGGTCATGACGAACCGTGATCCAAGGACCGCTATCGGCATCAAGGAGGACGGGACAGTCATACTATTGACAGTGGATGGAAGGCAGCCCGGCTACAGTGCAGGCTTTACCGCGAAAGAACTGGCGGAGTATCTGATCAGCTGCGGCTCACAGGAGGCGGCAATGCTTGACGGCGGTGCTTCAACAGAAATGATTGTAGAAGGCAGGCTTGTCGGCAGGCCGTCTTTCAAGGGGGAAGAAAGACCGCTTGGCGGAGGGATCGTTGTATTGACGCAAGAGTAGATCCCGCATTTGGATTATTCATGTGAATAGCATCATTAAGGGATTACGGTGCTGTAAGTCAGGTATGTTAAAAATAAAAAAACAGCTGCTCCAGACTATTTTCCAAGTTGAAGTCGAAATCAGAAAGCAGCAGCTTATCATATGAATCAGCCTTAAAAAAAGGATTGTGTGCAATTTCCTCCATGCCGATCCATCCGAGCTTGTAATAAGCATGCCAGGTGCCCTGGCGGATGATCATTTCCTCTATATAGGACAGCTTTTCGCCCATGTTGCAGAGGTACAACCCGCAGCTATAGGGACGTATTGTGTATTTGGAGCAGAGTTTGTTTTTGAGAAAGCAACATTCTCCTTTTTCCTGCTTTGCCAATATGATTGGCTCGGCATTGTTGTACTCATACAGTATCGCGGCTTCGATTTCAGAAATGGAGGCTGATTTTGACATTTCCTTTATGGCTTTGCGCCGTGCGTTTATATCCGGCTTTTCAGGCAGCGCAATGATGCTTTGTGAAGCCTCTTCAAAGCTTATGCCTAACCTCTCCTGAAGCACCTGAAGGTCAAGCCCGAGTACAGGTATATTGTCGCTGCAGCATTCCCCGCAGCCCTTGCAATCAATCGTCTTAAAGCTGCAGGTCAGCCTGAACGCCTCAAGGGCGTCCGAGAGCTCTTTCAGTGTTGTTCCGGGATCGTAGGATTTCAGTTCAATTTCTTCATTCTCAGCAATAAACTCGATCATGATCCTCATTCCTATCTGGTTGTTCATTTACTTTTCCGCAGCAGGAGCGGTTATATGCTTATTCTACCATAATACAGTCCGGAATGTCATTGAACGAATCCGTCTTTATACAGTTATATAATTCGAAAAAGAAAGTTAGCTGAAAATAAAAAGCTTTATGAAGGATTTATTGCGGATATGGAAAGCCTGAAAAAGAATGGAGGCGGTAATTTAGGGGTTGAAAGCGGATATACCGTCAAAACGGATACGGACAGGATATTGTCCATAGGCCGGTATGTTGTGAATACGGTAGGTTCTTCCTCTACAACAATGAAATATGATACCATAGATAAAAAGAACGAAATCCTGATTACTCTGCCGAGCTTATTTAAAGATGACAAATATATTGATGTGATCAGTGAAAACATTAAGGAGCAAATGATAGAAGAAAACAGAGCGGATAAAAAGAAGTTTTATTGGGTTGAAGGAATAGAGCAAAATGGGACGGTGGAGTTGTTTAATAAGATTTTAAGCGAGCAGAACTTCTACATTAATCCGGAAGGCAAACTGGTAATTTCATTTGACAAATATGAGGTCGCACCAGGGTATATGGGCATTGTAGAGTTTATTATTCCAACTGAGGCAATATCCGGGCTTTTAGTCAGCAAAGATTATATAAATTGACAATACCGGAGAAATCAAGGGAGCATCGACCTCTCTAATTTCACAAGAATCCGCTATTGGACTAATAAAGAAACGGGGTGTCATTTATGTCCCCTCTCATAGGGACATTTTGTGAACCGTGGTAGTTTGGCGAGGCAGACAGCAGATTAAGCTGTCTGCCTTTGCCATTGTTCGGTTATTTTCTCGGCTTCTTCGGCGAAGGCACCGATGACGCCGATGTTACGGTAGTGGATTATAACTTTCTGCTCCGATGTTCTTGAGTATCGTTCAGCTCGTTCTCCGATCTCAATCTTCTCTATGAAGAGGTTGAGCAGCTCGCCGCTTAGCTCATTAATCTCTGTATACCTTTTCGCCTTATCGATGAACCGGATGATGTTGGCGGTGGAGTTTTGAAGTTCCTCAATGCGCTTAGCCGCTTTAGGGATTCGCTCTTTCAGGTTTTTTTGCTCTACGTTGTAATCGCCTGACAGCATTCTGAACTGTTCGTTGGTTACTTTGCCAAGCACATTGTCCTCTTATAAGCGCTTGAATAAGGCGCTGAGCTCAGTGTCCCTGCGACGAATCAATTCCAGTTCCCTTTGGAGCCGTTCAATCTCACGTCGGGTTTCAGTGTTGTTTTTCCGGTTGATGTACTGTATGAATAACGTCTCCTGCTGCCGCGCGAAGTGAGTTACTCTGAGCAAGTCATCCAGAACAATTGCCGCCAGATGAATCTCCCGAAGATAATGCCCGCTGCACTCTTCCTTGCCGAACTTCTTGTAGGTGAACCAGTATATTAACCCCCATCAGAGTGCAGACAGTGTCTGCACAATTGGGGGTTACGTTATGGCTAAAAAGAAGAACGAAGTCAGTATTCACAGCAGTGCGGCGGAATATCTCACCTATATTGCCGCCATTGGTGATGGTGCGAGTTCTTTTGAAATGCGTTATCAGGAAGAAAACATTTGGCTTACTCAAAAAATGATGGCTGAATTGTATGATATTACTGTTACCGCTGTGAATCAGCATATCAAACGGATTTTTGACGACGGTGAGCTTGTCCCCGATTCAGTTATTAAGAAATACTTAATAACTGCCGCCGACGGCAAAAATTATAGTACAAAGCATTACAACCTGCAAATGACTATTGCCGTTGGCTTCAAGGTTAACAACGATCGTGCTGTGCAGTTCCGCAAATGGGCAGGGCAGATTGTAAAGGATTACACTATTCAGGGCTGCCGAGTTGCAGGCCGAACGAAAAATCCCGATGAGTATGCAGGATTGGGCGAAAAGGCTTGACGATTTTGGAATTTAACGGAAATGAAATCCTTATGGGTGCGGGAAAAATCACACACGAGCAGGCAAAGCTTCATGCCGAAACAGAGTTTGAGAAATACCGCATTGTGCAGGACAGGCTTTTTGAAAGTGACTATGATCGGTTCTTGCGCGAGATTGAATCGTTGGAACGCAAACCAGAGAAATGAGGTGTAACGCCGTTGATTTGAATTTTATACGAGGTCAATTCACCGAAGCCGAACTGGAATTGGCGATTATCAGCCTGTTCACCGAACAGGGCTATGATTACGTCCTCGGCGAGACAATTCACCGCGGGTTTGAGGAAATACTGCTTAAGGACGACTTGCGCTCCTACCTTTTGGCGCACTATCACGACCTTATCGAAGCAGAAACGGGAAAAGTCATCGGACGCCTTGAAAACATTCCATCTGCCCCGCTGTATCAAGGCAACCGCGAGACTTTTCTGTTGGTAAACGAGGGCTTTGACCTACAGCGTGATAATCCTGCGAAATTTGCCGTGCACATTAATTACATAGACTTTGACGAGCCCGATAAGAACATTTTTAAGGTGGTTAATCAATATTCGGTGCAAGGCGAGCGTCTGCGCCGCCCGGACTTGATTCTATTCATCAACGGCATCCCTGTGGCAATTTTCGAGTTCAAATCTGCCGTCAAGGAGAACGCAACTATTCACGACGCCTGGGAGCAGATAACCATCCGTTACTGCCGCGACATCCCCAAGCTGATGAAGTATTGTTTTCTTTCTGTTATCAGCGACGGTGCCAAAATCCGAATGGGCAGTATCTTTACGCCGTATGAATATTACTACGCTTGGAATAAGATTAACGACGAAGAAAAGGTCAGCAACGGCATCGCCGCCCTGCTGACGATGATTAAGGGTGCATTTGCCAAAGACCGTGTTGTCGCCATCCTTCGTGACTTCGCCTACTACCCGGATGACAGCACAAAAGAAACGGTTATAAGGAAATTGCCTTGTCATTGAAGCTTTACATATCATATTCAGATGCCGATAATATCAGGGACGCGTCAGAACTGCGGGAAAGGAAAGCGTCATAAGCCGCACTGAGCGAATATTTTATGTTTGTTGCTCACGGGCAATAAATAATCTCGTAATTTACTATCCTGAACCAACGCAACAAATTCTTTCACAAGCAAAGATATTGTTCGGCGACTCAAATATTCACTCAATATAGCAAGACGAGAGAGGCGTCATCCCTTGCGGGACAACGCCTCTCTCTTGCATTTCCGTATCGGTTTGGGGTATGGTTCAATAAATTGCCCTATTAAACCGTGCCTTTATGTGACATCCCTTTTTTAGGGCAAATGCACAAATGCATGTGCTTCCTTATATCGAGCGGGGCTCGATGGCCTGAGATTTTTATATAAACACCGCGGATTTTTGAAGTAAAATATGGAACCAATATTGAGATTTCCAGTCTAATGGATTGTACTGCCATTGAAAGGCAATACAAAAATTACAAACAAGGGAGTAGATTCAATTGAAAAGAAAATTCGCACTACTTTTATCAATCATTTTTATTTTCACATTGGCACTGCCCATTCAAGGCTTAGCAGCGGATATGGATGAGGAGCTCGAAAACGCGATCAAAATCGCAAAAACGAAATTTTCAATACCTGAAAGCTACAAATTCAGTTCAAACATCAATACATACGGTAACAAAAAGGTATACTACCTGAGCTGGAGAAGTACAGATACATTGAATTCGGCCAGCATAAGCGTGAGTGTTGACAGCAATGGCATCATTACGGATTACAATAAATATTCTCAGAGCGACTATAAGCAGACGCAGAAATTGCCCAAAATAAGCCGCCAGGAAGCTAAAGTGAAGGCAGAGGAGTATATCGAATGGATCGCCCCCGGTCTTTTGCAGCAGCTCCGCTATCAGGAAACCACGCAGGCCAACATCATGGATACCAGTTATTATATGAACTACTACCGGGTAGTCAACGGCGTTCCATTTTACAATGACCGGGTATATGTCAGTGTGAACCGTGATACAGGCGAATTACAAAGCTATTCCCGGCAATGGTCCGATATTCCGGAATTTCCGGCTGTGACGAAGCTGATCACGCTTGAACAGGCAGAAGCGGCGTATGTTAAAAATCTCGGCTTAAGGTTGGTTTACAAAACCAGTACGGTGGATGATACGTTAAAGGCATTTGCAGCGTATATGCCCATTTGTGACAATAATAATTACGCAGTAGATGCGTTTACTGGAGAAAGGAGGAGACTCAGTGGTAATTTGTACGCCGCAGTTACCGCGGACAGCATGATGTATTCAAAAGAAAAAGCGAACCTGCGTGCTGCAGCCGGAGAAGGAGTCATACTGAATCCTGATGAGCTTAAGGCTGTCCAGGAAGCTGCGAAGCTCAAGTCAAAGGAAGAGGTCGAAAATATTGCCCGCACGACGGAATTTTTGGGTATAACGGCGGAGCATAAGCTGCAAAGCTACTATCTTGGCACCAACTGGCCCAATAAGGACGAGTATATTTATTCCATGCAATTCAGTATACCGGAGGACGGCAAATCCGACTTTGATCGGTATGTAAGCGTTACAATCAATGCAAAGACCGGTATCATTACGAGCTTTTATAAAGGCGTGCCAAATGCGGAAAAAGCGGAACCAAAGGATGATTTGGCAACGGCTAAGGCAGCAGCGGATGCATTCCTTGCCAGATATTACCCCGAGTATTATAAAGTCGTGGAATATGATAAACTGAACAGTGAGAGCTATATTGACACGTCCAGCAAAATTACTAATTACAGTTTCATTTACACAAGGCTTGTAAACGGTACAGCATGTCCTGACAATACCATCCAGGTCGGATATGACAGTGTCAATAGTACGATCACAAGCCTGAATCTCAGCTGGTACGACATATCCTTCCCATCGGTCGACAAGGCGATAGGCGTAGAAGCGGCCAGCGGGAAATTATTTGAAAAGGTTGGACTGGGGCTCGAATACAGATATGAATACACAGCAAAACCTGCGGAGCCTTATGTAGCAAATTCCGAGGCAAATACCGGAATCAAGCTGGTATATACGCTTAAGCCAAACAAACCGCTGATCCTTGACGCCAACACAGGCGAACTGCTCAATTATGACGGCACTGCTTATAAGGAAGCCGTCAAGGTAAGCTATATCGATATAAAGGGGCATTTTGCAGAAGAGAGGATCAATGTGCTTGCCGAGAACGGCATTTACCTGGACGGTACAGAGTTCAAGCCTGATGAAGCCATGACACAAAAAGATTTCCTGACACTGCTTTCAAAGACTTTGAACTACTATGGCCCGATTATCACTTTAAAGAGTTCAAGTAAGGATATGGATGAATTATATGCATATCTGCAAAGGGAGGGCGTCATAAAAGAAGGCGAAAAGGCTCCTGACAGCCTGATCAACAGGGAAGATGCCGTGAAATTCGTAATCAGGGCTCTCAAGTATGACAGGGTTGCTGATATAAAGGGCATCTTCAACTGTACATTCCAGGACAAGGGCAGCATCGATCAGAACCTGGCAGGGTATGTGACCATTGCCGCCGGCCTTGGCATTGTAAATGGAACAAGCCCGAAATTCAGGCCAAAAGACAAACTGACGAGAAGTGAGGGCGCAATTGTAATATATAATTATCTGCAGTCATAAGTTTAGGGTATGCATTATTTGGCAAAAGGGGCGGATTTCTAATTCACCCCTTTCTGCCGGATTCGCTGAGTTCAACAAATCACTTTAACCTTGACTATTGCAGTACATAATGTCCCCTTGTTTTGAGGCCGCCAATACCTTTACTGCCTGATTGTGTGAGCCTTGCGATTTGTTCAGGCGTCACAAATACTCTTGAATCCGTCAGGGCGATCCGATCCCCGACCTTTGCAGGGTCAAGGGCATGTATCAGTATCCTCCCGGGAGAGCTTGCAAAGTTGGCGCCGGCCTCCATGATACCCTCATAGTAGGATTGGCATGCACCTGAAAAAACGCATAGCTTTTCGAAGCTTGGCTCATATTTTCTGGCTTCGATGACGGATTGAATATAGTAACGCGAGTTCCTGTAACTATCCAGTGAATTTAATTTAACAGCATTCTTTTTTAGACCGTCGTGCCCGGTAACAACCAATATGTCAGCCCGGGTGCTTGTTAAAAGGGATTTGATATGCCCCGGCTGTTCACTCTCCGGTATGACGCGGCCATGGGATTTTATATTGGCATCTTTGTAGAACTTTTGGCACATTTCAAGGAATTCTGCACTGGAATCGATATGAAGTATTGAGCCGCTTTTTCCTCTTGACCGCTGAAGGATTTGCAGTGGCGAGAAACCGCGTGACATGTGGTGCATCCCTTCTGTTGACAGGCTCCGCTGCATTACCCGCTGCACCTCGTCATTGCTTTTCAGTTCCAGGTCATATTCATCAGAATCGGCGATGATCCTGACCAGGACGCCTTTCAGAAGATATGTTTTTTTGCTGTTTACTCTGTTTGCTATATCTGCAATTTTAAAATGAATATCTCCGCCATAGGATTTTCTTATTACGATATCTCCAACTTTTAAAGAATCCATATTACCACCCTTCAATTAACATAAATAGCTAGATAGTACATAATATGAAGGGCGGTATGTATTGGGAACAAAAAAAGAGCCCTTGAATCAGGCTCTTTCATTTGAATTTATTTCTATATAAGATTTGACATGATGGCCGCGGCGACAGCTTCAGGTGAGATGTTCGTGGTGTCTATGACCAAATCATAATTTTCGAGGTTGGAACAGTCAACACCGTACTTCGTGACGTACCTTAGGTTTTCGCTTTGCTTCCTTTCAACCAGCCTCTTTTTTGCCTCATCCAGATTGGCGTAGGACTCCACTGTACCTCTCTGGTCCTGCATGATCCTGCCGGCAGCTTCATCAAGCCGAACAGTCAGGTATACTTTAAAGGAGTCCGGTACAAAATGCCAGGCCATCCTTGAGTCAAGCACCATATCTTCATCTCTCCGGCCGATTCTGGCAAGCTCGGTATCAATTTCCTCGTCTATTTCGGGATGGGTCTCCATATATCTGTTGAAAGCACAAATATCCATACCGTATTTTTCTGCAAGTGAACGCTGTATCAGACCTATTGAATAGACCGTCAGGCCGAAATTCGCATTCAGGTAACGGCAAACAGTCGATTTTCCGCTGCCCAGATCACCTGTGATAGAAATTTTTACTCTTTTGCCGGATAAATTCATATTGCAGCTCTCCTTTGAGTATATACCTTTTGCATGATGACTTTACAGAGATTATATCAAATAAGATACCGGTTTTTCTACAAAATTAAACAAACTTTTTAATTTTAAAAGGTACCACAGATAACAAACGCGGACCGATCTTTCACCGGTTACGTACTGCTTGAAGCATGGGAATGTTTGACTATGTATATCGATGGGAATAAAATGGAATGGGACAGGAAATTTCTAAATGGGCATGTAATCCAACTGAATTGTGCTATATAAAATTGTTTATGGAGGGGATTATCATGAGCTGTTACAATATCATGGCGATTATTTTGAATAACAGGGTTAAGAATGCGGTGAAACTGCAGGATGCGCTTACAGAATCCGGCTGCATCATCAAGACCAGACTTGGTCTGCATGAAGCGGGGGAAGCCTGCATAAACGAAGGGCTGATCATACTGCAGCTCACCGGCTCCGACGAGGAAGTCGAAGCACTTGAAAAGAAGTTAAATTGCGTCGAAGGTGTAAAAGCCAAAGGTATGCAGATTTGTTCCGAGTGGTAACCAGGAGCCCCTAACTACGTATTTGTTATGCAGTAGTGCTGTATGGCTTCGTTATAGTAGGATGCAAGACCTGGGGCAAACCTGTCATAGTATACCGTAAACCGCTCATCTGCCGCATACATGCAGCCGAGATTCGAGAATATCTCCAGAGAGCACGGATAGAAGTAAGTGCTTATATGTCTGCGCGCTTTATCGCAGACTTCCATCATTCGCGGATCGTCATAAGGCACCTTTTCATTGAAGCAGGCAATCATTTCACGCAGGCTTTCATCACCTTCCGCCTGGATTTTTGCCCAGTCTTCCTTAGTGTAGTTTGAAGCACGCCGGGTTGAAATTTTATAAGCGTCCGTATTTCCCCACCGTTCTTTTACCTCGTCAGCATATTTCTTTTGATGCTCCATCATTTTGTCATAATCAAATGCTTTAAACAATTCTTTGTTTTCCATCCTGATACCTCCTTTTAGGTTCAATAGTGTTGTTTTTGCCATTTCGGCAAGCTTCAGGTAATGCTCGGCGCGGTTTTCGAGAAAGTCGATTTGCATGGCCAATGCCTCTTTCCGGTCAAAACCGGGATTGCCGATAATCTGTCTGATCCTGGCCAGCGGGAAGTCCAACTCTCTGAAGAAGAGTATCTGCTGGAGCCTTTCGATGTCTTCATCGGAGTAGAACCGGTATCCTGCCTCTGATTTTGCCGAGGGGACAAGCAGACCGATCTTGTCATAATACCTCAGCGTCCTGAGGGTTACGCCTGCCAACTGAGCGATCTTGTTTATCGTATACGACATTGATATCACCTCTCCAGGACATTTTACATTGCCATACAAATTGAATGAAATTTTCTAAACGCCTGTCTGCGCAAACATCATAGAATCACTGCTGTTTGCACAGACATTCGTAAAGAAAATTAGTCATTCAATATATATAAATTAAAAATGGTGCTTCAAAGGTCCTGTAAGATCATCATAAACCATGACCTAACGTCAGTGTCAAGCAAAATATAAAATATACCTGAATGAAACTATAGTTCTTTTGTCCATTTGCTTTTTACAGAAAATTGAATATCCGGTATTGACAGATGAAGTCCTAAAAGGATAACATGATGGGAGAAACTGTGAATGATAAGCGGCGGTATTTATCAAATTTATGCCGGTACACAGCGGCAGAATGGCGGTCATTATATGGTGCTCATTCCTTCTCCAAGAAAATTGACCCCAAAAGAGGGTTTCTTTTATATTACGAATGCTACGGAGATACTGCTGGATATATCCTGTGACTACACGGATTTTAAGGCTTCTCTGGAGCTTCGGGATGAGATAGTTCGATTTACGGGCATGCGTGTTTCAATCATAAAGGGACCATACGGGGGGAGTCAGTCCGCTTCGGCATATCAGAAAGCCGGTATCGGATCGGCAAACAATTTAATATACCTGATCAAAACACCGTCTATCGCCGATTCTACACTTCGGCCGTCCTATAAGCTTAATGTCCGGGATAATCTGATCGAAATCATGGGTAATGGCAAAGATGGCTTGTTCTATGGCATACAGACAATGCGCCAGCTTATCCGAAATGGCTTATCTGCTATCCCCTGCGTTGAAATAGAGGATTACCCGGATTTTGAAAACAGAGGATTCTACCACGATATTACCAGAGGGAAAGTGCCCACGCTGGAAACCCTCAAGGAGCTTGCCGACCGGCTGTCCTTCTATAAAATCAACCAGCTGCAGCTTTATATAGAGCATTCCTTTGCATTCAGGAAACACAGCGAAATATGGATGGACTCAGACCCCGTCACGGCGGAGGAAATACTTGTTTTTGATGAATACTGCAGGGGGAAAAATATAGAACTTGTGCCATCCCTGTCAACCTTCGGACACCTGTATCATGCATTGATCTCTGAATCCTTCAGGCACTTGAATGAGTATGAAGAGATCCCCGATAGGCCATTTCTATGGACAGACAGAATGTCGCATTATACCCTCGACTCATGCAATCCCATGAGCCTGCAGTTCGTCAGGGATATGATCGATGAGTTTGTGCCGCTGTTTACGTCGGACAAATTCAATATTTGCTGTGATGAAACCTTTGATCTGGGACAGGGAAGAAATAAATCACTTGCGGATGAAATCGGGAAAGGCAAGCTCTACTTGTACTTTGTCAAGAATATCATAGAACATGTAAAGTCCCATAAAAAGACAGTTATGATGTGGGGCGATATTTTACTAAAGCATCCTGAAGTACTTAAAGACGTACCGGAGGATGTTATCCTGCTGAACTGGGATTACAGTCCCGGCGCTCAGGAGACCGGAGTAAGGCTTATAGCAGAGACCGGGCTTTCGCAGTATGCATGCCCGGGAGTACATGGCTGGAACAAGCTGGTCAACGATATGGATGCAGCAAATAAAAATATCAGCGCCATGATTGCACATGCCGCGAAATATCATGCACAGGGAATTTTAAACACGGATTGGGGAGATTTCGGGCATGTCAACTTCCTGGGCAACTCTATTCCGGGAGCTATATTTGGAGCCGGCTTGTCCTGGAATGCAGAGGATTTGGGAAAACCCTCCGATGAAGAGATATCAAAGCTTGAATACGGAGACAGGACCGGGAGGATCGTATCGCTTCTGCGTGAACTTTCGAGACAGCCTATAGTCGAATGGGATACAATTGTGCTCTGGTATTATTCGATTATCGGGATGGATGTGGAACACTACGGCTATAAGGACCATCATGTGAAAAAGATGCTTGGCGGCGAAGAGAATAAAATCAAATCGGCTTATAATAAAATCCGCGAGCTTGAAAGAGAATTATCAGCTCTTGCCGCTTCTATTTTTGGGGAGAGGAGACAGGACGTCACAGAATTTCTTGTCTCAGCAGACGGATTAGCTCTTTTGCAGGCGCTGCTTCTGGTTATTAAAAAGAATTTCCTGGGGCAAAAGGATACCGGCCTGATATTCAGCCCGAAAGAACTGGCGGAGAAGCTGGAGTATTGGTTTACCGGCTACAAGAAAGCCTGGCGCGGCAGAAACAAGGAGAGCGAGCTGTTCAGGATAAAGGACGCGGTAATAGGTATCTGCAAGCTATTGAGGGGATAGAGATGTCTTAAAGCTGGCTATTGGTCCGGCTTTGAACAGTAGTGCCGGATTGTTTGAGCTTGCAGTATTTTATTACAATAATATTACAATTGCAAAAAACATTTGCACTATTTTGAAATATCTAGTATATTAGACTATGTGCTCATGCACGTTAAATCTATCAAAAAGGAGGCCGCGAGAATGTCAGCAATAAATATCATGGTAAGCGCTGTAAATTACATATTTCGCAAAACTGAATTCGCGGCCTGTGAATCTGCTACTCAAAGTTAACTATTTAGCCCGTTTGAGTCAGACCATAGGTGCAAAAGCTTATGGTCTTATTTATGTCCGGCAATTTTCTGCTTTCCAGGAGTGAATTCCGATATACAGGAAGCTATAAGCTACTTAAGTATCAATCAGCAACTTTCGTAGTAACTTATTGCCGCGAAACTAATAAAAAACAAGAAAATGATTTCACATTCGCGGCAATAGGTACATTCGTTGGGTTGTGGGCGGCAGCCCACATTGGATCTATATTAGAGGAGAATGGAGGGACAGCTTTGAAAAGTTTAAAATTACTTTTAAAATTCATGGAAGGAAATAAAATGATATATCTGGGCGCCACTTTATCCATGTGCCTGGCAACCCTTTTTACCACAGCAATACCGATAGTAATGAGGACAATAATTGACTCTGTAATCGGCAAGGAACCTATGGCGCTGCCGGAATGGATTACTGAACGGATTCAGCAGGCAGGCGGAAGGGAAATGCTTGTTGGAAACCTTTGGGTTGTATGTGGGGCGCTTGTAGCATTGACTGCATGCCAGGGAATTTTTCAATTTTTTAAGGGAAAGCTTGTGGCTGTAGCAGCTGAGAATTCCGGAAGAAATATACGCGACAGACTGTACAACCACCTGCAGCATCTGCCTTATGACTATCATGTAAAAGTACAGACAGGAGACATTATTCAGCGCTGCACTTCCGATGTTGAGACGGTCAGAAGTTTTGTTTCCGGCCAGTTTATTGAAATGATACAGTCAATCATTTCGTTCGCATGCGTACTCACGGTAATGCTCTCAATAAACGCTGCCTATACTGCTGTTTCACTGATAATGGTACCGTTCATATTAGTATTTACCGTAAAATTTTTCACAAGTATGAAGAAAATCTTTAAGCTTACAGATGAGGCTGAAGGCAGCATGTCTTCAACCTTGCAGGAAAACTTCACGGGAGCGCGTGTTGTAAGAGCTTTCGGTGCTCAAGCCTTTGAAATAGACAAATTTGAGGGAAAAAGCAGAGGGTACAGAGACCATATACTTGAAATAGTCCACCTGATGTCCAATTTTTGGTCCAGCTCGGATCTTCTATGTATGCTCCAGTTCGGTGCAGTACTGCTGGCGGGTGTCTATATGACGACCTCAGGCAGCATCACTCTCGGAACCATGACAGCCTTTTCAACGCTGGCAGGTATGCTTATCTGGCCGGTCCGGCAGCTGGGACAGATATTATCGTTCATGGGACAGTCCTTTGTGTCTCTTGGCCGGCTGCAGGAAATTCTCGATACGGCGCCTGAACACGCAGAGGAGAATGAATTTGAACCAAAGGTAAAAGGTGATATCGAATTTGACCATGTTCATTTTGAATATGAAGAAGGCAAGCCTGTGCTGGATGATGTGTCTTTCCATATCAAAAAAGGAAAGACAGTAGCAATACTGGGAGCGACAGGGTCGGGAAAAAGCTCATTAGTCCACCTGCTGCTGAGGCTATATGATTACTCGAAGGGTTCCATTAAGCTTGATGGCGTGGAAATTAGAAATATCAATAAGAAATGGCTGAGGAGAAATGTCGGGATTGTTCTTCAGGAACCGTTTCTATTTTCGAAGTCGATAAAGGAGAATATTGGAATAGCAAAGCCTGGCGCACAGGAAAGTGAGATCTTTGCTGCCTCTGCAACTGCCTCGGTGCACAGTACCATTGAAGAATTTGAAAATGGCTATGAGACAATGGTTGGAGAAAGGGGTGTAACCCTTTCCGGAGGACAAAGGCAGAGACTGGCTATTGCCAGAACAATCATCAGGGATGTGCCGATACTTATTTTCGATGATTCACTAAGTGCTGTAGACATGGAGACGGATGCTGCGATAAGGAGGGCTTTGAAAGAGAGAAGAAAAGATGTAACCACCGTTATTATTTCGCATCGAATAACCACCCTTGCCGAGGCGGATGAAATATTTGTGCTTGAAGACGGCAGGATTAAGCAACGCGGAACACACGAGCAATTAGTAGCTCAGGAGGGACTGTACAGAAGGGTTTGGTACATACAGAACTCCCTTGAAGAAGAGCTTGCCGATATTGTTTGACGCACGATGAGATAGGAGTTGATAAATAATGCAATTTGACGAACAGGAATATAGTAAGGAGTTTGATATATCACTTTGGAAGAAGCTCCTGAAATACATATCACCATACAAGAAGGATCTGATAATCCTGCTTTCATTTTTGGTTGCAATAGGTGCGATTGATGCGATATATCCGTTGTTTACGAAATTCGCAGTGGATAAATTCATTGCAGCACAGTCGCTTGCCAACTTTGCGCCCTTCTGTGCGGCACTTGCAGCCAGCGCCGTAATGCAGGCCATTAATGTTAAGTTCATGATAAAGTATTCAGGCAAAATAGAAGCGAGTGTGCCGCATGATTTAAGAATGCTTGCCTTTAAGAAATTGCAGGAACTGCCGCTGACATACTATGACCACACGCCTACAGGCTGGCTTATGGCTCGCATGACCTCCGATATAAAAAGACTGGGGACCAGCGTGTCATGGCACCTTGTTGATATGGTGTGGGCGATATCGATCATGTTCATCATGATGATACTTATGTTTATAGTAAACTGGCTGCTTGCATTAATTGTACTCGCAGTACTGCCGTTCCTGGCCGCTATCAGTTTCTATTTCCAGAGCAGGATACTGAAGAAATACCGGGAAGTGAGAAAGCTTAATTCTCACGTGACGAATGCTTTCAGCGAAGGTATCATGGGAGCCAAGACCATTAAGACAATGGTAAGGGAAAAGGAAAGCCTGGATGAGTTTTCTGCGCTCACAAATGAATTCCGTGAGTACTCGGTAAAATCGGCGACACTTTCATCACTGTATACACCGGCTATCATTCTGATGGGGAGTATTGCAACGGCCCTTGTGCTCTGGAAAGGCGGTTCAGGTGTGCATATGGGAAGCGTCAGTCTTGGGACTTTACTGGCTTTTGTTTCGTATACTGCACAGTTTTTCGAGCCCGTAAAACAGTTCGCGCGGGTTTTCAATGAAATGCTGTACTCTCAGGCTTCTGCTGAACGCGTATTCTCTCTGATTGAGACTAAGGCTGATATTATCGACAGCGGTGAAGTAGTAGAGAAATACGGGGATATGTTCAGCTCCTCCCGTGATAAATGGCCGGAATTCAAGGGCCGTATACGCTTTGACAATGTATCGTTCTCGTATAAGGACGGCGATAATGTGCTTGAGGATTTCAGCCTTGACATAAGAGAAGGTGAAACAATTGCACTTGTTGGTGAGACAGGGTCGGGTAAGACAACGATAGTAAACCTTGCCTGCCGTTTTTATGAACCCACCAAAGGGTCAATATTGATAGATGGGGTTGACTACCGGGAAAGGCCGCTTCTGTGGCTTTATTCAAACCTGGGATACGTACTTCAGGAACCTCATCTGTTCAGTGGAACGGTAAAGGACAACATTGCATACGGAAGGCTGGATGCAAAGGAAGAGGATATCATCCATGCCGCAAAGCTTGTGAATGCGCATGAATTTATAATGAAACTGGAAAAGGGCTATGATACCGAAGTCGGCGAGAGGGGAAGCAGACTTTCTACGGGACAGAAGCAGCTGATTTCCTTTGCCCGTGCGATATTGGCAAACCCACGAATGTTTGTACTTGACGAGGCTACTTCGTCAGTTGATACCGAAACTGAACAGCTTATACAGGAAGCCATTCATACGGTACTCAGCGGAAGAACCAGCTTCATTATCGCACACAGATTGTCAACCATCCGTTCGGCAGACAGAATTCTCGTAATCGAGAAAGGCAGAGTTGTTGAAGAGGGTACACACAAGCAGCTGCTGCACAAGAAGGGATATTATTACAGGCTTTACACCAACCAGTTCATGGAGGAGCAACAGGGCAAAATTTACGATGAAAAGCTGCAGATTGTATAATCTGCAGCTTTCTGCGCAGAAATAAAATAATCTTATTCAATTCGCAAATATTCGAATTGCGTATTGAAAATACATTGAAATATAACCTCGAAATTTGTTGAAAAACAGTTTCGTATATGATAATATATCGAGCAGTAAGATATCTTTAAATGTGGTACAGAGATGCCGACAAGATGTTTATTCAAAGTATGGTTATGCAGCAATTTATGTATAGCCTTAAGCGGAGCAAAATATGATCTTGTCTGGAATGTCAGGCAAGATTTATTTATGCACAGAGCGCCGAAGTGTAATTTGTCGCTTAAGCGCTTCACAGTGGAAGTGAATTCCACAGTGAAGCAAGCGACCGGTGCTCGCACGACGAGCAGGAAGGGCAGAATAATTGATTCCCTCCTTCTCGATTTAAACAAACAGCTGTGATGCATCTATCTATTTGATCTGTGCCCGGGTAAAAATAATAATTTATCAAGGGGGATGTTATTATGGCAAGAAATGAACAGGCAATCGGATATCTGCCCGATGAGCGGCCGCCAATATGGAAGCTGCTTCTTTACGCTATCCAGCAAGTCATCGTTATGTTTCCGGCAACGGTTGCCGTAGCAATCATCACAGGCTTCCATATCTCAACGACAATCTTTGCGAGCGGTCTTGCAACAATATGCTTTATCCTTGTTACCGGCAGAAAAATTCCGCTATATTATGGCTCAAGTTTTTCATATGTTGCTGCGATCGGCAGCCTGATGGCTTCTGACGCACTTGCCGGAGCATCCCTGAATGATAAAATTGCAGTGGCGCAATTTGGAATCATGATGTCCGGTCTGGTGTCCATAGCTGCAGGATTCGTAGTAAAACGCTTTGGAAGGGAATCCATTGAGAAGGTTCTTCCGGCTTCGATCACAGGACCTATTGCGATGGTGATCGGCCTTACGCTTGCGGGGACCGCTCTGCGCGATGCGGCGTCCATTGCCATTGATACGGCGGGTACAGTCGCGGTGGCGGAATCACAAGTTGCGCTGGCGAGCAATCTGGCCTGGATCATTTCCCTGGTTACCCTGATTTCGACAATTCTCCTCTCGGTCTATCTGAAAGGTTTTCTGGGTCAGCTCCCACTGCTGCTCGGACCGATTCTAGGCTGCATTACAACATTTATTATCAAGCTCACAACCGGAATCGATCTCTTCAAGGTGCTGCCCGATGCGGCAAACAGCGGGATTTTTGCACTTCCTGTATTCACATTCCCCAAAGTATCGTGGATGGCTGTTGCCGCTATTATGCCGATAGCGATCGCAACGATACCGGAATCAACCGCGCATGTTTTCCAGCTCGATATTTATGTAAATGATCTTGCAAAGAAAAAAGGGACCGGCAAAAAGTATAATATTGCTGAAAAGCTGGGGCTTAACCTGATTGGCGATGGTATCGGCGATATCGTTTCCGGCTTCGTCGGAGGACCTGCCGGAACAAACTACGGTGAAAACATCAGCGCGATGGCGATCACAAGGGTATTTTCCATACCGGTCCTGATTGCAGCTTCGATCATTGCCATGGTTATTGCATGCTTTACACCTCTTGTAAATGCGATTTATTCCATCCCGGCTTCTGTAATCGGCGGTCTGGAAGTATACCTTTTCGGCGCCATTGCAGCGCAAGGCGTTGCCATTATGGTCGAGAAAAAAGTCGACCTGTTCAGTTCCAAAAATATAGCAGTTATCGCAACGATTATGATCATCGGACTTGGCGGACAGTATGGATTCGGAGGGAACATCCCGTTCTTCGGATTGGAAGTCCCATGTATTGCAGGCGCAGCGATATTCGGAATCCTTCTCAATCTGGTATTGAGCATAGGAGAAAAAAAGAAGGCTTAGCGAAATCACTTATTTGGCGCAAGATTTCGCTATGGTCCATGAGTAAAAGAAAAGGCAGGCGAACAAATCGTCTGCCTTTAATTCATTCCAATTGCCTGTGGATAATGACAGCTTTCTTCCACCTGCCTGAAAGATAGAACCATATTCCTAAGATCAGGGACAGGAAGGATGCAATAGGAGCACCCAGTCCTACCCCCAACAGTCCGTAACCCAATGCCATACCAAAAATGTATGAGGCCGGGATGCGTATAAGCAGAGAGGACAAAACGCCGTTAATCAAAGAAAAGGTAGTATGTCCGGAGCCTATAAACAGACCGTTCAGACTGAAAACAAACGGCACTATAAGATAATCGAAGCTGAATGATTTGATGTATGTGACTCCCTGAGCTATCATTTCTTCATCATCACTAAAGGCGCTCAGCATTATTTCAGGGAAGAATCGCACCAATACAAAAATTATGCTGCTTATAATTATAGCGATCAGCATTCCAACCTTCATCGTTCGGGTTGCTCTTTTTTCTTCTCCTGCCCCGATATTTTGCGCACTCATTGCCGAAATGGAAGAACTCATTGCAATTGCGGGAAGTATCGCAAAGCCGTTCAGCTTGCCAACAGCGCCAACAGCGGCAGATGCTATTACTCCAATGGAATTTACGAGTGCTGTTAAAAATAAAAAGGAAAAGCTTGTAGCAACATTTTGAATTGAGGTAGGTATTCCAATTTTAAGCAGCAATTTGAGTCTTTCCTTATGGAAGCCGAAGGAGCTCAATTTAAAGTCAAAAACAAAGTCGTTCCTTTTTAGATATATGATGCAAAGGATCATACTGATAGCCTGTGAAGCAACCGTAGCAATTGCGGCACCGGCTGCGCCCATATCAAATACGGCTACCAGCAGCAAATCAAATGCCACATTAACCAGGCATGCAATCGTTACAAAAATAAGAGGATTTTTACTATCGCCCATTCCACGCATAACTGCGCTTAGAGCATTATACCCGAATATAAAAATTGTTCCGAGCATTGTAACAAAAAAATAGCTTTTTGCTTCAGGATAGGATTCGGCAGGCGTTTTAATAAGCTGTAATATCGGATCCTCTATTGCAATTATCAGCACTGTCAGGACAATTGCCAATACAAAGAGCGAAGTGAAAAGAGTGCCTATTGTTTCTTTTAGATCTGTTTTTTTACCTGCTCCGAGGTATTGTGCTATCAGTACCGTGGCGCCCACGCTAAGGCCGAACACCATATTGGTTATTAAAAACGTAACCTGGCTCCCTATATTTACGCCGGACATGCTGATTGTACCGGAAAATCTGCCTACGATGATCATATCCGCCACACTGTAAAATGATTGAATCAAGTTTGAAAGCAGAAACGGATAAGAAAATGCAAGCAGTTGTTTTACAACATTTCCCTGTGATAAGTTATTCTCAAATTTACTCATATGTACCCTTCCTAAATAAGTTGAACAAAAATAATAGTAACTCATAATGAAGACAAAATCAACTACGGTATTCGCTGGGGCTTTTGCCGGTATATTTACCGAATACGTGAGTAAAGTATGCGGGATCGTCTATACCTACGGAATAAGCCACTTCAAAAATTTTATTAGCCGGGTTCTCCAGCAGTTTTTTGGCTTTTTCGATCCGATACCGGTTTAGCGCGTCCGTGACCGACTCGCCGGTTTCTTTTTTGTATAGCCGGCTTAGGTAGCTGCTGTTTACGTGCAGTTGTTTTGCAACAAACCGAAGGGTAACCTTACTGCTATAATTTTCTTTTATGAATTTGTTGACTTCCCTTACAAGATAATTCTGTTTTTCACTGCCTGTTGAAATAAGCCCGGAAATGGACTTTATCACGCTTCGTATAATGGAATTCATATCCTGGTATGTCTGGCATTCCTGCAGTTTTCTGTAAATATCCGATTCATTTTCCTTTGCACTTTGAAGGCTGGAGCCTGGGCTTTGAGGCAAACTGAAACATTTGGAACACAGCAGGATGCTTAATGCCTTTAATTTTTCCACAGGCTCGCGAGCTGCCTTTAAGTCTTCAAAAAGGTTTTCGAGACTTGCAATAGCACAACTTCCATTACCTTCAGCTACAAAACCGGCAACTTGATCGATATACATCCGTGTCTTTGCTGAGAGGTCGGAAATATCTTTAGGCTTCACACTGGTGTATACGGAAATGCCGGCATTGCTGAAAAACTTCCAGGAAACGGCCTCCAAAGCTTCCTTATAAGCCTGGGGCATGTCCGGTACACTGCTGTGCATGCGGCTTATGCCTATTGATATGTTGAATTTCATAAAGCTATTGACCATATTTTGTATTTCATTGCATGAAGCAGTCACAGAATTGATATATGCTTTTTCATCACTACGATCAAAAGAAACGACTGCAATAAGGAAATGGCTATTCATTACCGCGATATAGTGGCAATATTCTTTTAAGGCCAGGGACAAAAAATTTTTGATGGAAAAGGTGCTGTTTTCATTGAATGCTCCAATTATTTCAAAAGCCACTATAAAATAATGGCCGATTTTCAGGTTTAGATCCTTTATCTTGCTGCTCATATCAAAGGGGTTCGTGATAATACCGTTTATGATGTCCTTTACCAGCTTTTCACTCATTTCGTACAGGCTGTCCGAGATTTTACCTTCAAGCTGCTTTACCCTTTTCTCCATATCTTTTTGCTGCTCTATAATCTGTTTGGCTTTATTTACAGCCTCCATGAGCTTCGCATCAGGGTTTGTCTTGATGACGAAGTCCACTACGCCATACCTCAGGGCGGACTGGGCATAGGAAAAATCGGCGAATGCCGTTAGAATGATTACCTTGATTTTGGGATAATGGTAATATACATATTCGGACAATGCTATTCCATCCATGCCCGGCATCCTGATATCGGCGATAATGACGTCCATTTCGTTTGTATTGATAAGGTCCCGGGCCTCAAGCCCATTGCAGGCTTCGAAGGCAACGCTGCAATTCAGGGATTCCCAGTCAATGAAGCTGATAATATATTTTCTTATAACCGGTTCATCATCTACGATCATGATTTTATACATAACAATCATCACCCTTGTCGATTGGTATATGGATCATAACTTTTGAGCCTTTGGAGGTTTCACTTTTAATGTATATGCCGTATTGCTCGCCGTATAGCAGCTTAATTCTTTTGTTTGTGTTGCTAAGCCCTATTCTGCAGTGTATTTTATTAGATCCTGTATGATCGGTGCTGTTAATATCAACACTTTCAGGGTCAAAACCCATACCGTCGTCAATTACTTCAATATAAACCGATTCTGCATCGGCGCTTACATTTACATTAACGGTACCTGCCCCTACTTTGTTTTCAAGGCCGTGTACGACAGCGTTTTCAACTATCGGTTCGACGCAGAGCTTTGGAAGGTAATAATCAAGAATGGACTCATCGTCAATGTGGATATTATATTCGAGATTATCCTCAAACCGGGTCTTTTGGAGGTACAGATAAAACTTAATGTATTCAAGCTCCTGACGTATAGTTATTTTCGATTCCCTGCCGGTATAAATGCTTGCCTGAAGCAGTTCACTCAATGAGGTTACCATACCATGGATCGAATCATACTGTCCCAGGCGGGCCTTGTATCCGATCGTTGCAAGAGTATTAAACAGGAAATGCGGATTCATCTGGGATTGCAGGAATTTAAATTCCGTTTCCTTCAACAGCAGCTGCTTTTTATATACCTGATCTATAAGGTAGCTTACTTCATCCGTCATCTTATTAAATGTATCGCTAAGTAAATTCAGCTCGGGATTTTTATAGGGCGGCAGCTTTATGCCGTAGTCCCCGGATTTTACTTTATTCAGGCTATCAAGCAGACTCTTGATGAATTTAGAAACATGCAGTGAGAGGTAAATGCTTAAAGTAAGGCTGACAACGGCGATAAGCAATGTAATAAAGAGATAGTTTTTAATGCTTTCAGATAACTTTGAGAACACCTGACTTTTAGGAATACCGATTAAAAATATCAAACCGCTGTCCTCAACCTCCCTCGAAGTGATATAGTATTCCTGATTTCCCAGAGTCACTTCTCCTGTATTCCGATATTTCTTTAGTTCCAGTATTTCACTGTCCACTTTTTTCCCCAGCATACTTTTGTCAGGATGTGAATAGATGATACCTTCATTGTCAAAAATATACCCCATGGCACCTTTATACTCAAGGATATGGCTATATTTCCGGGACAGTGTGTTTTCATCAATGCCAATGATCAGCTTACATAATATCTTATTTGTGTATATATTATAAATATTGCTTGCATAATAAATCGTCTGATCTGTATAGGACGGGGGTAGAATCATTTTACCGCTGTGAGTGTCGCCAAATGTATTCTTATAAATTTTGATATTATTTTCATTGACGACCTGTATGTTTGACATTGATCTTGACATAGAGCAATAAGTGTTTTCATTCAAAAAGAGGTAAAGTGTTTTGATAAGCTGATTTTTCCATGCATTATCGAACAGCATGTTATATTTCAATTCTGATTCGATATCCAGCTTTTTTCGTAAAAAGGAGTATTCATCCATTTCACCGTTTACATCAAATATACTCGGTCTTAATGTCGGACTGGTAAGCAGATGCATATATGTTACGTCAACCATGTCAAGAGAAGCTGCGATATTGTCATCTGTTTGTTTAATAAGCTGTTCGAGGCTGCTGTATTCATTGTTGATAAGTATTGAGGAAAGGCTTGTATAAAAGTATATTCCGGCCAGAGACATGGGAAGCAGGACTGCAAGAATTACTGCAATAGTGATTTTATGGCGCAGCGTGATTTTCCCTGTTGGCAGGCGTCTGCCTATTACATTTTTCAGATTTACTTTTACAAACTTATTTGTTTTTTCTATATTCATGCACTCCCGGGAAATGACATATATTAAATTTCTATGCAAAATAGAAAAAACCTTTTACTATATAAGTGTTAGTAAAAAAAATCATAGTATAGTAAAAATATCACAAGCAATTTATGCGTAAGCTCATGGCAGGCTGAGAAGAGAATATTTTAGTGCATATAGTACAAGAACAACTATTATAACTCCATTAACAGCAGGATGAAATTATTATTTAATATAATCAGGCTTTATATTGACTTAACCGGAATGATGTATAAAGCCATATTAAAAGGAGGGTATTTGAAATGAGAGGAAAAACCTTAAGGTCTTTTGCCTGCTTGCTTATGACACTTGTATTGGCGCTGTCGCTGTTCGGATGCGGAAATGCCGAAGATAAAAATGGATCCGCCGCAACTGCGGATAATGCGGCATCCACTATAACAAAGGCTGATGAAACAAAGAAGGAAGAAGTAAAAAAAGAACCAATCAAGCTGCAGTTCCCTACCTTTATGTGCGGAACCAATGTCGGAGCTCCCTGGCAGACAAAGATTCTTGAGCTGTTTAAAGAGCAATATGGCAATGAGATCGAAGTTGTTGTGGAAGAACTTCCGAGTGACCAGGCATATGTAGACAAGATGAAAATACTGATGGCTTCAAAGGATATGCCCGATGTGATCAGCGGCAAAAACGGGCTTTTGGAGCTGGCGGTAAAAGGCGGGCTTGCTGTTGAACTCGACGGGTACCTTGCTGCAGATCCGGAATGGAAAGAGGCAATCGGCGAGGAAGCTCTCAAGCATAATTCAGTTAACGGTAAGGTATATGCAATCGAAAACAGCAGGGCAATTGTCGGATATTTCTACAATAAAGGAATGTTCCAAAAAGCAGGAATACAGCCGGCAAAGACCTGGGACGAATGGTTTACAAATCTTGACAAGCTGAAAGCCACAGGCGTTGCACCTCTGGCATTAATGACAGGGGAGAATGGCTGGACTACAAACCTGATACTGGCATCTTTAATCGGTACGAATGGAGAGGCCGGAAATACCTTTATGAATACAATACATCCGAAAAGTTATGAAACTCCTGAATTTATTGATGCACTTGGTAAAATTAAAACGATGCTGAAGGACTATACGACAAAGGACGCTCTTGGAGCGACTTATGGTGTTGCAGCCAATAATTTTCTCAGTGGAAAGGCGGCAATCATAGCAAACGGACCCTGGATGATTTCGGATTTCAGCAACGCTGAAAAGGCGCCCGCCGGATTTGACAAAAAGGTTGGAGCTGCTGTTTATCCCAACGGCGTATTTTCTTCGATAAGCGAAGGCTGGGTAGTATGCTCAGAGGATAAAGAGCATGCCGGCGCTGCTGTCAAGCTTGTAAAGGCTCACTCGGACAATCAGGCGCAGCAGCTGAATCTGGAGATGATCGGAAACTTCCCGCTATCGCCAAAGGTTACGGTTTCAGATGAATACAAGAAAAAAAATCCGATACTTGCAGAGCTTCTGGAAGCAGTTCCGACAGTACAGTATAACTATACAATGATAGATAACATAAATTATCCCAATGTAATGGATCAGTTTGCAACACTATATCCCGCCCTGGCAATGGACAAAATCACACCTGAGGGAATGGCAAAAACACTCAGTGAAGTAGCCGCAAAAAATTAATTGTACCACAGCGTACTGTTCATTCAATATATTTACCGGGCAATTCTCCCCGGACCGTCATGGCCTGGGGAGGATTGCTGCTTAAGGAGCGGAGCGGGCTGATATGGAAAAGAAAAACGGTGTCTGGATATTTATCTTTTTATCTCCGGCTATACTTTTATTTTTACTGGTATATGCCGCATCTGTTTTTATCATGTTCGGATCCTCCTTTGCAGACTGGAGGCTGATGTCCGACATTAAATCTGCGGGTTTTAACAACTACATCGAACTATTTGCAAAAGACGGCACATTTTTAAAAGCATTGACCAACACGGCAATATGGGTCGTTCTTCAGTCCACTGTCCATATTGTAATAGGGGTAACGGTTGCATTAATACTCGCTAAAAAGGAATTCTACTGGAAATTTGCCAGGACCGCCTACATGCTGCCCAATATTGTATCGGGCGCTGCGATGGGGATGCTTTATCTGTGTATCTTCAACCCAAGCTTCGGGCTTATCAATGAGATCGTAAAGCTTTTCGGAGCCGGGGATTTTGCACATAACTGGTTTTATGATTATTCCACTGCATTTGTCACAGTCACAATGACCTGGCTGCCCTTTGCCGCTGTTGTGACGATTCTTGTACTCGCGGAAATGACCGCGATATCCGATTCCATACTGGAAGCTGCCAGGATTGACGGCGCCGGTGAGTTTGAGACAAACATCTTTATCATCCTGCCCATGTTAAGAAATATACTGGGTACTTGTGTTATTGTTGCTGCAACAAGCATGCTTAAAAACTTCGATATTATTTTCATGACTACAAACGGAGGACCAGGTACGGAAACATTAAACCTGCCTTTGTATTTATATAAGACGGCCATGATCGAAAACAATTACGGATATGCCAATACAATAGGTACTTTTACAACGATACTTGGCATTGTTATCATCATAACGATCAATAAGGTTTTCAGAATGGGCCGCTCCGATATCTAGGAGTCCGCATACATTAGTTTCCGTGCGGACTCCAGGGCATACATAAGTAACGCCGTCAATAACGGCGGATTGGAGATTATCATGAAATGGAACAAACTCGTTTTTGGAATTCTAAAATATACATTCATTGCAATAGTTGTTTTGATATCTACATTACCTGTTATATGGGTATTTGTTTCTTCATTTAAAACAAACATGGAGATATTCAATTCTGCATTCAAACTACCCGGAAGCTTCAGCCTTAAAAATTATGCAATTGCTTTCCGGCTTGCTCCGATCGCAAGGTTTTATCTGAACAGCGTAGTCGTGTCCGTATCGGGCACTCTGCTGAATCTGACCGCCATGGGCATGGCTGCGTATGTTTTTGCACGCTTTGACTTCAAGTGTAAAAATTTATTGCTGGTGCTGTTTTCGATAACGCTCCTGTTGCCCGCATCCGCTTTGCTGCATCCCCTTTATCTGACCATCAGCAAGCTTGGGCTGTACAACAAATTATCAAGTCTTGTAATCGTATATGCCGGCCTGGGTATCCCCGTTTCGCTCTATGTTCTTAAAAGCTATTTCCTGACCATACCAAAAGAACTCGGTGAATCGGCAAACCTTGACGGCGCCGGTTTCCTGAGAACATTCGCCGAGATCATACTGCCGGTGGCAAAACCAAGCTTCGGGACCGCCGGTGTATTGCAGTTCCTGTTATGCTGGAATGAATTCCAGTTTGCTCTGGTGCTCACGACCGGAAATGAAAACAGGACTCTTCCGCTTGCTTTAAGCTATTTCACATCCATGTTTTCTGCCAATTACGGCGCCGTTTTTGCGGCAACGACAATGATAATCATACCCAGCATTATTATTTATGTAGTTCTGCAGGAGCATGTCGTATCCAGCCTGACGGCTGGAGCAGTGAAGGGCTGACGAATAATTTCTCAGAATCAAATATCAACTTTTTGAAACCATGTCCATTATTTGAAATTTATCATTACAAAAATGTATTATATAATACTGTTACGAAATACAGCTTTTCCAAACCGGGTTTATTTGAAAATAAACTCACGGAAGGGAGAGCTGTAATTCTTGTGCAAAAGGAGATTCAATAATGAAAACTATTGATAAGAATTGGACAATTGAAGAGAGCAGCTTCAATCCTGCTCGTTCAGGATACTATGAAACCATTTTCAACCTGTCGAACGGATATATGGGTATTAGGGGCACGAGAGACTGCACTTCGGCTATTTGCAGGAAGGGGACCTTCCTTGCCGGTATTTATGACAAGGGTGACGCGCAGATTACGGAGATTGTTAATTGTCCATCCTTCATAAACTTCCGTATTACGGTCGATGATGATCCTGTAGAGCTGTCGGGCTGCAGCGAATTATCATACAGGCGCTGCTTGGATATGAAAGAAGCCTTGCTATACACGGACGCCACGATAACCGATCATTCAGGCAGGAAGCTCGGTATAAAAAGCACCAAAGCAGTAAGTATCGCCGACAAACGGATTGCCTTTTTTACGCTTGAAATCACGCCTGTTAACTTTTCCGGGACAATTAAAGTGTTATCCGAAATCGATGGCGCAGCTTCAAATTATGACAGGAGCGGGTGCAGGGAAATCAGCCATTTCAATGTGCTTGAAGGTGAGAGTGATCAAGGCGGCACTGCCGTATTGCAGGCTGAGACGCGGGACAGCAAAACCAGGATCGCGATTGCGGCATGCATGGGTCTGAGCGGGGTATGCGGTCCTCTATGCAGCTCAGATGTAAAAAAGCAGGGGGATATAGTGGTCAGCGAGGTGGCTTTTACAGGTGAAAAAGGTATGACTTATACCGTAGATAAGGTAATCTGCGTGCTCCATTCGCTTGACCCATCCGGTGCCTGTACTCCCGAAAAAGCAGCGGAATATGCCTGTGCAGGGTTTAAAAAGGGCATAGGGCGCCTGCTAAGGGAACACAAGGATGTAATGGCTTTGAAATGGGATATGTCGGATATTACGATCGAGGGCGATTGCAAAGCACAGGCAGCAATACGTTATAATATTCTAAACCTGTTGATGCTCGGCGCCAATGTGGACGGTAATGTCAGCATCGGCGCAAAGGGCCTTCACGGGGAAGGTTATAAGGGGCATATTTTCTGGGATACTGAAATTTTTGTCCTCCCGTTTTATATCTATAATGAGCCGGAGACTGCCAAAAAGCTTCTGCTGTATAGGTACAACAGGCTGGAGGCGGCCAAGGCAAACGCGCGGGCAGGAGGCTACGACGGGGCGCGCTTTCCATGGGAAAGTGCGGATACAGGCAGGGAGGCGACGCCGGATTATTTTTATCCGAAGGAAGGCGAGCCGATTAAATGCCTGACCGGAGATGAGGAAATACATATCACGGCGGACGTCGCATTCGGTTTTTATGAATATTGCAGGATCACGGCTGACACTGGGTTCCTGCTCAAATACTGCGCCGAGGTGCTTCTTGAGACAGCAAAGTTCTGGATATCAAGACTTGAGTACGACAGCGGCACAGGTTATTACGAGATCCGGTCCGTCATAGGACCTGACGAATACCATATACACGTCAACAACAACTGCTATATCAACTATATGGCACGCTGGAACATTTTAAAGGCTGAAGAGATCTGGGAGGATCTGAAGAATAATTATACAATGGATTTTGAGGCCGTCTGTAAAAAGACCGGAGTAGACGCAGAGATTATAACACAATGGAGTGAAAAGGCTTCGAAGATATTGCTGAGACATAGTAAGGAAGGTATTCTGGAGCAGTTTGACGGCTATTTTCTACTTAAGGACCATGTGATAGAGAAATACAATGAAAAAGGCATACCTGTACTTCCTCCAGGTTTTAAGACAGATAAGGACTTCTGGGGGTATAAATTGATTAAACAGGCGGATGTCGTGATGCTTTTGCACCTGTTTAACGATCAGTTTACAGAAGAACAGAAAAAGCTGAATTACGAATATTATGAAAAACGTACGATCCACTGGTCTTCCCTGAGTCCCAGCATATACAGCCTGATGGGAGTCAATGTGAAGGTGCCGGCGATGGCATACAGTTACTTCAATGTATCTGCCAATACGGATATTGAGGATAATCAGAGCAATACGGAGGACGGTATCCACGCAGCAGCTGTCGGAGGTACCTGGCAGGCCATGGTACTGGGTTTTGGCGGTTTCAGGGTCAAGGAGGGAATGATCCATCTGGATCCATGGCTTCCCCGGGAATGGAACGCCATCAGCTATAAGGCCTGCTGGAAAGGAAGGACTGTTTGCATTTCTGTTACAAAGGAGCATGTCAAGGTAAAAATCAGCGGTGATAATAACACTGTTTATGATGTGATTATTTTCAATAACCCGTATACGGTTAAAGCCAATACGGAACTGGAGGTCCGGATGCATGCAGTCGAAGAGGTAATCATATTGGGGGTGGATAAGTATTGAAGAAAGGCATTGAAGGAGTAATTTTTGACTTGGACGGAGTCATTGTGACAACGGATGAATACCATTATAGAGCATGGAAACAGATAGCCATGGATGAAGAGATCTACTTCGATAGGAAGATCAATGAGCGGCTGCGCGGTGTAAGCAGGATGCAGAGTCTTGAAATCATTCTGGAAAGAACGGACAGCAAATATACCGAAGAAGAAAAAGCCAGGCTGGCAGAACGAAAAAACAATTATTACAGGGAATACATCAACCAACTAAACAGCAGAGATATCCTTCCCGGAGCCTTATCTCTGCTGGAGCAGCTGAAAACGGAGAAGATTCGGATCGCCGTAGGCTCCTCAAGCAAAAATTGCGATACGATTCTGGAGAGGATAGGGCTTAGCAGCTATTTTGACGCAGTCGTCAGCGGGAATGACATCAGCAGAAGCAAACCGGATCCGGAGGTATTCCTGCTGGCTGCGAAAAGGCTATGTCTCGAACCGGGCAGTTGTCTGGTTGTAGAGGATGCACTGGCTGGCGTCACTGCAGCATTGCAAGCCGGTATGAAGGTCCTGGCGGTAGGAAGCGCATCCTCCGACAGGAGGGCAACCATACGGGCTGCGGATCTCAGCAAGGTGACGGTAGAAGAGATCCTGGCGGCTTAAGTTTGCGCCGCTCTTTCGTGCAGGGACGAGCCGTATCGCAGGCAGTATGTTCATAGAAGATGCTAAATAAATAAGAAGAAAAATGAAGAAAGGCATGCGGATATGGGATATAATAAGGTATCTACTAAAAATGGGGTGATTGAATGTTTAGAATAGGAATAATCGGGTCAGATAACAGCCATGCACTTGCTTTTGCCAAACTGGTGAATTTCCCTGATGAAAAAACCGGTAAATATCTCTTCCCGGATTGCAAGGTGGTCGGGATCTATGGGCTGGAAAGCACGCGTACCGAAGAAGTGGCGACCAAGGGAAATATTGAATTCATCGCAGCTAAACCGGAGGACCTCCTTGGAAAAATAGACGCTGCCATGGTCGTATTCCGTCATGGCGATCTTCATTTGGGACATGCACTCCCATTTATTGAAAAAGGGATCCCGGTCTGGATCGACAAACCTTTTACGATCAAAAATGATGATGCGAAAAAGCTGATTGAGGCGTCAAAGAAGTACAAAGCACCAATAACCGGCGGCTCAACCACCAAGTACACATTGGATATTTCCATGGTGAAAAGCGAAGTAGAAGATGGCAACAGCAGGATTGGCAAGGTCAAGACCGCTGTGATGAATTTCCCGGCGGAACTGGTCAATGAATATGGCGGGATTTATTTCTATGGGCCGCATCTTGTCGAGATGACCTTAAGCTCATTCGGGTACAATCCGATTTCTGTACTGGCGAGCGAAAACAACGGCTGCGTAGCGGCAATCGTGCAATATGAAAATTACCAGGTCACCATGAACTTCATTCCGGGTAATCATGAGTATTTTGCAGTCCTTTACGGAGAAAAGGGCACATTTATCCGTGAAATCGATATTACAGGATCCTATCTGAACGGCTTTGAAAAGTTTGCAGGAATGCTGAGGACGGGAGAGATGCCTGAATCCTTTGAACACCTGTATGCTCCGGTGGAAATGCTCAACGCGGTTGCGGAATCTTTTGAAACCGGTAAGCGCGTATATCTGAAGGGGTTATAAAATTACCGGAAATTTAAAGGAACAAATCATTGGGACGGTTCTGCCGGTCAAATTCAACGATACGGCCATAAGAACCGTCCTTTTGTTGTCCATATTCTCACATCCATATTCTTAACAGTGCAATCATATCTTTGTTATGGTAAAATAATAATATTATGGCTTATACTTATATCTCTTTTACGAGATTATTAAGGAATCCTGCCGGATGATATTTTGCCAAAAGGATACGGGTGATTTTATGGATTACAGTTTTCTTGATAATGAAATGTATAAGGATATACCGCTTTACAAAATGGTGGATAACCATCACGGAAATTTACCGGTTTATATCAGAAAATATTCGATGAAGGATCAATCAACACCGCTTCACAGACATGAGTACATGCAGGTGAACTATATCTTCAGGGGAAGCGGCAAGCATATCATCAATAAATACGATTTTGATATTATAAAAGGAGACATCTTCGTCATTCCACCCTATGTGCCCCATAAAATCCAAGCCTGCTCAGAATCGGACATCGGCATTTATGAATTCGAATTTGAACCCGGTTTCATCAATCAAAGCTTCAACAGCATAGAGAATGCAGAACCCTTCCTGGACTTTGCCTATATTGAGCCCTTTCTGGTAAGTGAGACCCATATTAAACCGCGCCTGAACCTGACAGGAAAAACACAGATGGATGCGGAAGACTTACTCAATGAAGCGATGGAGGAATACGATAAAAAGGAATCCGGATATTTGCTGCTGATCAAATCTTTGCTTTTAAAGCTTCTGGTCATGGTGGGCCGTGCATTTACGAAGGACCTTGATGAATCGGAGCAGCCCATGTTCGGCCATCAGAGGAATGCGATCATGGGCGCTGTCAAGTATATCAATGAGAATTATATGGAGGAGTTGAGCGCGGACGAAGTTGCGCGGCAATTCATGCTATCGCCTTCCTATTTCAGGTATCTGTTCAAGAGCATCACATCCAAAACATTTACGGAGCACATACATAATATCCGGATTTCCAAAGCGATGGAGATGCTGAAAACTACCGATATGAGAGTGCTCGACATCAGCTGCGAGATCGGCTTCAATAACGTGAACCACTTCAATAAAGTTTTCCGCCAGCAAACAGGAGTGACACCCCTTCAATACAGAAAGGGAAATACATAGGAGTCCGCACGGAAACTCCTGCACGCATCTTTTCGCCCATTTTTCCGCCCAAATTCTTTCAAAAAAAGCGTTAAATATCCGGATATTCGCCGTTTTTTTGAAAGTTTTGGACAAAAAAATTGTCTGGAAATCTGTATACATTAGTTTCCGTGCGGACTCCTGGAGTTTCCGTGCGAACTTCTATGGCCTGTCGTAAGATTGATGAATAATTGCGTCAGGGAAATGAAGAATTATGATCGTTCACTGTGTAAAATATGAAGTGTATACTGAACGGAAATGTTAAGCTGTAAAAAGACGACAGGAGGTATTAATAATGGGAGAAAAATTAGCTTTATTTGGTGGACCAAAATCGGTTGTTTCCGATCCGGGCGATATATTTAAATGGCCAATCATCACGAAGGAAGATGAAGATGCCGTTCTTGAAGTGCTTCGTAGGGGCGGTATGTCCGGAACCGATGTTTCAAGACAGTTTGAGAAGGAATTTGCTGCATGGCAGGGAACAAAATATGCATTGGGCTTCAACAACGGAACATCCTCCATTCAGGCAGCTATGTTTGCATGCAAGGTTGGCATAGGGGATGAAATCATCTGCCCGAGCGTCACTTACTGGGCTTCAGCCACACAGGTATATTCACTTGGCGGAACAGTTGTATTTGCCGATGTTGACCCCGATACACTCTGCATCGATCCGAAGGATATCGAGCACAGGATCGGCGAGAGAACCAAGGCAATCGTTGTTGTGCATTATCTTGCGCATCCGGCTGATATGGATCCTATCATGGCAATTGCCAAAAAGCACAATATCAAGGTCATTGAGGATGTATCCCATGCACAGGGCGGTCTCTACAAGGGACGCAAACTGGGCACCATCGGCGATGTAGGCGCGATGTCGCTGATGAGCGGCAAATCGCTCGCTATCGGCGAAGCAGGAATGATCGTAACCAATGATACTGAGATTTACGAGAGAGCATTAGCTCTTGGACATTATGAAATGTTCAAGCCCACGGTACAGACCGAATACCTGAAACCTTTTGCAGGTCTGCCGCTCGGCGGATATAAGTACCGCATGCATCAATTGAGTTCCGCAGTAGGCCGTGTACAGCTCAAATACTATGATGAGCGCTGCAAGGAAATCCGTAAGGCAATGAATTACTTCTGGGATCTGCTTGAAGGAGTTCCGGGAATCCGCGCACACAGGGTAGTGGAAGACGAGAATAATAATATGGCAGGCTGGTATGCAGCACGCGGTCTCTACAGATCCGAGGAGCTGGGCGGTCTGTCCGTTACCCGCTTTACCGAAGCCGTCCGGGCAGAGGGCGTCGTAGATTGTACGCCTGGGTGCAATGCGGCACTGCATACGCATGCTTTGTTTAATACATGTGATGTTTATGGACACGGAAAGCCGACAAGAATAGCCAATGCAACAAGAGATGTCCGTGAATTGGATGCAAGCCTTCCTGTAAGTGAAAAACTCGGTACCACGACTTATGTGATTCCATGGTTCAAGAAGTATAGGCCGGAAATCATCAAGGAATATGCCAATGCATACAGAAAGGTTGCCGAGAACTATAAGGAACTGTTGAAGGACGATCCGGGGAACCCTGAAAGAATCGGCGGATGGCACTTCTTCAGACACACAAAATAAATCGCTGCAGGTTAAGTTAAGCAAAGGTAGAAACATTGTTTTTACCTTTGCTTAAATGTTTTTTAAAGCATAGGGATTTATAAACATCCTAAAAAATTCCTATGCTGGGGTTTGGAAAGGGGAATCCCCTTTCCCGGTTTACAGACTGTCCGAAAACCCGCTATTTTAGCGGGTTTTTTGGCATAATTAAGTGCTTTTTCAAATTCGTTTTTTGTTGATTTGAAGAAATCGGAAAGGCAAAAGCAAAAATCACAATAAGCTGAGAAT
>JBDKVA010000205.1:0-35658 GCA_039679375.1 Clostridiaceae bacterium
TACGCTCTACCAGCATCCCAAGTGCATTTGACGTCGTACATAAGAGCTTTGCCTCCATGTATCGAAGCAGAACGGGTGCAAATGTTTCCTCCGCTAATGAGAGCTTGAGATTATACTTGTTTATCAGTAGATTGTAGAGAGACTGTCCTTTGACCATCTCCCCGCTCAGGTCGCTGAACCGGCTGGCCAGCAAGTAGTTGGTCTCCAGCAGCATCGGTTCGCCATCAGCTGCACGAAGGCGGAATACCCGGTATAAAGGTTCTCCGATAGCCACTCCAAATAATTTCGCCAATTTTTCATCAGCCGTTATACCCAAAAAATCCAGCACCTCAGTTTCCGGATTTTTGCCCATGCGCCTCATATCATCGTCGAAGCTGTAAATCCTGAGTAAGTCCTGCTTAATTGGCGGCTTGGATACGAAGGTACCCCTGCCTTGAATGCTGGTTACATATCCTCCCTGTATGAGTTCCTGCATCGCCTGACGTACAGTGGTACGGCTAAGACTATAATCCCGGCACAGCTCACGCTCGGACGGAAGCCTGCTTCCCTCTTTATACGTACCGTTGCCAATGAGCTCAGTAAGTATTTTAGTTAACTTTAAATATTGGAAATCCTGTATTTTTGTCATAGAGTTTTTTACCTCTGTTATTGATTGTTGTAATTACCATTACACACCTAATTTCTTCAAAATGTTCAACTGGTAATTACCACTACCTTTAGTGTATTCGCAACCAATGCTATTGTCAAGCGGAAAATTAATAATATTTACAAAAATATACCGTCATATTATCAACAATTTGGATAGATACACAAATTTGCGCCAAAGTCATATTTTAACTTGTATCATAATTGTAATACCAATTGCTCGATTAGCGTATTGACTTTCCCTAATCCAAGGACTACAATAACATCACTAGTGGTTTGGGCTGAAACACTGGACGAAAAGATGCGTGCAGAAGTTTTGCTCAGACTCCTAATACAATGTGCGGAGGGATGGGAATTATGAGTATCGGCCAAGTACATGCATATATCGACCAACACGTTGATATGGGGATATCGATGCTAAAAAGTTTGATTGAGCACCGCAGCACCAGCACTGATGGTTACGGCATTCGCGAATGTGCGGTATTCCTGGAGAAGCTTCTCAAGGATATGGGAATCACAGCACGGATAATTGAAACCTCCGGTCATCCCGTGGTATATGGTGAATGCCGTGCGAAGCGTCCGGATGCGCCCACCATCGTAATATACAACCATTATGATGTGCAGCCTGCCGGAAATGAAGCTGCATGGGATACTCCGCCATTTTCGGCCATTGAGAAAAACGGCCGGATATATGGCCGCGGGGCGGGTGACAATAAAGGCCAGCTCACAGCCAATCTGTTCGGGGTACTCGCATGGCTGCAAGTTTATAAACATACACCTGTTAATGTAAAGTTCATATACGAAGGCGAGGAGGAGATCGGATGCCGTTCTTTTCAAAGCTTTCTTAATGAGTATCCGGAACTTCTGCACGGCGATGTTGTCGTCATATCAGACTCCAGCATACATACCAGCGGCGCGCCCTTCATACTATACGGTGTGCGCGGCTCACTCCGGTTCAGTCTGCGATCCGCCACCTCAAATACGGACCACCATTCAGGAAACAAAGGCGGCGTGATTCCGGAGGCGACATGGGAGCTGATAGACGTGCTGTCCTCAATGCGTGATGCCGACGGCAAAGTGGTTATAGAGGGCTTTTACGACGGCATTGTAGGTCCTACCGCGAAGGATCTTGAGATGATTGACAACGCACCCTATGATCCTGAAGTACTTTCTGAAACCTATGGACTTGCAAGACCATTGATGTTATCCAAACGCGAATATTATTCAAGGCTCATGTTCAGACCAACTCTGAGCATAATTTCCATGCAAAGCGGGCAGCCGGGCAGGGAGGGAACGCCGCCTGGCGCAATCCCGGGAAAAGCACAGGTCATGCTTAACGTCCGCTTTCCCTATGCACAGACCGGCCAACAATTATTTCAAGCTATTGAGAGGCATGTAAAAAAGAGAAATCCCTATATTGAGGTGATTTATCATAACGCCAGCGCCGCCTCCCGGACAATGGCTGATCTTCCTATAATGGAAGCCTTGAGCTCCGCTGTAGAAATTGCATTTGGTAAAAAGCCCATACAGCTTCCCGCAATGGGCGCATCCTGGGGCTCGTTCCATCTGTGGGGGGAGCTTATGCATATTCCCGCGGTAATTATCCCCTACGCCAACGCAGATGAAAACAATCATGGCCCTAATGAAAATATACGTATTGACTGCTTCGTTACAGGTGCGCACACAATGGCGCAAATACTTCAGTCATTGGACGAATTCCGGAATTAGTCGGAACAGCAACCGCTTTCCGGGCAGACGCCCGGGTTACGATCAATAGATTATTACAGTTTAGGAGAATAGTATTGTGAAAAAACCTCTCATTGGAATCACTCCTGCATTGGAAGGCGGTAAATACACCCTGTTTTGCAACTATTGCGAAATGGTGGAGCGTGCAGGCGGAATTCCCGTCATATTACCCTGCGGGTTTGACGCCATCCACGTACTGCATGGCATTTTATTTTCCGGCGGCTGCGACCTGTCGCCAGAGACCAGCGGCTGCGAGGCTTCACCGCTTATCAAGGGAGTAACGCCGGAGCGCGACGCTTTTGAATCGCAAATATTTAATCAGGCAATGACAGCCGGCCTTCCCATATTAGGTATATGCCGCGGGCATCAATTAATCAATGCCTTACTGGGAGGTACAACTATACGAGACATTTCTGAAGCCGGATACGCCGAGCAGCATAACCGCGGTACGGAGCTTGGACCGCATCCCGTCGCGACTGTGCCGGGTACGTTGTTGTGCAGCCTGATCGGTGATTACAAAGAGGTATGGAGTACTCACCATCAAGCTGTGAAATCTCCGGGCAGAGGACTTGTCATAAACGCTTATTCTCCTGAGGGAATTGTTGAGGGAATTGAGCACGAAAGCGGCCGGATACTGGGCGTACAAACCCATCCCGAGCGCATGGATATGCTTGAGCCCTTTGAATGGCTCATAGAGCTCGCTGCTGAAAGGATGTAAATTTACAGGAATATTTTAAGCAATAAAATTCTTACGGTATTCATCCGGAGTTTTACCCGTATGCTTCTTGAAGATCCGTATAAAAGTGCTAACGCTTGAGTACCCGACTTTTTCCGAGATCTCCTTGACTTTTACAGAAGGATTATTAAAAAGCTCTATTGCTTTTTTTATACGGTAATTATTTAAGTAGTAATTGAAGTTTGTGCCTACCTTCTCCTTAAAATAGGTAGAAATATAGTTGCTTGTAATTCCGATCTTTTTAGCAAGCAAATCCAGATAAATCTCTTCCGAATAGTGCTTTTCGATATAATCAGTTATATTGTCTATAATATAGTCGCCTTCTTTTTTGTGATTTTTGATATAATCCGTAACTAAAATAGTAAAATGACCGCATAGATCACTATACTCTTCAATAGTTGTAAACAGGTTAAACTGTGAATATATATTGGCGATATCAAAACATGCAGGCACTTCGTTATACAACTTTGTAAGTACTTTTATACCGCAGTTGATTATTTCAATACAGAGGAGCTGAATGTTATATTGTGTGACCCCTCTTTTAATATTATTTTGCAGAATATCCTTTATGAATTCCAGGCATTCATTTTGCTCTGCATTTGTCATGAGCTTATTCAATAGTTCTATTTTATCAGATGACAAATAGTATATATTATTAAATGTCTTGATTATATTTTCCGACAATATCTGTGTAGTATTTAAAAGCTTTCTGGATTTATACATCTCAAAAAGCTTATCATATGTCTTATGCAATTGTGAAGTATCACTGCATATATTGCTTAAAATGATTGTGAAAAAAACATAGTCTTCTTCATATTTAAGCTTACCGGCTATATCTTCAATGATAGAGGCAATATCCTGCATGTCCTGATTGACATTTATGATTGATATGATTTTATCACTCTCTATTTGGAATGTGATTGAATCGTTGAAATAATTACCCAGGTATAATTCAATAAGTTCCTCCAATATAAATGTTCCTTTACCGGTTTCCTCAAGGAACTCATTTTTATACTTATCTTTAAAATGGATTACAAAGCATAACAGAATGTAATTATTAAAGGAAAACTGCTTTTTCATCTCGCTTAGCGGCGAGTAGCTGCCCTTGAGTCTTGATTGATATAAATAGGATTCCAGCATTGAGCTTTTTGCTTCACTATCTTTAACAATCAATTGAATACTGTCGCGGATATTTTTCAGACCAAGGAATTCACTGCCGGAAGGCTTATTCATTGAATGCTTTATTATATCTCCGATTTGCTTTACAGGATCATTGAATACCTTTACTAAATAAACTGATAGGACTATACCCAATAAAATTGAAATTATCGCAATCAACCTGAATATTGTATTGGTCTTCCTGAGTTGTTGCTTAAGCGTGGCATTGGAAAGAAATGTGACATATATTAATCTATCTTCACCTGACCGGCGGGAAAACAAATATCCATTATTTGTCTTCTTATATTGTGCGTCAATGAAAATGTTTTCATTACTCATATCCGTACCCTGTTCCAAAGGATAAATCAATTCATTTTCATAATTAAAAATATAAAAATTATCTGTTTTATCTATAGAATGATAAAGTGTATTTACATCAATAAGTGCAACGATAATAAAGCTCGAGTTATTATCTCCTTTAAGTGCCAATGGCATTAATATATGGCTTAAAGGGTTATTGCTGTTATAATTTGAATAATCCAGAAATATACCCGTAGGATAAAAACAAAAGTTATAATCCTTTTTCATTTCTTTTAGCCAGAAATCTTTTGTATAAGACGGATTTTGATAAAAAGCTCCGAAATATCTTTCTGAGTCAAATGTAGACTCCATTGTCAGAACATTTTTATTGGAATCTTCAGGCAGAACAAAGATAGATTCCAGGTATTTTAAAACACCTTCACTGGAGATTAGATATTTATCTTTATAAAGATCAACGATCTGCTTTTGTGCAAAATGTGTTTGTTGTCCACTGATTATAGAAGAAAAGACATTCTCGGAGATTAAATTCAAAAGTACATTTTTAATCTGATATAATTTTTCGTCAAACTTATCCGCTTTATAATCTATTGAGTAACTGGCATTATTGATTATTTCCTGTTCGATGTTACTAATGAAGAAATTATAGGCAATGAAATAAAAAGTAGAGGAAATCAATATAATAAGTAAGAAACATGACATTAATCTTACAAACATGGAATTTGAAAGCAATGTCCGGATATTTGAATGTTTCATTGGAAAATCCTCCATAATTATCTATAGATGTTGAATTAAAGATTCATCAGCGATATTACTTCGGCTATATAGTTGTTATAATAGAAGAATAAATACCCTAATTTAGTTTAGCATGCTTTCATTAAGTTATCAATATAACAGATGACTGTATATTATTGCGAAAGAAAAAGAAAAAGTCCTGAAAGAAAAATATGCAATTCACAATTTCTACGATAATTATTAATTTCTCTACTTTAGAGAAATCAAACATAATCAGAGTTTTTAAACATTGAAATAAACATTGGTTTTTTCTAAGATGAAATTGTTAACGTTAACTTTGATGAAATGATTTAAATGAAGGAGGAAGTTGAAATGACAAGAAGACTCGTTTGTACTATTCTTATCCTTGCATTATGTATTTCTTTTGCGGCATGTACTAAAACAGAAGGGGCCGGAGCTGATAAAGATGCGGCACAAACAACACCACAGGCTACTCAGCAGCAAAGCACCACTCCGGTGGATAATAAAATATTCGCAAAAGATACGGTTAATCTCAGCATATTAATTCCTAACAGTGTTTCATGGCCGTTTAAGGAAGACTGGTTTGTAAAAAAGGCTATTGAAGAAGCAACTAATGTTAAACTGGATGTTGTACTTGTAGAAGATGAGAAAGCTACAGAGAAATTCAATCTTCTGGTAGCATCCGGAAGTCTGCCTGATATAATTACACAGTATACAATTTCAACTTCAAATCAGTATGCGCTTCAGGGAGCATTTATAAATACCGAGAAATATTTGGATAAAATGCCCAACTTCAAGAAATATCTGGAGGGAAATCCGGATGTAGCCGGTCCTATTAGGGCTTCAGACGGAAATTTATACGCTTTTCCGGGCAAGGGTCAGGGCTCCGATAATCGAAGAGTCTGGATATACAGAAAAGATATTTTTGACAAAAATAGTTTGGTTCCTCCAACAACTCCGGACGAATTATATAATGTATGTAAGAAGCTTAAGGAAATATATCCTGAATCGTATCCGTTTGCAACCAGGATGGGGATTGAATTGATGTTACCGTCATGGGGTTCATATTGGAGTTTATTCCCATATTATGATTTTGATAAGAACATTTTCAAATATGGGCCAATAGAAGAGGGCTATAAAAATTTGCTGGTTTATATGAATAAACTGGTGAATGATAAATTAACTCCTCCGGATCTGTACTCAATCAATACCAAAGCATGGGTCGATCTGATGGTACAAAACAAGGCATTTATAACGACCGACTATGTCGGCAGGATCGATTCGGTGACTAAATCCGGTAAAGAGGTTAATCCTGAATTTCAACTGGCATATATGACTCCGGTCAATAAAGCTGCAGGGTATACTGCTGTAAGTGTGGGCAACTTCATTGTATCCTCCAAGTCTAAAAAAATTGAGGAGGCTGTAAAGCTCATCGACTGGTATTATACAGATGAAGCAAAAGAATTGCTCAGTTGGGGTAAAGAAGGGGAAACCTATGTTACAGTTGATGGGAAGAGACGTTTCATCATGTCGGACTATTTAAAGGAATATGGTCTCACAGCAAGCGGATGGAACCTTGTAATTGATGAGGGCGCAATAATGTCAAGTTATAGCCAGTATGCTCAGCAAGCTACGGCTGAAATGCCGCAATATGAATGGAGATATAATCCTGCAGAATATATGCAGCTGACGGAAGCAGAAAATGAAGTGGTAATGACTATAGGAGCAGATGGAAAGAAATATGCACAAGAACAGGAAGCGCTCTTCATTCTGGGACAGAAAAACTTCAGCGAATGGGATTCATATGTCAAGGAAGTAGAAAACAAGGGGTTGTCAAAATTGCTGGATATGTACACCAAAGCATATGAACGCTATAAATAATAGTGCCTGTAAGGAGTCAGACTGCATACCGCAGTCTGACTCCGAAGCTTATTCGTTAAAAAGGAGTGCTTACTTTGCTTATTAGTGCAGGAAAAAAACAATCCGATTTATATAAAAGATTTCACGTCAGCAGATACTTGCTTATTTTATTGGTTCCGGCTCTGTTATACTTCATATTGTTCGCATATGTGCCAATGTGGGGAGTGCTGATTGCATTCAAGAATTACAAGCTGTTTATCGGATTCAGCGGCAGCGAGTGGGTAGGTTTGAAATATTTTAGATTATTTTTCAGTTCATCTGACATGTTTAATATATTGAGAAACACATTTTTGCTCGGTTCATACTCAATACTGTGGGGCTTCCCATTTCCTCTTGTTTTTGCTCTTATTCTGAATGAAGTAAAAAATCTCAGGTACAAGAAGCTTGTTCAGACCGTCAGTTATATGCCTTACTTTCTTTCTACCGTTGTAGTTGTGGGGTTGGTTCAATTATTCCTATCACCTACATATGGCATTATTAACCAGTTAATAGAACGATTTGGGTATGAAAAGGTAGTTTTTCTGCAAAACGCATCTTATTTCAGGACCATATTTATTTCATCGGGAATATGGCAGAATATGGGGTGGGACGCTATTGTTTATATTGCCGCGTTATCCAATATTGATCCAAATCTGTATGAAGCTGCAATGATTGACGGTGCTAATAGATTCAAACGCTTGGTTCATATAACCTTACCCTGCATTTCTGCTACTATAATAACACTTCTATTATTAAGGATGGGCAGTGTAGTTAATGTAGGCTTTGAAAAGGTGTTTTTATTGCAGAATGAGGCCATTTATTCAACCTCTGATGTTATTCAGACATATGTATGGCGGCAGGGGCTGCAGGCTGGAAACTTCAGTTATGGAACCGCAGTCGGCCTGTTTAATTCTGTAGTAAATTTGATTTTTCTTATCGCCAGTAATTTTTTAGCAAAACGCTATTCAGAAACCAGCTTATGGTAATCAAGGGAAGGTGAAAAATTTGAAATCTAAAAAATTTTCAATATATGATGCAATCATATATGCAGCCCTTTTAATTGTAGTGGTGGTTATACTGTTTCCCTTGCTGCATGTAGTTGCGGTTTCGTTTTCAAGTAGTGTACACATTAACGCCAATGATATAACTATATTTCCAAAAGGATTCAATATAGATGTATATAAGAGAGTTTTCAGTGATGCCAGTATATTTACGGCCTATAAGAATACACTGACCTATGTAATTATCGGGACGTTTTTGTCACTTTCAATCACATCAATGGCAGGATATGCTTTAAGTAAGAAAAAGTTGATTTTCCGTAGAAAGTTTATGATTTTTATTATAATAACGATGTTTTTCAGCGGAGGTTTGATACCCCTGTTTCTTACAGTTAAGAACTATGGAATGTACGATACAATGTGGGCTATAGTTTTAACGCCGCTTGTAAGCTCGTGGTATCTGATTATAATGAAATCATTTTTTGAAGCTTTTCCTAATGAAATTGGAGAATCAGGCGAGCTTGACGGATTAAATGATATCGGTATATTCTGGTATCTTGTTCTGCCAGTTTCCAAGGCTGTTTTAACTACAATCGGTTTGTTTTATGCCGTAGGTCTGTGGAATAGTTATTATTATCCGTTTATTTTTCTTGACTCAACTGAAAAGTTCCCGCTGCAGCTGGTCCTGAGAGCAATGCTTTATACAGGGGAGGGGCTTGACGGAGGAGCAAAGAAGGCAGATCAGCCTATCATTATAGAATCGTTAAAATATGCGACAATTATAGTTTCAGTTATTCCTATTATCATTGTTTATCCGTTTCTTCAGAAATATTTCGTTACAGGAGTATTGATCGGTTCTATAAAAGGATAAGTCTAACTAATTTGTGGAATGGAGGAATTGCATATGAAAAGATTGTTTTCATTCGTGATGGCTTTGGTATTAATTATGACCCTGACATCAGTCGGAGGAGTTTCCTTTGCTGCAGGCAGTACAAATAACCTGTACGTTTCAACAAAGGGCAGTGATACTAACGACGGTTCACTGGCACATCCATTTGCCACAATTGATAAAGCAGCCAGAGTTGCAACTCCAGGTACTATTGTCCATGTCGCTCCCGGTACATATGGCAGAGTCAGATCATTAACAAGCGGAACGGCAGATGCAAGAATAGTTTTCATATCCGATGTAAAGTGGGGAGCAAAAATAGTAGGTGTCAATGCATGGGATATATGGCGCAATGAAGCGGACTATGTTGACATCATCGGGTTTGACATATCGGGAAATGGGTTTAACGGCATTCTGAATACTGCCAGTTATGTCCGTATGATCGGCAATCATGTGCATAATGTCGGTAATGTGGATGATATGGCAGCCAATGGCGGAAATGGCGGAGCAGGTATATGTAATGTCAATATTTATGCAACACCGGGACATGATAATGAAGTGCTTGGAAATGTCATCCATGACATCGGACCGTATTTTTACGCTCCACTAATACATGGAATTTACCAGGCCAATGGTACAGCTATTATTCAAAACAATATGGTTTATAATACTTCAGGATTCGGGATACATTTATGGCATTATGCTGCAAACGTCATAATTGACAAAAACCTGGTCTACGGGAATCTGCAGGGTGGAATTATTGTAGGCAGAGGTGATTCGCCCCATATTACAAATAATTGTGTTACCTCCAATAATATTGTGATGTACAATCTTGGCGGAGGCGGTGACCCTGCTGTCAGAGAAGGAAGCGCCAATACCGGTACAAATAACACGTATATTAATAATATACTTTATGGGAATCAGTATAACAGCATGTATATAATAACAGGCCAATCACCTGTAGGGACCAAATATGAAGATCCTCAGTTTGTTAACTTTCAGCCGGACGGCAGCGGCGACTATTACCTTTTACCGACCAGCCCTGCTGTACCGCAGGATGCATATTATGATGCGGATGAAAATTATGGCTACTATCCGGCATGGTATTCCCGTACAGATTGGAACTCAGCAATATATGACCTGGGTTCAGGGAATGTTGGTGAAATTTCCGCCCAGTTTGACCTGACTGTATCGGATGCAGCTTCAAACGGGTTTATCGGGTATGCCGGCAGTTCAACCTCTGTAGGCAGCGAAGCGGATATTCCGATGCTAATTGTACTGAACAGTACCAAGGGTTATTTTGAGGTAAGAAATGGCGGCAATTTTGAGTCTTTGGCTCAGGTCAGCTATGCTGCCGGATCCCAATATCATTTTAAAGTAATACCCGACTTCACTGCAAAAACCTATGATGTATTTGTAACACCGGAAGGCGGTACCGAAATTTTGATTGCAGATAACTATGCTTTTCAGGGTACAGCCGAAATGGATGGATTAGCCCGGTTGGCATTAAAATCTGACAATGACAGCGCTTTCAAGGTCGAAAACCATACCATGGAAACAACCAATACCTCATCTCAAACAGGAAATGATGAACAATATGTCATTACCGGCGAGGATTGGGTTTCAGAAGCGGCTTTAGCAGACGGCATTCATAAGCTTGGCGACAATAATACCGGAATCGTTACGATGACATTTGATTTTATACCGATAGATAAGACACAGGATCTGACAATCGGATATGCCGACAGTTCAACTACAGTGGACGGATGGTCCAAGATGTCTATGATCATATCAAATGAAGCCGGTTTGGATGACGTCTACTTTACGGCAAGAAACGGCGGAAATTATGAACATGTAAACCTAGTGCCCATAATTAACGGAAAGCTTTATCACTTCAGGATCATTGCGGATTTAACAGCCAAAACCTATAGCGTTTATGTGACTCCCAAAGATGGAGCTGAATCGGCAATCGCATTAAATTATGCATTCCGTTCCAATGCGCCTGAAATGGACGATATTGGCCAGTTATGCTTCTCATCGGCTTTTGACGGCGGATTTGCCATGAATAACCACAATATTATCCAGTGGATATCGAAAGCAGCTTTCGGAAGCAGCATGCATAACCTGGGTGAAAGTAATACAGGCACAGTTACTATGACATTTGACTTTATACCTGTTGACAAGACCCAGGATCTCACAATCGGCTATGCCGACAGTTCAACCGTAGTGGATGGATGGTCGAAGATGTCCATGATCATATCCAATGAAATCGGATTGGATGATGTGTACTTTACAGCAAGAAATGGCGGAGGCTATGAACATGTAAATCTGGTGCCGATAATAAATGGTAAGCTTTATCACTTCAGAATCGTATCCGACCTTGCAGCCAAAACCTACAGTGTTTATGTAACTCCCAAAGGAGGTACGGAAACGGTTTTGGGCCAGGATTACTTATTCCGCAGCAGTGCTCCTCTGATGGATGATATTGGACAGCTTTCCTTCGGATCGGCTTTTGACGGCGGCTTTTACATGATAAATCACACTGCTTTTCAATGGGCTTCCAAACAAGTATTTGCAGACAGCATGCATGACCTCGGAGAGGGGAATACGGGAACAGTTACGATAACGTTTGGATTCATGCCTCTTGACAAAACACAGGATCTGACAATCGGGTATGCCGACAGTTCAACAACTGTGGACGGATGGTCCAAGATGCCCATTATCATATCCAATGAAGCCGGACTGGATGATGTCTATTTTACGGCAAGAAACGGCGGAAGCTATACGCATGCTAACCTGATACCCATCAAAGACGGCCAGATATATTATTTCAGGATCGTAGCGGATCTCGCAGCAAAAACCTATAGTGTTTATATAACACCTAAAGGCGGAACTGAAACCGTATTGGGCGAGAATTACGCATTCCGCAGTAATGCTCCTCTGATGGATGACGTAGGGCAGCTCTGCTTTGAATCTGCATATAGTGATACGTTTTATATCAGTAATCACAACATTGCCGGTGATATTAATAAAACGGCATTAATCAATACTATAGCTGCGGCACAGTTAAAAGTTAATAATGCTGTGGTTGGAGTTGTTCCTTTGAAGCCTGGTGAGGTATTGCAATCAGACCTGGATGCATTGATTGCAGCAATATCTGCAGCTCAATCGGCAGCTGATAATGTATCAGCAACAGCTTCTGAAGTGAGTAATGCTCTGATAGCATTGAATACTGCTATAAGCTTATATGATAATGCGGTAGCAAAATTGATCGTTTATGTGGCTGGAGACGGTAGCGGAGATTACAACTGTGACGGAACGGATGACAATATTGAAATAAACCAGGCTCTGGAATTCGTTGCTTCAAATCCTGCTTACTCAACCGTCTACCTTAAAGGACCATTCACATATAACGTGAATAATACCATGTATATCAGCAGCAATACGATCCTGGAGGGAGACAAGACAGCCGTTGTAAAACTGGCGCAGCAGGATCCCGGTTCCCCGGTTCCATCGTTTATGCGGTCTATGTTCAGTGCAAAAGGGGACTCTGCTCATGACATTACCATCAGGGGATTTGAAATAGACGGAAATGAGTTGAACAACTGGTCTGCATCGGGGTATCAACATTACAACATGATTCAATTGCTTGGAAGCTCCAATATAACAATAAATGGCATATATTTCCATAACGGTCTCGGCGATGCCATTAAAATACAGTATGGCACATCGGATGAATACATACGTCCGAACACCAATATAGATATTTATAACAATATCATTGACAGAGTCGGGAACAACGGAATATATCTGATGAGTGTGTCAGATATATCAATTCATGATAATATCATCACAAATATGAATGATGTCGGTATCCGGTTGTTTAATTCAAATAACGTCAAAATATACAATAACACAATATCATCAGAGAACCGTGGCGGATCTGGTATTGAAATTGCTAAAAAATATGGTGCGGTTGTCAATGACATTGAGATTTATAAAAATACGATTTCCAATATTCAAACCATGGGCATATGGCTTTACGGATACGGGTCGTATAACTATCCGCTCAGCTCCGCATCCGGCGTCCGTATTCACCACAATATAATAAGTGATTGCGGATCGTACACAAACACGATTGGCGGTATCATTGTTACCGGATTCGATAATACTGTAATTGAAAATAATGTCCTTGACGGAAATTACAAGGATGCTATTGCAAGTGCCGTATATCTGAATTATTCAGCAGCTACTCCTCTTGGCACAGGATATACAACAATAGTAAGAAATAATATAATCACAAACACAAAGGCTGATGCAAATAACCCTGACACCGGATATGGTATAAACAACAGGTTGGCAAGTCACATATTCATACTGGAAAACAACTGTGTGTACAATAACTTTAAGGGTGATTACAATAATGTTGACCACCCGAGCGATATAAACGTTGATCCGCTGTTTGCCGATGCTGCAAATCATGATTATCATTTAAAGAGTGAATATGGACGTTGGGATGGTACTTCATGGATAAATGATGATGTCACATCGCCATGCATTGATGCAGGAAACCCCTTATCCGACTATTCTATAGAGCCGGAAGAAAATGGGGAAAGAATTAACATTGGTGCATATGGAAATACTGTTGAAGCCTCTAAAACTGATCCCTATTATTATGATGTAACAGCTCCGGTTATAACAGTCACCGGTAATAAAGAAGAATACCTGCTGAACGAAGATGCAACCACTGACTGGAGTGCAGATGATGGCGCTGACGGTTCGGGAGTTGCCGGCCAGGTCTCTGGAACGATAACTTTGGATACATCGGCTGTTGGGGAGTATTCTGTAGCTATTACATCAACTGACCTTGCCGGTAATGTGGCGACCAAAGAAATAACCTACATAGTGAAATATGCATATAGCAATTTGTTGAAACCGGTTGATTTAAATGGTTCCAATGGCTTCAAACAAGGCAGTACAATTCCATTGAAGCTAAGGCTTAGTGATGCAGACGTTAATTTCATTGCAAATGCCACAGTAAAACTATTCATAGCGGAGATCATTGACGGTGTGGCTGGTACTGAGTCGGAAGCGGTAAGCTCAACACAGGAATCAGCCGGCAATACTTTCAGGTATGACAGTACCGATGAACAGTATATTTTCAACTTTGGTACAAAACTGCTTTCTCCGGGAGTATATCAATTAAGAGTTGATCTTGGTGACACAACGGTAAATACGGTAATTATTACAATCAATTAAAAAATGAAGCAGTGAGGGCAGCCTGTAAAGCAGTTTTAACATAGAGTGCAGGGGACAAGGGCTTACGCTCTTGTCCTTTACCTCTGCTTTATAATAACAAAGTGATGAAATGTCGGTAATACAGGGTGTGGAAAGAATTGATGCCCGCACAGTAAGAAAAATTGTTAAAAGCGGCCTGGAAGTATTTTTCTAAGCCTGTAAGGAATATAGTTAAAATCGACAAATTATAGGGAGAGAACAAAAATGATTAAAAATGACACTATAATTAACCGCAATGGCAGGAATGGAAGTATGACATCCCGGGAAAGAGTATTGGCGGCATTTCAAAGAAAACCGGTGGATTATGTTCCATGTTGTCTGTCTTTTAACAGCTTAATGCCGGAACAGCGCAGGGGATACAAATATCAATTTCCCTTCATAGATTCCATGCCGGAACGGTTGGACTACTGCTGCAACACTCTTGGAACTGATCAGATGGTAAACGTAAGTATTGATAGATACTATCCGGACAAGGATGTATCAGTAAATAAATGGTTTCAAAATAATGAAATTCACAAAAAGTGGATAACGCCATCCGGTGAATTATATGCAGTTGTAAAGTATGATGAAAAATGGCCGTTTGGTTTTGATATTCCGTTCTACCATGATATGACAGGACATTACATTAAACCCTGGCTGAGCACGGCATCTGATCTGGAATGCCTGAAGCATATTCTCCGACCTTTGAGGACAAAAGAACAATTGGAGGAAGTCAAGTTTAATTTTATGCAGCTAAAACGTCTGGCAGATCAATATCAGCTTGCAATAATATCGCATATCGGGACGGGTTTGACCGGAGCGCTTCAAATGTTTACGCCGACTGAGCTTTGTTACAAGGTGATGGATGAACCTGATCTGGTTGATGGCTATCTGGGTCTGGAGCATGATGTCAATATGAAGCACATGGAGATAATGCTGGAGCTGGGTGCAGATATAATAGGAAGAAATGGATTTTATGAAACTGCAGATTTCTACAGTCCTGAAATGCTCAAACATTTAGTCGGGAAAAGGCTGCAGGAGGAAATTAATATTGTGCATGAAGCGGGAAAACTTATCGGGTACACAGCGCATACAGGAGTAACGCAGATAATAAAGAATTTAAGTGAGCTGGATTTCGACTGTATCATGCACCTGGATATTGCACACGGCAGTAATGATATTCACAGGATCAGCAAGGAGTTGTGCAACAAAAAAAGTATTATTGCAGGTCCCAGCAATACATATCACATGTGGAGCGATGATGTGAATATTATCAGGAAAGCAGTAGATGATGTTTTTGAGGTTTTCGGAAAGGTCGGTTTATTGATAAGCGCCTGTCCATCCTCCCACAGCATTATGCCCTGGGAAAACACTCTTGCCATAGTGGATGAGTGGAAGATGCTGAGATAAAGACAGATATATATTAAAATGACTTAACAGGAGGGGTGCAAGATGAATTTTAATCAATTATATTCCGAACCTATGAGGATTGGGGCTGTACAGTGGGAACAGGGAGATAGAATGTTCGAAATTCCCGAAATATTAAGTGACGGCGGGTTTAATGTGGAACAGCTGCTCCATGTAGTAGGCGACGGAGTTATGGGATTGTTCGATGCGGAGCGGGATGCCAAAAACCTGAAGAATTATATCAGAAAGTCAAATGAATTGGGTACAAAGATCATTCTCTATTTTAATGCACATATGATTGAGACGGATACATACGGCAAAAGGCCTGAGTGGGCGCAAAGACACAAAAATGGCGAATATATAAGCGCTTATGACACCTATGTGCTTGCATGTGTAAACAGCACGTGGAGAGATGATTTTATGGGCAAAGTAGCATGCACGCTGGATTATGGAATTGAAGGGATTTTCCTGGACGGTCCAATTTTTTTCAGAACGGGATGTTATTGCAATGCATGCAGAGAAAAATTCAAAGCCGCATATGAGCATGATATGGATATTGCAACAGATGCCGAATTGAGAGAATTTAAAACAAACAGCATAGCAGATTTCGTTAAAGATGTAAAATGCATAATAGATCGGCATGGCGGAAATGAAATTCTTTATGCAAACAGTACCGGACTTGCGCCTAATGTTACAGGCTGTGATATTGATGGAATCTACCCTTATGTTGATTTTATCGGAACAGAGGGTGGATTTATGTTCTACAAAAACCCGAATGAGGTATCGTTATGGAAGTGTTCAAAAAGTGCAAAGTATTTGGAATCAAAAGCAAAGGGAAAGCCGACGGTAATTTTTTCTGCAGCACACCATAGCCCGTGGGCACGATGCATACATACGCCACAGGAGAGCAAACTGTTGATGGCTTCTACTGTTGCCAATGGTGCAAATCTATGGTACGGAATTCACGGACCTATAGAACTTTCATTAACACCTGGCTGTAAGGCGGTTTTCGAATTTAACAGATTTCTGGCTGAAAATGCTGAATATTATAATAAAACAAAAAGCAATGCCGATGCAGCAATAGTCTGGTCAAAAAACACAATACACGCATTCCCTGAAGATGTTGACGAATCTGATTTTACCCAGAAGGAGAAAAGAAATTCAAAGTATGAGTTCGGAAGCTTTTCGGATGAGTTTGAAGGCTTTTGCGACATAATGACCAGAAATCATACCCAGTTTACAATAATTGATGATAAATGTATTAATGAAGATGATCTGAGCAGATTCAATATGATAGTACTGCCCAATGTTTCGTGCTTGAGTGAAAAGGAATGCACAAGGATAAGAGAATATGTGCAGAACGGAGGGACTATCATATCAACACTGGCAACGTCCTTTTTCGACGAATGCGGCAATGTGCGCAACATGCCCTTACTTGCAGATGTTTTTGGTATTGATGCCGTTGAGGGAACATTTAAGTATAAAAATGGTTGTACTTATATGGAACTTGAGGGTTCAGACCGTATAAAAGCCGGCTTATCCTCAGCAATCACGTCAGGCTGCCATAAATCAGTAAAATGTAAATTCAGAGAAGATTCAACAGTACTTGCCTGTATGTACTACCCGATGGCCGGCAGCTATGAAAAGTTTCCAACGAAAAAATACCCGTCGATTGTTCTTTCAAATTATGGGAAAGGTAAAAGTATATATATATCGGGAGGAATAGGTGAGACCTATTTCAATTACGGAATGAACGACCTGAAAAAGCTTATAAAAAACATCCTGTCAGAATATAACGAAAGCTCTTTTGCAGTGGAAAACGCGTATGAGACAGTTGAAGTAGAAATGAGAGTGCAAAATGACTGCAACAGAGCGCTGATACATTTTGTGAATTATACGGGCTGCATGCAAAGACCTATCGATAAGGTAATTCCATGCAGTGATATAAAGGTTTTATTGAAGTCAGACAAGGAAATTAGCGAAATATATACGGCCTATAGTAGAAAAAAATTAGAATACAGCGTCTGCGATAATTATATTGAATTTACCGTTCCTTTGGTTAATGAATATGAATTGGCAGTTATCCAATTTAAACTATGTGAAAATTAACATAATTAAGGGTTAAGGTTAGTTTTAAAAAACATTATGTGAGGTGTCGGGATGTCTATATTAAAAAATGGTAAAGTCAGTTTTGGTGTAATAGGATGCAGACTTGGGCGGGAGCATATAGAAAGTGCTTTAATGAATCCGGCTATGGAGCTTAAAGCCATATGCGATATTGATAAACAGAGAATTGAAAGTCTGGCTAAAATCCACGGAATTGATGAAAAAAATTGTTATACCGATTATAAGCAATTGATTGAGAGAGATGATATTGATGCTGTTGTTGTTGCAACACCAGATATGCTTCATGAAGAACAAGCTGTTGCCGCAATGAAAGCAGGAAAACACGTATTATGTGAAAAGCCCATGGCGCTTTCAATGGATGAATGCAAAAGAATGATTCAAGCTTCCAAAGATACCGGAAAGAAGCTTATGATCGGACAGGTCGTCAGATATACTCCTGGAGCTGTGCTCGCAAAAAAGCTTATTGACGATGGAGAAATCGGAGAGCTGTTTTATGTTGAATCCGAATATGCGCATGACTATTTAAAAGCAAGAGGGGCAGGAGACTGGAGAGTAGACCCCAGACGTCATCCTTTTATAGGCGGTGGATGCCATGCAGTAGATCTGCTGAGATGGATTGCCGGCAATCCATATGAAGTATTTGCATATGCCAATCATAAGGTACTTGAATCATGGCCGGTAGATGATTGCACGGTATCAATAATGAAATTTCCTAATAATGTTATTGGAAAAGTGTTTGTTTCTATCGGATGTAAAAGGAGATATACAATGAGGTCGGTTTTTTACGGAAACAAGGGTACGATCATTCTGGATACTCTTTTACCTTATATAACAATATTCAGGAATACTCTTCCCGATCCGATATATGGAAACGTTCCACAGACGGCGCAAACAATTCCGGTACAGCTTGATGTTCCGGTTATAACCCATAACATATCAGCAGAAATGGAAGAGTTCGCCGATATACTGCTAAATGGCAAGGAAGTACTTACTGACGGCATACAGGGAGCTTCAACCGTTTCTGCCTGCATTGCTGTTGTTCAATCGGCAAATACCGGAGAGAAGGCATTCCCGATATATGATTTCAGTAAATGAAAGTCATTATGTCCAGGACATAATGAGTTCATTATAGATTACAAAACAAAAAAATGAGTATAGGAGAATGACAATAATATGAATAAAGAAAAAGGTGCAAGAAGTGATATGACTTCAAAAGAAAGGATAATTGCTGCTTTTAAAAGAGAGGAAACGGATTATGTTCCATGTGTCCCTTTTGTAAGCCCGTTGACAGAAGTTCAAAGGCGTGGCCTGCCCTATACCTATCCTTTCGGATCATCACAGTCGGAAGCTGTAACCTACATGCAGGAAAATTTTCATACTGATATGATTGTACAGATACACCTTGATAGGCAGTTAGAAGAATCTGTTTCATCAAAGATATGGTATGAAGATGGAATTTTGCACAAAAGTTGGGATACACCCTCAGGGACAATCCATTCAGCGATAAGGTATACCGAAAAATGGCCATATGGCTATGATATAGGCCTTGGCCATGATTTTGAAGCGCATAATGTCGAACCATGGCTAAAAACCTCTCGTGATGTTGAATGTATCAAGCACTTAATCCAACCCGTAAGTAAGAAGGAGGATTTGGATGCTTTTAGGTTTAAGCTCATGGAATGTAAGAATCTTGCCGACAAGTACGATCTGCCTATAATGACTGAGGTGGGTGTCGGCATCACAAAAGCACTTCAGCTGTTCGGACCTGAAGTAATGTGTATAAAAGCAATTGAAGAACCCGAGCTTATCGAGCAGTTTTTGGAAATTGAACATAAAGCTAACATGCGTAAAATTGAGCTTGCCGCTGATTTAGGTATAGATATTTTAAGAAGAAATGGTTTTTATGAATCCTGTGATTTTTTAAGCCCTAAAATGTTAGAACATTTTTTAAAAGATTATTTGATTAGTGAAGCAAGGATGGCTCATGAGGTTTCAAAAGTCTCAGTGTATACTTTGAATACCGGAATCATGCCTATGCTGGATTACATTGCGGAGCTTGAGTTTGATGGCATTATTAATGTCGATATGGTATTCGACAACATGAACCTTGGCATGTTAAAAGATCGTGTATGCGACAAAAAAAGCATCCTTATCGGGCCAAGCAGTCCATACCATATGTGCAGCAACAATCCGGATGATGTCAGAGATGCCGTAAGAAAGGTTTTTGAGGTATTTGGCAATAAAGGGTTATTGCTGGGCAGCTGTGCCTCCATGCAGCCGTATATGCCATGGGAAAATATGCTTGCCATGGTTGACGAGTGGAAGAAACACAGATATGGAAAGAATTAGTACATACTCAGATATGAAAGGATTTGGTACATATGAATAGCATGGCACATGCCTCTAAAGATGGGATAGAGCAAATAAAGCGATAAAGGGGTGCTGGATATGCAAAAAGAAAAGGTGATGAGTGATGCGGCGACAAAGGAAATAAGCTTCCCTATGTGGCCTCAATTCGCAGAGGAAACCTTCAATGATGTTTTGGAGCCTTTGAGAAATGGCAAGGTAAATTATTGGACAGGATCGAAGGGAATGGAATTTGAAAAGAAATGGGCGGAATGGAACGGAGCTGTAATGGCCATCTCTACTACCAATGGAACAGCAGCTTTGCATGTTGCAATCAGCAGCCTGGGTATCGGACCTGGGGATGAAGTTATTGTAACGTCATATTCCTTTATTGCATCCTCCTTTGCGATTGTGCAGGCAGGGGCAATACCGGTATTCGCAGATGTGACGGAAGACCATACCATTGACCCTAAAAGCATTGAGAAAAAGATTACGCCAAGGACAAAAGGAATCGTCGTAGTTCATTTGTACGGAGTTGTCGCTGATATGGGAGCCATTCTCGAAATTGCCAGAAAGCATAATCTTAAGGTCATTGAAGACTGCGCTCAATGTTTCGGAGGTGAATACAAAGGCGTAAAGGCAGGGGTTATCGGAGATGTGGGTTGTTTCAGTTTTTGCTAGAGCAAACACTTTACAACCGGCGGAGAAGGTGGAATGGTAGTCACCAATGATGAAGACCTTGGCTGGGAATGCCGTTCTTTCAGGGATCACGGTTATGATGTAAGAGCCAGAATGAACCTTCTTGCACTGGAAGAAAAGCTTCCCTATATACATAATCGCATCGGTTTTAATTACAGGTTAACGGAATTGCAGTCCATCATAGGTATCAATGAGCTTAAGAGGTTTGACAGCTGGAATCTGGCGAGGCGTAAAAAGTATGCCAGATTGTATGATGGAGGTTTCGCTGGGCTTGATGGCGTAAAGAAGCTTCCTGTCAATACGGAAGAAAGGAAGAATGCCTATTGGTGGTACCCTATTCTGATAGATCCGAACAAACTGGATATAAAGGCAGATAAATTTGTTAAGGCTTTAACGGCAGAAGGAATTCCATGTTACGGAATCCAATGGCCGGAAGCCTATGAAGAAAAAGCTTACAAGGATCTGAATGGCTTCGGAACGGCAAAGTTCCCGTTCAGATCGGCAGAATATACAAATCCTGAGTCTGTAAATTATGACAATACAGTATGTCCAACTGCGAAGCGGCTGCGTGATGAAACAGTAAGTTTGTTCCTGCATCCATCATGGGAAGAATGCCATATCCAAAGATGCATTGAAGGCTTTAAAAAGGTAATGAAATCGCATTTAGAATAGTACGTTCCAGAATCATAGTTAACGTGCCAGATGACTCAATGAGTTTGTTGTTCATATTCTGCAAATTCATTGAGTCTTACTTTCCTTATATTGAATAACAAAGCATAAAAGCATGCAATTATTGAAGGTAAACTGCCTTTTGATCTCATCCAGAGGAGAATAGTTGCCTTTGAGACTGGACTGGTAGAAAAATGTCTGCAGCATGGAATTTTTTGATTCATTATCTTCAACAATTATTTGAATGCTGTCGCCGTTGCCTCGCATATATTCAGTTTGATTCTTTCGGTTTATCTGGTTAAAATATTCAATGATCCGGTTAAGTAAATCGCCGATATCGTAAGGAATTCCACTAATAATAACGCTTCAGCCAAAGCCTTCGGCCTCAAAAAAATACGCGACGGCAGTGAAATTGAATATGTTGAATTGATTCGCAGCGTCTTGTATCTGCATGTGCCGTAAACCTGTATATCGGGCGTACTTCAGGTGATGTAGAGCGGAAAATAAATATAGAAATCTGCAATAACACTGCATACTGTATGGACCGGTATATTATATGACCAAATCCCTGTTATCATATGACATATTTGTATGTTATAATTGAAAAAAAGCCGCACTTTTACAGTGAAACGGCTTTCCCCTCAAGCCGCGGGATCTGAACCCGCAGGGAAAATAAAGGAAATGGCAGATGGATGGAAAAACCAGACGGTTATTCGATATCTTAATATTTACATCGATCATTGTTATAACAATTATAACAGTCATATCCAATTACACTCATTTTGTACTCATTATAATATATTCAATACTTTTTATTGCTTCTTTTGTTTCAAGGCATCTGCTTTTTGGTAAAAAGTACGGATTGGCGGGTAAGCTCACTTTCCTGACGGATATTATACTGATTTATTTAATAACATCACAGGATTTGACAAAAGTATGGGAAGTATATTTTTTTGTTGAAATAATTGACGCAGTAACGCTCTGCCCGTTCTTATTCGGGATTTTTTACGTTGTCCTGAACTATAGTTCATATATATTGATAAAATATATCCGGTATATAAAATATAATTATTTCGAATGGAAGTATTTTTCCCAATTTTTATACGACAACCTCTTTATGTTTCTTTTTATTTTTGTCTTCACATTTATAGTAAATCAGCAAATCCTGCAAAAAAAGCTTCTTTCCGAGGCAATGAAGGAACTTAAAATAAAAACTGACCAGCTGGAAATCAGCAATAAAAAGCTGAAGGAAACCATGGAAACTCTTGAAGCGATGACGGTGCTCAAGGAGAGGAACAGGATTGCGCGCGAGATTCACGATACGGTAGGGCATACCCTTACTACTGTTCTGGTGGAAATGGAGGCCGGAAAACGGCTGATGAAAAGAAAGCAGGAGCTGGCGGCGGAAAAGATCGAACTGGCGCAGGATCAGGTCAGAAAAGGTCTTAACGCCATACGCTGCTCCGTAAGGGCGTTGCAGGACGGCAGCGAGCTGCTGCCATCCCAGGATGCGATAAACCTTTTAATAGCCGATACCGAAAAACATGCATCCGTATCTGTGAAGAAAGACATATCACTATTGCCCGAGCTTGCCGGCGACCAGTGGAAAATAATTTACAGCGCCCTGCAGGAGGGGCTTACCAACGGCATCAGGCACGGAAGGTGCAGCGGATTTTATTTCAGGCTTGAATGTGCGGAAGACACAATATTCTTTTTACTTGAGGATAACGGCGTGGGATGCGGGGAGATAAGCCTGGGCTTTGGCTTAACCAGCATGAAGGAGAGAGCGGAAAATTCGGGCGGGAAATTCGTGGTTCATTCCGCTCCGGGGAGGGGCTGCCGTATTGAGCTGCAGCTGCCGGTATGTAAAAAGGAGGCTGAAGTAAGTGATACGCGTATTATTGGCTGACGATCAGGCTCTGATGGCTGACGGGCTGAAAACGATCATTGATCTTGAAGAGGATATGGAGGTCGTTGCAACGGCCGGCGACGGGAAAACAGCCTGCGAGCTTGCCCGCAGGCTCAGGCCGGACATAGCGCTGCTTGACATAAGAATGCCTGTAATGGACGGAGTGGAAAGCGCTCGAATGATAAAAAGGGATTGTCCCGAGATTATTGTAATAATGCTTACGACTTTCAACGATGAGGAATACATTATACGCGCATTATCGTACGGCGCGAGCGGCTACCTGCTGAAAGACATCCAGGCGGACCTGCTCCTGAAAACCATAAGGAACAGCGCTTCGGGGAATCTTTTTATGATGGCGCCTGTGGCGGCAAAGCTGTCGTCAGGATTGTCTTCCATTTGTATGTCTTCGGGTCCGTCCTGTATGAAAACGCTCGATTTTTCGGACAGGGAAAAGGAGATAGCGGGCCTTATTGAAAAAGGGATGTCCAACAGGCAAATAGCATCCTCCCTGTATTTGTCGGAAGGTACCGTGAAAAATTATATTAGCGGGATATATGAGAAAATCGGTGTTAATGACAGGGGAAAAGCTGTCCTGGAGCTCAGGAAATATATGGAGCGTTATAAGGACGGCGATAAAGCATCATCGGAAGGGAATGATTAATATTATTAAAATAAGAAAAATTATATTACCTCTGGCAATGATATTAATATTGAATACATCCTGCTCGGATACCAGCAAGGTTGAAGTCATTCGGGACGTCGCTGAAGCAAGCATTGAACGGTATCCCGGCGTTATCTCTTCAGAGAGGATAAAGCTCGAGTCGTTCCCGGTTTATGACAAATACTCGTCGGAGCCGTTGGAGATTGATCTGAGGAACTGCGACATCACATTATTAAATCTTTTGGATAAGTTTGACGCTCTTTTAAGGGCGGATTTCGACACCCGGACAATTTGGCCTTATTCACTGCCGGAAGGCATCAACCCAAAAAAAATACTGGAAACCGGCAAATGTCCGGGACCCGGAATCAGGCAGATGCATAAAGAGGGCGTTAACGGTAAAGGCGTCGGTATAGCGGTGATTGCAAGCCCGCCTCTTGCGGAGCACAGCGAATATGCCGGGAGAATCAAGCTGTACAGGGAAATAGGAGGCGAAGACGAAAATACCGTAATAATCAAACCGGATAAGGAAAAAGAAAGCGCGGGCGGAAATACCGTGATCATAAAATCGCCTGAGGAGGCGGACAGAACGGCGGGCAGCCATAATGCAGCCAACCCGGAGACTACGGCATCCGCAGAACCGCTTTCCGCGTCATATGAAGGCACCGCCATTGCCTCAATCATTGCAGGCAGGACGACGGGCGTCGCTCCCGGGGCGGTTTTGTATTACTTTTCACCTGTGCTTGATATGTCCGGATCGGATAATAGTGATGATAAATTATCGTGTATTATAAAAGCTCTTGAGGAGATTAGTGATTTAAATGATAAACTGCCTCCGGAAGACAAAATACGGGCCGTTGTGATAGAAAACTGTTTGTTGACCGGAAAATTCATGTCTGAGAATAGCGATAAGCTTCAATCAACCGTCACGCATATGCTGGACAGCGGCGTGCTGCTATTGCCGTCCGGGCTTGTATCAAGCGTTTCGAAAGCTTACAATGTGAAATGCCTTGGCAGAAGTCCCCTGTCGTCGCCTGATAAGCTTGAATCTTATGGAGCCGGATATGAGTGGGAAATACAATTCCTGACGTACAATGATGATTTTGAAACGGTAAAAAACGGCTGTTTTCTCGTGCCGGGCGACTCCAGGACGACAGCGTCCCCAACAGGCAATCAGGACTATGTGTTTAACAGAGCCGGCGGTGTTGATTTTGCTACCGCTTATCTGGCAGGCCTGTATGCGCTGGCATGCCAGGCGTATCCAGCCGTGACCCCGGACAGCTTTATAAAAGCGGCAATTAATACGGGCAGAGAAATTACAGTAGAAAAGTACGGACTTAAAAGGTCAATTAAATATGTGTTGGATCCATTGCGGATCGTTGAGAATATCGGTGCTTAGGAATCGTTAAAATATAACTTCCTGTTTTAATATGACTTTTATTATGCCTTTGGTAACTTATCATATGACTTGAAAAATGTATAAAATTAACGATGACGGTGGGTACTGCTGCGTTATTATTTCATGGGAGGTATATTATGCGATTCAGGAAGGCATTGCTTAAAATAACTGTGCTAACAATAACTATTTCTATGATATCCGGTTGTTCATCATCGGGTGAAGTAAATAAATCCGCCGGCTCTTCATCAGGTGGGGCGGATAAAACCGCCGGTTCCGGAAGTGCCGGAAAGCCTGCCGGAACGGATAACGGCGGGTCGGAATTGAGCATAACGTATTACCAGAACAGCGAGAGAATTGTAGAAGCCGCAATAAGTAAATATTTATCGGAGAATCCGTCTGTTTCGATTAAAAGGGAGAAGGTAAGCAGAAAAGAAGAATATTCGGATACAATGAAGGAATTGGATAGTCTTATGACTAGGACCCTTGCCGGGGAAGGACCGGATATCATTATAGAATTGAACTATTTTAGGGTGGCAAAAAATTATAAGACATTAAACAGCGGCGTATATTGTGATCTCAATGAATTAATAAAAAACGACGCAGAATTCAGCCTGGACGATTATTATCAAAATGTTATGGACACCGGAATTATTAATAGCAAAAGGTATGTCATGCCTCTGGCCTTCGAAGTATGTGGGTTTCTTACGACAAAGGAAACCCTTGAAGAGAACAATGTTGATATTGATAAATCAAGCTGGGATTGGAAATATTTTATACAAATAACAAGGGATTTTATACAAAGAAACAAAGGAAAAGATAAATATTTCCTGAACCCGATGTTCGATTATAATGTTTTACAATATTACACGGCATCCCGGGTAGATTATACTAAAAATAAATCAGATTTTAATAGTGAGGAATTTAAGACGGTATTAAAAGACTTGAAAGAAATATATTCGGCAATATATCCGATTAAAAAGGACAATGGATGGAGTTATTCTCCAGTTACATATGTCAGAGACAGAAAAGCGGTATTATCTTTTGATACATCTGGCATGTCGAGCATGACAGAGTTAAGCGGTATGTATGATAATTTCAAGAAGGAAATAAACCAGGAGCTTATAGTATTGCCGTTCCCTCTAATAGATGAAAACAAAGGATATCCCTTCAGCGTTTCCATAACAGCGGGAATCACCTCGACCTGTAGATACAAAAAAGAGGCTTTTGAATTAATTAAAACAATGCTCATGCCTGAAATCATCGGGGATTTATTTTATAGTCGCTTCGGATTGCCCGTTTCAAAAGCAGGCTATAAAAAAGTAACAAGTGAACCATTTCCTTTTCAGTATGGGGGAGGCTATCCGCATCCGGAGGCGGCGCTGCTGGAAATAGACAAGATGGTTGAAAATCTGGGCAAGGGAGTATTTTACGATCAACAGATTAACAGCATCGTCTATGGTCATTATGCCGATTATAGAGATGGCAGGGCGACTCTTGAGGAGACGGTCAAAAAAATGGACGACGATACGTACTTCTACCTGAATGAATGAGTACGGAGGGTAAACATATGCCTGGCGCGGGTCACATGTCCGTCAGAAGGAAAGAAAGCTTAACGGGACTTGCTTTTATAATGCCGGGGCTGTTTGGTTTCCTGATTTTTTTCGCCCTTCCTTTTGTGAAAAGCATCTATTATTGCTTCACCAGGGGAGTAGGAAAGATTGAATTCTGCGGGGTACGGAATTTCGCGGAGCTTTTCGGAAGCGGCCCGTACAGGCTTTCCGTGGTGAATACGTTAAGGTTTAATATTATTGCCGTTACCTTGCTCATGCTTGCGTCGTTTTTTCTGGCTCTTCTGCTAAGGAGGAGCTTCAAGGGCAGAGAGATTTTCAACACCTCGTTTATATTCCCGCTTGTTATTCCCGTAGCCTCCATAGTGTTGTTCTGGCGGATTGTTTTTCATGAAGACGGGGCGCTCAATTTATTTCTCGGGTCTGCGGGACTCCATAAAATAAGCCTTTCCGAAAACGGCTGCCCCATGTTGATTCTGGTGCTGCTTTATATGTGGAAAAATTGCGGGTACAATGTCGTTTTATTTACGGCAGGGCTGGCAGGCATACCGGAGGAGTATTACGAATCTGCGCGCATCGACGGGGCGGGACGGCTCTCGTGCCTGATAAATATTACCTTGCCGTACATTATGCCTTCGGCCTTTTTTGTTTTTATAATATCGATGGTCAATTCCTTTAAGGTGTTCAGGGAGGCATACCTGCTGGCCGGCAGCTATCCCGACCGCAGTATTTACATGCTTCAGCATTTTATGAACAACAATTTTACCAATTTGAATTATCAGAAATTATCGACCGCGGCCTTTATCATGGCTTTGTTTGTGTATTTGTTGGTACTTTTTCTGCTCAGGGCCGAGAGGAAATTTGAAAAGAATTTATAACTATAGAACCCATACGGGGAGGACATTATGCGGGAAAAACCGATGGTACAGGCGGAAAAGATGTTCAGGAACCATATGTTACTTTTACCTAGGACTTTCAAGTATATACTGCTATCCGTGCTTTCAGCCGTTTTTCTGTTTCCGGTGGCGTTTACCGTCGCGAATTCCTTTATCACAGGAGGCGAAATCGCGGAAACATATTTTGGGGAGGCAGGCGCGGGATTCATATTAATCCCCGGGAAGGCAAGCCTTATTGAATATTATCATGTCTTTTTCAGAAGCCCCATGTTCCTCAGGCTTTTCTGGAATTCCGTCCTGATTACGGCGCCTGTCGTCGCCGGGCAGGTTGTTGTTTCATCCATGGCAGCCTTTGCGTTTGCAAAGCTCAGATTTCCGTTAAGGGGTAAATTGTTCTTTATCTATATTGTTGTTATGATGATGCCTTTCCAGGTCACGCTTGTACCGAATTACATAACGCTTAGCGATCTTGGGCTTATAGGAAGCTATGCGTCCGTCATTCTTCCCGGAATATTTACGACATTCGGTACGTTCCTGCTCAGGCAGTTCATGGTTTTTATCCCGGATGAATACATCGACGCGGCCCGGATGGACGGGGCCGGCAGCGCCGGATTGTTCCTGGGGATCGTAATGCCTCAGGTGAAAGCGGGCGTTGCCTCTCTGGCCATATTGTCATTTATCGACAATTGGAATATGGTGGAGCAGCCGCTTATATTTCTTAAGGAACAGACGATGATGCCGCTTTCGATCGTTCTTAATTCTATAAATTCATCGGATATCGGAATCGCGTTCGTATGCGGCGTTATTTTCATGACGCCTCCCGTTTTGCTCTTCCTGTACGGCAAGGATAATCTTGTACAGGGAATACAGATGTCGGGGATAAGGTGAAGTCCGGCAAATTTGAAGGTAACATGCCGGGGCCGCTCCTGGATAAGGCGGAAGTGAGCATAAGGCAAGTAAAGCCTGGTATAAAGTGAAGCTTGTATTAAGGGGGATTTGTTTTTATGCAGATCAATTATCCGGCCGCTGCCGGAAGCAAGAAGATAATCATCAGGATAGCGGCAGTTTTTACAGTTGTTATCCTTATACTTACATTCTTGTCGAAAACCATTGACAGCATGCTGCTTCCCGCGGTATCATGCGAAAAGCCGCAGAACGGCGTACTTGACAAGGGAATTACGGCTAACGGCAGGCTCGCCGCAATGGATGTTGAAAAGCTATGCGCGGGGGGGCAATGGAAGATTGCTGAAATACCGGTGGCGAGGGGAAACGAAGTTGCCGCGGGCGATATTCTTGCCGTGGTGGATTCCGGCAGTCTGGCCATTTTAAATGAAAAGGCGGAGCTCGAGCTTACACGCCTCAAAAACAGCCTTAAAAATTATGTGGAGAGCTATTCTTTAACTGATCCAAAGGATAATGAGGAATTTGTAAGGGCAGCATGGGAAGCGCTTAATGAAGCTATGGAGAATGAAAAAACGATGACGGAGCTTTACAATAACGGAGCGGCTGCGAAAGCGGAGGCCGACACGGCGGCCAGGAAACGCCGGGAGCTTCAGCGCGCTTATGAACGGGAGGCCGGGAAGCTTTCGGAGCTGAAAGAGCAGAATTCATTGAAGCAGAACCAATATTTAAGGACGGTTGCGGAAAAGCAGCGGGAAATAGAACTCAAGGAGAAGGAAATTGCCGGATCGGCAGGAGCCGGATGCCTGAAAGACGGCAAGTACCTTTCAAATATAAACGGCATTATAAAAAGCATTTATATTGAAGAGGGCGATGAGATATCCGCTGGCAAGCTCATGTTCGAAATTATACCTGAGGATAGCCGGTACGCCGTATGCTGGGAGCTTAACGAGGTGCGGGGAAGGGATGCTCAGGCGGGTGATGCTGTGGTATTAAGCTTTTCGGAATATTTCCGTGGCATGCTGCAGGGGATTGTTGACACGGCGGAATATGTACCTGAGCAGAAGCTTTACCGGCTGACATCCTTCATAGATAAGGGGAAGCTTCAGGAAATCGGAAGAAATTCCAACGAGGAGCTTAAAAGCGGAATAAAGCCGGGAAAATTCGAGGGATTGGAAGTTGAAGCAAATATAATAAAAGAGAGCAAGGTATATGACATCATCATTCCATCCTATGCCGTCCAGGGGACGGGTGCCGAAACCTATATATTTATCCTCGGGCAAAGAAACGGGCCCCTGGGAGGGGAGTATTATGCGGACAAGGCCGAGGTAACGGTGGAGGATAAGGATGATTTTTATTCGGCGGTGAGTTCTCCTTCACTGAATAGTGAAATGGATATAATCGTCAGCAGCACGAAGCCGCTCTTGGACGGCGGCAGGGTTAAACTGAGGTGAAGGTTCGATGGAGATTAAGGAGCGTAAGAGGTATAGTGCAAATATAAAAAAATTTATAATTGATATAATGATACTTTTGTTGTTGATACTGACTGCCGAAGGTGTGATATATCAATTCAAAAGCTCAGTATTCGAGGTGAGCGGCAGGGCCGAGCTGACGCTTGGATTGTCGGAAAGGAACGGCGGCATATTTCTGAAGTACGAGGATATTAATGCGCTTGAGGCAAATACGGGAAACGGAGCTGTCGCATATTCGGGCGAGATATCAGGGGCGGCGGGCTATGAAGGAAAATATGAGCGGGTTTGTATTATGGCGTCGAATGAATATGTATTCGATTATTATCCGTATAAGATTATCAAAGGAAATTTTCTGACAAAGCTGCATTGCGAAAATGGGAGCAGGGTTGCCGTAATTAGCAGAATCCTTGCGGAAAGGCTTTTTATGAGCTGTGATATTATAGGATACGGCATATATATCGACGGAAGCTTATATAGAGTCGCGGGGGTATATGACGAGATAATTACGCCTGTGACATTGTTTTCACTGGATGACGCGGAAAGGGTGTTTATACCGCTTGTAAGCTATGACAAATTTGCGGAAATACCGATCAGCAGTATATTTATCGGAGGCGACGGCAGCGGCGGAGACAGCGGAAATGGCAGCGGAAGCGGCAACGGCGACGGATACGATTTGGGCTATTTTACCGGGCGCATGGGGGAAAAGTATTATACCAGGCTTAAAGCATATGATATTAAGGGTTATACCAGGTCGCCGGAATTTATATCGCAATTTGTGAAAGTTGATTTTTTTGCGGCAGGACTGTTTTTAATCTTCCTATTCCTGCGAAGAATGATTTCTGCCACGGGGGCATTTTATTTCCGGCTGAAGGGATCCATAAAAGACAGTTATCTGACGGAGGCGCTCAAAAAACAAAAGAAAAGCATTCTTCTGTATATTGCAGAAATGGCCGTTATCATTGCAGGAGTGCTAATTATTTATTATATTGTACATTTCACGCCTTTTTTGCCAGAAGAATTTATTCCTGAAGATAATCTATTCGACGCCGGATTTTATTTCGGCAGATTTGTGGAATATATCAGGACGGAAAATAACGTAAATTTCCGTGGAACGATATACAATATATGTTTTAAGACCTCTTTGATCTATATTTTATTTCTTTCGCTTTTCATTTTTATTTATCTGATTAAAACATTCAGCAGAATACTGAAGCTTACTGCAAATAAAACCTTCCAGGGCGTGAATCCGGCCGGTAATGATATATACAGGAAAGTGTGAATGAAATATATGGACCGGCTTGAAAAACTGGGGTTCGAAGGGGGTTCAACGCGCTTCAACAAAATTTTTCAAACCCCTTGCATTGTCTTGCTTAATGTAGTAAAATATCTCTTGCTGTGACATGACATACGATGAAATGGAAGATTGCTATTCGTTGAAATAGGGAACTTTCATGGAGAATGTCCGATTCAAGAAACCGGGCGACAAGTCACTGTACATTTTGCGAGCACACAGAAAGTGTGTCTGTTTGTAAGGTACAGCCCAGGTTATACAAGCCTTATGGCTTTGTAAGGATCCTGGGTTTTAAAATAGCTAAACAGGAAACACCCGGCATAGTGTACAGATAAAATGCTTGTTGTACGTAATCACAAAGGGGAGGGTTTGTGTCCCCTAACATTAGACAGGAGGTTATTGTATGGCAAACAATCAAAAGATCAGGATCAGACTGAAGGCATATGATCATCAGGTGCTGGACCAGTCTGCCGAGAAAATCGTGGATACTGCTAAGAGGACCGGAGCTCAGGTGTCAGGACCCGTTCCGCTGCCTACTCAAAAGGAAGTTATGACGATCCTGCGCGCTCCCCACAAGTATAAGGATGCACGTGAGCAGTTTGAAATGAGAACACACAAGAGGCTTATAGATATCCTATTGCCGACACCCAAGACGGTAGACGCGCTGATGAGGCTTGATTTACCGGCCGGAGTAGACATTGAGATAAAGCTGTAAGCTGCTTGAGCACCGACAATCAATTGCATTGATTGCAGCTAAATGAGAGATCATGTTCACAAGCGATTGTGAACCAATGATAATTAGGAGGTAAGTAAATGAACAAATTTATACTTGGGAAAAAGATCGGAATGACACAGATTTTCAATGAAAATGGGCTCGCAATACCCGTAACGGTTTTACAGGCCGGCCCATGTGCTGTTGTTCAGAAAAAAACAGTTGAAAATGACGGTTATTCAGCACTAAAACTTGGTTTCGGGGAGATCGCTGAAAAGAAGTTAAGTAAGCCGGAAAAGGGTTTATTTACAAAAATAAACGTATCATCCAGAAAATATTTAAAGGAATTCAGGATTGATGATGTTGCCAAGTACGAAGTCGGTCAGGAAATCAAAGTAGCCGATATGTTCAACAGCGGCGACAGGATCGACGTAAGCGGTATTTCAAAAGGTAAAGGCTTCCAGGGTACCATCAAGAGATATGGACAGTCAGGCGGCCCGGAAACCCATGGTTCGATGTATCACAGGAGAGTTGGTTCCATGGGCCCGAACACAAGCCCTGCAAGAGTTTTCAAAGGTAAAAAGCTGCCGGGTCATATGGGAGTCGATAAGATTACAGTTCAAAACCTTGTTGTTGTCAAGGCTGACAACGAAAGAAACCTTTTACTCGTAAAGGGTGCAGTTCCCGGTCCAAAAGGCGGGCTTGTCGTTGTAAGGGAAACTGTCAAATCCGGAAAGTAATACAGATGGGAGGAGGAAGCGATTATGCCAAAGGTTGATTTATTCAATATGAAGGGCGAAACTGTCGGAGAAATCGAACTGAACGATAATATATTCGGTATAGATGTCAACGAAAATGCAGTTCATCTCGTAGTACAGAATCAGTTAGCAAACAAAAGGCAGGGTACACAGTCTACCAAAACGAAGAGTGAGGTAAGCGGCGGCGGTATCAAGCCATGGAGACAAAAAGGAACAGGTAGGGCAAGACAGGGCAGCACACGTTCGGCGCAGTGGATCAAGGGCGGAATAGTACTTGGACCTAAGCCGAGAAGCTATTCATACACACTGCCGAAGAAATTGAAAAAGCTGGCTCTCAAGTCGGCACTCACATCAAAGGTAAATGAAAAAGAACTGTTTGTTCTTGATAAATTGAATTTTGACAGCATCAAAACGAAACAGATGGTCAATGTCCTTAATTCATTAAAGGTTGATTCCAGCGCACTTGTTGTAATTGAAGGCAAGAACGAAGCAGTAGAAAAATCCATAAGAAACATACCAGGCGTAAAGACAGCATTTGTCAATACCATAAATGTATTTGACATCCTCAAATACGACAAGTTCATTATTACAAAGGATGCAGTCGAAAAAGTCGAGGAGGTGTATGCATAATGAGAACTCCCGAAGATGTTATTTTAAAGCCGTTGATTACTGAGAAAAGCAATCTTGAGGTTGCTGGCGGCAAGTACACCTTTATCGTAGCTGTAAACGCGACGAAGACGGAAATCAGGCAAGCTGTTGAAAAGCTTTTCCAGGTAAAAGTTCTTCAGGTCAATACAGTGAATTATGAAGGAAAGATCAAGAGAATGGGCGCTCATATCGGACCGAGACCGGACTGGAAGAAAGCAATTATTAAAATAGATCTTGATCCGAAGCCGGTTGCTTATCTGACAAAGGGCGGCAAGGAAATTACCGATACGAAGAAATATAAAACCAGCATTGAAGAATTTGGCGTAACTCAATAGGGATTCGGCTTTACGAAGTAAAACGATATCCTACAATGATTAATAACGATTTATTTTATCACTACGCATTTAGATTAAGGAGTGAGAAGAAATGGCAGTAAAAAAGTATAGTCCTACTTCTCCCGCAAGAAGGTTCATGACGGTTTCCGCATTTGAGGAAGTTACAAAAACTGAACCTGAAAAGTCTCTTGTTGAGACATTGAGGAAAAGCGGCGGAAGAAATTCATACGGTAGGATCACCGTTCGTCACCATGGTGGCGGGGCAAAACAAAAGTACAGAATCATTGATTTCAAAAGAGATAAAGATGGCGTGAAGGCAAAGGTATCCGCCATTGAGTATGATCCAAACAGGACTGCAAATATTGCGCTTCTCTACTATGTAGACGGAGAAAAGAGATATATACTGGCTCCGGTGGGCTTGAAAGTAGGAGATACCGTAGAGTCGGGTGCAGAGGCAGATATCAAGCCAGGTAACACGCTTCCGCTGATCAATATACCGGTCGGTACCATGATACACAATATCGAACTAAAACCGGGTAAAGGCGGTCAGCTGGTAAGAGCAGCCGGAAACGCGGCGCAGCTCATGGCCAAGGAAGGCGATTATGCTCAGGTCAGGCTTCCTTCAGGCGAAGTGAGAATGTTCAGAATGATGTGCAGAGCATCCATCGGCCAGGTCAGCAATATTGAAAATGAAAATATCAAGATCGGTAAAGCAGGCAGGAAGAGATGGATGGGTGTCAGACCTACCGTACGCGGTGTTGTAATGAATCCTGTAGACCATCCGCATGGCGGTGGCGAAGGCAAGTCTCCTATCGGAAGACCGAGTCCGGTCACACCGTGGGGCAAGCCTACACTGGGTTACAAGACCAGAAAGAAGAAGAACAAGTCTGATAAGTTCATAGTAAAGAGAAGGAATCAGAAATAATAAATGTTACGGGAATCGCTGAAACAGTGCTGCAGGCGTTTTGCCGAACGAAGCACGAAAGCAGTTTCCGAAGGAAGGAAAGGAGGACTGACACCAAATGAGCAGATCTTTAAAGAAGGGACCATTTGTTGACTTAAGGCTTCTCAAGAAGGTTGAGGAAATGAACAAGACCAATGACAAAAAGGTTTTGAAAAGCTGGTCCAGAGCATCAACGATTTACCCTCAAATGGTTGGACATACTATTGCAGTGCATGATGGAAGAAAGCATGTACCAGTATATATAACTGAAGACATGGTGGGTCACAAGCTTGGGGAATTCGCACCGACAAGAACATTCAGAGGGCACGGTCACCATACGGAAAAGTCTAGCGCCCTCAAATAATTGCAGGCTGAAATATTCCAAGTAACATGTTTAATGCCGAAAGGAGGAATTCCAGTTGGAAAAGAAGGTTAGATCAAAAGAAGAACTTCTGAAAGATAAGGATCAAATCCTTGATGTATATGAAAAAAATCATATGAA
>JBDKVA010000206.1:0-7726 GCA_039679375.1 Clostridiaceae bacterium
AGTACCTTTCGGCGAATTTTAAAGAACGAAGCATGGGTCTGGTATGCTATTTTGCAGATGAAATCAATTCAGTTTACACTGCAGTTTTTCCCTCGGAAGAAGTTATGCAGAAAATTATAAATGACGGAATAACAGATGCCATGTTGTTTCTGCACCATCCCTCTATTTGGGACATTAGAAGACCGAAGCCCTTTTATCAGACGGATACGGCATATCTGGAAAAGTTCAGGAAGAACAGATTATCCATATATAATTTGCATGTGCCTTTGGATCATTTCGGTGAGTATTCTACGGGAAAGACTTTGGCAGATGTACTGGATATAGAGATTGAAAAGCCGTTTGTTAAATACCGTGGGAGTTTATGCGGAATCATCGGGAAAACCGGGTGCGGCAGTGTGGAGGAATTGCATAATAAATTTACAAAAGCCATAGGCCATGATACCAGACTTTATTTGTACGGAGATAGCAATATTAAGGATGGGAGAGTTGCTATTGTAGCAGGTGGAGGCAATAACAGGGATACAATAGCTGAGATGCTGCAAAACAATATTAAAGTGCTTATAACAGGTATTTCATTAAAAAACGAACACTCAGCGGAAGCACATGAGCTGGAACAAAAAAATGGCATTAATGTTTTGGGTGGCACACATTATTCTACTGAAAAGTTTGCCTGTCAAAAGATGTGCACTTACTTTGAAAAGCTTGGACTAACTTCTGCCTTTATAGACGGCGAGCCGATCCATGAGGATATGTAAGCGTGCCGGAAAAACGATTGTAAGGAGTATTGGTTAAAATGAATGATATAAAGCGATTCATGGACGACAAGGGCAGAGTGAAAATCTGGCCGGGGAAAATGGAAATGAAATTGGAAATCCTCAAATATATATCTGATAAGTTTGAATTTAATAGGTTCTATTCAGAAGCGGAAGTCAACAAGATAATAGAGGAATGGCATACATTTGGCGACTATTTCCTGATTCGGCGGGGTTTGATCGATTGCGGCCTTTTAATGAGAACCAGAAATGGCTCAAAGTATTGGAAAGAAGAGAGAGATGCGTAAACATAAAGAATATTGCAGTATGCTATAATAGATATGTCTTTCATATTGATCATCCTCTTATTATTTACACTTGGCATACTATGGGTAATCATTGCTTTGATTGTTTATCTCTTTGAGCGATTTTGAGTTAAAATTCAGTTGTTATAAAGCAAATCCTATTATAAAATATATGAACAATCACTCTGTGGAACATTTAACCAATTCCTCCCGTCTATTTACTGCATAGAGAGAAAAAAAGGGAGGAAACAAAATGAAACAGATCGGAAAAGCTCTATCAGCGGCTATTCTATGTACAGCCATATTGGCATCTATGACAGCTTGCAGTTCATCATCAAAAAAAACGGAAGACAGCAACATGCTGTACTCAAGAGTTACATCAGGAAGTATGAATAAGCAGATTTACGGAGTGGCGCCGATGCAAAACGCTGCCGAGCAGAATGACTATTCCATACAGGCGGAACAGGAGAATAGCGCGGGATTTAACACAGAGGAGTATAAATCGATTGAAGAAAACCGCATGATGAAAGTTGGCATGTCGCCTCTTTCCACTTTTTCCATTGACGTGGACACAGCCTCCTACAGTAATGTAAGACGTTATCTGGAAGACAGGCAGCTGCCTCCCGCTGATGCGGTCAGAATTGAAGAACTGGTCAACTATTTCTCCTATGATTTGCCGGAACCTACCGGTGAAGCACCTTTCTCTGTTTCAACAGAAATATCGCTATGTCCCTGGAATCCGGAAAATTATCTGGCTATGATTGCACTGCAGGGGAAGAATGTACGCCAAGCTGATTTGCCATTATCCAATCTTGTATTTTTACTGGATGTTTCCGGCTCGATGGATGATCCGATGAAGCTGCCTTTACTGAAATCATCATTCCAGCTTCTGATCGAGCAGCTTGACGAAAACGACAAGGTATCCATTGTGGTATATGCAGGTTCTTCCGGAATGATACTGGAAGGAGCCCGGGGAGATGAGAAGGAAAGGATCATGGCTGCGCTGGATGAGCTTCAGGCAGGAGGTTCAACGGCAGGCGGCGAGGGAATTGCACTTGCATACAAAATAGCAAACAAAAATTATATCAGCGGGGGCAACAACCGTGTAATACTTGCTACCGACGGTGATTTCAATGTCGGCGTCAGCAGCGAAGGCGAACTGACGAAGCTGATCGAAGAAAGGAGAAAGGGCGGGATTTGCCTGAGCGTCCTTGGCTTTGGGACCGGCAATATCAAAGACAACAAGATGGAAACCCTGGCTGATAAGGGAAATGGCAATTATGCCTATATCGACAGCCTGGCGGAAGCAAGGAAAGTACTGGTGAATGAAATGGGAGGCACGCTCCTGACCATAGCAAAGGATGTTAAGATCCAGGTTGAGTTCAATCCAATGAAGGTGAAAGAGTACCGGCTTGTTGGCTATGATAACCGGATCCTGAAAAATGAGGACTTTGACGATGATACCAAGGATGCGGGTGAAATCGGTGCCGGCCATAATGTTATCGCTTTCTATGAGATAATTCCATATAAAGACGGTGAAACAATTGAAAAAACCCAGTTGAAATATCAGTCCTCAGAAGTGCGGCAGGAGTGGGAAAATGAATGGATGGAAATCCGGCTCCGGTACAAGGAACCTGATAAGGAAACCAGTCAAAAGATTGTCCGTACTGTTACGCAAAATGATATAACAAATAATCCATCCGGAAATTATGTATTTGCATCAGCGGTAGCTGAATATGGCCTACTTTTAAGAAATTCCCGGTATAAAGGCCAGGCGTCCTGGGATAGTGTTAGAGATCGGGCAAGCAATGCGATTGGTGATGACACTGAAGAGTATAGGAGCAATTTTCTGAGGCTTGTAAAAAGTGCAGAATCACTTTCCAGGTAAATTTCAGTTTAAAGACTAAACAATGAAGCATCATACCAAAAACATCGGCGGATGGCTTGTTGATCCGGGCACAGCGGGAATCATAAATACTTGAGAGCACTCGGGATCGGATTTGTAAGATTCATCACTGTGCCTGGAATTACAAAACAATAGAAAAAAGACAGATAGAATGAGGTAGGCTCGTTTATTTTATAAAAAGCTGGTAAGGCTATATGAGAAAATCAGCAAAGTTGTTTTATGAAATTTCCCCTGATTGTTGGAGTTGACAATGTGAGTGTCCAAATATATCGGCTTTTTTAGTTTTTCTTTAAGATTATTTCTAAAAATCACGTATAATATGTATACAGATTAATGAAAACATTGAGATAAATCAATGTTTTTTGTATATGATGATAAAATTTAGTAACGAATGTAAATTATGTTATAAATTTAGAATATTTTCAATAAAGAAAAATAATGTAATATTAGTCTTGATTATTCTATTTTTTTATGTTATATTATCAATAAATAGAAATATTTTGTCGTAATTAATAATATAATGTCAAACGTTTTAATTTATAGATAACCATCAAAAGAGGAGGCATAATTTTTCCTAGCTCCATATGCTAATAACTGAATAAATGAAAAGGGCAAATTCGTTGAAAAATGAAGACGCAAAGCCTTGAGTCTAAAGCAATTTTTTTGTTATGATGGTCAGGTTGCCGGGTAAATGATGATAGTTTAGTCATAGTAGGCATTCTGATGCTCTACTATTTTTTTCTAATTTTAGCCGAAAGGGGAAAGAACAAATGAGGAAATCAGACAAAATGGCTGGAATTGTAAAATTAGAAGGAATGAAGGCTGGTGATTTATTTGCCTGAGTATAAATCTGAGCCCTTACTTGAAATGTTTATCTTTGAAACATCGCAGCTGCTGGAACAGTTTGAACAGGTCATTATTAACAGCGAAAAATTGGAATGCTATGAACCGGAGGCAATTAATGAAATATTCAGAATTATGCATACGATAAAAGGTTCTTCAGCAATGATGCACTATGATAATGTATCTACTCTTGCTCATTCAGTAGAAGATCTCTTTTACTTCCTCCGCAAAGAAAAATCTTTAAATGTATATTGTACAAACCTATCTGATATTGTCCTCGAGTGTGTTGATTTCATAAAAACTGAATTACAAAAAATTGAAAATGGAAAGAATCCTGATAAGGATGCCTCCTCACTAGTAGATAAAAATAAAGACTTTTTGGAAAAACTTAAAGCGACTTGCTCTAGCTATAGTGTAGATCCGAAAATAAAGGAGCCGGCAGAATCGGATAAAATACAGGACAACAATCCTCACAAGACTGAATTTAACACTTCGAGCGGTACGTTTTCCGCATCCGGGAATATGAATTACAAAGCGGTTATTTACTTTACAGAAGGCTGCGAGATGGAAAATGTACGGGCTTTTGCTTTAATTCACAGCCTGAAGGATATTGCTGAAAACATCAGCTACATTCCTGCCCAAATAACTGAAGACGATAGCAGTATTGAGATGATCAGGAAAGAAGGTTTTCAAATCTGGTTTGAAACAGGCCATACTTTCGAGGAAATGCACAATTTCTTTTCGCAAACGATCTTTTTAAAGGATCTTGAACTGGTTGAATTAGGATGTAATTCATTTGGGGCAGTGAAGGAATTGAAGGGAAATGAAAAAATTCAGAATAAAGTAAATGAAGAGATTTCAGGTAATGCTGCAGGGGAAATATCAAAAGCAGCTGCAGAACAGGGAGGAAAAATCCGGGAGGAGGATCCGCATTTACTTTCTACACATCAAAGCATAATAAGTGTTAATATTACAAAATTAGACAAGCTGATGGATCTGGTAGGAGAACTGGTTATTTCCGAAGCCATGGTTACACAGAACCATGATCTTGAAGGACTAATGCTTGGTAACTTCCAGAAAGCGGCTAATCAGCACCGCAAAATCATTAACGAGCTTCAGGACGTAGCTATGTCCATAAGAATGGTTCCGCTCTCCTCCACCTTCCAGAAAATGAATAGAATCATACGGGATATGAGCAAAAAGCTGAATAAAGATGTCAGACTGGAGATAATTGGCGAGGAAACGGAAGTTGACAAAAATATTATTGAGCATATCTCCGATCCTCTGATGCATCTTATAAGGAACGCTGTTGATCATGGCATTGAATCTTCAGACAGACGAAAGGCAAAGGGCAAGAATGAAAATGGGACAGTCACCCTTGAGGCTAAAAATGCGGGCGGTGATGTACTGATCATTGTCAAGGATGACGGACAGGGTTTGAACAAAGAGAAAATACTTGCCAGAGCAAGGGAGAATGGTTTTATTAACAAACCTGAAAATGAGCTGCTGGATAAGGAAATTTATTCGTACATATTCCTGCCCGGTTTTTCTACTAAAGACGAAGCAACTGAATTTTCCGGCCGTGGCGTCGGTATGGATGTAGTTACTAAAAACATCAGTGCCATAGGAGGTTCGGTATCCGTTGACAGCATACCGGGAGAAGGAACGGCGATAACGCTGAAAATACCTTTGACCCTCGCGATTATGGACGGGATGACGATCAGCGTGGGAAGGTCAAAATATACAATACCTATTATCAGTATCAGAGAGTCATTTAAGGTAAAAGAGGGGGAAGTATTTACCGACCCTGAAGGCAACGAAATGATTATGATAAGAGGCGAGTGTTATCCAATTATCCGGTTGCATGAACTATATAATGTAAAAACCGATATTGCAAACATTCCTGATGGAATTGTGGTAATGGTTGAAAATGAAAGTAAAAGCTCCTGTATCTTCGCAGATAAATTAATAGGTGAGCAGCAGGTGGTTGTAAAAGCACTGCCGGAATTTATTAAAAATATAAAAAAGGTAAGGGGGGTGGCCGGCTGTACGCTATTGGGGGATGGCAGCATCAGCTTGATACTGGATATTGCAGGCTTGATTGAAACGAAATTGGAAGGGAGATGAAAACATGACGGATGTAGATGAGAAAAATATCGAAATAGAGGAGGATACTCAAAAAGGCAGATTTTTAACATTTATGCTCGGGCAGGAGACATTTGGCATAGAAATCAAATATGTAACTGAGATAATCGGGATTCAGGCAATTACTGAAATTCCTGAGCTGCCGGATTATATTAAAGGAATAATCAACCTTAGAGGCAAGATCATACCTGTTATGGATGTGAGACTGAGATTTAAAAAAGAGCCTATTGAGTACAACGACAGAACATGCGTTATAGTAATTGATATCAAGGACCTATCCATAGGATTGATCGTGGACAGCGTAGCGGAAGTCATTACAATACCGGACCAGGACATTGTTGAGCCGCCGCAGATGAACAAGGGCTTTAGCAACCGGTACATCAAAAACATCGGGAAAGTCGGAAATGACGTAAAACTGCTGCTCGATTGTGAAAAGCTTCTTACAGAAGATGAATTGGCAAGCTTGAGTGAAACAGTATAAGCGGACAAGCTGAAAATAAACTATAAAGGAGTGTTGAATGATGAAATGGTTTTTTAACCTGAAAATTGCGGCGAAACTGATAATAAGTTTTGTTATTATGGCTGTTATTGCAGGAGTAGTTGGGGTATTCGGTATAATTAATATAGTAGATATAAATAATGCGGATACGATGCTTTACAAAAAGAATGTGCTGGGCATAGAAAGCTTATCAGATGCTGCAATTCTATTCCAAAAGGCAAGGTTCTATGTAATAAAAATGGAGCTCGTTAAAAATGATACTCAGCGTGAGGAATGCATAAATTATGTTGGAGATTATTTTGCAAAGGCTGATGAAAGCTTTAAGAAATATGAAGCAGGAATCATCCTTGATTATGATCGTGAAAAATTCAATGAATTAATGTCGATATGGAATAGCTACAAAGCTATAATTCAGGATGTACTTAAACTTATCAAGGAAGGTAAAATCGAGCAGGCTGACGCTTTGATCGAAGGAGATGCTGGTAAGTCAGGTATTTCATTGCAGGAATGCTTTGATTCATTAATCAAGATGAATTCTGATGGAGCCAGGACCAGAGCGGATGATAATTCTAAAATGGCGTGGAACGGAACAATCGTTATGCTTGCTGTTGTATTTGCAGGCATTGTTATTGCTATTATTTTAGGTATTTTTATTTCAAAGATCATCAGCAAACCGATTAATAAAATGGTTGGTGCTGCTGATAAAATTGCTGACGGCGACACAAATGTCAATATTGATGTAACATCAAAAGACGAAATTGGAATTCTTGCAAATGCATACAATAGAATCATTTCATCGATAAAAATAACGATGGCCGAAACCAGGAAACTCAATCAAGCGGCGTCGGACGGAATGCTTTCGGTCAGAGGTGATGCGGCAAAGCTGAAAGGCGGGTATGCGGATATTGTAAAGGGTATTAATGATACACTTGATTCCATTACTGCACCGTTGCATGACTCTGTTCAAATAATGAACAAGATGTCTTTAAATGACTATACATCTAAAATGGCCGGACAGTACAAAGGAGAATTTAAAGAATTTGCTGAAACAATTAACCTTGTCATTGTGAGGCTGATAAGTGTACAGGATGCATTGGAACGATTAGGAAAAGGAGATTTAAGCAGACTTGAGGAGTTTGAAAAGGTAGGAAAAAGATCAGAAAACGACAGATTAGTACCTTCTATGGTATCAGGTTTGAAAGCGGTACATGGAATTATAAATGAGGTGGGTACGCTTACCAATGCCACATTAAATGGCAACCTGAGTTTGAGAGGC
>JBDKVA010000207.1:0-97131 GCA_039679375.1 Clostridiaceae bacterium
TTAATAAAAATAGACGATAGCACAGGAGGAGTATATGCCAGCATTCATCATCTGATCTCCGACGCGTGGTCTGTAAGCCAGCTGGGAAATCAGATCATCAGCGTATATTCGAAGCTAAAGGATGAAGAGATGACAGCGGCCATTTCAAACCCATCTTTTATAGATTATATAACAAATGAACAGGAGTATTTAGATTCCGATCGATGTAGAAAAGATAAAGAATATTGGCATAATAAATTTGAATTGTTTCACGGTATAACCAAAATCAAAAATTATAACCCGGAAAGTATTTGCATAAAAGCCAAACGAAAGACTATGCTGCTCCCCAAAAAACTTACAACAAAAATATATGATTATTGTACTGAAAATAAAACTTCTGTATTTTCCATATTTACCGCGGCGTTATCCATGTACATCAATCGGATAACTTCAAAAGAAAATATAACTTTTGGGACAACAACATTAAATAGGCTTAATTCAAAAGAAAAAGCAACAACAGGCATGTTTAATAATATCGCTCCAATGATTGTTAATCTAAAAGATAATATGAATTTTGAGGAACTAACTGAGTTGGTTACCAGAGAAGGGCTTTCTTTATTAAAGCATCAGAGATATCCTTATGATTTAATACTTAAGAAGGTAAGAGAAACACATAAAGTATTAGACAATATTTTTGATATTCTTTTGACTTATCACAATATAAAGTTCGTCAAAGACGAAAGTCTGGTTGACTATAAAACGAGATGGCATTTCAACGGATATCAGGTTGACTCATTACATATCTACATTAACGACAGAGAAAACGAAGGCCATCTTATTATTGATTATGATTATTTAATTGATTTGTTTCATGCAAAAGAGATTGACTTTATTCATCAGAATTTAATAAATATATTGTGGCATGCTCTTGATAATCCTACCAAGACAATTTCAAAGCTGGAAATGCTTTCAGAAAGAGAAAAATTTAAAATTCTATATGAATTTAATAAAATAAAAATAATATATCCGGAAGGTATTGATCATTATTTTGATGAACCGGGCAAGGATATACCCAGGGAAGCTAAGTGTTACATATTAGATAAAAATCAAAATATTTTACCAATAGGGATTGCAGGACAACTATATATATCCGGTGCCAATTTAAAAACAGAAAAAATGAATGCGCTAGGTATATCAAAAGATATGGCAATATCAAATCCATATTCTACTGATGATGTAATTTATGCTCTGAATTGCAGTGCAAGATGGTATCCTGATGGGGATATTTTATATCTTGGCAGCAATAATGTCGAAAAACCTAAAGAAGAAACCGACGAAGACAATAAAAAAGAAAAAATAGCGGTAAATATCTTATCGACATTTACTGCCGAGCCTGTTGAAAGCTATATAAAATGGTGGGGAAAGAAATTTGGATATAATATTAATGTTGACTTTGCCGGATATAATCAGGTGTTTCAAGAGCTTTTAAATCCCAGTGGTATGTTGTCTGAAAATAAAGACGGTATCAATGTTTTGATGGTTAGGTTTGAAGACTTCACTAGATATAATAAAGAGACTGACCAAGATAAACTTTTATTATTGGAAAGAACATACGAAGATTTAAAGGAAGCTATCAGAAAATTTGTGAATAAAGCACCACTGATTATTTCGATTTTCCCTATTTCAACACATTTAAGATTAAGCGATTATTTAAGACAAATGATAGCTAAAATAAATGATGATTTTATAACAGTACTTTCAAATCAAAAGAATGTATATATATTGGACTTTAACGAATTGCAGATATTATATGGAATCCAGGAAGTATTTGATATTTTAAAAGATAAAGAAGGTCATATGCCTTTTACAGAAGAATACTATGCTGCAATGGGAACAGAATTGGCAAGAAAGATTGTTGCAATAAAAAAACAGGTTTTCAAAGTAATCGTTTTGGATTGTGATAACACGCTCTGGAAAGGAATTTGCGGAGAAGATGGCGTATTAGGGGTACATGTAACAGAATCGTATAAGCAGTTGCAGCAGTTTATGCTGCAAAAGTATAAAGAAGGTATGTTACTTGCTGTATGCAGCAAAAATAATGAAAAAGATGTTTTTAATGTGTTTGATAATAATCCTGATATGATTCTTAACAAAAGTCATATTATTAGCTGGAAAGTCAATTGGAGAGATAAAAGTGAAAATATTAAGGAAATAGCAAACGAATTGAATCTTGGTATTGACAGCTTTATATTTATAGATGATGATTCCTTAGAGTGTTCCAAAATGGTAGAACACTGCCCGGAAGTGTTAACTCTGCAGTTGCCGCAGAAAGATGAATACATACCTTTATTTTTAAAACATATTTGGGCGTTTGACAGAATAAGAGTAACAAAAGAAGATACTTTAAGAAGCAAGATGTATGAAGCTGAAATCAAGAGGAATGAATACAAAGAAAAGAATACTTCGTTGGAAGGCTTTATAGAGAACCTGCAGTTAAAGGTGAGTATGAGGACAATTACTGAGGAAGAAATTGGCAGAGCGGCACAGCTGACTCAAAGAGTAAATCAATTTAACCTCAGCACTATCAGGAGAAGTGAAGATGAAATAGCTAAACTAATGAAAAATGAAATGTATAAATGCTTTGTTGTTGAAGCTAAGGATAAATTCGGAGAATACGGGATTGTCGGTCTTGTTATATTAAAAGATACCGGGGAAAAGATTTTTCTTGACACATTATTAATGAGCTGCAGAATATTTGGCAGAAACGTTGAAGACGTTTTGTTAGCCGGAATAGGCAGATATGCACGTGAGCTGGGCAGACAAAACATTGAAGCTGTTTTTATACCGACCGAAAAGAATGTACCTGTTTACGATTTTATAAAACGCATGAAATGGGCGCTTATCGGGGAAACGGAGAAGCAGCAGAGTTTTAGTTTCAATACAGAGAATTTACCTGAGACTATAGAGTATATTGACTTTTATTATGACGAAAAATATGATAGTAATATAGACGATACACAGTCTACAGAAAGTGATTTAATCAAACATAAAGAAAATGAAACTTATAGATGTCGCGAAGAAAAGATTGATGGTAAATATGAAATTGATTATTTTTATGATACAAACCCAATTAAAAACATTAATTGTTCAGAATATATTGAGCCTCTCAACTATTTAACAGCAACTAAATTATTGTCGATTAAATCCTATAATGATATCAATATTGAATGCGAAAATAGTATTGTTGAAAATGAAACGCAAGAGAGGCTTTTATCCATTTCGCATAGTTTATTACAAGCAAATAAAGTTGGTATAAATGATGACTTTTTTGAAATCGGAGGTGATTCACTAAGAGCTGTTATACTAATTTCAAGAATTAAAAAGGAATTTGGTGTTGAATTGACATTGAAAGATATTTTTAAATTTAACACTATTAGTAAGCTTGCAGAAAAAATCAATGGAACTGACAAACATGATTACGATCAAATATTACCTGTATGTAAAAAAACATATTACGAGCTATCACCAGCGCAAAAAAGGATGTATATATTAAATAGAATTGAACAAGATTCTACCGGTTACAATGAATGCCATAAAATCATGATAGAAGGTAAACTGGACAAGCAAAAACTTGAATCAGCGTTTCAGCAATTTATTAATAGACATGAAATAATGAGAACTAGCTTTGAAATGTTGGAAGAGGGACCTGTACAAAGGGTTTATAACAAAATAGATTTTAATATATCATTTTTGCGAGTTAATCCGAAAGAGGTTGAAAAAATAATAGGTGACTTTGTAAAGCCATTTGATTTATCAAAACCTCCACTAATTAGGGTATCATTACTTGAGATTGGTAAAGATAAATATATTCTTTTATTTGATATTCATCATATAATTATTGATGGGACATCTTTCGGAATATTAATAAAAGAGGTCTTAGCATTATATGAAGGCAGAGAACCAGGCCATCAAGAGATTCAGTACAAGGATTTCGCAAATTGGCAAAACACATTTTTAAAATCGGCAAATATTAAGAAACAGGAGGACTACTGGTTACAGCAATTCAGTGATGAAATTCCGGTTCTGAATTTGCCGACAGACCACCAGAGGCCCGCAGTACAAAGCTTTAACGGAAAAAAGGATTATTTTACACTTGATAAGTGTGAAGTAGATAAGCTTAAGTTGATATGTAACAATACAGGAACTACTTTGTTTATGCTGCTTTATGCTGCTTTCAACGTACTGCTTTATAGATATACCGGTCAGGAGGACATTGTTGTTGGAACACCTGTTTCAGGTAGAAGTCATGCGGAAGCAGAAAATATTGTAGGGATGTTTGTAAATACTCTACCAATTAGAACCTATCCCAAGGGGAACAAGGAATTTATTACTTATTTAAGTGAAGTTAAAGAAACGATTCTTATGGGCTTGGAAAATCAGGATTATCAATACGACTATCTGATAGAAAAACTAAATGTACAGAGAGAACTAAATAGAAACCCACTATTTGATGTAACATTTTCACTGCAAAATACTGAAATGTCAGATATTAATTTGGACGGTATAATAGTGAGTCATTGTAGAATTGATAATAAAAAGTCTAAGTTTGATCTTTCCTTACTAGCTCAAGAAACAGGTATGAGGATAGAATTTGAATTGGAGTATTGTACCAATCTTTTCAATGATGATACTATAAAGAGGTTTCAGGGTCACTTTCTGAATATACTGAAGGAAATTACCAGTAATCCCGAAATATTAATATCAAATATAGAAATTATGAGTGAAGAGGAAAAACGTCAAATTCTATATGGATTTAATGACACACAGGCAGATTATCCAAAAGACAAAACAGTTCATCAGCTTTTTGAAGAACAAGTGGAAAGAACTCCTGAAAAAATCGCTGTTGTATTTGAGAATAAACAAATAACATATAGAGAGCTTAATGCAAAGTCTAATCAGCTTGCTAGAGCTTTAAGGGATAAAGGTGTAAAACCGGAAACAATTGTAGCAATAATGGTCGAACGATCACTTGAAATGATAATTGGAATTCTCGCTATTTTGAAAGCTGGAGGAGCTTATTTGCCCATTGACCCGGAATACCCTGATGAAAGAATAAAGTATATGCTTGAGGATAGTGGAACTCAGATTTTATTAACACAAAAAGACTTAATAAGTAAAGCAGGCTTTAACGGGTATGTATTTTTAGTTGATTGTATTGCATCACTGAATGAAAATGTAAATAATTTAGTTAATATAAGTGAACCAAATAACTTAATGTATTTGATTTATACATCTGGAACTACGGGAAAACCTAAAGGAGTCATGGTTGAGCACAGAAATATAGTTAATTTTATAAAAGGTATAAACGATAGAATTTGCTTTAGTAATAATGATACTATACTAGGCATTACAACAATTTCATTTGATATATTTGTACTAGAAACCTGGTTACCTCTGACGAGAGGTATGAAGATTGTTTTAGCCAACAAAAAGCAGCAATTTGATATTACTGAACTTGTTTCTGCTGCAATAAAAAATGAAGTTACGGTAATTCAATTTACTCCTTCTAGAATGAAGTTAGTTATTGAAGATCCGAAATCGGATAGACTATTAAAACAGGTACGAATGATACTGTTGGGAGGAGAATCCTTACAATATACATTATTGAGTTCGATAAAGCAGATTACTTCAGCTAAAATCTATAATATGTATGGGCCAACTGAAACAAGTGTTTGGTCATCGTTAAAGGAGCTCACATTTGAATCGGAAATTAGCATTGGCAAACCAATATCTAATACTCAGTTTTATGTATTAGATAACCTACTGCGCATTCAACCTTATAATATACCAGGAGAGTTATGTATTGCTGGAGAAGGATTAGCTAGAGGATATTTTAATCAGAATGAATTAACAAGTGAAAAGTTCATTTCAAATCCATATAATCCGGATAAAAAAATATATAGAACTGGAGATTTAGCAGTTCTTCTTAGTGATGGCAGCATTAAGATATTAGGAAGGAATGATAATCAGGTTAAATTTATGGGTTACCGAATAGAACTAAGTGAGATAGAGAAAAATATACTAGAATTTGATGCTTTTCAAGAATGTGCAGTTCTAAAAAAATGTAATAATTTATCTGAATCTTTATGTGCTTATATTGTTTCCGATCATCAAATTAATGAATATGAATTGAAGAGATTTTTAATAAATAGAATACCTTATTATATGATACCTCAAACATGTATCCAACTAGACAAAATGCCTTTAAACAGTAATGGGAAAATTGACAGAAAGAGACTAAGCGAAGCTAAAGCAATGCAACCGGAGAAGAACCATTTATATAAATCAGAAGGTGAAGTCCAAAAGATTTTGTTAAGTATTTACAATAAGATATTAAACATAGATAATATTGATATACAACAAAGCTTTTTTGATTTAGGGGGAGATTCCCTTCAGATTATAAAGCTTACGATTGAGATATACAATCATTTTGGTATAGAATTGAATTTTTCTGATATTTATAAATCATCTACAATTGAGGATCTTAGTATAGATATATCGGACAAGCTATTGAAGGGATATAAAAGTGGTATTGATGTTGGTGCAGCATATCATTTATTAAACGATAAAAGAAACAGGAATATATTTGCTTTCCCTCCAATTACAGGGTTCGGTTTAGCCTTTAGCGAAATGGCAAAGAATATAAAGGAGTTTTCACTATATGCCTTTAATTATTTAGAGGATGAAGATAAAATTGATAAATATTACAATATTATAAAGAGCTTACAAAGCAGTGAGCCATATGTTTTATTAGGCTTTTCGGCAGGTGCAAATATTGTCTTGGATTTAGCTCGGAAGTTTAGCAAAAAAACTATTATAATTTTAATGGATGGATTCTGGGGGGAAATACGTAAAGAAGATATAGAAAGCAAGGTTGATTTCTTTATTGAATATAGTATGGAATATGCGAATTTAGACCATAAGAACAAATTCATAAATCAGATACTTGAAAAAAGAATACGGAATTATATGTATTATATAGCAGATACGGATAAGTCTAAATATAAAATTAGCCAGGACATACATTTCCTGCATTCAAAAGATATGACTGAGTCACATATAGAATCATTAGAAAGTTTAACGAAAGGAAGTATTATAAAATATAGTGCATATGGTAAGCATTTTGATTTACTAAAGATTGGATATGTTGAAAACAATGCGAATATAATTGTAGATATTATAAAAATCAATTTAAAAGCAATGATAAAATGACTATGCACGTTATTGATATGCATAGTCACTATGATGCACTGTTTTAATATGGAGGTAATTGGATGACCGCGATAATTATTTATTTTATTATTATATGTATTTCTATATTATCTTTAACTTATATAGAAATATATATTATTAATTTGAAAAATAAAAAGCAAGTACATATATTCTTTTTTTACGCAATATTCTTTTTAATTATTTATAATATTGGAATGGCTATATTAATTTCGTCACAGATATTTTTTAATTATAAAAATATATTTATTGAATATATTATTTTCTTTGGTATTACAAATTGCTCAGTATTTTTTTTATTGTTTAGCTTAGTTTATGTTAAGCAAAAATTAAATCTTAATAAATACCTGATTTTATTTATTATACCTGGTTTTACAAATATTATATTATGGACAAATTCGTATCATAAATTTTTTTATAAGGAGTATGGATTAAATACTAAATATTCTTTTGGCCCATATTTTTATATACATATTTGCGTAACATGGATATATATACTGGCAGCAATTGGATATCTATTGTATTTTTCCTCAAAAAATTCAGGTTTCTTTGTTAAACAAACTAAACTAATTATATTAGGTTCAATAATTCCATTACCTTTTAATATTTCATGGATTATAGGAAATATGTTAGACATTGATTATCTAAAATTCTATTCACCGTATGATATATCTCCTATAACTTTAACTATAACAATTATATTCTTTGCTCTTGCCATATTTAAATTTGATTTTTTAAATATAGTACCAATTGCTTTACAAAGGATAGTTGATATTATTTCCGATGGTTTTTTAGTTGTTGATGAAGAATATAGTATTATAGATTATAACAAAACATTCCTTAATACATTTAGTAATCTTTTCAGTTTTAAAAGAAAAGATAATGTTATTAGTATTTTGAAAGATGACAAGATCATTGATTCAACTTTATTTTTAAATTATGTTAATAAAGCAGTAAATACACGAGAATCCGTATTACTAGAAAAACATATTAAAAAAGATAATTTTGATAAATGTTTTACGGTAGAAATAACGCCAATTTTTTCTGAAGATAAGAAAAAGTTTAGATTTCATATTCATAAATTTGTTAGTCATAATGTAAAATCCAGCTTAATCGGTATTATAATCTTATTTAAAGACATTACAGACCATAAGAAGCATATAGAAGCAATTAAGGAGCAGCAGGCGATTCTCCTGGAACAGGAGCGGCTGGCTTCGCTGGGGCAGCTTATCGGCGGCATTGCGCACAACCTGAAGACGCCTATCATGTCTATTGCAGGAGGGATAGAGGCTCTCAGGGATCTGGCTTTCGAATATCGCGACTCTATTGGCGACATGAGTGTCACGGACCAGGATCACAAGGAGATCGCCAAGGAGATGATGTCCTGGCTGGACAGGATAAAACCGTATTGCTCCTATATGTCGGATGTCATATCGGCTGTAAAGGGGCAGGCTGTTCAGATGAATGCTTCCATTACATCAAAATTCACGGTGGATGAGCTGATTAAGAGGGTAGAACTCCTTATGAAGCATGAATTGAAAAAATTTCATTGCGTCTTGGATATTGTTTCCCAAATCGATATGACTACAGAAATTAAGGGTGAGGTTAATAATTTGGTGCAAGTGTTCGATAATATTATTATAAATGCCATGCAATCCTATGAAGGACAAAATGGGTCTATTGAATTGAAAATTGTACGCAGCGGGGATAATGTTGAATTTAGTTTTAAGGATTATGGGAAAGGGATACCAAAGGAAGTAACAGATAAATTATTTAGGGAAATGGTCACTACAAAAGGGAAAAACGGTACCGGATTGGGTTTGTACATGTCCTATTCCACGATAAAGGGGCGCTTTGGCGGCAATATGTCTTTCACATCAAAAGAAGGCTGTGGCACTACCATTTTCATATCCATACCGTGTATAGTATACAGCAGTCGGGAGGCTGAATAAATGAGGAAAAAGGCTCAGAACGAGATTTCGGATTTTAAAATACTGGTGGTTGATGATGAGATTGGCATCATTGATTCGCTTTCAGTGGTACTTAAACGGAGCGGATATCATTTTACAGGTATCGTAGACCCGATAGAGGCAATTGAAAGAGTCAAAGCAGAGCATTTCGACCTGATGATTCTGGACTTCCTGATGTATCCGATACACGGGGATAAAGTCGTACAGACCATAAGAGAATTTAACACGGAACTGTATATATTACTGCTTACCGGCCACAAGGATCTTGCGCCGCCCCTTGAAACGATCAGGGCGCTGGACATACAGGGATACTGTGAAAAGAGTGACCGTTTTGATCAGCTGTTGCTCCTTGTCGAATCAGGAATAAAGTCCATATCGCAGATGAGGACGATTAAGAAATTTCGAGATGGCCTGAATGAGATATTGCAGGCTGTCCCTAAAATATATTCACTCCAGCCGATCGACTCCATACTCGAAGATATTCTGACAGAAATTATGCCGTTGGTAGATAGTGAAAATGCATTTATTCTTGTAGATAATACGACAGATATTACTGAAGGAAATAAGAGCATATTTAAGGGTATCGGCAAATATAAGGCCGAAATCAATTATTTCATGGAAATGCTCAACCCAAGCCTGATGGAGCACATAGGCTTTGCAAGAATAACCAAGCAGGTGGTAAAGCTCGAGCAGGGAGTTATATTGCCGCTGATCAATGAATTTCAGCAGGCGATCGGCGTAATATTTGTTGAAAGCAAAAACATAGAAGAAGGCCTGAAGCTTCTTGAAATTTATTCAAATCAAGCAGCGTCTTCAATAAACAACGCATTTTTACATTCATTGGTCAATATGAAGAATGAAGAACTCAATAAAACGTATGATCAGCTGAAACTCAGATATATGGATACAATTGAAGCATTGAGGCAGGCTGTTGATGCAAAGGATATATATACCAGAGGCCACTCTGACCGGGTTGCATATTACGCAGTCCGGATAGGCGAAGTCATGGACATGACGCCGGAGGATCTTGAAACGCTGAGGATCAGCGGAATATTCCATGATGTCGGTAAAATCGGCACAGCTGATGACATTTTACTCAAAACAGATAAGCTGACCGATAAGGATCTGAAGGAGATTCAAAAGCATCCGACAAAAGGTGCACGCATACTTTCAGCGGTTTCCATGTTTAGAGATGTGGTACCCGTTGTGAAAAGTCATCATGAAAGAATGGACGGGACCGGTTATCCGGATGGCCTTGAGAAGGATGCCATACCTCTGCTTGCCAGAATCATATCCGTCGCTGACGCGTTTGACGCAATGATGTCCGACAGGCTGTACAGGTCAAAGCTTAATCTTGAAGAAGCGAAACAGCAGCTCATTAACGGCGCAGGGACGCAGTTCGACAAGGATATTACTGCAATTTTCATTAAGCTTATTGATGGGACAGGCTACAGTGAAATGCTCAAAGAAACGGCGGCTACATATGAATAAATCAGAGGTATAAGCAAATAAATCAGAGGCATAAGACCGGCAGGTTAAATATTCACAAATCTTATCCAAACAATGCTCCCTGTGCAGGAAAGTGCAGGGGCATTGTTTTTAGATCCGGTTGACCACAGTAAATATATAAGTTGACATTGCAGGTTGTATACTTTAAAATTTAACTTGCGGCTTTTACACAAAATGTTAAGAGTCTGCAAGACATGAAAAAGATCGATTAGGAGAATAATTTGCTTATAGGAAACGGAAGGGAATATTTGTGGCAGATAAAAGGGAAGATATACGAAATATTGCAATAATAGCACATGTAGATCATGGCAAAACTACACTCGTAGATGGCATGCTGCGCCAGAGCGGTATTTTCAGAGAAAATGAACAAGTCCAGGAAAGGGTTATGGACTCTAATGACCTGGAAAGAGAGCGTGGCATTACCATACTCGCAAAGAACACTTCTGTCCATTATAAAGGTACAAAAATAAATATAGTCGACACCCCCGGGCACGCAGATTTTGGCGGAGAAGTTGAGCGTGTGCTCAAGATGGTGGACGGCGTTTTATTACTTGTCGATGCGTTTGAGGGACCGATGCCGCAGACCAGATTTGTTCTGCGTAAAGCATTGCAGCTGAATTTAAAGCCCATCGTCGTCGTTAATAAAATTGACAGGCCGGAGGCGAGGCCTCTGGAAGTGGTTGATGAGGTGCTGGAACTCTTTATAGAATTGGGCGCCGATGATGATCAGCTCGAATTTCCTGTTATTTACGCATCCTCAAGAGAAGGTTATGCGGTGGTGGACCTGGAGGATGAGAGAAAAGGGCTTGAGCCGCTTTTAAAATGTATCATAGACAGTGTCCCGGCGCCGGTGGGTGAACTTGACAAACCGCTGCAGCTGCTGGTATCAAATATCGACTATGATGATTATGTCGGAAGGATTGCGATCGGCAGGATTGACAGAGGCAGCATCAAATCGGGTCAGCAATCCATAGTATGCAAAAAGGATGGAAAGACACAGACAGGTAAAATTAGTAAGCTCTATAAGTTTGAAGGCTTGAAGAGGGCTGAAGCGGCAGAGGCTTCACTGGGTGATATCGTTGCCGTATCAGGTTTTGCGGAGATCAATATCGGCGAAACCATATGTGATGTGAATGCACCGGAACCGTTGCCTTTCGTCAATATTGATGAGCCGACCATTCATATGACATTCAGCGTCAACAACAGTCCGTTTGCGGGGAAAGAAGGCACATATGTGACCTCCAGGCACCTTCGCGACAGACTGTTTAAAGAGCTTGAGACGAACGTCAGCATGCGGATCGAGGAGACTGAAACCCCGGATTCCTTCAAGGTATCAGGCAGGGGAGAGCTTCATTTATCCATACTGATTGAAACAATGAGAAGACAGGGCTATGAATTTCAGGTCTCAAAACCAAAGGTTATCATGAAGGAAACCGATGGAGTGGAATATGAGCCAATGGAGCTTCTGATGATCGATGTTCCGGAAGAATTCATGGGCGTCGTCATGGAAAAGCTTGGTATCCGCAAGGCTGAGATGATCAATATGCACTCTGCTTCGGAAGGTTATATGAGGCTTGAATTCAATATTCCCGCAAGAGGCTTGATCGGCTATCGTTCCGAATTTTTGACGGATACAAAGGGCAATGGTATAATGAATCATGTTTTTAACGGATATGAGCCCTATAAAGGTGATATTACCAGCAGGCCCAGAGGTTCGCTTGTTGCCTGGGAAGACGGGGAAGCTGTCACCTATGGACTGTTTAATGCGCAGGAGAGAGGCAACCTGTTCATTACACCCGGTACGAAGGTATACGAAGGTATGGTTGTGGGCGAGAACGCCAGAAATGAAGATATTGTGGTGAACGTATGTAAAAAGAAGCATGTGACAAATATGCGTGCAGCAGGCTCTGACGAAGCATTGAGACTTACGACGCCGAGGATATTGAGCCTTGAACAGACTCTGGAGTTCATTTCGGACGATGAACTGGTGGAAGTGACCCCTAAAAACCTGAGGATCAGAAAAAGGATACTTAATACGGAATTGAGAGCAAAAGCAAGAAGTAAAATGTAGAAAAATGTATTTATAAACCTTTACATTAATGACATATTAATAAATTGGTAAAGCTATGCAACTAATTCAGGTTTCCTGAAGTCAAAGATCAGGAGGTGGTTTAATGAAAAGACAAAATACGCAAGCTCCAAAAAAAGTCAAAAAAAAGAAAAAAATGCGACTTGCTTTCTGGCTGCTGGTTTTGCTGATCTGCGCTGCAACAACAGTAATCTTTGCTACCATTTCCTATGATTATGTGATTAAGAATCATCTGGAGGCCAGCAAAAATGAACCGGTAGTTGTTGATGAGGCGGAAGGTGTAGAGTTTGTTATTGAAAGAGGCGCCAGTACTACGCAGATAGCTAAAAACCTTATGGATCAGGGTCTTATAAAGAATGAGAGCATATTCAAGCTGCTTTCAAAGATAAACGGATACGATATGACGTACCAGTCAGGCACTCATATAATAAGCAAAAAACTGAGTTATGATGATATTATGAGAGTCCTTTCAAGTGAACCGGCCACGAGAATGGTAACTATTCCTGAAGGCAAGACCTTTTTACAGGCTGTGGATATCCTTTATGAAAAGAAAATCATCAAAGACAAGGCAAGCTTTATAAAAGCAGCCAATACTGAAGAATTTGACTACGATTTTCTCAAGGATCTGCCAAAAAGGGAAAACAGGCTGGAAGGCTACCTTTTCCCGGATACATATGAGTTCGACCGCAATGTAAGCGAAAGACAGGTCATTGCCAAGATGCTCGACAATTTTGACAGAAAATTCAAAGCTGAATACAGGGATATGATCAGTAAATTAAAAAATGAAATGACATTGGATAAAGTCGTTATAATGGCATCCCTGATCGAGAGGGAAGCAAAGGATCCCGACGACCGTTATATGATAGCCGGCGTACTTTACAACAGACTGACCAGCAAGGATAAGACCTTAAGGAAGCTGCAGGTTGACGCGACGATACAATATATTATGCTGAAGAAGACAGGGACATATAAGGACAGGATTTTGTATGCCGACCTGGAGATTGACGATCCTTATAACACCTACAAATATGAAGGCCTTCCGCCAGGACCGATCTGCTGCCCGGGTGAAGCTTCCATCAAAGCTGCCCTGAATCCGGATGTCACGAAAAATCTATACTATGTAGCCAAAGGCGACGGCAGCCACGAATTCTCCGAAACCTTTGCACAACATCAGGCGGCAATCAAGAAATACGGTACGAAATAAAGGTGCTTCAATGGCCAATCAGGATTTAACTAATGAGTATATCCGAAATACTTTAAAGCAAAGCAAGGGCTTGATGAAAGAACTTGAGCAATATGCGAAAGAGCATCATGTACCTGTGATTACTCCTGAGGTCGCCCATCTGTTGACCATCCTTGGCAGGCTTGTAAGGCCTTTTCGCATATTGGAGATCGGTACCGCCATAGGCTATTCCTCCATTTTGCTTGCCGGCATTTTAGCGTCGGGAGGCAGGATCGACACCATAGAAAGGCAGGAGGAAATGCTTCTGAAAGCCCGGGAAAATATTAAAAAAGCGGGACTTGAGAATACTATAAGTATTATAGCCGGGGATGCGCAGGAGGTTCTCGGATGCCTGGACAAACAGTATGACATGATTTTCATGGATGCTGCCAAGGGGCAATATCCGGAATTCCTGCCGGAGTGCCTTAGAATGCTGAAAAAAGGCGGCCTGCTGGTATCGGATAATGTGCTGTACAAAGGTATGGTAGCCAGTGACGAATTGGTTGCGAGAAGGAAAAAAACGATCGTAAACAGGATGCGTACCTATCTGGACAGCCTGTGTGAAAATCCGGAACTGGAAACAAGCATTCTGTCCGTGGGCGACGGGGTGGCTCTTTCCTATAAGCTGACGGAAACGGAGAAACATGAATAGAATAGAGAAGTCAAAAGCAAAAATAGAGCTGTTGGCACCGGCAGGAAATCTTGAAAAGCTGAAGATGGCAGTTATCTATGGTGCGGATGCGGTTTACCTTGGCGGCGAAGAATTCGGACTGAGGGCTGCTGCCGGTAATTTCAACCGGGAGGAATTGTCTGAAGGTATTCATTTTGCACATTTCCGTGGTAAAAAAGTTTATCTGACAATGAATATCATACCTCACAACGAAGACTTTGAAGGTATGCCTGAATATATACGCCAGGTGAAGGAAGCCGGAGTGGATGCGGTTATTTTTTCCGATCCGGGCATATTTGATATGCTGCGCCAGGAAGCGCCTGAAATAGAGCTTCACCTCAGCACACAAGCGAATAATACCAACTGGAGAAGTGCTGCATTCTGGCACAGGATGGGTGTTAAAAGGATCATACTTGCCAGGGAATTGTCACTTGATGAAATAAGCGAGATCCGTCAAAAGGTACCGGAAGAGCTGGAACTCGAGATGTTTGTACATGGCTCAATGTGCATTTCCTACTCCGGCAGATGCCTTTTGAGCAATTACATGGCGGATCGCGACTCCAACCGCGGCCTCTGTGCGCATCCATGCAGGTGGAAATATTATCTTATGGAGGAAAAGAGGCCGGGTGAGTACATGCCGGTGTTTGAAAATGAGCGCGGAACGTATATATTCAATTCAAAGGATCTTTGTCTGGTTGGACACATACCGGAAATCATCGGCAGCGGAATAACAAGCCTGAAGATAGAGGGCAGGATGAAAAGCTCATATTATGTTGCGACCGTGATCAAGGCATATCGTGAAGCGCTGGATGCATATACCGCAGACCCGGCAAACTACAGGTACGACAAAATATGGATCGAAGAAATGTCAAAGGCAAGCCACCGTGAATATACTACCGGTTTCTATCTTGGCAAGCCTACGGGGAAGGACCAGATTTACGAGTCCGGCGCCTATATAAGGGAATATGATTTTGTCGGCATGGTCATGTCGTATGATGCCGCTTCAGGAATAGCATTGATCGAGCAGAGAAATAGGTTTGCAATCGGTGAAGAGCTTGAGGTAGTGCCTCCAAAGGGCCCGTACCGCGTTCAGAGGGTGACTTCCATGAAGAATGCGGATGGTGTAGAAATAGATGTGGCGCCGCATCCGCAGATGACGGTATATATGAAAATGGACGCCCCGGTTGAACCATATACGATGCTGAGGCGAGAAGGTAAAAAAAATACTTTATGATCTGCTGCCGTCACCTGACTTAATTGTTATCGGCTTACTTGTATGCAGCTTGTATATTGACCCCATTCAACGGCAAGAATATCCATAATACCGAAGAAGGGGTTTTGTTATGTCGATAAAAAGGGCATATGCCTTATATGCTGCATTTTTCACCATATTTATCATATTAGTGGCCAAAGTTGCCTACATACAATTTTTTTCAAGCAAGTCGCTTGCTGAATCAGCTTTTCATCAAAGACTGTCCAATAATACCATTGAGAGCCTGCGCGGCAATATTTTCGACCGGAACGGGATACCATTTACAAACAGGGAGCAGCGGTATACCGCTTTTATTAAGTCAGCTTACGTACCGGAATCAGTCAGTGATCGTGGAAAAGTGTGCGCTGCGCTTGGCATTGAAGCTGACGCCCTTAACAATCTGACAGCAAAAAATAATCCGCTGACGATCGAGACGAATCGGGAGGGCAGCGATGCAATCCTGAAAATGAATACGGACTGGGTCACTATTGTGCATTCATTAAATCGTTATGACAGCGGCACGTTGGCAAAGCACGTGATCGGTTACTTAAGCGGTAAGGATAAAATCGGACAGGCTGGGATCGAGAAGGCTTATGATAAAGAACTGGGAAACAATTCAACCTTCGAGATCGGTGCGGTGACGGATGCTTCGAAAAAGCCGATCAAAGGGCTGGGCTACAGGATAAAAAGCTGGAGTGCCGAGGACAGCCTGCATATTAAATTGACGCTGGATTATCATATTCAAAAGCTCGTGGAAGAAGCTATGGAGAAAAATGGCATTTCGGGAGCGGTCGTCGTAGAAGATGTTGTAACAGGTGATATACTGGCTATGGCCAGTAAGCCTGACTTTGACCAGGAATCTATTGAAAATTATCTTAACAGCAGCGGCAATGAGCTTTTCAATAAAGCGACTGCTGCATACAATCTGGGCTCCGTGTTCAAGATCATTGATGCTGCAGCTTTGTATGAGAATATGGATACACTGCAGGGTAAGTTTTATAAGCCCAATCAGTATTTGAGCCCGTATATGGGCTATGATACGGAATATGATATGAATAGCCAGGTAATTCCGGAGGATTATTTCAATCTGGATCATTACGAATGTACCGGCTCCGTGAATATCAACGGACTTATTTTCAAATGTTCCTCCTATTTGAGCGGCGGGCATGGCGCGATGAACCTGGAGCAGGCTTTTGCCGTATCCTGCAACTCTTACTTCATTGAAATGTCTCAAAGGATCGGCTACAAGAACCTGATTGCAATGGCGCAAAAATTCGGGCTCGGTACGGTAACGGGCATCTCCTATCAGGGCGTAAGCGAAGCCGGGGGCAGTCTTCCGCCGATCGACAGCTATTATAGCAAGGCTGATATAGCCAATCTTGCCATCGGCCAGGGAGTGCTCCTGGCAACTCCTTTGCAGGTGGCGGACATGGTTGCGACGGTAGCGAACGGCGGCATAAAAAACGGGGTAAACATCGTAGATTCGGTAGTGGACGGGGAAGACCGCGTCGTAAGGGAAGTCCGTGCGGAAGAGGGAAAGCGGATCATCTCTAAAAGTACGGCGGATAAAATCAAAAGCCTTATGAAAGCCGTCACGGATTACGGCACTGGTAAAGAAGCGGGCATGGCCTACTACGGCGGAGCAGGCGGAAAGACAGGCAGCGCCGAGACCGGCACGAAGGGCGTGGTCCATGCATGGTTTGCAGGATACTTCCCGTCTGTCGAGCCCAAATATTCCATCGCCGTATTTGTTGAAAACGGATTGTACGGCGGAAAGACGGCAGCGCCCGTATTCGCAGATATCGCCATGGGCATGGCAAAGCTGGGGTATTGAATAAGGTAATCGTGATTAAGGTAATCACGATTACCTTAAGTTCAAGTTCCATATTATCCGCCCATTTGACAATATAAGATTTCGTATTTGTATTCTTCTATTGCTGATGTTGATTTTTTAGATAAAGACAATTTCATACCTGATAGTGTTGGTTGAAGTACTCGTGAAAGTTTTTGGTATAATGTATGAAACTTGTTGAATATATAAAAGTTCCACAACTCTCTCAGAAATTTTCGACTTTCATAGCTCCCGGAACGGCAGGGAGATAAATTTATTTCGCATAATATCAGCTATTCATAATAGAAAGACCTATATAATGCCAATATCCTTCGGATTGATTATATCAATAACCTCTATAAACCCCTCAAAAAGGCATTCTTCCTCAACTCTGTTAATTCCAGTTGTACCTGCCCAATATTTAAAGGCCTCTTGTCTTATAAAATCCAGCCTGTTTGTATTAATCATCAAATATTGCTGATTTGCTCTATGTAGCTTTCCTGTAATCTTTAATTTTAATATAGCTCCATTTTTCCCTAATGTATTCCACCAGTACCGCAAGCAATCAGTGTCATCAGGAATAACCCAAAGTCCTCTATATCTTGAAGGACGATCAGGGAAAAAATCTTTCCGTACTTCTTCAAAAATAACTTCCCTTGTAAAGCGTAAGTAGTAATTTAACGTTTCCGCAACTTCGGCAAGTGTTTTATTTGTGTTAAAGTGATAAAATTCACTTATAACTGGGTTTTTAATTCCAGTTTTATTGTAATTTAACACATCCTCTGCTATAGAATTTATATTATAGAGTTTCTCAGTCCTTGGATCTTTTACAGCATTCCCAGTAATATCAAAATAACTAACAAAAGGATTTTTGCTTTTTCCAATAAAATACGTTTCGCCCTTGTTCCATTTACCATTACGCTAAATATGGTAATAAATAAGATTCTCAATGCAATCCATTAATTTTCCTCTCCTTTGTAAATAATATCTTATTACTAAATATCAGCCTCCTAATTCTACCATTGTTCAACACAAAGCGAAAGGTATAATTCGCATAATTATCCATATGCGATATGGCTACTGGCACGGAGATATAGATCAAAGGATGTGATTTCAAGCATTATCCTACACAAGACCGGTCTATATAGTTACAAAAGTTCAATTTCATTCACGGTAAAAATCGCACCATATAACCAAACATGTGTTAAAAGAAATCCATGTGCTTTATAATCTATCCAACATATGGTATGATTGTTGATGTAAAGTTCCTGGCCTATATGTTTTCATCCATGGACCCCGTCTTACGGAGAAGGTGGTAAGATGCTGAAAGCAATTGGTTTTTTAAACCCGAATTATCTGCTGCGCAATCTGAAGATAAGGAATAAAATTACCCTTTCCTTTTCAATTATGATATTTCTTTTTGTATCTTTCATAAGCTTTTTCTCGTATCACTATTCAACTAAACTGATGACGGACAAATCCATTGTTTATACGCTTGAAATACTTGAACAGATCAGTAGCAATATCGATAACAAGCTAAAGCAGATTGACATGACATCGTTAATCATACTAAATAATACAAAGGTACTCAATGTACTGGAATATGGAAGAAGTACGCTTCTCGAAGATAAGAGCTCCGATTTGTTCAATGTTGATACCGTCCTTTTTGATGTGATGTATTCACGTAATGATATAGAGTCGATTTGCCTCTTTGATCTGAACGGTATGCAGTGGAACACAATCAGTGTGAGAATGAACCTCGATTTTGAGGATATATATAAGAAAGCTCAAACCGGGGAGGGCAAGATGGTTTTTCTTGAAACAAACAAAACCAGGGGTGCTGTACCTGCCGTAAGGCAGGTAAGGAACATGAGCATAGAGCCTGTCGGGATGCTGATGGTAAATATTAAGGAAAGCTCAATAAATAAAGTGTTTTCCAATGAAATCGGCAAAATGCAGGGCAAGGTATATGTCATCGACGAAGACAGCACGATCATATCGTGTTCGGACAGCGAGCTCGCAGGTACGAGACTGAGCCAGGGAATTTCAGATAAACTGAACGATCAGTCGGGATATGTCATGGGTGCGATCAATAACGAAGAATCCATTATTACATACTATCCTTCAAAATATAACAAGTGGAAGTATATAGCGGTAATCCCCTTGAGTGCAATTACAGCCGAGACAGCCTATATCGGAAAGTTCAGTACGATTGCATTCTGTGTGGTTGTCATTCTATTTATTCCCTTGACCTATGTGGTTGCATCAGGCATCACGGTACCCATCCGGAATATGGCTCAGTACATGAAGGGGGCAAAGATCAAGGGATGGTCCCCCAAAATGAATTATGTCGGCAATGATGAAATCGCTTACCTTTCTGATTCCTTCAATGAGATGGTGGACAGGATAAATCATCTGATCAATGAACTGAATGAGCAGAATTACAGACAGAAAAAACATGAGCTTCAGGCTCTTCAGGCGCAAATAAATCCCCATTTCCTGTATAATACTTTGGAGATTGTCAATTGTATGGCTTTGGTAAGGAATGCGCCTGAAATAGGCGATATGGTTAAGACACTGGCTAGTATGATGCGATACAGCATGAATTTCAAGGAAAGTATCGTTACGGTAGAAATGGAGTTGCAGCATGTGAAGAATTATTTATATATTCAGAATGAAAGGTATAGGGACAAGCTTTCGGTTGATTACGACATAGATGACAGGATCCTCGATTCTCCCATTTTGAAACTTACGCTTCAACCCATAGCGGAAAATGCTGTCATCCATGCCTTCAAGGGTATACAGAAGGATAATGCCATTATCATTTCCGGTACTATTGTATCTGATAAGGTCAGGATATGTATCATTGACAACGGAAGAGGAATGGACGAAAAAACGGTCAATTGTTTGTTGAACGATGATGTGGATGATCTGTCACAGGGAAAAACTCACACGGGTATAGGAACAGGTAATGTGAACAGGCGGCTGAAGCTGACCTTCGGCGAGGAATACGGCCTTGTAGTAGCAAGTGAACCGGGCAGGGGTACAAAAGTTGAAATTTGGCTGCCGATCGAGGCTTAGCCAATCCGTTTTGCTCAGGGAGCCTGGATGCGGCCTGCCTATGCCGGCATCCTGCCAGGGTGCCGGTATAGGCTTTTGCGATGCAGCCAATAATCATAGAGGAGCGGAATATATGTACAAGCTGATTATAGTAGAAGATGAATTCGTGATCAGAAAGACGCTTTCTGAAGCTTTGAACTGGAATGAAGCCGGTTGTATCGTAACAGGTACGGCTGAGGGCGGGATCCAGGCGCTTGATTTAATTGAAATAGACAGGCCGGACATTATTATTTCCGATATAAAAATGGATGGTATGGATGGGATAGAGCTTTGCCAAAAAGTAAAAGATATTCATCCTGAAATCAAGGTAATCATTATTACCGGACACGGTGAGTTTGATTATGCCCAATCGGCGCTTAAGCTTGGCGTGAAGGATCTTATACTTAAACCTATTGATCATAATGAGCTGATGAATTCAGTCCGCAAAGCGATTGCGGAAATTGAACTGGAGAAAGTAAAGAAAGATGAATTTCAGAGGATGAAAAAAACAATAGAAGAGAATATTTCGGCACTAAGAGAGAATTTTCTGCTGGAGCTGCTTTCAAACAGCAGTATGAACAGAGAAGAGATATATGACAAAATGAGCTTTTTCAGTATTTCCTTTGAAAAGTATTATGTCATGGCACTTGAAATAGACCGTTACGATGACTTCCTCAATAATAACGGTGAAATGGACAGACAGCTGAAAAGGATGGTTATCCGGCAAAACTGTATGAAGGTTATTGATAAATATTCAAAAGGATATCTTTTTGAAAAAGAAACAAAGCTGGGAATGGTAATACAATCAGGCGAACCGGATATCATCACGATCGCGGAAGAGATCCAGGCTGCGATAAAAAAGGAAATCGATTTATCCGTGACGATAGGCATAAGTGAACCTGCGGAAGGATATGAAGACTTTATAAGCGCTTTTAAACAGTCCGCACACGCATTAAGGCATAAGTATTATCTGGGCGATGGGGCCATTATTTCTGTTTCAGATATTGTCGCCAGCCTGGTGAAGGAAAATATAAAGATCCAGCCGGATTATTCCCGGATTATCCAGTGTGTAAAGGTAGGAGACTGCGAAGGAGCATTAAAGAGGTTTGACGAGGTGATGCTGGAATTAAGGAGGAACATGCCGCAAGACATGAACTTCATGCTCAATCTGGCGGCTGAGATCATTATAGCTATCCAAACGAATTTATTTGAGAGGAATATTGATATCAACAATATCATACCGGGATTCAACCTTTATTCCAGGTTAAGCAGCTGCAATACACTTCCTGACATAACAGAGATGATGTCGGTTTTCATAGGCAGCGTTGCCTCCCATATCCATTCCAAAAACAAAACACAGAACTGTGCTGCTGTGGCAAAAGCAATGGATCATCTTAAAAAGAACTATTATAAGGATGTAGCACTTAATGATGTATCCGGTGAGGTCTACATGAATCCTAACTACCTGGGCAGGCTGATCAAAAAGGAAACCGGCAAGAATTTTTCAGATATTTTATCAGAAATTCGAATTGAAAAAGCGAAGGAACTGATGAAGGATATGCAGCTAAAGACGTACGAGATATCTGAAAAAGTAGGCATAAGCGACAGCCGTTATTTCAGCCAGCTGTTTCGGAAAATGACAGGCTTTACTCCAACCGAGTATAGAAATTCCATTATGTAATTTAAGTAATTTAAGCAAACAAAAAGTAAGATTACTCTCCTTAAATACCTGATGCCTGTATGGTAATATATTGCTGTCAAGAGTGCGCACCTTGCAAATTATTGAATTGAATAATTTCAGGAGGGTAAAAAATGAAAAGAATTACAAGTATCTTGATCGTGTTTACTTTAATCTTTGTAATGCTTCTGGCGGCTTGCGGCGAAAATGCATCGGAATCGGCAAATGCCGACAAACAGGAAGGTAATGCTGCGGCTGCGCAGAAACCTGCTGAAAAACCTTCAGATAAAAAAGTTACGATTTCCTACTGGTATACCGCTAATGAAGCTGATGAGGCGTCTTATTTCGTAAAATGGTGCAATGGTTCGATCTCAAAATTCATGGAAGCTAATCCGAATATAACAATAGAAAAAACCGTATTATCCAATTCAGATCAATACCAGACAAAGATAAATGCCAGCATAGCTTCCGGGGAAGTGCCGGATATATTCCAGGGATGGCTTGCAGGCAGAATGGAGCCGTTCGTAAAGAGCGGGAGCATTATGGCTCTGGATGACATTATCAATGGCGATCCTGAGTTGAAAAACGTTTTTGTTCCGATAAAGACGGGGATTTTTGGCGGTAAGACCTATGGTATCGGGCTGATGCTTACTACTGAAGTGTATTTTTACAACAAGGAAATATTCAAGAACAACAATATAGAAGTGCCCAAGACTTATACGGAACTTAAAGACATCATCGTAAAGCTTAAAGCTAATAATATTTTACCTATGGCAATGGGTAATAAAGATCCGTGGGTAGGAACACTGCCTTTCATGTTCATATTCGACAGGATCGCAGGACCTGCAAAATATGAGGAAACCTGCTTTGCGCATACCGGCAAATTTACTGAGCCCGAATATGCAAAGGCTGCGGAGGTCATGCTGGAAATAGCGAATTTGGGGGCTTATCCGGATAACTTCAACACTCTGGACTACAATGAAGCAAAAGCGATGTTCACATCCGGCAAAGCCGCTATGTATCCGATGGGTACCTGGGAGCTTCAGAACCTTGGAGTCGAACTGGGAGACAAGCTCGGCTTCTTCAACTTCCCCGATATCGAAGGTGGAAAGGGCAGTGCCGTTGAAGACTGGATTGCAAGCCAGGATAACGCCTTCTGTGTCAGTGCAAAAGCTCCGAAGGATGAACAGGATGCTGCAATCAGGTTCCTGAAATATAACTTCTCCAAGGAAAGACTGTCGGATTATGCTAATTCAGGAGCTCTTCTTGCTCCCAGGAATTTCCCGTTGGATGAGAGCAAACTGCATCCGGCAACCGTAGAACTATACAGGCAGCTTGCAAATGTAAAACATGGCTCGATTCCCTGGGATAACCCGCTGGGGACTGTTGTAGGCAAGGAATTGAATCTTGCGACACAAAGCATCTATGCCGGTAAAAATATCAACGAAGTCTTTACAAACCTGCAGAAGATAGCCGATCAGGAATGGGCTGCCAAGTAATATTGAAATGCTGTATGATGATAAGGGAAGGCTCGTGATGAGCCTTCCCTTCCTTAAAAACCGTCCTCTTAGTTTCTGCATTTAAACATAAAGGTGGAAGTTCAAATGGAAAAAGTACTGAGCAACAAAAAAATCATACTCATGTTTATTTTGCCGGCTCTCATTTTATATTGTCTCATCATTCCTTACCCGGTCATATCTTCTGTCTATTATGGCTTCACAAAGTGGAATGTAGTAGGCCAAATGAGATTTACAGGGCCGCAGAACTATATTAGACTTTTCACTGAAGATGCTTTATTCATGAATAATATAAAAAATACATTCATATTCCTGATCGCATCGATTCTGTTGCAGCAGCCTGCAGCGTTCTTTTTCAGTATTTTGCTTACAAAAGGCATCAAAGCGGAAAAGTTCTTCAGGAATATATATTTTATGCCAGTTGTTTTTTCAGGAGTTTCTGTTTCACTTATGTGGTATTTCATATACCATCCGGAAATAGGGATCATCAATAACATCATCCGTCTTCTTGGAATCAGGGATTTCAATTTTGCATGGCTTGGCGAGGGAAAAACCGCTCTATTGGCGGTATGTGTAGCTTTGGCCTGGCAGTATATAGGCTACCATATGACGATATACATTTCCGGCATATCATCGATCAGCACGGATATTTTTGAAGCGGCGAGAATAGATGGAGCGAACGAATGGCAATTAATAAAGAATGTCATTTACCCGATACTCATGCCTGTCATCCAGGTCAGCATGGTATTGATCGCAACCAGTTCTTTGAAAGCTTTTGACTATATATTCATCATGACTTACGGCGGACCTGACCACGCGTCCGAGGTCATCGCATTCCATATGTATAATAAGGCATTTGTCCAGCTTGATTACGGATACGGATCTTCCATATCAACGGTACTATTAGTGCTGTGCATACTGGCTTCCGTTGTGATTTCGAAAATATTCAGAGACAGAGATGTTGATATGGTAAGTAAGGGGAGAGCTTAGAATGAAAAAACAATCAGTTTTAACGATTTTAAAATATGTCTTTCTTTACGGGTATGCATTATTGATCATATTTCCGCTGCTGTTTATTTTAATTTCTTCGTTTAAGGATAATGAGGGGATATTTACAGATCCATGGGGGCTTCCTGCCGGTTTCCACTGGGAAACATATATGCAGCTGTTCACGAGATATGCCATGGGTATGAATTTTGTCAATAGTTTTTATTATTCAACAGCCGGATGCATATTATCGCTGCTGGTTTGCATTACAGCCGCATATGCCATATCAAGAATGAAATGGAAGTACAACAAGGCGGTCATGGGCTTTTTCCTTTTAGGGCTCATGATACCGGCCCACTCCACGATCATCCCGCTTTATATTTCAGCATTCAAGGTCGGGGTGAAGGATCCGCGGATAAGCCTTGTATTAATATTCGCAGCTTTCTCCATACCTACAACGGTATACATACTGTCCGGATTCATGAAAAGCCTGCCCAGAGAGATGGAGGAAGCTGCAATAATTGACGGATGCACCATACCGGGAGCACTCGTGAGAATCATCATACCGCTTTTAAAGCCGGCAATCGCCACAGTTACGATTTTCACCTTCCTTGCGATATGGAATGATCTGCTTTTTAGTTTGATATTCATCAATAATGAAAAGCATAATAACCTGCAGCTGGCCATAACAAAATTTCAGGGCTCCTATGGAAGCAAATACGGAAGCTTGCTTTCCGCAATAGTTGTTTCGATCATTCCAACCATTATCGTTTATGTGCTGCTGCAGGACAAGATCGTAAAAGGAATGACGGCAGGAGCTGTAAAAGGATAAAAACAGAACAGGACATACATCCCTCCATTTTTTCGTAAAAATATTTACCCTTTTGGAAAAACCAATGAATTCCACATGACAGGACAATATTCTATGATGAGGGTAAGGTTAAGGTGTACGGTCCATATAGTTACACCTAACAAAAATTACTAAGGGGGATGTATATGAAAAAATGGTTAAGAAAAGCAGTCAGGCTCATGGCTGTTTTAACGGTTCTGGCATTGATCACTGCCTTGGCTGCATGCGGAAATGCTGCGGAAACCCAGGTTGAAAATGAAAGCAAGGCCACTGCTGCTCCGGCGGTCAGCCCGGCTGCGGCTCCTGCCAAGGAAGAGGCCAAGCCGGTCAATCTGCGCATGATTACATGGATTCAGCAAACCAATCAGGATGCGATCGATGCACTGAACAAATCCTTTTCGGCAAAATATCCAAATGTAAAGATTACGGTTGATACTGCTCCTCCGAATGATTATCCGACTCTTTTACAGACAAGGATCGCAGCACAGGATGTGGATATCGTGACCAATATTTCAGCATTTGACACACTTCCTCAGGATTTCACAAAGGGCTGCGATGATCCGGCATGGCTGACCTTCATCAAGTCCGGTGCATACCTGGATATTACGGATCAGGCTTTCATAAAAAATTGGGATCCGAATATGATCAAAAATGCCGTCTCATATGGCGGAAAAGTCTACGGCCTTGATATGGGCGCCGTAGGATACAACGGAATGTTCTATAATAAGAAAATGTTTGAAGAAAATGGCCTTAAAGAGCCTGGTACCTGGGCTGACTTCGAAAATGCCTGCAATACACTAAAGGCGAAAGGCATCAATCCGATCACCGTAGGCGCCAAAGATTCATGGCCGCTTACCTCGGTTGGCATAAGTGGTGTTGTGGGATGCTGTGAGGCGGATTTTACCGCATTTGCAAAAGGCCTCTGGACAGGTGCAAGGAAATTGAACGACGCACAGTCCATGAAGATATGGAACAGGCTTGAACAGGTCATCTCCTGGCTGGAACCCAATATAATGGCTATTTCGTACAGCGACGCACCCGGAAGATTTGTCGCGGGCAAGGCGGCAATGATGATCGATGGCACCTGGAACTCAGGTACGATATCCGGCCTGGACGCCAATTTTAAATTCGGATATTTCCCGTTCCCCGGTGACACCGATGCAAAGCCGAACCAGCTGCAAGGCAAATATGACATGCAGTTCAATATCTATTCAAAAACGTCCTATAAGGATATATGTCTGCAATGGATGGATTTCCTTTCTCAAAAGGAAAATTACACTCCATTTGTGAGCAAGCTCGGATTTTTCCCGACAATGCCGGGTGTACAATCCAGCAGTGAATTCGTAAATTCCATGGCTGATAAAAATAAAAATTTCATGCCTGCATGGGAAAAGAACATCATTCCACCAAAAGGCGCAGGGCAATATGCTTCGGGACAATGCTTCAACATCAACCTTCTCAAGGCATTGGGCGGTAATGTAGAGAATGCAAAAGCACTTGCCGACCTTGCCCAGAGTGACTGGGACACAGCACTGGCGGCCGTGAAATAACCGCAGAATAAAAGGTATCGAAGCCAAATTCCCGTACCGTCAGAAAGCGGTATGGGAATTCGGCTGCAGATACGCTGTATTGCTTTTCACTCTAAAAAATAAAGGATGATCGATCATGCATACCGGAAAAATTTGTTTCAACATACGTTCCATGCTTTTGGGAATGCTGCCCGCTGTTTTGCTTTATGTTGCAATGGGACTCGGACCCTCCATCGCCACCTTCATTTTGTCCTTCACCGATATCAGCGGTATTGCCGGAGTTCCGTGGAAATTCATCGGGCTTGCCAACTATAAGGAATTTTTCGTTCAACAAAACCAGCGGGATTTATTGCAGGTTATCAAAAATACGGTCGAGTTTTGCATCCTTGTTACGGTAATTCAAAATGCAGTTGCTCTGGCTATTGCTATTGTACTGAATAAAAAGGATTTGAAGCGCAGGAATTTTTACCGTGCTGTTATTTTCCTCCCTGTCGTTTTGGGCGCGCTGGTCACATCACTCACCTGGCTTACTGTACTGAATCCGCTGGGTGGCCCGGCAGAAAGCCTGCTGAGGATATTCGGCATGAGCAGCGGTTTCTTTACTGCAAACAGACAGGCACTTGAATGGACAATATTCTGCCAGATATGGATGGCAATGGGCTATTCAATGGTGATCAACCTGGCAGGCCTGCAGTCGATACCGACAGAGCTCTATGAAGCGGGGGAAATTGACGGGGCTTCGAAATGGAACGTTTTCCGGTACATTACGTTTCCTATGCTCTGGCCTACCATTAATGTGAATCTGGTGCTGGCAGTGATCGGTTCGCTGCAATCATTCCAGATCATTCTATTCACGACCGGCGGAAAGAATATGTTCACGCAGACAATGGCTGCAAGAGTCATGTTCTATGGCTTCAACATTAACGCAGGTTCGGGAGCCGTGGCGTTAAGGCAGGGCTTTGGCGCTACATGGGCTATGGTGTTGTTTGTGTTCATACTGTCTTTTACTCTGTTATACCAACGTTTAATGAAAGGGAGGAATTCAGAGATATGAAAAATGGCATTGCTATGAAAATATTAATCTTTGCATTTATCGCAGTGCTGATGATACTTTATATCTTCCCTCTCTTATATGCACTGAACATTTCTCTCATGTCAAAGCTTGACTATATGAATAATCCCTCGTCTTTATTAAAATCAGTACATTTTTCCAATTATGTTACGGCGTTTAAAAAAGCGAATTTCGGCGCTTATATTGGAAATAGTGTTTTTTACCTGGCCGTATGCACTGTGGCATCCATATTGATGGCTGTATTTCTTGCCTTTCCGGTCTCAAGGTCTTATTTTAAGCTGACAGGTTTCATCTATGCGCTGTTTTTAGCAGGAATGTTCCTACCGGATGGAACCATACCGCAGTTCCAGTTTATATTAAAGCTTCATCTTTACAACACCCGTCTGGGCTACATGCTGGGACTTATGGGCGGAGGCGGAATACCGCTGTTTTTCTTTACGGCGTACATCAAAAATATTCCGAAGGAATTCGATGAGGCGGCTTCCATCGATGGATGCGGCTATTTCAGGTATGTTTTTCAGATGCTGATACCGATGATAAAGCCTGCTATTGCTTCCATGGCGGTTTTATCAGCTGTGAATGTGTGGAATGATATTATCAGGGCCATGATTTATCTGTCGACACCTGCCTATTATCCGGTTTCGAGAGGACTTTGGGCATTCCAGGGACAGTACCAGGTGGATACGACGCTGCAAATGGCCGCTCTTATTATGATTGCAGCGCCGATCGTCATTCTTTATATTTTCCTGCAGCGTTACATTATTGACGGTGTTGTGGCAGGGGCGATCAAGGCATAGCGCCGGATACTTTAAAAATATATATTTATTACACTTCCTTGGAAGTATACGGTATAATGAATTGTATATATAAATATATTAGCCATGCTTGCGGTAGATTAGTCCGGATCGGAGGGGTGGAATGAGAAGTGTTTTCCAAAAAAGGATGGTTGTCATTCCCGTCGTATTGCTGATGATTGCTATAACGGCATGCAGCAGCTCTATACCGGCAATTTTCGATAAGGATGCCGGAAATATGGCTGAAAACAGTAACGTCCAAACCCGGGACGGGCAGATAACACTTAAGCTATGGCATTTATGGGTGACGGATGCGGACTCCAATAAAAAACCCTTCTTAAAGGTGATAAATGAATGGAATGCTGCAAATCCCCATATTCAAATTGAGGCAGAAGCAACTGAAAATGAGATTTACAAGAACAGGATCAAGACAGCTATTGCCGTTAATGAGGCGCCGGACATTTTCTATTCCTGGGGAGCGGGTTTTGCAAAACCGTTTGTTGACGCCGGTAAAGTTTTGCCTCTTGACAGGTATTTGAATGATGGCACAAAAGATAAGCTGATTCCGGGCAGTCTGGACAATTTCACTTACGACGGCAAGGTATACGGGCTTCCCATTTTTATTATCGCAGGGGTTTTCTACTGCAACAAAGAGTTGTTTGACAAATATGGCATCAAAATACCTGATAGCTTCAACGAATTGACAGACGCGGTAAAAGCATTCAAGGAGAAGGGCATTGTTCCGATGGCTGTAGGTGAAAAGGACGGCTGGACGGGAATGTTCTATCAGAATATCCTGGCAATCAGAACAGCAGGAATCAATATGTGCAATCAAGCGCTGAGCAAGCAGGCATCCTTTGACAGGCCAGAATTTGCCGAATCTGCGCAAAGGCTTGTCGAGCTGATCAAAGCCGGTGCGTTTGACAGCCGGTGCATGAGTATGACAAGGGATGAAGCCGAGGAAAATTTCAAAAATGGAAAATGCGCCATGTATTATAATGGAAGCTGGGTTGCCGGCTCACTTGATGAAGACGGCTGTCCGGTAAAAGATAAAATCATTGTTAAAAACTTTCCCGTACTGGAAAATGCCAAAGGAGATTCAAATGGCTTCCTCGGAGGGGCTATCGACACATTTATGATAAATGCCGATACGAAATATAAGGATGAAGCGGTAAAAGCCCTGAAAACGATAGATGAGAATTTCAGCAGGGAAAGCTACCTTGCAGGCGCAAGCCAACCGGCCTGGAATGTTTCCATGGATGAGACCCGGATCAGCCCGCTGGCGGCAGAGGTATCGAAGCTTTTAAAAAGCAGCACCGGATTTGTGCTGGCATGGGATACGTTTTTGCCCGGGCTGGAGGCACAGGCACATATCAATCTCGTTACGGATATTTTCGCCGGAAGGCGCATACCTGAAGATTTCACACGTGAAATGCAAAAACTGAACGAGACTGCAGCTGCTACTGCAGAAAATTGACAAGAGGTCTTTAAAATGAAACAGGACTTTGGAAGCAGATTTGAATTTCTGGATCAAAACGGAACATTCCGTTTTATGAACCCTTTCAACATACATGAGCTTTATTTACCGCTTTGCAACGAAGCTGGCCTGATGTCCTCCGTCACACCTGCGCTTCATGGGGATATCAAAACGGATCAGCATCATTTTATCATGCAGCCCGTAACGATCGAAGACCTTCATAATTCAAAAGCTTCAAGGAATTTCTGGTTCCATGTCCACGGAGAGGGAGCATGGTCTGCTGCAGGAAATTCAGCGCGGCAGAATTCTTTAATATATGATGGGAGCTATGAAATAACGAGGACGGTTGAAGCGGGTTTGCTCTGGCATAAGCTGACCTATCACGACAGCAGCAGTGCTTTAACATCGGAAATTCTAAGCTTTGTACCTGTTAATGAAGACAGGGTGGAAGTCATGTATGTCACGGTAATCAACAGCGGCAGCAAAGATGTCTGTGTCACCCCCACCTCGGCTATTCCGCTGTATGGAAGGTCAGCCGACAATGTCCGGGATCACCGGCATGTGACTTCTTTGGTCAACCGCATCGGTCTGCACCGCTATGGAGTATCCATGAAGCCGGTGATTGTCTTTGATGAGCGTGGTCACAGGTATAACCATACGATTTTCTTTGTTTTTGGATGTGAACAGGACGGGACGCTTCCGGTTGGCAGCATACCATCCGCTCACGATTTCATTGGGAAAGCGGGAAGTTATGACTGGCCGGAAGCAGTCGCCGGAAATGCGGGCTTACAGGAGTATGCCGGCGAGCAGCTTAACGGCAGGGAGTGCGTAGGAGCGCTGCGGTTCAGAGATGCCGTACTGTCACCGGGAGATCAGAAGGATTACATCATCCTGATCGGGACATGTGATGATTCCGCCAATACGGATACTGTTTTTGAACGTTACAATACCAAAGATAAAGTAATGAAATTACTTCAGGCGAATAAGGATCACTGGAACAGTATTGCAAATAGCACTACATACGGATCAGGCCTGAAGGATTTCTCAAACTGGATGAAATGGGTGAATATCCAGCCTGTACTAAGAAAAATATACGGCTGCTCCTTTTTACCGCACCATGATTATGGAAAAGGAGGCCGGGGATGGCGCGATCTGTGGCAGGATTGCCTGTCGCTGATCATTGGTGATCCGGATGGAGTAAGGGATCTGCTGATCACCAATTTCGGCGGGGTCAGGGTGGATGGTACAAACGCAACGATCATTGGTACAAAAACAGGTGAATTTGTTGCAGACAGGAATAATATCGCAAGGGTTTGGATGGATCACGGCTGCTGGCCTTATATCACAACAAAGCTTTACATTGACCAGAGCGGCGACTTTTCAATTCTGCTGGAGAGGCAGCCCTACTTCAGGGATTCACTGGTAATGAGGGCAGCGCAAAGGGATGTCCTGTGGAAAGACAGCCAGGGATTAAATTTGAAGACAAAAGATGGGGGAATTTATCAGGGGACGGTCCTGGAGCATTTGCTGGTGCAGCATTTATGCGCGTTTTTTAATGTTGGCGGACACAACATGATCAGGCTTGAAGGCGCAGACTGGAACGATACGCTCGATATGGCGCGGGAACATGGGGAAAGCGTGGCGTTCTCCGCTTTGTACGCCGGCAACCTGATCAGCCTGTGGGGGCTGCTGCTTAAGATGAAAGAAGAGCTTGGAATCGACCGTATAGAGGTGTTCCAAGAGCTAAAGCTCCTGTTGGATTCTATTTCGGGAGAAACACAATACAATAAGCCTGAATATAAGATATCGCAGCTTGCCGCCTATCTGGAAGCGGTAAACACAAGTATAGCGGGGACAAAAGCTTTTGTCGAAATTGCAGATCTTTCAAGAGACCTGAGGGTAAAGGGCGAATGGTTAAACAAGCGTATCCGGGAGTATGAATGGATCAGGACCGCAAGCGGGGATGGCTTCTTCAATGGTTATTACAATAATGAAGGGCAGAGAGTGGACGGGGAGCATGAAGGTGAAGTGATCATGAATCTTACTGCCCAGGTTTTCACAGCGATGTACGGCCTGGCAACGGATGAGCAGGTTGCCGCGGGTTACCAGTCGTGCCGCAGGTATCTGAAGGATGCTTCAACGGGCGGGTATAGGCTGAATACGGACCTCGGGAGCAACAGGCTCAACTTCGGAAGATGCTTTTCATTCGCCTATGGAGAAAAAGAAAATGGCTCTGTCTTCTGTCATATGGTTGTTATTTATTCTTACGCTTTATATAAAAGAGGTTTTGTTCATGAAGCTTATGAAGTTTTCAGGTCTTTATACGACCTTTCCTCCGATGTTGAAAAAAGTGGCATTTATCCGGGAATCCCCGAGTATTTCAATCTCAGCGGCAAAGGCATGTACCATTACCTTACCGGGTCAGCCAGCTGGACGTCTCTTCTTGTGCTTACAGAAATGTACGGGGTAAGGGGAGAATATGGTGAGTTAGTGATCGAGCCAAAGTTAATGGCCGAACAGTTCGATCATGATGGTCGAGCACTTGTATCGGCATGGTTTGCAGGCAGAAAAGTAAATGTTAAATATCAAAACAGCAAAAGGCTGGATTATTTAGATTACATGATTGCAAAGGCAGCAGTGAACGGGATTGACATTTCCGGAATGATCCGTGACGGCGTCGTCCGTATACCAAAAGACATTGGCAGGGCGGAAACGAACCAGGGAAAAGCAGATCTGGATATCGTGCTGGAACTGGGATAGTGTAAAAAGGGAAGTGAGTGCAGGATGGGAGCAAAACAGATCCGATTTATCACCAGGGAGACGTTTGCCGGATATGGGACCGTAATTGAATTGAAACCGGATAGCCGGGATGGGTGGGAGATCGTAGTAAAAGTTGAAAACAGCGGCTGGAGGATAGCGGTACTGGAATTTTCCCGGCATACGGCAAGTATACTGGAAAATCATCCGCAGTCAAAGGAAAGCTTTGAGCCTCTGTACGGCACTGCTCTGCTTATTGTGGCTGAGAACAATGCACCGGACAGCTTTGAAGTTTTCCTTCTTGATAAGCCGGTGTGCCTTTTTGAAGGGGTATGGCACCAGGTGATATCACTGTCGCAAGTTTCATGCGTTAAAATAACAGAGAATCTTGAGGTGGCATGTGAGTTCCATGATCTTGGGGACGAAGTCACAGCTTGCGTCAATACCGCTTTACTCTGCCAGGTATGACAAAAACAGGCAATAAATATTGTATATAAGTGTTGAATAATAATAACAGCTGGTAGATAATATTTATAAACGGAAGATTTATTCCGCGATGCGTGATTTGGCTGTAAGCGGCTGTTACTGCGGGGTAGAAGTGGTATGAGTGCAAACAGTATGCCTGCAAAAATTAGGGATACCTTTCTTAACTTAAAAATCAGCACAAAAATCATGCTCTTTTATTTAGTGCTTCTCATTTTTTCAGTTGTTTTGAGCAGTGTCCTATACCAGAAAATTTATTCCAACATTATGTCAGGTAAAGTAAGCGAGGTTTCTCTCCAAACCTTGTATTCCATTAATTCAAATATTGATTCGATGATCGGAAATTCGAAAAACCTTTCTAAAATCATTATTGCAAGCGATGCCGTGCAAAAGGCGCTTAACGGCAAAGCTGATTACACGAATACAGCAGAGCCGGTCCAGTCGGATTCCAGACAGGAAAACGATTTTGGCGCAATTAACTCGGCAAATCTGGATGCGCAAAGATCTATTACAGCCTATGTTTCAGAATTAATTGAAGGATTTCCGTTTATTTCATCCATTTATATATTTGATAAAGCAAGCCAAAGGTACGGTATTGACAAACAGCAGCTTAAGAGTCTGAGAAAAAACGATATCAGTCTGGTAAGCTGGTATCAGGACGCAGTATCGGCAAAGGGCGGCTATATATTGAGGCAGAATGCAGGAGATGCATTTTATGATACCGGCAGTGAAAAATATTTATCGCTGATCAGAGTAATCAATGATATCGACAGCCAGAAGCCGATCGGGATATTGATATTGAATATTCCTGAGAACTCTTTCATCAATTCCTACAAGGACATCATTAATAAATATGATACGGACATCATGATCGTTGACAGGAAAGGGCAGAGCATCGTAAATTTCAGGAACTTTGATCCTATAGATACCGGCAGGCTGATCAAGAATTCAAATAACGGTGAAACAGGATCAATAAAGGAGAAAATAGGCAGTACGGAATATCTGATATCGTATTTGAATATTCGCAAATATGAATGGAGGATTTTTAGTGTCATGCCATTTAACGAACTCTCAAAGGAATCCAGGATCTTCAGTGTAATTGCCTTTGTCGTGATAGCAATCAACAGTCTGTTCCTTTTCCTTGGCTCCATCATTATATCCAGAATGATTACGATCCCTTTGAAGAAATTGTTGAAATCAATGAAAAGCATTGAGAAGGGTGAATTCAAAAAGGTCGATATCAAAGCAGGGAAAGATGAAATCGGCAAGCTAAGGGATGGATACAACATAATGATCACCGAGATCCAGAACCTGATCGAAAGATTGGTAGAGGACCAGAGGATGCAGCGCAAAGCAGAGCTTGAAGTGCTGCAGGCCCAGATTAAGCCGCATTTTCTTTATAACACGTTTGATGCGATCAGCTCACTTGCGCTTTCGGGAAAAAATACCGAGGTCTACAGGGTAATGAAAGCGCTCGGCAGCTATTACAGGGCAAGCCTTAATAAAGGAAGTGAAGTGATCACAATCGGAGAGGAAATTGAAATCGTACGAAATTATTTAACGATCCAGCAGGTGAGGTATGGAGATATTTTTTCCATAGATTACGATATTGATGAACGGACAACAAAGGTAAAAATATTAAAGCTGGTTCTGCAGCCTCTTGTTGAAAATGCTCTCTACCATGGAATCAAGCCAAAGGGTGAGAACGGTACGATTTCGATTACAACGAAATACTACAATAATTTTGTCATATTAACGATTGAAGACGACGGCGTCGGAATGGATGAAGAGGATGTACAGAAAATAATGAGCGGGAACCAGGGAGACAAAAAAGTTAGCTTCGGCCTGTGGGGCACGATTGAGAGGCTCAGGATATTTTACAATGAAGAGGATCTGTTTTTTATTGAGAGCAAAAAAAATGCCGGAACAAGGATCATCATCAATATACCGGTAAAAGGAGAGAATGAAAATGCCTGAGGATCTTCTGAAAGTAGTTATAGTAGACGATGAACACCTTGTAAGGAATTTGCTTAAGAACTGTATTGATTGGAAAGAGATAGGATATGAGATCGCAGGCGAGGCGTCCCATGCCCAGGAAGCGTTGGAGCTCGTTGAAAAGGTCAGCCCTGATGTTATCTTTACGGATATTTGCATGCCCTATATCGACGGAATAGAGTTTGCCAGGATCGTAACCGAAAAATATCCTTTGTTGAAAATTGTTATTCTCACAGGATACGAAGAATTTGAATATGCCAAAAGGAGCATTAAAATAGGGATATCGGACTTTTTACTGAAGCCTGTCAACGATGATGAGATCAGAAAAGTAGCACTGAATATCCGAAAGAAAATCGAATCGGAAAAAAATCATCAGGCAGAGAATGACAGACTTAGAGAGCATTTGGAGGAAAATATGCCATACCTCATGGAAAAGCTCCTGAACGAATTGGTACAGTACAACCTGGAGAATGAGGATCTGAGGCGACGTCTGGACTATTTCAGGATGAAAATCAACCCGGGGTGGATCCAGGTTGCAATTATTGAGGTTTTTTATCCTGAAACCGGAACGGAGATTGGTGAAGAAGAAAAGCTTCTTTTGAGAATGCAGAGCGTGCAGATGATCCGGCGTTATTTCAAGGAGGATACACAGATCCATATTTTTTGCGACAATAGCCAGCGAATTGTCATTTTAAACAGCGACAGTGAAATAGAGCTGATAGATTGCCTTGAAGAATTAAAGGCATTATTTATTAACAGTCTGAAATGTTATGTATGTATGGGCGTCGGAAACCTCTATCATGCTTTGGATAAAGCAAGGCTTTCCTATAAGGAAGCCTGCAATGCCCTGGATTATAAGGTCATAACAGGTAAAAACCAGATCATTCATTATTGCGATATTAATTTTCAGATGGCAGATCAATATCAGATACAAAATGAGCAGATCGAATCTCTTGAATTTTTTCTGAAGGCAGGAATGGAGGCGAAGGCAATTGAGCTTCTGGATTCGATCTTCAATGAAAATAATCTTGGGCAGAGGGCAGACATTGATACTTTGAGGGCGATTGCATCCAACATCGTTTCAGTTGTATTAAACGTAACAACCAAGATCGGGATACGTATTTCAGATGTGTTCATAAATAATACCCAGCCGTTTGACAAGGTATTCAAGCTTGATACCCTGCCTGACGTAAAAGGCTATCTGAAGAATCTGATCACATCAGCAATCAATACGATCGGACGTATTCAAAACAAGAAAGTTAACCAGGCGGTCAGGCAGGTTGTTGACTATCTGCAGGAAAACCTTTCAAACAGCGAGCTTTCGCTAACCAATACAGCTAGAGTATTTTACATGAATGCAAGTTACTTAAGCAGAATTTTCAAGCAGGAGACGGGACAGACATTCATAGAATACCTTACAAAGGAAAGAATGGAGAAAGCGATCAGCCTTATGAAGGAAACGGATCTAAAAGCTTATCAGATTGCAGAAAAGGTAGGTATTGTCGATCCGCATTATTTCGGGATCTGTTTCAAAAAATTCACCGGAATGTCTGTCAATGATTTCAAGAGAGAGGATACGGATCGTATGCTCAGGCGGAAAGAATCATGTGGGTGTGCCGATTGAAGCATGCCAGTGCCGCCAACGAGGCAATCAAAACCAAGGTACGCTGTACCGGCTGAAATACGGCGGCATTGAGGCTTAATAATTGTAATGCCATAGACGTTCTGTACAGGCAAAACAAATGTCTGCATAGAACGTTCTTTTTTGTTTAAATTATGCCGATATATGATTTGAGAAATAGAAAATGTGTAAATTGAATGTTATAATAAAGGTGTACATTAGTACTGCCGATTAGTGGATATTTGTATCACTGCCTTATATGAGAATTGTGTTTTACTATCATTCTACGAAAGGCTAAAATTTATGGATGATACGATTGTGAAAAATCAAATAGATGAAATGATAGAAAAAATAGAAGAAACACGATTTTCCGACAGCAAGACAGCGCTTGACATGTCTTTTGAGGCATTGGCTTTAAGCAGGCAGAAGAATTATCCTCAGGCGGAGGCAATTCTGCTATTGAAAATCGGCAGTATTTACAGAAATATCAGCGAATATGAAAAAGCAATCGAATATGTTATGCTGTCGGTTCCATTGCTGGAATTGTATAATCTGGACTACCATCTATGCACAGCTTTTATATCATTCGGTAATATTTTTTTCAATTTGTCCTATTATGAAACAGCCTTTGACTACTATAACAGATCAGTTTATATTGCCACCAGGTATCAATTTTATGACAGACTCAGTATGGCTTACAACAACATTGGTGAAATATATAAAATGCTATTGGATTATGATAAAGCCTTGTATTATTACAAAAAAAGCCTGGATGAAGATAAAAGGGTCGGATACAAAGCGTGTAAGGGATTTCCTTATGTTAATATTGCTGAAATCAATTATCTGGCCGGTAACTGCGATGAAGCGCTAAGACTCATTCGGATCGGCGATACGATGTTAAAACGGTATAATTATGAGTTGCTTCTATGCGAAGTTTATAAAATATACGCACAGATATATTGGAAACTGAAAAATTCCGACAAAGCCAGAGACTATTTTATACAGGCGCTTAAAGCTGCAGATGAGAAAATGGCTTATGATTACAAGATCGGTATCCTTATATCGTATCATCAGTTTCTGGTTGAGAAGGAGCAAATGGGTGAAGCCATTGAAGCTTTGACAGATGCTTATACTCTTTCTTCGGCAAACCATTTGCATGAAAAATCCATCCTGATATGCCAATACTTCACGGAAATTTATGAAAAAAAAGGAGATTACGAGACGGCCTTAAAATATTACAAGCTGTATATCTTTCATGATAGGGAGCAGTATAAGCAGCGAATCAGCCAAATAAGCGAGGGAATTGAATTAAGAATAAAAACGGAAGAAATCAAGCTGCAGTCTGAAATAGATTCCCTTACCGGCATACCAAACCGAAGGAAATTCTTCCAGTTCATAAAATCGGAATGGGAGCGTTCAATTAAATATAGCTATACTTTATCACTCATTATGATCGATATCGACTTTTTTAAGGAGTTTAACGACAGTTACGGCCACCCTGAAGGCGATAAGTGCCTGATAACAATTGCCAATCTTATGACCGGATTGACAGATAAAAATTTTTTATTATCCCGCTTTGGCGGCGACGAATTTATTGCTGTCCTGCCACAGACCTCCATCGCCGTAGCTAATGCTTTTGCAGAATTGTTGCGGCAGGCGGTTGTGAATGAAAAAATCGGCCACCGGTACTCATTGGTATCGGATTATGTGACAATTACGCTGGGCGTTGCTTCCGTGGTTCCGACTGAAGGCATGAACCTGAATGATTTTATCAAGCTGGCCGATGACGCTTTGTATCATGCAAAAAGAAATGGTCGTAACAAGGTGAGCGGGAAGGAAATGCATGCCTATGGATACAATAAATGATAAAAAGAAAATCGACAATATGCTTGATCATATTGAGAAGATAAGGTTTTCAGATAGTAAAGCTGCGATGGATATTGCGCTAAATGCATTAGAATTAAGCAAAGAAATTAATTACCCTCAGGCCGAATCAATACTGTTGCTTAAGATCGGCGGTATTTATGTCAATATCGGTGAATATGCCAAAGCTACCGATTACATATCAGTGTCTATTCCCTTGCTGGAACTGTATAATCTGCAGTATCACATATGTACGGCTTATTTAACTCTCGGAGCGATATTTTACCAGATATCCGGTTACGAAGCAGCATTTGATTATTTCAGCAAATCAGCAGATATAGCAAAGAGATTTCAGTTTACGGATATGCTTAGCATTACCTATAATAATATTGGCGCAGTGTGCAGAAAATTGCTGGATTATGAAAAAGCATTGCTCTATTACCAAAAAAGCTACGAAGAGGATAAGAAGACAGGCTTCTCATCATGCAAAGGCGTATACTATGAGAACACTGCCGAGATTTATTATCTGACGGGAGATTATGACAAAGCGCTGGAGCATGCAACGATAGCAATTGAAAAAATGAAGAGCATAAAATATGATAATGCGCTTTGTGAAGTATATGAGACTTTAGCTCTTGTTTACTGGAAACTGAACAAATATGAGGAAGCCGGCAGTTATTTCTCCAAAGCGCTGGATATTGCAGAAAATAAAATGGTGTATAGCTGCAAAATAAGCGTGCTTATAAACTATCACCAGTTTTTAACCGAACAGGGGCAAACCGATCCGGCAGTGAAGGCGTTAACGGAAGCATACACATTGGCTAAGACAAATAATCTGCATGAAAAATCAATTATTATATGCGGGCTTTTTTCTGAAATGTATGATAAGTGTAATAACATGGAAGCGTCTCTTAATTACCATAAATTATATGTTTATCATAATCAGCAGCTTCAAAAGGATCGATTGAATCAAATAACAGAAGGGATCAAATTGAGAATCAAGACAGAGGAGATCAGGCAGCAGTCGGAATTTGATCCATTAACCGGCATACCAAACCGGCGCAGGTTTGTTCAATTTATAAATTCCGAATGGGAGCTTTCCAAATTGCAAAACAAGCCGCTTTCAATTATTATGCTGGATATAGACTTTTTTAAAGAATTTAATGATATTTATGGGCATCCTGAAGGAGATAAATGCTTGATATCTATTACCGCATGTTTAGCCGGATTGCTGAAAAATAACTATTTACTCGCCCGATATGGAGGAGATGAGCTTATTACTGTTTTACCAAACACATCCCTTGCAGAGGCGGCTGAGTTTGCCGAAGCTATGCGGCAGGCTGTGCTGAATGAAAAGATATGTCATTCGCGTTCAACTGTATCCGATTATGTTACCATAACTCTTGGCGTGGCTTCAGCCGTACCCTCCGATAATTTAAAGCCGGATGATTTTATCAAACAAGCTGATGACGCCCTATATGATGCAAAAAGAAGAGGAAGAAACAAAGTGTGCAGGAAGGCTTATAACCATGATAAATGAAAGCGCTCGAAAACAAATAGATGATATGATTGAGGATATTGAGAAAATTATCTATGCAGATAATAAAACGGCTTTGGAAAAAGCGCAATATGCGTACAAATTGAGCAAAGAAGCCGATTACCCACAGGGAGAAGCGATTTTACAGTTAAAGATGGGTTTTATTTATTCAAATATTAGTGAATACACAAAAGGTATTGATTACATCATGGCATCCATTCCAATGCTTGAGGCTTATAATTTGAATTATCATATTTGTTCCGCCTTTATTATGCTTGGTAATGTTTTTCTTGAATTAGCTAATTACGAAACAGCTTTCGATTATTATAACAAATCGGTTTATATAGCCAGGAAGCACCAGCTTTCCGGCAGGCTTAGTATAGCATACAATAATATAGGCGAAATCTATAAAAATTTATCAAACTATGAAAAGGCGATATACTATTATGAGAAAGGGCTCTCAGTGGATCAGCTCATGGCCTGCAAGGGGATAGCCCATCTCAACCTGGCGGAAATCAATTATTCCAGGGCAAATTACGATGAGGCTCTAAGGCTTCTTCCTATTGCACTTGAATTGCTGACAAAATATAATTACGAAATTCATTTTTGCGAAATTTATAAGATATATGCGCTTGTTTACTGGAAGCTCAAGGATTATGAAAAGGCAGAGCGCTATTTTTTGGAAGCCATTAATATAGCAAATGAAAAATCAGTATACTTTAACAAAATCAACATACTGATACAGTATCACCAGTTTTTAGAGGAACAGGAGCAAAATGAACGGGCTGTTACTGTATTGACCGACGCCTATTCACTTTCTATAGCAAACAACATCAATGAAAAATCTCTTGAAATATGCTTTCATTTTACCCAAATGTATGAAAAGGTCAATGACAAGGACTCAGCATTGAAATATTACAAGCTTTATATATATCATAATCAGGAGCAGCTGAAGGAGAGAAATAAACAAATCAAAGAGGGCATCAGCTTAAGAGTAAGGACAGATGAAATCAAACTGCAATCGGAAATTGATGCGCTGACCGGCATACCAAACCGCAGGAAATTCCTTCAGTATTACAGCAAGCAGTGGTCGAACTCAAAATTGCAGGGCTATTCAATGGCACTGATCATGATGGATATCGATTTTTTCAAAGAATATAATGATAATTATGGCCACATTGAAGGGGATAAATATCTGAACAGAATTGCCACTTTATTGACAGAACGGTTGGGAAACCAGAATTTCCTGTCTCGCTACGGTGGGGATGAATTCATTGCTGTCATTCCGAATACGGATCTGCGTAGTGCGGTTGAAGTAGCGGAATCTTTGCGTCAAGCTGTAATGGCTGAAAAAATCGAGCACAAACATTCGGAAATATCCGAATATGTCACGATGACATGCGGTGTGGCAGCTATTGTTCCAAATGATGAAAAAGATGCAGACAGCCTGGTCAAGCAAGCAGATGATGCATTGTATGAGGCCAAGAAAAACGGGCGGAACAGGGTAATGAGTTATTGCGAGTAAAACGGAAATTTGAATGCAAATAAAACGGTTGAAATTACCGTACAATTTTAGGAAAAATAAGGAGGCGGCCGGATTGGAAAAGGTTTATACGATCAGAAAAATAAAGGAAGCAGGATCGGTCCGGGGTATTAATTGGGACAAGACCGATAGAGCGGATATAGATTGTTATCCGTGGGATCAGAATGGCTATAAGCCAAAGACGGAAGCAAGGGTCGCATATGACGCGAAGGGTTTTCATGTATTGCTTTTATCTTATGAGAAGGAGATCATGGCAACCCGTGAAAAGCAGAACGACGCAGTATACAGGGACAGCTGCATGGAATTTTTCTTCAAACCGGATCTGGAAAAGGACGGCAGATATTTTAATTTTGAGTTCAACCCGCTGGGAACTTTAACTTTGGGCTTGGGCAGCGGCAGGAATGACCGTATCAGGCTTGCTGATAATGAAATATTTCAAATCCGTACTTCCGTTACTAAAGATACTATAAAAAATTATACCGGCCCATTTTGGAGCATTCAATTCATGATACCATTTGAGTTTATTGAAAGGCATTTTGGAAAGCTTGGCTTCGGGCCCGGCATGAAAATGACAGGAAACTTTCAAAAATGTGCGGAAGATACGGAATATCCGCATCATGGCTGCTGGAATGAAATTACAAGCAAAGCTCCCGATTTTCACAGGCCGGAATGCTTTGGCAGCTTGATCCTTGCATAGGAGTTTTTAATCTTACGTATGAGGCAGAAACCGTGCAATATGCGTATGTTTTGATGGAGTAAACCGGATAAGAACAGCTGCCATGTTACTGGCAGCTGTCGGGTTTCAATTCCTTGCTCAATTTTTTTATGGCTTTCTTTTCTATGCGCGATACATAGGAACGGGATATTCCAAGCATACCCGCTATTTCTCTCTGTGTTTTGCTGGTGCCGTTCAGCAGGCCGTATCTCAATTCGAGTACTGTTTTCTCACGATTTTTCAGAACTGCCCTCATCTTATTGTACAGACGTTTTACCTGTATTTTTAGCTCCACCTCATCCAAAACCGAATCAGTCTCATTGCCTATCACGTCAATGAGCGTAATTTCGTTGCCTTCACGGTCAACGCCGATAGGATCGTGAAGAGACACCTCGCTCTGTATTTTTTTTGCCGACCTGATTTGCATCAATATTTCATTTTCTATGCATCGGGCTGCATATGTCGCAAGTCTGGTGCCTTTGGAAAGGTCGAAGGTCGAAATTGCTTTTATTAGTCCGATGGTGCCTATAGAGATGAGATCGTCGCTTTCACTGCTGAAGGTACTGTATTTTTTTACAATATGAGCTACAAGGCGGAGGTTTCTCTCGATAAGTGTATTTCTGGCTTCTTCACTTCCATTCTTGTATGCCTCGATATATTTCTGTTCTTCTTCGGCAGTTAACGGTTGCGGAAATGAGTTTGTGTTAGAAACATAGCCGAATTGGAAAAAAATACTGCCGAAAATATCATTTATCAAAGTAATTAAGAAGTGCAGCAAATTCAGCACCCCCGAAAAATTGGTCACCATATAAGTATATGAGGGATTTTTAAAATAAATGCCTGTACATTTTTATATTTTACAGTTTTTTTCAACCGCATGTGCAAGAACATTTTCCAAAATGATTGATAAATTATCTGCCGTGTGTTATACTACATAACGATTAAAATACGCACACAGTTTGACGGCCGGATAAGTGCCCGAGGGTCTTTCGTCTGAATGAAAGCTGTGGTGGTATAAACTTAAGGAGGTTATATAAAATGTCAGTTATTTCAATGAAACAGCTGCTGGAAGCCGGTGTCCATTTTGGTCATCAGACCAGGAGATGGAATCCCAAAATGGCCGAATACATCTTTACGGAGAGAAACGGCATCTACATTATTGATCTGCAGAAAACCGTCAAAAAAGTTGAAGAGGCTTACTTCTTCATAAGGGAAATCGCCATGAACGGCGAAGACGTTCTTTTTGTAGGTACCAAAAAGCAGGCTCAGGATTCAATTAAAGAAGAAGCGGAAAGAAGCGGCCAGTATTATGTCAATGCCAGATGGCTCGGCGGCATGCTGACCAATTTCAAAACGATCCGCAAAAGAGTCGACAGGTTAAATCAAATTAACGAAATGGAAAAGAACGGTTTGTTTGAAGTATTGCCGAAGAAGGAAGTCATCAAGCTGAAAGGCGAGATGGAGAAGCTGGAAAAATACCTTGGCGGTATAAAGAACATGAAAAAAATACCGGGCGCCATGTTCGTTGTTGACCCCCGCAAAGAAAGAAATGCGATTCTCGAAGCCAGAAAGCTCGGTATACCTGTAGTAGCTATCGTTGATACAAACTGCGATCCGGATGAGGTTGATTATGTAATACCCGGAAATGACGATGCTATCAGAGCTGTCAAGCTGATTGCATCCAAGATGGCGGAAGCGATCATGGAAGGACGTCAGGGTGAACAGTTGTCAACTGACAATGCTGAAGCGGAAGAGAAAATAAATGAAGAAGATGCCAAAGTCGAAGAGACGGTATCAGAAGCCTGATAATGAAGCGTGCCCGGTTCCAGCCCGGACGCATGGGCGAGCAGCAGGCAAAGCCTGCGACCAGCCCCTCCCCCAACTCGGGATCGGGCACATTTTCACGAATAAATATTGTATTGTTTAGTGAATAATATGATTATTATTGTTTGGAGGAATTTGGATGATTACTGCTGAAATGGTAAAACAACTCCGCGAAAGAACCGGAGCAGGAATGATGGATTGCAAAAAGGCTCTTACCGAAGCGGACGGTAATATAGACAAGGCTATTGAATTACTCAGGGAGAAAGGCTTGGCGGCAGCAGCAAAGAAGGCGGGCAGGATTGCAGCTGAAGGGCTTGTTGAAGCTTACATACATGGAAACGGCAGAATTGGCGTACTTGTTGAAGTCAATGTGGAAACGGATTTTGCAGCTGCCAATGATGAATTCAAGCAGCTTGTGAAGGATATTGCCATGCAGATCGCCGCGGCAAATCCTGAATATGTAAGGAGAGAAGAAGTGCCGGCGGATGTGCTCGAGAAGGAGATGAACATCCTTAGAATACAGGCCAGGAACGAAGGCAAACCGGAAAAGATCATTGAAAAAATGGTTGAGGGCAGGATAGAAAAGTACTATAAGGAAACTTGCCTTTTGGAGCAGCCCTGGATCAAAGATCCTGACAAGACAATCAAACAGCTCGTTACGGAGAAGATAGCCGTTATAGGTGAAAACATCAATGTAAGAAGATTTGTAAGGTATGAAAGAGGAGAAGGATTGGCAAAGAAAGAAGAAAATTTTGCGGAAGAGGTAGCAAAGCAGATCGGTGGTTAAAAAATGAGGGAGCATATAAATAATATGTTCCCTTTTTTTGAAATGAACTATGAAATGAACTGAAAGAAAAATAAAATCTTTCGCTGTAATGATTCATGCAGCAGGAGTTTTCGATTTGGTGTAGAACAATAATTAGGGAGTGGGGTTGGATGTGTATGACGCCTAAGTACAGAAGAGTATTGATCAAGCTGAGCGGCGAAGCGCTTGCGGGAGATCAGAAGACCGGCATTGACACGGATACGCTTGGAACAATATCCGACAAGATTAGTGAAGCTTACAAGCTGGGAGTTGAAATTTCCATTGTTGTAGGCGGCGGTAATTTCTGGAGGGGAAGAAGCGGTAAGGGTATGGACAGAACTACAGCCGATCATATGGGTATGCTGGCTACTGTAATTAATTCACTTGCACTTCAGGACGCACTTGAGTCAAGAGGTATACCGACAAGAGTCCAGTCGGCTATCGAAATGAGGCAGATTGCCGAACCGTACATAAGAAGGAAAGCTATTAAGCATCTTGAAGAAAAGAGGATTGTCATATTCGCATGTGGTACGGGAAATCCCTATTTTTCAACGGATACGGCGGCAGCACTTAGGGCGGCGGAAATTGATGCGGAAGTGATCCTGAAGGCAACGATGGTGGATGGGGTTTACAACTGCGATCCGAAGAAAAATATTGATGCTGTCAAATATGATAAGATCACATTTGCCGACGCACTGAACAAAAGGCTTGGTGTTGTAGATGCAACAGCACTTTCACTGTGTATGGAGAATAATATACCACTCATTGTTTTTGATTTGCTGAATTCGGAAAACATTATTAAGGTGGTATGTGGTGAGAACATAGGTACTACCATATATTCAACCCTAAAATGATGATACAGGTCCAAATTTTATACAAGGAGGTTTTAATATGGCGAATTCTTACAAAGATGTCGAAGACAAAATGATCAAAGCTTTAGGTGCTCTTAAGGAGGAACTGGCAGGATTAAGGGCGGGTAGAGCCAATCCGGCCATATTGGACAGAATAACCGTAGACTATTACGGAGTGCCGACCCCCATCAACCAGCTTGGCAGCATTTCGGTCCCGGAAGCCAGAGTTATTATTATACAGCCCTGGGACGCAAAGATATTGAAGGATATAGAAAAAGCGATACAAAAATCGGATATCGGCATCAATCCGAATAATGACGGAAAGGTCATCCGTCTTATATTCCCGGTCCTTACGGAAGAAAGAAGGAAGGAGCTTTCCAGGAATGTAAAAAAGCATGGCGAGGATGCAAAGGTTGCCATCCGGTCGATACGCAGAGATACGATAGAACATTACAAAGCGCAGAAGAAAAACAGCGAGATCACGGAAGACGATTTGAAAGACGCGGAGGACGATATCCAGAAGATGACGGATAAATACATACTGGAAGTCGATCATATCGTAGAACTGAAAAATAAGGAAATAATGGAGGTTTAATCAGCAGCACAGGTGACGCCGCAAGCCGCTGGTAAAGTTATGCAAATTCCTGATGTTTCCGGGCTCAGGCTAGGAAAGGCGATAGAATTGTTAAAGGCGCACGGGATCGAAAAAATAACCGTGCGGATTACCGCTCCTCCAAGGGCGAGGGATGAAGGCTATGATGAAAACTCCAGAACGGTAAGGGAAAAGGTTCTTGACGATGGCACACTGGAACTGCTGGTGTGCAATATTGATCCAAAAAAACAAGGCTGCTGAAACAGCCTTGTTTTTTTGAATCAGGAATAATATTTGTCTTTATCATTTTTGTTTTGTATAATATTATTGATTTGCACTGTAAAACAAAGACAAACCGGAGGTATTCAATGTGGTTTTCAGGCCGTAGCAAGCAGAAAAAGCCTGCTTTGAACGAAAAGGAAAAACTGCCCATCCATATTGCCATTTTCATGGACGGCAACAGACGATGGGCTGCCAGACGTGGATTGCCGCCCAGTGCAGGGCACAGAGAGGGTGCAAATACACTTAAAAGAATTGTTCGGATTTGTAATGATATTGGTATCAAGTACATGACTGTCTATGCCTTGTCAACAGAAAACTGGAACAGACCAAAGGATCAAGTAGACGCTCTGATGACTCTGTTTATTGAATTTCTGAGGAATGCGGATGATGAGTTATCAGGCCAAAATATAAGAATCAAAATAATCGGTGAATCTTATAGATTGTCGGATGAAATACTGAAGCAAATGGCCAGAGTGACCGCAAATACAAAGAATAATACAGGCTTGACTCTCGTGGTAGCTCTAAACTATGGCAGCAGGACGGAAATCGTCAACGCGGCGGTAAGATTGTCAAAGGATGTTAAAAAGGGTTTAGTAAAACCGGAAGAAGTGGATGAGACATTATTCTCAAATTATCTCTATACGGCGGGTATTCCCGACCCGGATCTTGTAATCAGGCCAAGCGGCGAATACAGGATAAGCAATTTCCTGCTATGGCAGTCCTCCTATTCGGAATTTTGGTATTCAAACATATTGTGGCCGGATTTTTCAAGGAAAGATCTGATTACGGCGATAGAAGATTTTCAAAAAAGAAACAGACGTTTTGGGGGCTTATAAATGAAAGTTCGCATCATTAGTGCAATCGTTGCCATTGCATTGCTGTCAGTGATTGTTTATCTTGGGAATCAGGCAATTGGTACGGCGGTTTTTGTTATTGCGGTAATCGGCATGCATGAATTTTACAGGGCACTGGAAAAGGGCGGCTATAAACCGGTTTGTGCCGCAGGCTTCGCAGCCTGCCTTCCGCTGCTCTATATTGCATTTTCCAATGTGCTGCCGGATGTTGTGGGAGCTGTTTCATTATTTAGTATATTGGCAATAGGAGTTTTTGTCTTATTGGTGCTTCTTTTTTGTTTACTTATTTTTTCGAATGGAAAATATACCGTTTCGGACATTTCGGTAACGCTATTTGGAATCATTTATGTAGCATTCCTGTGTTCTTTCATATCCATTACACGCAACATGGAAAACGGGTATCTGTATATCTGGCTGATTTTCATAGGAGCTTGGGCAACGGATATTTTCGCATATTTCACCGGCGTCAGCTTCGGCAGGACGAAGATACTCCCGAAGGTCAGTCCCAATAAATCTCTTGAAGGCAGTATCGGCGGTGTTGCAGGCTGTATTATGGTAATGATGCTATTCGGACTTTATTTTCATACGGCGCTTGACGTGCCTTTATATCATTTTGCCATACTTGGCGTATTGTGCGGTATGATATCGCAGGTAGGCGACTGGGCGGCATCGGCAGTGAAGAGGGCTACGGGTATCAAGGATTACGGCAGGATCATGCCGGGCCATGGCGGCGTGCTGGACAGGCTGGATAGTGTCATGTTTGTTGCACCGGTCGTTTATTTTTACATAATCATATTTTTTTAAGGAGCAAAAGATGGCAAAAAATATTGCGGTTTTGGGTTCAACAGGCTCCATAGGAGTACAGACGCTGGACGTTGCAAGGAATTTAGGCATACGGATATGCGCGCTTACAGCAAATTCAAATATTGATCTTCTGGAAAATCAGGCAAGGGAATTCAGGCCATTGCTTGTATCTGCAGGAAATAGCGAGCTTGCACGGGAATTGGAGCAAAGGCTCAAAGGCCTTGGCATTGAGGTGCATTATGGACTTGAAGGGCTGAAGGCTGCAGCTTCCATAGGTAAGGCGGATACCGTCGTTACATCGATCGTAGGCATTGCCGGCCTGATTCCTACGATTGAAGCGATCCGGCACAACAAAAACATTGCTCTTGCCAATAAGGAAACGCTTGTCACAGCCGGCCCGATTGTAATGGCGGAGGCAGCGGCACGGGGTGTTTCCATATTTCCGGTGGACAGTGAGCACTCGGCGATTTACCAATGCCTTGCCGCCAACAGGAAGCAGGATGTCGAAAGGCTCATACTGACAGCATCCGGCGGACCCTTTAGAGGCAGGATGCCTGCTGAACTGGAACATGTCACGGTGGAGCAGGCTCTGAAGCATCCCAACTGGAGTATGGGAAGCAAGATAACGATTGATTGCGCCACGCTGATGAATAAAGGTCTTGAAGTGGTTGAAGCCCGCTGGTTGTTTGGCTTCACAACAGATAAGATCAAGGTTGTGGTACACCCGCAGAGTATCATTCATTCCATGGTGGAATATGTGGATGGATCGGTGATCGCACAGTTGGGCTCTCCCGATATGAGGATCCCCATCCAGCTCGCGCTGACCTGGCCGAAAAGGGAAACGAACCGTTTTTCAAGACTGGATCTGTTTCAATGCGGCAGCCTTACTTTTGAGGAACCTGACACGAAAACATTCCCGTGCCTCGCCCTTGCATATGAGGCTTTGAAGGCGGGCGGCACCATGCCTGCAGTCATGAACGGTGCAAATGAAGCTGCCGTAGGGCTTTTTCTGAATGGCAAAATAGGATTTTGCGATATACCAAGAAAGATCGAGAAGGCTATGCAGTCACATAAAGTGAATACAATGCCGGGTCTTGATGATATAATAGAAGTAGACAAATGGGTAAGAAGAGAGGTATGCATATGAATCTGGTTATGGCTTTTATCGCCTTTAATATTATTATAATCGTACATGAACTGGGACACTTTTTAACGGCAAAAAAATTCGGCATCAAAGTTCTTGAGTTTTCATTGTTTATAGGACCCAAACTTTTCAGCTTTCAGAAAGGGGATACCACATATTCTCTAAGGCTTATCCCTTTATTGGCCTATGTAAAGATGGAAGGGGAGGAAGAGTTCTCAGACAGTGAATCGGCTTTCTGCAAAAAACCCAAACATGCCCGTGCGTTGACCGCCTTCGGAGGACCCTTTGCCAACCTGCTGCTGGCGGCTGTGCTTCTGACGGTATATTTTACGATACAGGGATATGATACGACAAAAGTAAGCCGTGTAGCGGAAAATTTACCTGCCGCGGCCGCGGGGATCCAGCCGGGTGACAAAATTTTATCGTATGATGGCAAAAGAGTGTACCAACCAATGGATATATACCAGTTTTTGTACATTTCCAAAGGTGTTCCGGCAAAAGTTGAGTATATAAGGGATGGTAAAAGGTATACCGAAACGATAAAACCCTATATTATACCGGCTGCTGTCGCACCGAAGCTGGGCGTCAGCATCGGTTCGGAAAATGATGCTGATTCGAACGTGATAAAGGCATTGTCGCCTGGCTACCCTGCCGAGAAAATTGGCTTGCAGGTAGGAGACAGGATCATTGCGCTCAATGATACCGAAATAAAAACAGCAAGGGAATTGGTGGACTTTGTCACACAAAACGGCCTCAAGCCTATCATTTTGAAGGCAATCCGGGGCAATTCGGAAGTGAACGTAAAAATCACGCCGGTAGAAGTCAAGAGCCAGGAAATGTATGATATCGGCATGGACTTTATTTTAAAAAAGGCAGGCTTCTTTGATGCTCTTGGAGAATCCGCCGTATTTACCTGGTCGATTGTACGGAGTACAGGCTACAGTCTGGTCTGGCTGATTAACGGGCAGGCGAAGCTGAACGAAATGATGGGGCCGATCGGAATGGTAAGCACCATTGGCACGGTTGTCGAACAAGCACCGAATGTGGTTCAAATGCTGCTTAATATTATATACATGACCGCATTGTTCAGCATTGCTTTAGGCGCAACCAACCTGCTGCCATTTCCGATGCTCGACGGAGGAAGACTGGTACTAATTGGCTTAGAAGCTGTAAGAGGGAAGCCTCTCAGCCAGAAAAAGGAAGCCTATATTTCAATGGTCGGATTTGTACTGATCATTTTACTTGGCATCTATGCTGCTTATAACGACATCGTAAGGCTTGTGACAGGATAGGAAGCCTGAGAGTCTGCCGGAAACTCCCGGGAGCGCCAATGCTGTGAGTGAAAAGGCTGTGAGCATATCGCATGTAAAGGGCAGATAAGAGAAGGACAGATAAGAGAAGGACAGATAAGAGGTTGATTATGGAGAATTTTATAAATAGAAGGAAAACCAGAAAAATACGTGTCAGAGATCTCTATATGGGGGGCGACGCTCCGATCACGGTTCAATCCATGGCAAATACGGATACCAGGGATGTAGCAGCCACGGCGGCACAGATCAAAAAGCTGGAGGAAGCAGGCTGCGATATCATCAGGGTAGCTGTTCCGGACAATGAGGCTGCACAGGCGCTAAAGGAAATTAAGAAAGCAATAAAAATACCTCTGGTGGCGGATATCCATTTTGACTACAGGCTTGCGCTGGCCAGCATGGAAAACGGTGCGGATAAAATACGCCTGAACCCCGGAAACATCGGCGGCAGCGACAGAGTGAAAAAGGTCGTTGAGATGGCAAAACAAAGAAGCATTCCAATCCGGATCGGTGTAAATTCAGGCTCGCTGGAGAAGCATATCCTGGAGAAATACGGCGGCGTTACAGCGGAAGGCATGGTGGAAAGTGCGCTGGGACATGCCGGGATGCTGGAGACTTACGGCTTTGATGATATTGCGTTTTCACTCAAATCCTCAAGCGTACTCATGACGATAGAAGCATACAGGCTGATGGCTCAAAGGACGGATTACCCTCTGCATATCGGTGTAACAGAAGCGGGGACGCTGTTTGCGGGAACGGTAAAGTCCGCTGTCGGTCTTGGATGTCTTTTAGCGGAAGGGATCGGAGATTCGATCAGAGTGTCGCTCACAGGTGATCCGGCAGAAGAGGTTAAGGCAGGAATAGAGATTTTGAAAGCACTTGGCCTCAAAAAGTCGGGAATAGAATTTGTTTCCTGTCCTACATGCGGACGAACCAGGATCGATCTGATCAAAGTTGCGAACGAAGTAGAGCAGAAGCTGTCGAAGTGTGACAAGCATATCCGTGTTGCTGTAATGGGCTGCGCGGTGAACGGCCCCGGTGAAGCTCGTGAAGCCGATATTGGAATAGCTGGCGGCGACGGGGTGGCGCTGCTTTTTAAAAAAGGTGAGATCATCCGGAAAATACCGCAGGACAGGATCGTAGAAGAATTGCTTGCAGAAATAGAGAAGCTTTAATTACGCGGGCGATGGGTCATCGCCCCTACCTAACATAATATAAGGGGAATGTACAAATGTCAGATCCTGCAATAAACAAAAGCTTTGTTGAGATGTTTCCCGAACTGGAACTGAGCGGAGATGTACTTGATTTCTTTAAAAACGTTAAAATAACAGGTCTTGGAGTTTTCAAAAAATCAGGTAAGCTTGTGGCAAAAGCCACCGCGGCCAAAATCATACCCGCATCGCTTGCAGCGCAGGTCGAAAAGGCATTGGCAGCGGCTTTTTCTTTGACTGTCGAGCTCAAACTCAGATTCGAACTGAATACCCCTTTTGAAGAGATGCTTGCAGCCTACTGGGACAGCATCCTTTATACCGTAAATACAAATGTTGCGTTGAGCCGCGGCATTCTGAACGGGTGCGAATGGGAGCTTTCGAAGGAACACCTTCACATAAGGCTTACCACAAGAGGAAGCAGGATTCTTAAGGCTCAGGGGTGCGACAGGCTGATGGAGGACCTGATATTTGATGCATTCGGACAAAAGGTTGCCGTAGAGTTTACAGATTGCGAACTGGACCAGGATCTACAGGAAAAATACCTGGAGTTCAAGGAAAATGAGGAAGCCAGGGTGCAAAGCATTGCCATCGCTGAGGAAAAGGCTCTGGGGGCGGGCCCGAAAAGGCAGAGGAAGAAAGAGACGGATGCGGGTGATCCTCAGATTGTCGACGTCATTATGGGCAAGAATTTTAACGACAGCATCATGAGTATGAACGAAGTCACGCAGGATTCCGGTAAAGTGGCGATCTGCGGCGACATATCAAATGCGGCTTTCAGAGAGATACGGGGAAACCGGTACCTGTGCTCCTTTGATATTACAGATTACACCAATTCACTCACGATAAAATTTTTCGTACAGAAGGATGACTATGACCTGAGGAACGAACAAATCAAGAACGGACTTTATTTTAAAGTCCGCGGAGAAGCGCAGTTCGATAAGTATTCTAAGGAACTGGCCATACTGGCTACGGATATTCTGCAGCTTGTGAAGCAGGTCAAGACGGATGATGCCGAAACCAAAAGAGTCGAGTTGCATCTCCATACCCAGATGAGCGCCATGGATGCGGTCACGCCGGCGGAAAAGCTGGTTGAGAGAGCCGCACAATGGGGTCACAGTGCAGTTGCAATCACGGACCACGGAGTTGTACAGGCATTTCCTGAAGCGTATAATGCCGGAAAGAAGAATCATATCAAGATCATATATGGCGTAGAGTGCTATTTACTGGATAATGAGCCTCCGGTGGTTTGCACGGGATCGGATCAATCCTGTGGATATTCGCTGGATGGCGGGTTTGTAGTATTTGATATCGAGACGACCGGTTTATATGCCGAAAAGGATAAGATTACGGAGATCGGCGCTGTGAAGCTGTTTAACGGCAAAGTTTGCGACTCCTTCAGCACCTTTGTAAATCCGGAAATTCCCATACCTGAATTTATCACGAAATTGACCGGCATCAATGATACGATGGTAGCAGACGCGCCGCCGATCAGGAAAGCGCTCGACTCCTTCCTTTCATTTGTCGGTGATTTGCCGGTTGTCGCGCACAATGCTTCGTTTGACACCGGCTTCATAAAGTTTCAAGCGAGGGCTGCAGGAAGGAAATTTGACAATACTATCATTGATACGCTGCAAATGAGCAGGAATATGTTTCCTGAGCTTGGAAAGTACAAGCTGGATATCGTTGCGAAGCATCTCGGAGTCAAACTGGAAAATCACCACAGGGCAGTGGATGATTCCAGAGCGACAGCCGAAATTTTCGTAAAGTGCCTTGAACAGTTAAAGGAAAAGGGAGTACAGACAGTTGACGGAATAAATGGCGCACTCGATGGCAATTTTGATTACAAGAAAGCGGATTCATACCATGCGATCATTTTAGTTAAAAATAATGTTGGCCTTAAGAATCTATACAAAATCATTTCCGAATCCCATTTGAACTATTTCCACAAAAAGCCGAGAGTGCCCAAGAGCCTGCTGCTGAAGTACCGGGAGGGATTGATCCTTGGCAGTGCATGTGAAGCAGGCGAATTGTACAGAGCAATCATCAAGGGAAAGAACGATAATGAGATAGAGAAAATTGTACAGTTTTACGATTACCTTGAAATACAGCCGCTTGGAAATAATGAGTTCCTTGTTCTAAATGGGCAGGTATCCGGACAGGAACAGCTCAAGGAAATCAACAGAAATATCGTAAAACTGGGTGAAAAGCTCGGCAAGCCTGTCGTCGCGACCTGCGACGTTCATTTCATGGACCCAAGGGATGAGGTTTTCAGAAGGATTTTAATGGCGGGGCAGGGCTACGCTGATGCCGACAGGCAGGCGCCGCTGTATTTGAGGACGACTGGGGAAATGCTTGAGGAATTCGGATATCTGGGTGAAAAAAAGGCTTATGAGGTGGTTGTAGAGAATACGAACCTCATCGCCGGTATGACGGAGGAGATTATCCCGATACCGCTTGGCACTTACCCGCCCAGCATAGAAGGCGCCGAACAGGAGATCGAAGAGATCGCATACAGGAGGGCAAAGGAAATATACGGCGATCCGCTGCCTGAGATTGTATCAAAAAGATTGGAAAGGGAATTGACCTCCATTATAAAAAATGGCTTTGCCGTGATGTATATTGTTGCGCAGAAGCTGGTCGCCAAGTCCAATTCCGACGGATATATTGTTGGCTCAAGGGGATCTGTAGGTTCATCATTTGCAGCAACCATGACCGGTATTACAGAAGTGAATCCTCTGCCGCCACATTATATATGTAAAAATTGCAAGTACTCCGAATTTATTACTGATGGATCGATTGGCTCAGGTTTTGACCTGCCACGGAAGGAATGCCCGAGGTGCGGCGCACCGTTAAAGGGCGACGGACATGATATCCCGTTCGAAACATTCCTTGGCTTCGAAGGAGAAAAGGCGCCTGATATTGATCTTAATTTTTCCGGAGAGTACCAGGCGCAGGCACACAAATATACTGAAGTGCTGTTTGGCAAGGGCAACGTCTTTAAGGCGGGAACCATTGCTTCCGTCGCTGATAAGACAGCCTATGGCTTTGTGAAAAAATATGTGGATGAAAAGGGAATTACCGCCACCAACGCCGAAATAAACAGGCTGGTTACCGGCTGCACCGGGATCAAGCGTACGACCGGCCAGCATCCGGGAGGGATCATTGTCATCCCGGGAGGGTATGATGTGACGGATTTCACACCGATACAAAGGCCGGCAGATGATGTGGCGTCCGATATCATCACTACGCATTTTGACTTCCATTCACTGCATGATACGATTTTGAAGCTTGACATACTGGGTCACGACGACCCTACAATGATAAAATACCTGGAGGATCTGACCGGTATTAATATTAAGGATGTACCTGTGAACGATGAAAAGGTCATGCAGCTGTTCCTTTCAACGGATCCGCTTGGCATATCGCCAAAGGACATTAACAGTGAGGTCGGTACCTTTGCAATGCCAGAATTCGGCACAAAATTTGTCCGGCAAATGCTACTGGATACCAAACCCAAGACCTTCTCGGACCTTTTGCAGATCAGCGGACTTTCACACGGTACGAATGTCTGGCTCAATAACGCACAGGACCTCGTAAGGAACGGCACCTGTACGATTTCGGAAGTCATCGGGACAAGGGACGGTATCATGGTATACCTGATGTACCGGGGTCTGAAGCCCAAGAGTGCATTTAAAATCATGGAAGATGTCAGAAAAGGAAAAGGCCTTAAGCCGGAATATGAAGAGGAGATGAAGCAGTATTCGGTGCCGGACTGGTATATCGAATCCTGCAAGAAGATAAAGTACATGTTCCCCAAAGCCCATGCCGCAGCGTATGTACTAACGGCAATGAGGATCGGCTGGTTCAAGGTTTACCGTCCCATGGCTTTTTATGTTACTTATTTTACCGTACGGGCGGATGAATTTGATGCGGCTCTGATGACGCACGGGAAGGAACGCATCCGCAGCAAAATCGCCGAACTGGAGAGGCAGGGGAATTCCATATCGGCGAAGGATAAAAATGTGTTGACTATACTCGAGGTTGCAAATGAAATGTATACAAGAGGTATAGATTTCCTGCCGGTTGACCTTTATAAATCCGATGCGACCCGGTTCCGGATCGAGGATAATGGTATCAGGCCGCCTCTTAACGCATTGCAGGGCTTGGGCGCAACTGCGGCAAATTCCATCGTCGAAGCGCGTGAACAGGGAGAGTTCACATCGGTCGAAGATTTACGGAGCAGATCGAAGGTAAGCAAGACAGTCATAGAGATACTGCAGCAGAACGGCTGTATGGACGGAATGCCTGAAAGCAGCCAGATGTGCCTTTTTTAGAAAATTTCAAATATGACATACTATTGTCAAATCATATATTATATAATAAGTACATTCGTTGGGTTGTGGGCGGTAGCCCACATTGGAATGTTATGTAGAGTGACAAACTTGTTAAAAGTATCAAAAAGGTAGGTAGTGCTAATGATGACAGCAAATGATGTAAAGAAAATAGTTATGGAAAATGGGGCGGATTTATGCGGGATCGCCTCTGTGGAACGTTTCGATGCTGCTCCTAAAGGATTTCACCCCTGTGATGTTTTACCTTCATGCAGATCGGTAGTGGTATTTGCACAGAAATTTTTAAAAGGAACATTGCAATGTAAATCGACAATTCCATATACTATTGTAAGGAATATCCTGTCTGATAAAATGGATAAAATGGCTGTTCAAATATGTACTGAATTGGGAAATCATGGCGTGACTGCAATTCCGACAGGGACAAATGGCCCTACAGAATTTGATGTACCGACAGGCCGGTACAGGAATATTATTTCAGCTAAACATAGCGCGGTTCAGGCAGGACTTGGAAGGATCGGGAAAAACACTTTGCTCATTACTCCGAAATATGGAAATATGGTTTGGCTCAGTGTTATATTAGTTGATATTGAACTGGAAGCAGATAATGTTTTGGAAGGAGATCCTTGCCCGGATAACTGCAGTCTCTGTTCAGATATATGCCCTGCAAAGGCAGTTGGAAACGCTGAACTTAAGCAAACGGACTGCTGGGATTATGCCTTTGGAGGAGAAAATGGCGGTGAATTTAAGATAAAATGTTACAAATGCAGGACAATATGCCCACATTGCCTTGGAGATCAGAATGGCTGAGGGCCGAGGTGAGGCAAATATTTTTACCTTGTGCAAATAAATTGTTGATAAATACAGACAATAATGATATAATACTACCTGGACTGAAGCATATAGATTATTTGGAAAAGAGTGGGTCGACCCCACTCTTTGTCTTTAAATAAAGATTTCTATGCACAGAGCGCCTAATTGTGATTTGTCGCTTAAGCGCTTCACAGTGTAAGTGAATTCCACAGTGAAGCAAGCGACCGGCGCTCGCGCGGCGAGCAGAAAGGGCGGAATAATTGTTTCCCTTCTGCTCGATTGGTCTGAATTGAAAGGAATGGTCGTGCAGGGTATGGCAAAAAAACGGGTGGAAGACATTGTGGAGGAACTGGCGCAGCCTATCGTAGAGGGGTTGTCATTTGAATTGGTGGATGTGGAATATATTAAGGAAGGCGCCTACTGGTACCTGAGAATATACATAGATAAACCCGGCGGAATTGCAATCGATGACTGCCAGACAGTCAGCGAACGGCTGAGCGATAAGCTTGATGAAGCGGATCCTATTAAGCAAAGCTACATTTTGGAAGTTTCATCGCCTGGTGAAAGGCCGCTGAAAAAGGATCGCGATTATGAACGGTTTAAGGGTGAGATGGTTGAAGTGAAGCTTTATCAGCCGATAAACGGAAAGAAAGTATTTGAAGGGGAACTTCAAGGTCTGGTGGATGACAAAGTGGAAATAAAAACAAGCGATGGCACAATCATGAACTTCGACAAGAAAGATACAAGTCTTGTAAGGAGAATTATAAGATTTTGAACGATACCCCGGCGTTTCGGGATATAACAGGAGGTTAAAGTATGAGTGCAGAATTGATACAGGCATTGGAGCAGTTGGAAAAGGAAAAGGGAATTCAAAAGGAAGTGCTGATTGAAGCTATTGAAGCTGCGCTTGTCTCAGCTTACAAAAGGAATTTCGGTTCCACACAGAATGTGAAAATATATATCGATCCCGCAACGGGCGATGTGAAGGTATATGCGCTGAAAAGAGTCACATCCTTGCCTGAAAGCGAAAACGGAGATATTTCGCTGGAAGAGGCCAGAAAATTGAGCAGTGAATATGAGGAAGAGGATATCGCCGAAATAGAAGTGACTCCGAAAAAATTCGGCCGTATCGCGGCACAAACGGCTAAACAGGTCGTTATGCAGAGAATACGCGAAGCTGAGCGCGGTATCATTTTTGACGAGTTTTACAATAAGGAAGGCGATATTGTCACCGGCATCATTCAAAGGAATGAGCGTAAAAATATTATCATCGATCTCGGAAAGACGGAGGCGATCATTGCTCCATCCGAACAAACCAACGGTGAAGAATACAGGTTCAATGACAGGATCAAGACCTATATCGTAGAGGTCAAAAAGACGACTAAAGGACCTCAGATCATGGTTTCAAGGACACATCCTGGACTGGTGAAGAGGCTGTTTGAGCTGGAGGTACCGGAAATCCACGATGGAACAGTTGAAATCAAGAGTATTTCCAGAGAACCTGGCTCAAGGACCAAAATAGCGGTGTATTCAAAGGACCCCAATGTAGATCCGGTAGGAGCATGTGTCGGTCAGAAAGGCACAAGGGTCCAGGCAATTGTAGACGAACTGAGGGGCGAGAAGATCGATATCATCAAATGGAGCAGCAACCCTGAGGAATATATTTCGAGCAGTCTGAGTCCTGCAAAGGTTGTGCGCGTGGATACGGATGAGAACGTCAGATCGGCCAGGGTCATTGTGCCCGATTTCCAGCTTTCGCTGGCGATCGGCAAGGAAGGGCAAAATGCAAGGCTGGCTGCAAAGCTGACCGGATGGAAAATAGATATAAAGAGTGAATCTCAGCTTCGGGCGGTGATCGAGCAGCAAATGTTCAACATGAACACAAGCTATAACGCGGATGAAGATTCATTAGACAGCGAAGATGCTGAAGAATACGAAGATTACGATGAAACGGAAAAGGACGGGGATGCTTCCGACGGAACCGGCGAAGATAATGATGAAGCAGCAGGCATGCAGGATGATGAGCATGAATAGAGGTGAACGTACTTGAAGCAGAAGAAAATACCTTTGAGGATGTGCCTCGGATGCCAGGAGATGAAGACAAAAAAGGAATTGATAAGGATCGTCAGAGATAAGGAAGGCTGCACTAGCGTTGATTTTACGGGCAAGAAGGCCGGCAGGGGAGCGTATATTTGCAAAAGTATGGAATGCTTTGAGAAAGCGAAAAAGGGAAAGAGGCTGGAAAAAGCTTTTGAAGCCCGTATTGATGAAGAAGTGTATGATACCCTGAAAAAGCAATTGGAGGGAAATAATGTTTGAAGGGATATACTCCTTTCTGGGTTTGGCTACAAAAGCAGGCAAATTGCTATCAGGCGAGGAGACCTGTGAAAGAGCGCTGAAATCCGGAAAGGTATACCTGGTTATTGTATCGGAAGATGCTTCGGACAATACCAAAAAAAAATTCAAGGATATGTGCAGTTACAGAGACATTGACATCAGGTGTTTCGGAGAGAAGGAACTGCTGGGCAGGTTTACCGGCAAAACGATCCGCTCCGTAATTGCAGTAACTGGGAGAAGCTTTGCAGAGCATCTCAAGGATATGATTGATAACCGCGGTATAGAACATGGGGGTGTATAGAGTTGGGAAAAGTTAGGGTATACGAACTGGCAAAAGAAATGAATACAACAAGCAAGAGGCTGATGGAAAAGCTTGCAGAAATCAATGTGGTTGTTAAAAATCACATGAGTCTTCTTGAAGACAATGAACTGGAAGCACTGTACAAGCATATCGGTGTGATTCAGCATGATGATAAAAAGGCTGAGCCTGATGTCAAAAAAGCAGCACCGGTAAATCCGCCTCAACCTAAGCCTGAAATAAAGAAAGATACAAAAAGTGCACCCCGAATAATCAGAACGACCGAAATCATCATTAATAGCCGTAATGAGGGATCACAGGGATCAAGGAACGATTCTTCAAAGAATGATATGAGAGGCTCAAAAAATGACGCAAGGCATGATTATATAAGGTCTACGGATGCAAATTCCGGGTTGCGGGCAGGTTTTGTGCGGGCGGGCAGGCCTGAATATATGAAGGATTTGAACAAAGCGGTAAGAACGGATGTGCCAAAAACGGTCCAGGATGCGCGTCCAGGCAAGGGGATTGCGGGTCAGGCTGCCGTAGAGCCGACGAAAGCGAAACAACCTGTGAAGCATGATATGGCGGCAGCAAGCCATGAAAATACAGCGCCTGAGAAAACGGAAACAACAAAGAATGATAACACGAAAAACGTTGCAGCATCAGATAACGTCGTAGTAATAACAAAAAAGGAAGAAAAAACAGAAATGCATGATGATACATCCGCCAGCATGAATGCAAGCAGGGTCAAAAATGAAAAACAGGATAATGTAAAGCCCAACAAGGATAAACACGCTCAGCAGCCTGACGAAGCAAATGCTGAAGGTGTGGAAGCGGTAAAAAGTAATGATGCGGACAGGAGCTTACAGGACAAAAACAATCAAGCTGAGAAGATACAGGAATTAGAAAAAATTGAAAGTGAAAAACCGCAGCATCAGGCTGCAAGGTCTCAGAGCGAAAAGCTCCAGCACCAGGGCGACGGGCCGCAGGATGAAAAAGCGGCTGTTGTCCGTGCTGATAAAACGCAAAGCGAAAAAACACTGAACGACAGGCCGCAGGGTGAAAAACCACAAAGCGACAGGCCGCAGAGCGACAAAGCCCAGGGCGGCAGGCCGCAAGGCGACAGGCCGCAGTATCAGGGGGGCAGGCCGCAGGGTGACAGGCCGCAGTACCAGGGAGGCAGGCCGCAGGGCGACAGGCCGCAGTACCAGGGCAGCAGGCCGCAGGGCGACAGACCGCCGTATCAGGGCAGCAGACCACAGGGCGACAGGCCGCCGTATCAAGGCAGCAGGCCGCAAGGCGACAGGCCGCCGTATCAGGGCAGCAGGCCACAGGGCGACAGGCCGTCATACCAGGGCAGCAGGCCGCAGGGTGACAGGCCGCAGTACCAGGGAAGCAGGCCACAGGGTGACAGGCCGCAGTACCAGGGCGGCAGGCCGCAGGGTGGAACGGGATACCGTTCCGGGAGCAGGCCCCTTGAAATACCGAAGCCGGACCTCACGATTGCCCAAAAAGAAGAGCTTGGTTCGCAGAGAAGCGAAATCAGGAGGGAATTCAGCAATAAAGATCTAGACAAGGATGTAAAGAGAGAACAGAGGAAAGAAGCTCCGAAATCGCAACCTGTGGTCAAGGGCACAAAGAGGTTCAAACCTACAAATATAGGGCTTGCTGAAAAGAAGGGCGTATCGGAGATATTATCGGAGGATTTTATACTGAACGAGTTTTATAATGATTCCGATGCTTCGAAGAAGAAGCTGAACAAGCTCCGGAAGGACAGGAAAGCGGAAGCCCAGCCCAAATATATACCTCAAAGGGCGGTGCTTACTTCCATAAAAATACCGGAAAGCATCACTGTCAAGGATTTGGCCGAAGCATTGAAAAAGACCTCTACCGAAATCATAAAGAGGCTGATGGTATACGGTATTATGGCTACACTCAATCAGGAAATCGACTTTGATACCGCCACAATCATTGCGGAAGAGTTTGGAGTAAAGACAGAAAAAGAAGTGGTAGTGAATGAAGAGGATATACTCTTTGATGATTCTGAAGAGGACGATCTGTCCAAACTTGTTCCAAGGCCACCGGTAGTTGTTGTAATGGGCCATGTCGACCATGGCAAGACCTCATTGCTTGATGCGATCAAGTCAACGCATGTGATTGATACCGAAGCGGGAGGCATCACTCAGCATATCGGCGCTTATACAGTAAAAATAAATAACAGGAACATTACGTTCCTCGACACCCCGGGCCATGAGGCTTTTACCGCCATGAGGGCAAGGGGGGCGCAGGTGACGGATATCGCAATATTGGTCGTAGCGGCGGATGACGGCGTCATGCCGCAAACAATTGAAGCAATCAACCATGCCAAGGCTGCCAACGTATCCATTATCGTTGCCATCAACAAGATCGACAAGCCCGGGGCAAACCCGGATAAAGTGAAACAGGAACTTGTACAATATGGCCTTGTTTCGGAAGAGTGGGGCGGCGATGTGATTTGTGTAAATGTTTCGGCTAAGAAACGGCAGAATATCGACCAGCTGCTTGAAATGATCCTGCTGACTGCCGATGTGCTTGAACTGAAGGCTGATCCGAACAGACAGGCCAAAGGTACTGTGATCGAGGCCAAGCTTGACAAAAACAGGGGGCCTCTTGCAACCGTCCTTGTACAAAGGGGCACACTTCATGTTGGAGACTCGATCGTTACAGGAACGACAGTAGGCAGGATAAGGGCTCTGACAGATGATAAGGGGAATTTTGTCAAGGATGCAGGTCCGTCTACTCCGGTTGAAATACTTGGGCTGCCGGAAGTGCCTGAAGCAGGCGAGCTGTTCTATGCGATAGAAGACGAGAAAGTAGCCAAACACCTGGCTGAAAAGAGAAAATTGAAGCAGAAGGAACAGCAGATGAATACGACTTCAAGGGTCACACTTGAAGATTTGTACAAGCAAATAAAGGAAGGAAAGGTCAAGGATCTGAATATCATTATTAAGGCTGATGTGCAGGGCTCGGTTGAAGCAGTCAAGCAGTCGCTTGAGAAGCTGACCAACAATGAAGTACGTGTAAACATCATCCATGGCGGTGTCGGCGCCATTAATGAAGCGGATGTGACCTTGGCCGGCGTATCCAATGCGATCATCATCGGCTTTAATGTAAGACCCGGTGTGAATGTAGCTGAGGCTGCCGAGAATGCCGGCGTCGATATCAGGCTCTACAGTATCATTTACAATGCGATCGAAGATATCGAGGCTGCCATGAAGGGAATGCTGGAGCCGACGTTTAAGGAGGTCGTATTGGGGCATACTGAAATCAGGCAAATATTCAAAGTATCCGGTGTCGGTTCCATAGCAGGCTGTTATGTGCTTGATGGCAAAATCGGCAGGAATTCGGACATCAGAGTTATCCGTGACGGCATTGTGGTGCACGAAGGCAAGCTTGCTTCGCTCAAACGCTTCAAGGATGATGCTAAGGAAGTAACGCAGGGCTTTGAATGCGGGCTTTCCATTGAAAGATTCAACGATATAAAAGAAAAGGATATTGTAGAATCGTATACGATGGAAGAGGTTCAGCGGTAGGGCCGGGACGTTTCGACAATATACAAAAATCAGGCTGGATGGGCGGTAATACTGTCTGCCCGGCCTTTTTGCTAAAAAACCGGGGAGTGGTGATGATGGATAGAACGGGCAGAATATCGGAAGAAATGAAAAAAGAAGTCAGCGCAATGATTCAAAATGGGTTGAAGGATCCAAGACTATCGAAAATGATCAGTGTAACCTCAGCAGAAGTGACAAGAGATTTGCGGTATGCTAAAATATACATCAGTGTGCTTGGAACGGAAGACGATAAAAAAAGCGCGCTTGCAGGCTTAAAAAGTGCTGCAGGCTTCATCCGGCGCGAAGTCGGACACAAGCTGCAGCTTAGGTATGCACCGGAGCTGCTGTTTGAACTGGACAATTCAATTGAACGGGGAGTATATATTACAAAATTGATTAACGATACCATTCAGGGGAATAAATGATTTATTAGAAATGGTGGATGATTGATGCTGAACCAAATTGCGATGGATATCGTTGCTTCGGAACATATTGCCCTATTGCCCCACATATCTGCAGATGGGGATGCACTGGGTTCTTCATTTGCATTGGCGCTGGCATTATCCTGTATGGGGAAGAATGTTTCCGTACTGCTTGAGGAGGAGATACCTTATATTTATGGCTTTTTGCCAGGGAATGACCTTGCCGTGGTCTATGGTAAAATGACCCTGCATTATGACACGGTAGTGGCAATTGACTGCGGGGATAACGGAAGGCTTGGAGTCAGAAAAGAGGTCTTTGACAGCGCGAAAATGACGGATAATATTGACCACCATCCTACGAATACAGCCTTTGCTGTCCACAACTACCTCGACACATCTTCATCGGCAACAGGGGAGATCGTCTACCGGCTTCTTGAAATTCTAGGACAAAAAATCGGAAAGGATATTGCGACCTGCCTTTACGTGGCCATTGCTACGGATACCGGATGTTTTCGCTACAGCAATACGACGCCGGTTACGCATATGATAACGGCAGAGCTTATTAAAACCGGTGTTGATGTGGCGGATGTTTCGCAAAAGGTGTTTGACTCGACTTCTTATGAAAAAGTTAAGTTAACAGCAGAAGCCATTCACTCACTCGAGCTGTTTGAGAATGGAAAAATAGCAGTCATGACTATGCCGAATGATCTGATCAGGAAAACCGGCGCCAGGGAAGAGGACTGCGACGGGATCATCAATACAGCCAGGAACATCAGGGGTGTCGAGGTGGCTGCAATGCTCCGGCAGAGCGACCATGGAGATATTAAGGTAAACCTCAGATCCAATTCTTTTGTTGATGTATCCGCCATTGCAAGAAAGTATACCGGAGGCGGGCATAAAAGAGCCGCAGGCTTCACTACGCAGGGAGCGCTGGACAAAACGAAAAAAAATCTTCTAAAGGATATAAGAGAAGTTCTTTGATATGGACGGAATAAATGGAATATTAAATATATTAAAGCCTCCCGGAATGACCTCCTTCGATGTAGTCGCCTATCTTCGCGGGCTGCTCGGCATAAGGAAAATAGGCCATGCAGGCACGTTGGACCCTTTAGCTGTCGGTGTTCTGACGGTGTGTGTGGGAAATGCGACCGGAGCCATCGAATTTCTTATGGATAAGGACAAGCATTACCGCGCGGAGCTGACACTCGGTATTGCGACTGATACGCAGGATTCCACAGGTGAAATCCTTTATACTGCTGTTCCCGGATGCAGCGATGAAGAAATCAAGACGGCGATAAGCTCATTTGCGGGCAAATATCATCAAACCCCACCTATGTATTCCGCATTGAGGGTCGACGGAAAAAGACTGTACGAGCTTGCAAGGGACGGTATAGAAGTGGAAAGACAGAGCCGTGAGGTAGAGATTTATTCCGTCCGGGTATTGGACATCGACAGGGTGGATGGCGTGAAAGTTCTTTTTGACGTGCATTGTTCGAAAGGGACATATATCAGGACATTATGTGCGGATATCGGCGAACGCCTTGGCTGCGGCGGTCACATGTCGTTTCTGTTGAGAAAGCGTGCAGGCTCCTTTAATTTATCTGCAGCTTACGAACTGGAAGAACTGGCCCAAATGCAAAAGGAAAAAACGCTTCAGAACGCATTGATAAATGTGGAGTCGGCTTTTGACGGCTTACCGGGTTACGTGCTTGATAAAGATTCGGATAGAAAGTTCAGAAATGGTATGCATGTTGCTGTTAAAAACGGAGCGTTTTTGAATAGCGCCGCTCTTGTACGCGTCTATGGCACAAACAAGCAATTTATTGCGCTTGGAACTATTAAAAATAGTGAGGACGGAACATACCTCAAGGTGAAAAAATTTTTTTATATACATTGAAAAAAAGAATTGGGATCACAAGTTTTTTCATATGTGTTACCTTGATTTGATGTTGAACAAATTTTATTCGTTCATTAACCCAAATCATTTGTTCAACTTATATAGTTTGCACGCAAAACGGAAGAATGGGGTCTTACAGATGAAAACAGTATTTGGAGCGGAAAACATCAAATTTGCCAATAAAACTACAGCAGTTGGATTAGGCAATTTTGACGGACTGCATGTGGGGCACATGGCACTGGTGAATACACTGATCAGTGAAGCCAGGATCAATAAGCTGGAATCCATGATCTATACCTTTACGAAGCATCCTGAGAATATTCTCAGAAAGAAGCTTTTTACTCCTCTGCTGACGACAGTGGGTAAGAAAATCCAGTTATTGAGCGAGACTGCACTGAATTACATTTTTTTTGATGAGTTTGATGAGGAATATTCAAGGATGAAGCCGGAATGCTTCGTCAGGGAGATATTGCTGGGCAAGCTTGGAGCAAGGCTTGTTGTGGCAGGGTTTGACTACAGGTTCGGATACATGGGACAGGGTGATGTGAATATGCTCAGGGAATTCGGGAAAAAGTATGATTTCAAAGTGATCATGATCCCTCCTGTAAAAATTGACAATGAAATTGTCAGCAGTACGCTGATACGGAAGCTTGTTGCAAAGGGCGATATGGAAAGCGTATTCAAGTATCTTGGACGGCACTATTCGGTTACGGGAGAAGTGCTTGACGGGAAGAGGATCGGCCGCAGGATCGGCTTTCCCACAGCAAATCTGCAGCCGGAGGATTACCTGATCATGCCTCGTTCCGGTGTTTATATCACAAAAACGCTTTATGACGGTGAATTTTACAGCAGCCTTACCAACATCGGCTTGAATCCGACCTTCGGAGATGTGGAGAGAATAAGCGCAGAGACGCATATCCTGAATTTTGACAGGGATATTTACAGGAGCAGTATCGAAGTGTTCTTTCTCGCAAAGCTTCGAAATGAGAAGAAATTTAAAAATGCCGAGGAGCTTGCCGGTCAGATCAGGCATGACATACAGTCTGCGAAGGACTATTTTTCCGTGCAGTAATAAATATTCAACCGTAAAGACAATTTCGTTTTTTTATCGTATTATAATTTATTTGTATGCAATTTTCGGGCAGGAAAAAAGGATGGTACTATTATGATCATCAGGATGGAGAACCTGGGTAAGATTTATAACACGGGGAAAATCGAAGTAGAAGCACTGAAAAATGTGAATCTGGAGATTGAAGAGGGTGAATTTGTCTCCATAATGGGCCCTTCAGGATCGGGCAAATCTACCCTTATGAACATTATAGGCTGTCTGGATCGGTCAACCGGCGGATATTACGAGCTTGACAATGTGAATATTTCAATGCTGGATGATATTGAACTTGCCAGAATCCGTAATATTAAAATAGGCTTTGTTTTTCAGTCCTTCAACCTGCTTCCAAGGATAACAGCACTTCAAAATGTGGAACTGCCTATGATCTACGCGGGGATCGGTAAAAAGGAGCGCAGGAGGAAAGCAATTGAGGCACTTGAAAGAGTATGCCTCGCAGACAGGATGGATCACAGGCCTAACGAGCTTTCAGGCGGACAAAAGCAAAGAGTAGCTATTGCGCGCGCCCTCGTGAACAATCCTGCCATCATACTGGCGGACGAGCCGACAGGAAACCTGGATACCGCATCGGGTGAAGATATCATGGCTGTTTTCCAGGAATTGAACCGGGAAGGTGCGACGATTGTACTTGTGACACATGAACCGGACATCGCGCAGCACACGGGCAGGATCGTCAAATTCAGGGATGGGTTCCTCAAGTCAGATGAACCTGTGGTTCATCCCATTGATGCAAGGGACCTGATACGCGAGCGAAAATCCCAGGAAGCCGTATGATGAATAAATATAGAAGGAAGATGGTCAAAACATGATGGAAACTCAAATCAGTCAGATCAGTCAAGAGGTATCGTGCGAACAGCCGGGACTACTAAAAAGGATATGGTGGGCAGCAGCCTCGCCGGGTAAATTGATGGGGTGCCTGGCGCAAAAGCCAAGAGTGCTTTTTGGTCTGATTCTTGCCGCTGTATCGATGGACGTATTGTATATTTCAAGAATGCCTCTTTATGAAGAATTCACCAGAAATACTCTGTATAAAACAAGTGAATATATGGAGTCGCTGGTTGGCCAATCCATGACAGCCGAAATGGTGGAAGAAAGCCTGCCGAAAACGGTAATACAAAGCCTGATTACAACACCTTTTGCCATGATCGCCTCTTTACTGTTTATAACGCTTGTTTACTTTGCCATCCTGAAAATAATGGGCGGCCAAGGCAAATTCAAGGCTTACCTGTCAGTGATGTGCTATTCCTATGTCATTTCGGCATTATATATTCTGCTTGTCATACCGGTTTCATTTGTTACCGGAAGCCTTCATCTGGATATACCGTTGACAAGCCTGGCAATATTGGCGCCCGAAGAAATGGCCGGCACATTTTTATATGGTATTATGAAGGGACTGGATGTATTTGCCATATGGCATTCTGCTGTAGCCGCAATTGGTTTTGTTGCCGTAAGCAAGCTTAAAAAACCGTATGTGTACAGCGTAGTAGCCGGGATATTTATTATAGGGCTGTTGATTACCGGAGTGGGTGCGATAGTGGCGAAGGCATTCATATAAAAAGCATACAACGGTTTTCTGAATATACTTTTTATCAAATTTGTTCAACTTATATAATATCGTTTGAAGTGAAGGAAGATCTATTTCAGGAGGGTACAGAATGAATAAAAAGGTTATAATGGGCGGCATCATTGCCATTTGTATAATAGGACTTGTTGCCGCAGGAATCATAAAGGCTGCGGGCAATGGCGGCGGCAGGGCATTTTCGGTGGATACGGCGAAAATACAAAAAGGCGGGATTTCGTCTTATATCTCTTCAGACGGCATGATTGAAGAGACTGAAAAGGCGGAGGTGTTTTTTGACACACCCTTGAAAGTCGGGAAGCTGCTTGTTGAAGTCGGTCAGAGCGTTACAAAAGGACAACAGCTTTTTGAACTTGATTTGAGCGCTTTGCAATCGCAATTGGAGACACTCAGAATAAATAAAAATACGCAGCAGATCTCACTGAACGCAAAAGCAATGGATGCAGAAGTGGAAAGAGCCTACAACAACCTGAAGGCGGCCGAACGCAATTATAACGACACGAAAAAGACTTTTGAGGAGAACAGGGAATTATACAACGCAAATGCCATTTCAAAGTCCGAGCTTGACATGTCCGAAAAAGCTTTTATTGAAGCGGAATCGGGGATGAGCGGCCTGAAGAATGCCAAAATAGCCTATAATTCCGCTGTGGAGAACAGGAATAATTCCAGGAAATCCGCAGAGGAAAGCATGAAAGCGACCGATATACAGATATCGGATATGGAAAAGAAGATAAACACAATTGAAGAAAATTGTAAAAGCCCCATTACAGGCATGGTTACAAGCCTGGGAGTCCAGGCAGGCGCATTTACCGGCAGCATGCAGGCGGCCTATAAGGTCATTGATCCGGATAAGCTCCAGGTAAGGGCTAAAGTGAAGGAATACGACATAAAGAATGTGGCGGTAGGACAGAAAGCAAGGATCACGGGAGAGGCGATCGATAAGAGCACCGAGGTGACAGGAATAGTGAAAAGCATCGCTCCTGTTGCGGTAACCAATATGACTTCCAATGGAAACGAAACCGTCGTAGAGGTGCTGGTAGAAGTAGATGGGGCGGAGGGTGTACTGAAGCCCGGCCTCAACGTTACCTGTGAAATATCGACAGTAAATAAAAAGGATGTGCTTCTTGTTCCGATGGAAGCAATTATGCCGGATAAGGACGATAATAATATCGTTTTCGTAGTTGACGAAAACAAGGGTACAATGCTGCAAAGGCAAGTAACCGTAGGGCTGAATTCCGATATGTATGTTGAGATCCTGGAAGGGCTAAAAGAGGGTGAACTGGTGGTACTGGACCCTCAGCCGACTTACAGGGACGGCTCGCGTGTCAGGATATCCGAAGAAAAGTAGGCAGCCTTGAACAATGAACGTATAATACCAGGAGTGAATTGAGGTTGGCAGGATGAATTTTTCAGAAAGCTTCAAACAGGCCATGGATAGCCTGAAAGCAAATAAGCTTCGTTCGATTCTTACGATGCTGGGAATTGTGATGGGAGTATTTTCGATTATTACCATAATGGCTTTGGGAAGCGCTGCTGAAGCCTATATGAACAGTCAGTTTGAAAAAATCGGCGCTAATACGGTCACCATTTCATACAAGAAAATGAGTGTGGATAAAAAGGATTGGCTTCGGATGGAGGATCTGGAGACCGTTAAGAAGATCGCACCGGAGATCAAGAACATTGCGACATCGCAGACAAAAAGAGGAAGCCTGCGTATTGGAAACGAAACCAGGGATGCGCTCATCTATGCCGTATCCTCGCAATATAAGAATTTCGATCTGATTGAGATGGCGCAGGGACGGTTTATCAATGAATTTGATGTGACTTCTCGCGCCAAGGTGATCATCGTTGACGAGACATTCGTTAAAAAGTACTTTAAAGCAGGCCAGAATGTGGTAGGGGAGAACATATCACTCAAAACGCCGTCGGGAAGCTCGGTCGCCCTAAAGATCATTGGTGTGAAGAAGAGCGGAGATGATTTGTTTGAGAGCATGTACAACAGTGACATGATCCCGGCATTTGTCTATATGCCGATCACCGCGATCCAGTCTATTTATCCGAACAGCGAACGGCTTGAGAGCATTATGGTGTCACTGGTTGAAAAGGATAAGCTGCGTGACGTTGGCAAAAGGATCGTGAAGGGGCTTGAGATGAAACACGGCAGCGAAGATGTGTATATGGCGCAAAATTCAGCAGATCTGCAGCAGGCCTTTTCCGATGTGCTGGGGGTCATCTCCTCCGTGCTGCTTGTCATCGCCATCATTACACTGATCGTTGGAGGCATAGGTATTATCAACATACTGCTTGTTTCCGTCACGGAAAGAATAAGGGAAATAGGTATCCGGAAAGCGCTTGGGGCGCAAAAAAAGGATATAATACTGCAATTCATCACCGAATCGATCATCATGACAGGAACCAGCGGACTTGTCGGCATTATAATCGGCGTTATTGCAGGAGGTATAATTTCCTCATTGATAAAAATCCCACCTGTTGTCGATCTGAAGGTAATCAGCCTGGCTTTCCTGGGTTCTGTCGCATTAGGCCTCATATTTGGCGTTTACCCGGCCAAACGTGCTGCCGACCTTGATCCGATTGAATCATTACGGTATGAGTGACTGCTTTTTGCCAGGTGGATCAAATTCAATCGATAAACTGAAAACTTGAAGGCTTTTCTATTCCGCCGATATGATTTATGATCTCCGGCATGCCTGTTCCGGCGGATATCCGGCAAAGACTTACGGAATCGGAATCCAGATTGCCTACAAGCATATATTTGCCTGAAGGGTCAATGGCAAAATCCCTGGGCGTTTTTTGCGGTAATGTCATAAAACCTGCAGAAGCAAGGTTGTAATCCTTTTCGTTTATTATGAAAACTGCGATGCTGTCACAGCCTCTGTTCGCACCGTACAAAAAGCGCCCGTCCTTTGAAATGTGTATGGCAGAACAATAGGAGGTTCCTTTGAAATCATGTGGGAGCGCTGATAACTGCTGAATGGAGTTCAAAATACCCGTTGATTTATTGAAACAAAGTACATTTACCATATTGTTCAGTTCATTAATTAAATAGATGGTATTGCCGTACGGATGAATTTCAAGATGCCTTGGTCCGGCGCCTGAAGCAGTCTGCATGACGCTGTGCGCGTATAGATTACCTTCTTCGAGGATATAGACATACACTCTGTCGGCTCCCAGATCCGTTGCCAGGACATAGCGGGTGCCGGGTACCTGGCGGATGAAATGCGCCCTTGCCTGTGACTGACTGCCCGGTACGATCCCCTTCCGAAGCGGATCTCCGTTTTCATGCCGGATGACGGCACTGCAGCTGCTTAGGGAACCGTCCGGATTTACCGGGTTTGTGTATACTATCCCGTCGGCATAGCTTGCAGACAGAAGTGTATGCTGGTCTTCCGACAACGATATGTGGCATGGACCTGAAGTGTTGAAGGTGATGCTGTTGATATGCCTGGGGGCAAGCTTGTCTGAAATATCATATGCGCTTACACCACCAAGCCCGTTGGAAATCTCATTATTCGCGTAGAGATACTTCCCGCCGGCATGGATGCAGAGGTAGGATGGTTTGTTACAATGGCCGGCGCGGTTCAATATGTGCAACTCTTCCTTCTCTTTATCCAGCTCCATAACATAGATGTTTTCAGAGTAGGTACCAACATAAAATATATTTTTTCCGCAAGACTGCATGCAGCACAACCTACCTTTCATTTGCCTGGTATTTTAAATATATCAATATAGATATTTCCAGTCAATTATACTCCCTCTGCATTGTCAGCTGCAACATAAACAGTTCCACAGCGGTAATCATGCACATGTTGGCACTCACCTGCCATATAATACACGGATGACTTCGCTAAAGCATGCTTGTATATCATGCATGCTACGCTACATAATATCAGGTGATGGAAAGGTGAGAATCAACCAGAACAGAACACCTCTGTTTGATGCGGTGAAAAAATATATCAATGATGACGTGATCCCATTTCACGTCCCGGGCCACAAGCAAGGCAAAGGCCTTCGCGAACTGGTCGATTACATAGGCGAGATGGCTCTTCGGATGGATGTAAACGGTATGGAAGATTTGGACTATGCCAACAATCCTACCGGTGTTATAATGGAGGCTCAAAACCTGATGGCGCATGCCTTCGGTGCGGAGCACTCCAATTTTCTGGTAAATGGCACGACATCTGGTGTACAGGCCATGATACTAAGCACCTGTGAACCCGGCAGCAGTATCATAATCCCAAGGAATGCCCATAAATCAACGATCGGCGGCATTATTCTCAGCGGCTCCATGCCTGTGTATGTACAGCCTGAGATGAACACAGAGCTTGGCATCACGATGGGCGTCACAGTGGAAAGCATAAAAAAGGCAATCAGGCAGAATCCGCATGCCAGGGCGGTATTCATTATTAACCCGACCTATTACGGTATGACGTCCGACCTCAAATCCATTGTCAGGGTAGCGCACATGCATGATATGGCAGTGCTGGTGGATGAGGCGCATGGCGCGCACATGTCGTTCCATGATGATTTCCCGCTTACGGCAATGGAGGTGGGAGCCGACATGAGTGCCGCAAGTATCCACAAGACTGCCGGCTCGCTGACCCAGAGTTCGGTCCTGCTCTCACGCGGAGGGCTCATATCGTACGACAGGATCAGGCAATCTCTTGGCCTTACTTTTACTTCAAGCGCCTCATATCTTCTGATGTGCTCGCTTGATATAGCCAGAAAACAGCTTGCGATATATGGCGCGGAGATGCTGGAGGAAACGCTGGGATTGGCACGCTGGGCAAGAAATGAATTAAATGCGGTAAAGGGCTTGTATGCATTCGGCCGTGAACTGGCAGGGCAAAGCGGCTGCGCTGATTTTGACGAAACCAAACTGGGAATCAATATCAGAAAGCTCGGTTACACGGGGTATCAGGTAGAGGCCATCCTCAGGGAAAAGTACAATATACAGGTGGAGATGTCCGATATGTATAACATTCTGGCGATCCTGTCACTAGGTGACAGGATGGAGGATGTCGAGGCTCTGGTAAATGCGTTGAAGGAAATATCTCAAGGCCGCATTGAAGCCGCGCCATACGCTGCTGCTACGATGCCGGAAAATCCGGAAATGATTGTTACCCCGCGCGACGCGTTTTACAATGCCAAGAAAAGTGTGAAGCTTGAGGAGGCCGCAGGGGAAATTGCAGGAGAGATGGTGATGGCATACCCGCCGGGAATACCGGTAATTTGCCTGGGAGAAAGGATCACTTCCGATATGATCGACTATATCAGGCTGTTGAAGGAGCAAAGATGCCAGCTGCAGGGGACCTCGGACCCAAGGGTGGACCATATAAAAGTTCTGGGTAAGTGATTAAACAATGATGATAATGCCTGCTATAACAAGAGCAGCGCCGATCAGTCTTCTCAAGGACATTTGCTCGCCAAAAAAGATCACGGAGCATAATATTGTAATAAGAGGCGAGCTGGACATTACGATGGTCACAAGCGAAACATCGCCCTTTTTCAATGCGGCGTAATAGGCAAGGTCACCAACCAGTGTTGCCAAAAGCGCTTCAATGCCAATAAGCCACCATGAGCTTGCAGGAATACCTGCTATTTTAGGGAAACTGCCGCTGGCAATCACCCAGCCCGAAACCACACTGGCGGCAAAAATTGTTCTTAGCACCAGACCGGCAACAGGGTCGATATTTTTCAGTGCAACTTTGGCAAAGACCGGAGCAATACCCCAACAGAGCATACCAAAGAGCGACAGGAATACCACCATTTTTTTGCTACCCCCAGATATTCTCACCATTTCAGTTCCTCTAAAGGTTAGATCGTAAAGCTTTTCTCAAAAGACAATATGAAATGGAATTGATTTTTATTCCTGTGATATATGCATTATATATTTGGAATAAATTTTGCAGTTTATTTTATGGGCTGGTACAAATAATATTTGCATGAAAAAACGAATGATCACATCAAAGAAAAGGAAGATCCGCATAACGGCGATAACAATGCTTGCCGCCATATTGATATCCGGTGCTTCCAGTGCCGGAGCCGCCGCTGTATCAAAAGAAATTGCTGTCATCAAAGATCCCGGTACGGAGGGGTTGATCCGGGAAGGGATCAGTATGGATCTGGTTTCCGGTCCGACGAAGGATATGCCATGGGAATCCGACAGGGAATTTATCAAAGCAAGACTGAGAAATGATACCAACGTATTGCTTGGCGGATACAGGACAGTATTGAAAGACCCTTTACCCGGCGAGGAGTATAATGTACATCTGGCGGCTGCTCTTTTAGCAGGCACAGTAATAAAACCTGGAGGAATATTCTCACAGAATTCGACAATTGGGCCTTATACGGAGGAAAAAGGTTTTGAAAAAGGGCCCACCTATATTGGTACTACGTTGACAACGACGGTTGGAGGAGGCGTATGCAAGATCGCCTCGACGCTTTACAATGTAGCGGTACTTTCCAACCTGAAAATTATTGAACGTCACAACCACAGCATGCCTGTGCCCTATGTGCCGTACGGACAGGACGCTACGGTGGCATATGGCGTAAAGGACATCCGGTTCAGGAATGAAACCGGGTCTGATATGATGATATGGGCGCAGGGCATCGACAATGTTCTGTATATGGCCTTTTACGGCAGGCAGCCCGGCCCGGTAGTGGAATGGACGCATGAAGTGGTGGAGGTCAGGAAGGCACCGGTCCTTTTCAGGATCAATCCCAAACTCGGCGCGGACGAACAAAGGCTATTGCTGGAAGGAATGGATGGAGCAATTGTAAAGTCATGGGTCACGGTCAGCTCCGGGAATCAAGTCAATGTCAAATATATGGGAATCAGCGATTACAGACCCATGCCCCATCTCGTAGAAAAAGGAGGGTAAGCATAAACCCTGCATCCTGGCATAACATCATAATATAGGAATCGTTTAAATATAACTTCCGATAATCTTTTCCGGGGAACTCCACTAACCGCTCCATTCCCCAAAAAAGAATCGGAACTAATATTTTAGCCGATCCATAACTATATTGAATTAATATATGTTGCTGGCCGGGGGGAAGGATGCAGAATAAAATCAACATTAGTTTTAACATATATCTGGTAGGGCAGGGTGTATCGAACCTGGGTGATTCCATCCGGTTCATAGCAGTGACAATGCTCATTTTCAGGTTTACAGGATCGGGAATGACGGCCGCATTCGGGATTATGCTCTCTTCACTGCCAAGTATCATCGCCTCACCCTTCGCAGGTGTACTGGGCGACCGTACGAATGAGAAAAAGGTACTTGTTTTAGTTGATCTTGTCAGGTTCCTGACCGTTCCATTATTCTTATATGCGGATAAGATTGGGCAAATATATCTGCTGTTAGTTCTTCTGTCTCTTTTTGATGTTTTTTATGGTCCCTGCAGGAGGAAATTCATACGAAACATCACAGGTAAAAAGGGTGCGCTTAAAGCAAATTCGTATCTTGCGGGAGCTTCCGGCCTGGCCTACTTCATCGGCCCTTTGACGTCCGGTTTTCTGACCGACCGGTTCGGACCGGCCCCGGCTATTCTGATTGCCAGCCTATGCTGCATCATATCCTGTTTTCTCACTTTTTTATCGGGGATTGCGCCAGGGAAAACCGGAAAGTCAGACAGCGCTTTTGCCTCAAGCCACAATTCCTATGTATACCAAAGCAATGTGGCGGCGGAATTGAAGGAAGGCTTGAGGTATTGTTTCCTTACGCCTCCTGTAAGGATGCTTTTGATGATAGGATTTATAATGGGTTTTAGTACCATATCGGTAAATATGGCATTTTATCCATATGTATTTGATGTGCTGAAGGTGACTGCAAAAGGCTGGAGCCTGATGATCACATTATATTATGGCACAAGCCTGATAGCAGTGCTGCTGGTGAAGCGGCTTGAAAGATTTATAAAGGATACGGACGGGAAAATCCTTTTTGCCGGATTGATGATTGTGCCTGTCATATGGATACTGTATGCCTTTACAGCACGATTCACAGCTGTGCTTGTTCTGCAGTTCATTGAAGGATCCGTGATTTCAATGTGCGGTATTATTCTCTCCGCCAGATTCCAGGTCATTACTGACAAGGAGCTTATGGCAAGGGTCTCCGGTACGAACGATATCTTTGCAAATACGGGTAAACTAGCAGGAATGGGGTGCGCTGCCATATTGACAAAAAGCTTTTCCTTCTATTCCGTTTTCATTTTCAATGGCGTGCTCCTATTTCTATTTGCAGTTTACGGGCAGATAAACGCAGGCCGTTCTCACAAATTAGGGCTTGCCGATGTGTGCAGCATGCGGTTGCAGCATAAAAACCATCAGTAAAAGGTATGATGCGAGGCAGTGTTCCTGCCCTTGCTTTTGGATTTGTACAAACCACCATCAGCTGCTTCAATCAGCGCTTTTACATCGGTCCCGTCACGTGGGTAAGTCGCAATACCGATGGATATGGTAAAGTGGGGTGAATCGGAAGTATCGACACGCCGTCTGAAACGTTCGGCTATCAAAACAGCGTGGTCTGTCCCGACGTCAGGCAGTACAATGATGAATTCATCTCCTCCGTACCTTCCGATCATATCAAAATCCCTGATATTGTTTCTGCCGATGGCTGACAGCAGCTTAATGCACTTGTCTCCGACAATATGCCCGTGCGTATCGTTAATGGATTTAAAATTGTCGATATCAAACATCATTATGGAAAATTCCGATTTCGGATTCTTACGTATTAATGTTTCAATGGAATCCAGGATCGCCATTTTATTCATTACCTGGGACATGGAATCGATTCTTGAAATATCCAGCAGCTTTTTGTTTACTTTTTCTATTTCCAGCATTCTTTTTTTTACTTCGATTTCAATTGAGCGGTTTAGTGCAGATAGCTGCTTTTCCTCATCCCTTGACTTATCAAGCTGGGCTTTCAGCAGAACATGGTAGAAGAACACGAGTAATAGGATATAAGCTCCAAGCTTTAAAAAAGGCGCCACCCATAATACTGATCCGGAGAGGGGAAGATAGTATTGAGCAATTACAGACACAAAAAGAACGATAACCGACCAGAAAAGATAAAGCATATCTCCTTTTTCTTTTCTTAACCGGAATAAAATCGCCAGGGCAATGACCAGTGATGCATAAGGCAATACCGGCTGGTTTATAAGGATGTTTCGTACGGTATGGGAATAGAGTACCGTTAAGACAACTGCCGAAGGGATGGAAATCATAATGAAACAGAAAGAACCCGGATTATTTTTATCATGCTTTGCTGCAAGTGAAATCATGATGAGCAAAAACAGGATCGGTTCGGTCAAATAGGAAAAAACATAGAATAATTCATATTTATTTACAAATAGAAATATAAAGTTAAAAAGAAATGCGGAGAAAAAAGAATACCCCAGCATTTGCAGCGGCATTTTCGGGCTTCGATACCATATCGTCATGATCAGAAAACAAAATGAAAAGCACATTACAATGGCAGAACACAGCAAACCAGCGCTGTATTGAGGCGTTATGGGAATAGTTAACGGCATTGTCATCAGCATCCTTCTAAAATAAAATAAAACAATAAAAACTATATATTTATATCTATATTTTATGAACTAACTCGTTTATCGGATAAAAGCGGTTTTTATTATAGTTAAAAAATCAAATAATAAATTTTCAAAATATTGTTGTTTTAGCTAATTAATTATTGTAAAATTTGAACAGGAAGGTGAACGAATAAATTCTTTAGAAGACGTGAGGATGTGTTTATAATGATTACCGGGCCGGACAGTTACACTCAGTCAAGGGGGAAAGTGTTTCAAGCTTATAAAGCGGTAATACACAGGAAAAATATACAAACTGATTTTTATAATGGCATATATTCAAGGTGGAAATATCCGGTTCTGACTTCAGAGCATATTCCGGTATTCTGGAAGTATGACCTGAACAGAGAAACGAATCCTTATTTCATGGAACGGCTTGGAGTGAACGCGGTATTCAATTCGGGTGCGATATATTTAAACGATAAGTATTATCTTATCGCCAGAGTTGAGGGGAATGACAGAAAATCATTTTTTGCCGTCGCCGAGAGTGACAGCGGAGTAGATGGGTTCAAATTCAGGGATTTCCCTGTTGTTCTGCCCGACACTCAGCCAGGGGAAACAAATGTATATGATATGCGTTTGACAGCGCATGAGGACGGCTGTATATACGGAGTGTTTTGCTCTGAAAGCAAGGACAAACAGTCAAATGATCTTTCTGCTGCAGTTGCCCAGGCCGGCATTGTGCGTACCAGGGATCTGACAACATGGGAGAGGCTCCCTGATTTGAAGACGAAATCTGCACAGCAAAGAAATGTTGTACTGCACCCGTATTTTGTAAACGGGAAGTACGCTTTTTACACCCGGCCGCAGGATGACTTCATTAATGCAGGAACAGGCGGCGGTATAGGCTTTGGTTTATGCAAAGATATAGAGAATGCTGTAATCGATAATGAAAAGATTATCAGCTGCAGGAAGTATCATACTATTACGGAGATTAAAAACGGTGCAGGGGCGGTACCGATAAAAACGCAAAAGGGATTCATACATATTGCCCATGGAGTAAGGAATACCGCTGCAGGACTGCGATATGTAATTTATGCCTTTGCAACTGATTTGAATGATCCTTCAAGAATTGTATCAGAGCCGTCAGGATATTTAATAGCTCCTGTTGAAGATGAACGCGTAGGCGACGTATCGAATGTGGTGTTTACCAATGGTGCGATAGTAAACAAGGATAATGAAGTGTTTATATATTATGCTTCATCAGATACAAGACTGCATGTAGCAACCACAACACTGGACAGGCTTATGGACTATACTTTCAATACGCCTCAGGACCCTTTGCGTTCTGCAGATTGTGTAAGGCAAAGATGCGAGCTTATTAAAAAAAATCTTGAGTATATGAAATCTCAGAATGAATCGATTTTATTTTAATTATCTCCGCAGCTTTTTTATCATATAGCCCCAGAACATACCTTCTGCAAAAACCAAAGCCAGCAAGCCGACAGCAGTGCCAAGGCTAAGATCAACAATATGATCCTGTCCTTTCACATGATTGTTTTTTTTCAACTGCGTTATAGGATATTTTCGCACGGTATCGTATCTCATATAAATCCCTACTCTTTTATTCGTTTATGGCGCTTTTCGCTCATGATTGCATAAGCGATGCGCCGATTTATCTTTATATAATATCCAGTTGCGCGTGATTTTATCCTGTACAATATTTCTTCCAGATATTGAATATAACAACACATATTTATTATACTATATATGTCTGATTGAACTTTCATAGTTTTGCACTTATGTAATATAAATTTATATAAGCATCGGAAAGGAAGGTAAAAATGGATAATGCTTTAATTGCCGGAAAGATGATGAAAGTGGCTTCTTTCAGCGGTATAGACGTCTATAGGGTAAACACGGACAAATTCAAAACGAGCAGTATTAATTTCTTTTTCCAGGATAACCTTATCAGGGAAAGCGTAACAATGAATGCGCTTTTACCTGCCGTAATGAGGAGAGGCAGTGAGGAATACCCGAAGTCAAAGGATATATCCCTTCAGCTTGAAAAGCTTTATGGAGCTAGCTTCGACTGCGGTGTGACCAAAAAGGGCGAGAGGCATATCATCCAATTCTATACGGAATTTTTATCGCAGCAATACATACCGGATGGCACGGATTCATTTACTGCGGCATTTGAAATGCTTTACGGCATCATCACCAGACCCGCCTTAGTAAACGGACAATTTAATGAGGATTATCTTGTGCAGGAGAAAGAAATATTAAGGATGCTGATTGAAAGCAGGGTAAATGACAAAATGCAGTACAGCGTTGACCGTTGCCTGGAAGAGGTATGCAGGGATGAACCTTACGGAATTTATGATTATGGCTATGTCGAGGATCTCGGAGCGATTACAAGGGAGGGATTGACCGGCCACTATCATGAAGTATTGGAGACCTATCCGCTTCAGGTCTATCTGGTAGGCAGCATAACCGACAGGCAGGCCGATATGGTGATAGGATATCTTCGCAGAATGCCCCGTAAAGACATAAAGGCACTGAGAAATGGATTTTCAAAAAAACAGATCGCACAAGCAAGGCATGTGACCGAAACCATGAATGTCACTCAGGGGAAGCTTTGCCTTGGTTTTCGGACCAATGTCGCGCCGGACAGCCGGGAATACCCCGCACTGATGGTATATAACGGAATACTCGGAGGTGGGATTCATTCAAAGCTGTTCCAGAACGTAAGGGAAAAGGCGAGCCTTGCATATTATTCCTATTCACGGCTGGATAAATTCAAGGGCTTGATGGTGGTGAGCAGCGGAATTGAGCTGAAAGACCGGGACAAAGCACTGGACATTATCCTGAAGCAGCTGGAGGAAATAAAAAAGGGGATGATATCAACACAGGAGCTTGAAGCTACTTTAAAGACAACGGAGACGGGAATGAAATCCCTGGGCGACAGCCAGATGAACATTGTCGACTTTTATCTGAGCCAGACGATCTCAGGCACGAATGACGATTTCAACGATGTGATTGAAAAAGTCAATAAGGTAAAACCTGAAGAAGTCATGCGGATTGCTTCAGGTATCACGCTTGATACAGTTTATTTTCTCACAGCAATACAAAAATAACCGGCAGGCAGAGGAGTTGAGCAGATGAATATCGATAAAATAAATTATGATAAAGCCGGCGAAGTGCTTTACAAATATGAGCACAGCAGCGGACTCAAAGCTTTTGTGATACCAAGAAAGGGTTATTCAAAAAAGCATGCTACTTTTTCAACGCATTACGGATCGGTTGACAATGAATTCATTATACCGGGGGAAACCATACCGACCAGGGTGCCTGACGGGATAGCGCATTTCCTTGAACACAAGCTGTTTGAACAAAAGGATGGAAGCGTGATGGATAAGTTTGCGGCTCTGGGTTCCAGTCCAAATGCCTATACCAGCTTTAACCAGACCGTATATCTTTTCTCCTGCACAGACAGGTTTAAAGAAAATTTCGATCTGCTGCTCGATTATGTACAGCATCCGTATATCACCAGTGAAAGCGTGGAAAAGGAAAAGGGAATCATTGGACAGGAAATCATGATGTATCAGGATGATCCGGGATGGAGAGCCTTTTTTAACCTTCTTGGCGCATTTTACAACAAACTGTCCGTTCAAATCGATATCGCCGGTACGGTTGAGAGCATAAGCAAAATTGACAGGGAAACGCTTTACAAGTGCTACAATACATTTTATCATCCGTCAAACATGGTGATTCTTGTGGTGGGTGATGTGGAGCCCCAAAGTGTGTTTGACCGGATAGAGGCGGCACTTGAGAAAAAGGATGCAAGGCAGCCGATCAGGAGGGTATTTCCTGAGGAGCCGGCTGAAATCAAAAAGGGCTATGTAGAACAGACACTTGCCGTATCCATACCTATATTTTCCATGGGGTACAAGGACAGCAGCCCGGATCTGGAAGGCGTTGAGCTGCTGAAATACGAGGTTGCGGTGAAGCTGCTTCTGGATATGCTGATAGGGAGAAGTTCAGGCCTGTATGAACAGCTTTATGATGAGGGTTTATTAAATTCCACCTTTGAATTTGATTTTACAATAGAAAAAGGTTATGCGTTTTCGGTATTGAGCGGAGAATCAAAGGATCCTGTGAAGGTAAGGGACAGATTGTGCATGGCAGTAGATAAAGCAAAGAAAGACGGCCTTGACAGGGAAGCCTATGACCGGCTTGTCAGGTCAATGCTCGGCAGATATATGAGGCAGTTCAATTCCGTCGAGAAGATCTCCCATACATTTATTTCCGTCTATTTTAAAGGTGTGAACATGTTTGACTATTTGGAGGTTTATGATAAAATATCTTTTGAATATGTTTGTGAGGTATTTAAAGAGCATTTCAAAGAGGAAAAACTTGCTCTTTCAATCATAAAACCTGTTTAGAGGGGGGTTGGCAATGGATGTACGGTTTCCGGGTCTGTTGGGTCTTGAATTTGAACTGAGAAGATGGGCTTTTCAAGTTTTTGGCATTAAAATTTACTGGTATGGGATCATCATTGCGCTGGCCTTTCTGATTGCAGTCCTGCTGGCTGTAAAAAGCAGTAAAAAGTACGATATCGTACCGGACAATATACTGGATCTGGTTCTGTTTGCAGCGCCGGCGGCTATTATATGCGCCAGGCTGTTCTATGTAATATTCAGCTGGGACCAGTTCAGGGATAACCCGGTTGAAATATTCATGACAAGAAATGGCGGGCTTGCCATTTACGGAGGGATCATCGGCGCAGTATTGGTAGCCTGGCTGTATGCAAGGAAAAAGAAGATCCCATTTATGCATCTTATTGATTTTGCAATTCCTTACCTTGCTCTTGGTCAGGGTATCGGCCGATGGGGCAATTTTGTAAACCAGGAAGCCTTCGGTACGATGACGGCCCTTCCCTGGCGTATGAACGGTACGGTTTTCAATGATTACCTGATTGGTGAACAGCCTGGTATTGACCTGGCAAAGTGGGGTGTACATCCTACATTCCTGTATGAGTCTCTTTTGGACATAGCCATTTTTGCTTTTCTGGCAGTCTACCGGAAGAAAAAGAAGTTTGAAGGAGAGGTGCTTTACCTTTACTTTATTTTATACGGCGTCGGCCGGTTCTTTATTGAAGGACTCAGGACCGACAGCCTGATGATGGGGAACATCAGAGTGTCACAACTTCTGTCAGCTTTGCTGGTACTGGTGTTCAGTGCGCTATATATAAGCAGCCGTGCCAAAAAGGCCAGGGAATCGGACGAAGAAACGGTTGTTTCCGGCCAGAGCGAGTATGGTTCTCTTCTGTTGAAGATGAAGGAAGAGGAACAGACGGAAGAATCATTGGATTCGGCAGATATCGATAATAAGCCGGAAAAAGAAGCTGAGGAGCCGGAACAATTAACAGATGCGGATACGGCAGGCAAAGATACCGGAGCAAAACCGGGAGAGACGGCAGAGGATAAGGCTGACGAGAATAATAAAGAGGAGAATTAAAGTGCAGCTCGAAGAGTTAAAGGCGAAGATAGAATTCCTTCAGGATGAGCTGGGCAAGCTCATTATTTCGGAAGCGGATTCAAAAGAGATATATAAAGTAAGCGTAGAACTGGACAAGCTTATCGTAGCCTATTACAAGAACAGCAAGAAAAACCAGTAATATTGAATTTACTGGATAAAAGCATAACAGCCAGGGTGGATAGGATGTATTTTGTTGAGAAAACGAAGAGTATAAATTATATAAAGCAATTTGACTATCTGCTTTTTGCGGCTGTATTGCTGCTGTCGATCATTGGTATAGCAATTTTGAAAAGTGCCATTGGTGAACCGGGCTTAAGCAAAACACTGCTCAAACAGATCCTGTGCCTTGTCATAGGATTGGTGGCAGCAATCACGATCAGTGCGGTCGACTACAAGGATTTTAAGACGATCGGGTTTGTTTTCTATGTTGCCAGTATCCTTCTCTTGATATTAGTCCTTGTTAAAGGCGATGAGAAAAATGGCAGTTTGAGTTGGCTTACGGTCCCTATTATTGGTACTTTCCAGCCCTCCGAATTTGCAAAGGCGGCCTTCACAGTGGTTATGCCTGTGTTTTTCGAACGCTTGAAGGAAGGCCAGCAAACGGCAAAAAATACCGTCAAGCTGGTTGTATACGCTGCGATACCCATAGCGCTGGTCATACTGCAGCGGGACATCGGTACCGCAATGGTTTTTATATTTTCATTTATCGTGATGCTTTTCATTTATGGCATACCCTATCGGTATTTTTTAATCGCTCTCGGGACATTTGCCGCTTCAGCGCCTGTTTTATGGTTTTTTGTAATTCCCGAAAAATTTCCGCATATCAGAAACAGGATACTTTCATTCATCTTCCCTGAGAACGATCTGCAGAACACCGGCTGGCAGGTAAACCGTTCGAAGATGACCATAGGCTCGGGACAGATTTTCGGGAAAGGCTTGTTTCACGGTCTGCAGACCCAAAACAGCAGTTCGGCTGCAAGCAGTTATTATTTACCAGCGAAACAAACAGACTTTATATTCTCGGTAATCGGCGAAGAACTCGGCTTCATCGGGGTAATGCTCGTCATAGCGGTTATATTTTTCATACTTTTCAGATGCATTTATATTTCCATAAATTCCAGGGATGCGTACGGAGCATTTATTGCAGTCTGTATCGCTTCCATACTTGGATTCCATTTTATTGAAAATATCGGCATGTGTGTCGGCGTGCTTCCTGTGACAGGCATACCGCTTCCGTTTGTGAGCCGGGGAGGAACTGCCCTTATAGCAAACTACCTGAATGTCGGGATACTGCTCAGCGTATCAATGCGGCGCAGGAAAACCATATTCAACAGCTCCCAGTAGGATAGCACAATAGGATAATTAATTTGCGCGAAAGGCTGCCATTTTGATTTTTGAACGAAAGTCAAAATCAAATGGCAGCTTTTTTTATGGAGCTCAATGCTTCCTCGTTTTGTTTTATCCGCATCGTAGGACCTTTTACCTATCTTTAAAAAAAAATCCCATTAATAGCTTGATTATTATTGGAAAATGTTTTAAAATAGTAGACAAGTGGTGCAAAGTGGGTGGAAGTGGTTGAGCTTTAGTTAAAGAGGTGAAATTGTTGTTCTATGGTGAATTTCAACACACGATAGATCCAAAGGGCAGGGTTATCATTCCCTCTGGGTTCAGAAAAGAACTCGGTGTGAAATTCATGATCACAAAAGGTCTTGAGGGGTGTCTTTTCATTTTCTCTGAGGCCCAATGGAACAGCCTTGTCAGCAAACTCGAGACACTGCCGCTTTCAAACAGCAACGCGCGGGCATTCAACAGATTTTTCTTTTCCACTGCTTCGGAATGTGAAATGGACGGCAATTATCGCATTCTTGTACCGCAAGCCCTCAGAGCCCATGCCGGACTTGAAAAGGATATCAGTATCATCGGGGTAGGGACAAGGGTTGAAGTATGGAGTAAGGACAGGTGGGAAAACTACACCCAGGATGATAGCCTGAAGCCTGACAGTATAGCCGAAACGATGGCTATGCTGGGTATATGATACCAGGCGGCTGATTTTTTGACAGTCTTGGGAGGAAAAGGATGGATTTCAATCATAGGCCGGTTTTGCTGGATGAGTGCATCAACAGCTTGAATATCAGAAACGATGGAGTCTACCTCGACGGAACACTGGGAGGCGCAGGCCATTCCCTTGAGATACTGAAGAAATTGGACAAGGGTACACTCATTGGGATAGATCAGGATGAAACGGCTCTTGAGGTGTCGTCCGAAAGACTCCGGCAGGCAAATACCCCTGCGAGGCTGATACTGTTAAAAGGCAACTTCAGGAATATGTCCAGGCTTCTAAAGCAGCAAAACATCCATGGCGTAGACGGAATCCTTCTTGACATAGGCACATCATCCCACCAACTGGACGAAGCAGAACGAGGTTTCAGTTACCAGCAGGACGCGCCGCTGGATATGCGGATGGACAGGGAACAGGAACTGGATGCGTCGATGATCGTGAATACATATGATGAAAAGGCAATCAGAGACATCATCAGGGGATATGGAGAAGAGAACTGGGCAGGAAGGATCGCCTCCTTTATTATAAAGGCCAGGAACGAAAGCAGGATCGAAACAACAGGACAGCTTGTGGACATCATCAAGGCGGCCATACCGGCGAACGCAAGACGGGAAGGCCCACATCCCGCAAAAAGAACGTTTCAGGCGCTGAGGATCGCTGTTAACGATGAACTCGAAGCATTGAAGGAGGCACTGAATGATGCCGTTGAGATGCTAAACCCGGAAGGAAGGCTAAGTGTTATTACGTTCCATTCGCTGGAGGACCGGATCGTAAAGAATGAGTTCCAGAAACGTGAAAAGCCATGCACATGTCCGCCGTCATTTCCGGTGTGCGTATGCGGGAAGAAGCCGGAACTGAAGGTCATAACAAAAAAGCCGGTGCTGCCATCGAAGGAAGAAATGGCTCAAAACCCGAGGTCACGAAGTGCAAAACTAAGAACGGCGGAGAAGATTGGAAGACAAGGTTAAACATTTATATACAAGGGACAAGCCCTGTTTGTACAAAAGATGAAATTTTTACAAAACAAAAACAAAAGAAAACAACTACAAAAGATAAAAAGAATGTTAAAAAACAAAAGATAACGCACGCAAAAGATGAAAATGTAATCAAAAAACAAAAGAAAAAATTAACAAAAGAGAAAAAGACAAGCGAAAAACAAAAGAAAAGTTCTGCACTTACCGGGGATTGTCCGGAGACGATCCCCGGTATTGCTATCAGGCAGTGGTTGCTTTTGTATCTCCTAGTGGTCTGTAACAGCTAAAACATGGGTATACAGACCACAACAATCACGGAAGTGTCTTTGTAACACTTTGAATGTATATAAGAATGAAGTGTTACAAAACACTAGGTACACGTATTGCATAAATCACTGAAGAGGTGAATACAATTGATACAAGAGGATTATGATTACGTACAGGGCTCAGCGGCCAGGCAGCTCGAGTATGATGTTTATGAAAACAATACGGTTCTTAAGGCGAAAAAGCGCTATAAGAACAATAGGAAAATCAAGTTTAAGCTTGTGATGTCGACACTGACTGTCCTCATTGCCGGACTTGTTGTGATGTATAGATTTGCAGCTATTACAAAAATCAGTTATAGTATAAATCAAAAGCAAAATCAGTACACTGAGCTGAGAAATGAAAATTCATTACTGAAGGTGCAGATCGAGACAGAGACAAATCTGGCCGATATAAAAGAAGCAGCGGAGTCAAGGCTTGACATGCAGACGCCTGACAAAAGCCAGATTGTATATATTAAAGTACCAAGAAGCGATTATACGGTAGTAGTGAATGATCAGGACGGAGCAGGTGGGGATCGTGATAATTTAATCGCGTTTTTTATAAACAAGGTAACCGGACTGATCAGACTTTTTGAATGAGGCAAGGATGAAGCTGGAAACGGCGAGGTGATTTATGTCCGGATGCCTGCAAGCAGACTGGACTGTAATAGTCGGATATATACCCGATAACATGTAGACTGTGGATGAGTGTAAAATTGTATTTTGCACGGTCTATGGTCTTTTTTGTTCAGACCTTTCATATACAGGGGGGATCAAAGTGGCTACTCCAGGCAGAACGCAGAAAAAACGGTTAATTTTCATGCTGGCGGCATTTACGGTGGTTGTTGCAATACTGATCGGAAGACTGGCTTTTATACAGTTTGTACAGGGAAGCGAGCTTCAAAAAAAAGCTTTCGAACAGCAAAACACAAGCAGGATCATTAGTCCGATCCGGGGCACGATCTATGACCGGAACGGTAAAAAGCTGGCAATCAGTGTCACGGTTGCCACAATTACCTGCAAACCGAGTGAAGTGAAGACTAATAAAAATTTGACTATAGATGAAATAGCAGACGGGTTGGCCCAAATCCTCAACATGGACCGCAGCCAGGTATACAACCTGATCACCAGGAATGTCGGTTATGTTACGATAAAACGCAAAGTCGACAGAGAAACAGAAGATAATGTAAGAAAGTGGATAAATGAAAAGAATGTGAAAGGCATTAACATTGATGAGGATGCCAAACGGTATTATCCGAACAGCAACCTGATGTCCCACATACTGGGCTTTACCGGTAATGACAATCAAGGCCTTCAGGGAGGCATTGAGGATATCATGGAAAAATACCTCAAGGGTACGCCGGGTAAAATCCTCAGCGAAGTGGATGCCGGAAACAGGGCAATACCCTCCGATACGGAAAAGCGTATCGATGCGCAGGACGGGCTGAATGTAGTTCTCACTATTGATGAAACCATACAGTATCTCGCGTCAAAGTCCCTTGAAAAGGCTATTGAAGATAACAAGGTCAAACAGGGTGCGGTTGCTATTGTTATAGACCCCAGGAACGGGGACATACTGGCGCTTGTTTCAAAACCGGATTATGACCTGAATAATCCATATGCATTCCCGGAGAACATTGATGGGCTTGACAAGGCCAATTGGGTTGAAAGAAGCACGGAAGCGGTAAATATACTTAGCAAAACCGTATGGAGGAACAAAGCTATATCAGACACCTATGAGCCCGGTTCTACGTTCAAGTCCTTTACAACAGCAGCAGGTATCGAAGAAGGCGTTATCACGCCCGACACTATTACAAATGATCTTCCGATCAAGGTGACCGGATGGCCGAAGCCTATTCAGTGCTGGAGGGTGGGCAGGCCGCATGGAACGGAAACCTTCCGCGAAGCGGTAATCAATTCATGCAACCCGGTCTTTGTCAAGGTAGCGCAAAGCCTTGGATTGAACCGCTTTTATAATTACGTGAAGGCTTTCGGTTTTACAGAAAAAACCGGAATAGGATTAAAGGGTGAAAGCGGCTCCATATTTCAAGCAAAACCAAAGGAAATTGATATGGCGGTTGCATCCTTCGGCCAACGGTTTACAATAACTCCTATCCAGCTTGTCACTGCTTATACGGCTATTGTAAACGGCGGCAAACTGATGAAGCCGAGGCTTGTCAAGGAATTGACCGATTCCGACGGAAATGTGGTGAAGAAATTCGAGCCTGAGGTGAGCCGTACGGTCATATCAAAACAAACCTCCGATACGGTAAGAAGTATACTTGAGGGTGTTGTCGCCACCCCAACCGGGACCGGTATCGGAGCTTACATTAAGGGTTACCGGATAGGCGGCAAAACGGGAACCTCGCAGACGACTCAGAAGGATGTGCATATCGCTTCATTCTGCGGATTTGCTCCTGCGGATGACCCGATGATCATCACGCTGGTCGTGCTCTTCGACCCAAAGGGCGATTCCTACATGGGAGGAATGATCGCCGCGCCATTGGCAGGAGAAATCATGGAGGATGTTTTGAATTATCTTCAGGTTGAGAGAAAATATACAGAAGAGGATATGAAGAATCTGGGCAAGGAAGTATTTGTACCGGACGTTCAGGGAAAAACTGTTGAAGAGGCGGTTAAACAGCTCAGGGCGGCAGGCTTGAATTATAAGATAGAAGGAAATGGGAATAATACAAGCAAAGTTGTTGAACAGATGCCAAAAGCAGATGCAGTAATACCGGAAAAGTCAGTTGTGATTTTATATACATATAAGCCTGAAAAACAGCTTACAGTAAAGATGCCGGATCTTACCAATAAAAACATATCGGAAGCAGTAGACGCAATGAACAATATTGGCCTTAATATCAAGATCAACGGTGCAGGAGTCGTCTACAAGCAGGAGATTGCAGCAGGTACAATGGTAACAAAAGGGCGTGTTGTCGAGGTGACATTTAGAAACATCGACAATATTGAGTAGTAGTATTTGCAATACGCCGCAATTCTAACTAGTCGAACCGGATATTGCGAATTGCTGGTAAAGGAAGGTAAGCATGTTATTGGCCGATCTGATCAAGGATATAAATGTTCTGGACATCAGAGGAGACATTGGTATTGACATAAAAGGCATCGCTTATGATTCGAGAAAGGCAAAGAAGGGTTTTGTATTTGTTTGCATAGACGGTATGACAACGGACGGACATGACTATGTTGACCAGGCGCTGGAGTATGGCGCTTCAGCGGTGATTATCCAAAAGGATCTGAATATAGCGGAAGGATGTCCGGTGATCAGGACGGATGATTCCCGTTTGGCGCTTGCCTGTATTTCTGACCGGTTCTATGGACACCCTTCCGGCCGCTTCAAATTGATCGGAATAACGGGTACGAAAGGTAAAACGACAACGACTTTTATGCTGAAATCCATTTTGGAGGCTTCAGGCAAAAAAGTCGGCATCATAGGAACACTGGGGACGAGAATAGGGGAGAGGATCCTTTATTCCGAGCGTACAACGCCGGAATCGCAGGATCTTCAGGAATTGTTCGCACAGATGGTAGAAGAGGGCGTTGAGTATGTGGCAATGGAGGTTTCATCCCAGGGACTTGCTCTGCACAGGGTAAGCTGCTGTGAGTTTGACGTCGGCGTTTTCACGAACCTTTCACGTGATCATATAGGCGGAAAGGAACACGCTTCCATGGAGGAATATCTCCTTGCCAAGTGTAAATTATTCAAAATATGCAAGAACGGCCTGATCAATGTAGATAATGAATATGCGGAAAAGATTCTGAAGGAAGCGACATGCGGCACGCTCACCTTTGGCATAAAAGCCGATTCCGGCGTAAGAGCGTCAAATATTGTGAAACTGCCAAAAAGTGTTGAATTTGACATCACTTCGTCCTGGTACGGATTAAGGCTTCGCGTAAATATACCGGGTAGGTTCAGCGTATATAATGCTTTGGCAGCCGCAGGTGTGAGCGGCATGCTGGGAATGCCTGCAGAGGCGGTTATGGCAGGCCTTGATAAGGTACAGGTGCCGGGGCGGGCTGAATCGGTAGATACAGGACGTGACTTCAGTGTTATAATTGATTATGCTCATACGCCGGACAGCCTGGAAAACATATTATCCACAGTAAGGGATTATGCTGCAGGCAGAGTAGTGTGCGTCTTCGGCTGCGGCGGGGACAGGGACAGGTCGAAAAGGCCGATGATGGGTGCGATATCAGGGCGTCTTGCCGATTATACCGTCATTACGTCGGACAATCCACGGACAGAGGACCCTGAAACGATCATAAGACAGATCGAAGATGGAATAAAAACGACAGCAGGTAAATATATATGCATCTGTGACCGGCGTGAGGCTATAAAGCATGCATTAACCACTGCCATGGCAGGAGATGTGCTGGTGCTTGCCGGCAAGGGGCATGAAACTTACCAAACCTTCAAAGACAGAACCATTCATTTCGATGAAAGGGAAGTTGTGCGCGAATTGCTGGAGATCGAGCAATATGATATGATACGGAAGTAACCTCAGCGGAACATAAGGTCAGTTTTATTTTAAGATACGGGGGAATGAACTTGAAAATAAACTTTTTTACATCAGCACAGGTACTGGCTTTTGCGGCAACTTTTCTGATGGCGCTGATTGCAGGGCCGATCATCATAACGATGCTTAAACGCTTGAAGCTTGGGCAGACAGTGAGAGACGACGGTCCTGCCACTCATTTGAAAAAAATGGGGATACCAACGATTGGAGGTCTTATTTTTCTTATTCCGATGATCATAACATCTGTGATATTCGCGCCGAAATATCCGGATATCATACCGATGCTGCTTGTTACAACCGGTTTTGGAGCTGTAGGTTTCATTGATGACATGGTCAAGGTGGTTAAAAAGAACAAGGACGGCCTCAGCGTTGCCCAAAAATCCTTCGGGCTCCTGCTGGTATCGGCTGTTTTTGCTGTTTATGTGGCATACAGTCCGTCTCTCGGAACGGGAATCATCCATCCTTTCAAGGGCGTTGACGCGGTTGTTGAATGGCCGGTATGGCTGTATATTCCATTTATTATAGTGGTCATGTACCTGATCACCAATTCCGTCAACCTGACGGATGGGGTGGATGGCCTGTGCACAGGGATAACTCTTATTGTGGCTGTGTTTTTTACCGTTGTTGCCATGGTCAGGGGAGAGTGGGATTTTGTCAAGCTGTTTTGCTCCATCACGGCAGGCGGCTGCCTGGGTTTCCTGGTTTTCAACATACATCCCGCGAAGGTTTTCATGGGAGATACAGGGTCATTGGCTCTGGGCGGCGTTGTCGGAGCGGCGGCTGTCGTTATGAAAATGCCCTGGATGCTTCTTGTGGTCGGAGCAATATACGCTGTGGAATCTATTTCGGTCGTTATACAGGTGGCTTCATTCAAGCTGAGAGGCAAGAGAGTATTTAAAATGGCGCCGATCCACCACCATTTTGAATTGTCAGGCTGGCCGGAGACGAAAGTGGTCAGGGTGTTCTGGCTGATTACCCTTGTACTTTGCTTTATTGGCTTCGCAACATTAAGGATACGGATCATATAGTTTCAAGTAACGCGGAGGTTACATATGAAAGACAAAAAGCCGTTTGATTTCTGGCTTTTCATCACCGTACTGATATTGCTTTCGATGGGATTGATTATGCTTTTCAGCGCCAGTGCGCCAACAGCTGAAAATGATTACGACGATATCTACTATTTCATCGGAAAACAGCTTAGGTTTGCAGTGATTGGAGTAGTTGCAATGCTTCTTGCAGCAAACTACGACTATCACAAATATGGCCGGAAAACGGTGCTTGCATTGATGGGAGCGAGCATCGTCCTCCTCATACTGGTGCTTATACCCGGCATCGGCAATGAAATAAACGGTTCCCGGAGATGGATATATATAGGCTTTGCATTCCAGCCGTCCGAAATGGCGAAGCTGGCACTGATCCTATTCTTATCCTACTATTTGTCAAAACGAAAAAAGCCGCTCGAATCACTGTTTGGCGATCTGATGCCCTATCTTTTTGTTGTCGGGCTGATAGCGGTATTGCTGCTGCTGGAAACACACCTCAGCCAAACCATCATTATGATTTCATTGTCTATTATCATATTGTTTGTGGCAGGTGCGAAGATCAAGCATTTTCTTATACTTGCCGCGCCGGTTTGCGCTGTGCTGGCAGCGGTTATTTCATTCACGGATTATATGGCTCCGCGAATCAACTCATACCTGAACCCCTGGAGCAGCCCGCTTGATGAAGGGTATCAGACGATTCAGTCGCTTTATGCGATAGGCTCGGGGGGATTATTCGGCCGCGGCCTTGGACAGAGCATGCAGAAATATCTGTATTTGCCTTTTTCGTATAATGACTATATTTTTGCCGTACTGGCTGAAGAGTTGGGGTTTGTCGGTGTCATTGCCATTTTGCTGCTGTTTATGATATTCATCTGGAGGGGGATAAAAATAGCGGTTCATGCCCCGGATGTTTACGGCAGCCTGATCGCTACAGGCGTCACGGGGCTGATTGCCGTTCAGAGCCTTTTCAATGTCGCCGTTGTAACAAACACAGTTCCGCCTACTGGCGTGTCACTGCCATTTTTCAGTTCAGGAGGGACATCGCTTGTGTTTTTTATGGTTGAGGTGGGTATACTGCTCAACATATCACGATATTCCAACTATGAAAGAATCTGAACACATTGCACCGGCCTCGCATAAAATATATATGTGTGCGAGGTGTTTTTATGAGCAGATTTGTTATTGCAGGAGGCGCCAAACTCGAAGGCGAGATTACGGTAGAAGGCTCCAAAAATGCTGTATTGCCAATATTGGCAGCTTCGTTGCTCAATGGCGGAGAAAGTATCGTCAAAAATTGTCCAAGGCTTAGAGATGTGGAGGTAATGATTGAAATATTAAAGAAAATAGGTTGCAGTGCAAAGATGGAGGGAGACGTCATCATCATCAATTCCTCGAATATTAAGGAAACACAAATTCCTGTAGAGCTTGCAGCCGAGATGCGTTCATCCATCATTTTCATGGGGCCGATGCTGGCCAGATGCGGTAAAGTGACTATAAGCTACCCGGGTGGGCGCGTAACCTTTTGGTCACATGAGAGGTACCGGTAAACAGGTATTATGGTGCTCATTGTGAATATTTTGCGAAATTAGCCTTAATTAGCTGAATTTCCTGTCCACAATTAAATTATTTGCCCTGGTGGTTCAAAGACATCAATAAATGATGTATAATTAAAACTGTGTTTGTCCTTTTTTGAGTTGTATATTGTTGTATATTAACGTAATTACTGCAGGGGGTAGCAGAATAGGAAATGGGCAATAGCGAACAGCTTCTGCTTGAGAGATCGAAGGCTGGTGATGTTTCAGCCTTTGAAATGCTGATAGAAGCTTATCAGAAAAAAATATTCAACCTGGCTTACAGGATTGTCGGCAATTATGATGATGCCGGCGATCTGGCGCAGGAAGCGTTAATAAGGATATTCAGATCGATTGCCGGATTCAAGGAACAATCGTCTTTTTCAACATGGGTTTATCGTATTACTACCAATGTCTGTCTTGATGATATCAGAAAGAAAAAAAATAAGAAAGTAATATCGCTTGATGAAGAAATTCATGTGGAAGACGGTGAAATGAAGCGTCAGATCATGAGCGACGACCCTTTGCCGGACGAAGTCGCGGAAAAAGAGGAAATGCGGCGTCTGGTAAACGATGCGATAAATATGCTGCCGGAAGAACAAAGGCTTGTGATCTCTCTGAGGGATATTCAAGGCCTTACCTACGATGAGATCGCAGACGTTCTCGATTGCCCTTCAGGCACGGTAAAATCCAGGATCAACCGGGCCAGACAGGCACTAAAAAATGTATTGTTGAAAAAAAGGGAACTTTTCAATGAAGAATACGTCAAATAACATGAAAGGAGGGTTGGAGATGACAAGCTGCTCAAATGCAAGAGAAAATATCAATGCATATATAGATGATGAACTGAATATGGATGAACGCCATTCTTTTGAAAAACATATCGAGAAATGCAAAGAATGCAAAGCGGAACTTGATGAGATGCAAAAAATCGTAGAACTATGCAAGGATTTGCCGCAGCAGGAGCTGCCAGCGAACTTTAAAGCGGAACTGCATGAAAAGCTGCTTGCTGTTGCTGTAAAACAGGACGGAAAGGTACGAAGCATTAAAAAAACAAAAAGCTTCTTTTTTACCAAAACATTTGCCTCTATAGCAGCTGGTATACTCCTGATTTTCCTTGCAGGTAGTTTTTATAGATTTGGACTTTTATCTCCGATGCATACAAAGAGTGCCGATAATAGTTCCGCTATGGCAGCCGGACAACCTGCCGCCAAAGGACCGGTAAATATCATGGGGATACAGGGTGACAGCGGAAAGGCAGAGGAGGCCGATGCTGCGGAGAGTGGGTCAAAGAGCTCTGATTCGATGACGGCGACATATTCTGAGAGCCTTGATGTGAACCGGTCGGGAACGGTGAAGGAACGGGAGTCTGCTTATGCGGGTTCAATGAAGATACAAGGCGTTGAAACTGCCAGCAATAAGGTTTCAACGATTACCATAACGGCAGATGACCCGAAAGCGCTGGCTGAGAAAGTAAAAACCCTGGCATTGGAGAACAGCGGCGATATAAAAGCGGATTCAAACGGCGCAAATGACAGTGTGGCGTTATACTCCTCAGTAACAGCCGCGACAAGTGATGTAACGGCATCCCAGGGAAGGACGAACTATTCGCTTTCGCAGGACAGTCTTCAATTCATTATACCTGAAACACAGTACGACCATTTTGTTACGGATCTGAATAGCGCATTCGGCGAGGCAAATGTTCAGGCAGGTGCGTTTGTAACAGAAGATATGACGGAAGTTCTGAACAATGATATAGTCCGGTCAAATGAAATCGACAACCGGATACAGGAGATCAAGGAGAAGAACAGTGAGAAAAACACAGAGGAACTAAAGGGCCTGAATGACGAAAAGGCGGCAATAGACAGTCAGATCGAAGAAATCAGATTGGGATCCGATTTTGTAAATGTTACCGTATTTTTAAACAAAAAATAATGACTTTACGAACTTAAAAAACATACAGATAATAAAAAATGTCAGCGGCCATTTACGGCTGCTATTTTTTTGTGTAAAATGGTATAATGTTAATTGTCAGACACTTCGCCTTTTATATACTGTGAACGGTCACATATTTTCATAGGCCGTTCACAGTATATGGCCATGTGCCTTCTCGAAATCAGGTTATTCCAGCGAGAAT
>JBDKVA010000208.1:0-2015 GCA_039679375.1 Clostridiaceae bacterium
TTGAGTATCCTTTTCTGATATCCGTTTGGCTGGTATTCTTCACAAAACCGTTGTCCAAACCTATCAATGACATCTGCGACTTCGTATTGCTGGCGGCTCATCTCCTGACGCCATACAATGTGTCCAACGGGCTATGTGGTTTGATAAGCGGGCATTGAGCGACATGAAGGTAGATCATCGTGGTGGTGATTTCCGCATGTCCCAGGAGTTCCTTGAGCGTGACAATGTTCAGCCCATCCTCGAGAAGGTGTGTGGCATAACTGTGCCGGAGAGAGTGGAGGTTGACTTCTTTTTTGATGGAGGTCTTTTTGAGTGTTTCTCTCATTACCCACGATAGTCCCCGGACACTGTAGCGTCCATCCGGCTCCTTTCCGTTAAAGAGCCAATCAACGGGGTTTTCTGCTGCAATATACTTCTTCAACCCTTCAGCCATATATCCGGAAAGAGGAACAATACGGTCTTTTTTGTACTTGCTTTGGCGTATGTGTATGGTTTTGCGTTCAAAGTCGATATCGGAGAGTTTCAGATTGATAACCTCTTGACTGCGTAGTCCGGCAGAATAGATAAGAGTCAATACTATGCGGTGTTTAAGCAGTGTTGGTGCTTTGAATAGCTCTTTTAGTTCCGAACGGTTAAGGATGACCGGAAGCTTGGTGTCCTTCTTGAGTGAGGGAAGTGAGATAGCGCGTTTGTTCTGGCCAAGCAGTCGATAATAGTAGCGAAGGCCATAAACTGCGTGTTTGAAATTGCTCCGGGATGGCGATTTGGCAGACAGAGCCAGGGCTGTGAGATACTCGTTGATCTCGTCATCTGCAATAAGCTCCGGCAACCTCCCGAAATGCAGCGAGATGGCTGCTACACGACGAATGTAATTGTGGAGGGTGCTTTTGCTTTGGCCCCGTAAAACTACCTGCTGCTGAAGCTTCTGGAAGACACGGTCGAACCCTGGAACGCAATCCAGTGCTCTCTCAATAATGGTTGATTCTGATTTTTTTCTCATACGGCATTACTTTTTAAATTTGTATTGCCGTAAAGTTCATCAAATCACTTTTTATGCTTAATTTTATTCGTTGAAAAACTATCCCGAAAGGGATTTAGTTCAACTTATAAAAATATGTTTTCAGACGAACTTTCTTTTAATGATGTACCGAAAGCCGTAGCACATTTGATTAACAAGGTCGAGAGAATAGAAACCTTGTTGAACACGAAACAACCGCAGACGCAGGAGGGCGACCGTTGGCTAAATCTCGACGACCTCTGCAAGTACCACCCTGACCACCCCGCGAAACCTACGGTTTATGGATGGATTGGTCAGCGTTCAATTCCTTATCACAAAAAAGGCAAAAAGTTGATGTTCCTTAAAAGCGAGATCGACAGCTGGCTCAAAGAGGGCAGACGCAAAACTGCCGCCGAAATCCAAGCCGAAGCCGCACAGTTTATAACCGGCAGTAAAAAAGGAGGTCTGAAATGAACGAACAAAAGACCATTAGTGAAATTTTGACCGATTATTTTTTTAATAGTCAGGAAAACTTTGCGGTTGATCTCCGTAATCATTTTGCTTATAGCAAAAAGCAGGCTAATCAGGAAGCAATGTCTTATGCCGGAGATTCTGCAAGTACAACCAACCCATTAACTGACAAGTTGCAAGATTGGCTCGACAACCAGGATGTGATGCAGGCATTGCACATTTCGCCTCGCACCTTACAAACATTTCGTTCCAATGGCATACTGCCATTTTCACGCATTGGCAATAAGTTATTCTATCGCCGTCAGGATATTATAAAAATCCTATCCGATAATTATACAATGCGTAAAATTTCGTGCCAACGAGAGAAGAACAGAACTTGTTCTGATTCTTCCGAATGTAGCTGAAATTCAACAAAGTTAAATTCGGAATTATGGGAGCGATAAGTAAAGAGGCAATATTATCCAAAACTCACTACGGCATTGGAATATACGCACATATTTTGAGGTTGTATTATCCGGGTAAAACAGTCCTTTCCCTTTCGGGGAGG
>JBDKVA010000209.1:0-3365 GCA_039679375.1 Clostridiaceae bacterium
ATATACTGTGAACGGCCTATGGAAATTTGTGATCGTTCACAGTATATATGCTGCAGGGAGGTAAAGAGATGCCTGATGTAAGAAAAAACAGAATGGATTTTGAAAAGACGATCAAATTTTACCTGAAACAGGGGATGGAGAAGCTTCAGGGGGATCTGGCCGGAACCAGAGAAGCGATAAAGCTTATTGCGGCGGATAAGACGCAGGATTTTATGGAAGCGATGGACAGAGGGCTGGACAAGGATGAAAGGGAGTTTTTAAAGGCGATCATTATCACCAGTATGCATCAATCCTTCTGCTATGGTTATGGTATTGGCAAAATTGAAGGAAATACAAATGAAAAAATAATTTTATAGATTTTAATAATATTTAGCAAAAAAGAATAAAAATGTGTATCAAATAAAAGTAATAAAAATGTGAAAATTCCTTGACACATACCTGCTATGCTGGTAATATATTATACAATTAATTTAAAAGCATAGCGATGAAGGAAGGAAGACTTGCCATATGTGTGCAAGAGAACCGGTGTTTGGTGAAAACCGGTACACAAGGCCAGTGCATAGCTCGCTCCGGAGCATCACCATTGAAACCGGCGGAATCGGCGGTCCAGGTGGCGGCGTTAACTACGTTACAGTTGAGTACGAAAGTACTTGCCGAGGATAAGCAAAAAGCTTATCAAATCAGGGTGGTACCGCGATGGAGAATACCCCTCGTCCCTGCAGAGATGCAGTTGACGAGGGGTTTTTTGTATATAAGGAAAGGGGACACAGGAAGAGCAGAGACCAGAAACCAGAGACCAGAAACCAGAAACCGAAAGAGCAGAGACCAGGGGTCAGAGACCGGAAGTCAGAAACCGGAGGTCAGAGGCCGGAAGTCAGAAACCGGAAACCAGAGGTCAGAGACCGGAAACCGAAGAGCAGAGACCAGATTTGGGTTTGTGCGAAGTTGAGTTTAGAGTTATCTCCAGTTTACGGTTTTTTAATCTCTAGTATCTGGTTTCTGGTCTCTAGTATCCGGTCTCTGGTATGGGGGGATGAGTATGAAGATGACAGGGGCACAGGCTATCATAAAAGCGCTGGAAATGGAAAAGGTCGAAGTTCTTTTCGGCTATCCCGGTGCTGCAATCTCTCCGTTTTATGATGCACTGCTTGATGGCAGGATCAGGCACATCCTCACCAGGCATGAACAGGGTGCTGCACACGCAGCCAATGGCTACGCCCGCGTAACAGGGAGGGTAGGCGTTTGTGTTACCACTTCGGGGCCCGGTGCGACCAATCTTATAACAGGAATTGCCAATGCCTATATGGACAGTATACCGATCGTAGCCATAACAGGGCAGGTCGACAGGAGCCTGATCGGAACCGATGCGTTTCAGGAAGCGGATATTACCGGTTCCACAGCGCCCTTTTGCAAACACAATTATCTTGTTAAACGGGCGGAGGATCTGCCAAGAATCATTAAGGAAGCTTTCCACATTGCCGCTACCGGGCGTCCCGGGCCTGTCGTCATTGATGTGCCTGTGGATGTGCAAAATAGTTTAATTGACTTCAAATACCCTGAACATGTCGATATCAAAGGGTATAAACCTACATACAGAGGCCATCCCATGCAGATCAAAAAGGCCGCCGCGGCAATCGAAAGTGCAAAGGCTCCCGTGATATGCGCCGGCGGAGGCGTCATCGCATCAAATGCAGCAGGAGAGGTTATTGAACTGGCGGAGCGATGCAATATTCCTGTAACTACTACTTTGATGGGGATCGGTTCGATCGCTTCAAAACATCCGCTGCATTTCGGAATGGTAGGCACCCATGGAAGCATGACCGCCAATTATGCACTGCATCATGCGGATCTTGTGCTTATTCTTGGGGCAAGGGTCGGGGACAGGGCAATCGGCTCAGCGAATTCCATTGTAAAGAAAGCAAAAATCATCCATATTGATATCGACCCTGCCGAAATCGGTAAAAACATTAACGCTGCCATCCCTGTTGTAGGGGATGTGAAGCTGATCCTCAAGGACATTTTGGCACTCGTTAAATCCGGTGACCATAAGGAATGGGTGGAGGAATTGGGCGGACAGGGGCTGTTAGCTGGGGAAAAGGCGGCTCATGCGGATATGAACGGTTTCGTTAACCCCAAATACCTGATCTCCATTTTGTCGGAGTACCTGCCGGACGAAGCGGTCATGACAACGGAGGTCGGCCAGAACCAGATATGGGCGGCAAATCATTATAATATACGTAAACCTAAAACCTTCATCACATCAGGCGGGCTTGGGACAATGGGCTACGGGCTGCCGTCCGCAGTCGGCGCAAAGCTTGGGAAACCTGAAGCGCCCGTAGTTGTGGTGAGCGGCGATGGAAGTTTTCAGATGTCCATGCAGGAGCTTGGTACGATCAGGCATTACGGTATCGGCGTAAAAATAATACTTTTCAATAACTGCCGTCTGGGCATGGTGCGGGAGATTCAACTGAACAAGCACGGCGGCCGCTATTCTCAGGTGTGCCTGGACAACAATCCTGATTTTGTCATGCTGGCGGCTGCATATGGCTTTAAGGGCGAACGCATCACCGGCAATTCACAGATCAGAGCAGCGCTTGAACGGCTGACTGCAGATGACAGGCCCTACCTGCTTGAATGCATGGTAGACCCTATGGAAACGACCTTGTGATCTGCGGATGGCGCCTGGGCCGCTGCAGACGACGCTGGGGACGCTGAATGTACAGCAACCGGCCGCACCGGTATTATGCTGAATATACGGACGGGATGAAACAGCTATGATTTTAAAGAACGAATCCGGAAAGGGGAAATTAAAATGGCCAAGCATACGTTATCCGTTCTGGTGGAAAACCATGCCGGCGTACTATCGAGAGTAGCAGGACTCTTCAGCAGAAGGGGCTTCAACATCGACAGCCTGGCGGTAGGCATTACGGAAAATCCCGATGTATCGAGAATGACGATCGTTGTGGACGGGGATGAATATACTGTAGAGCAGGTAAGTAAACAGCTCAATAAGCTCATTGATGTGATCAAGCTTAAGAAGCTTGAGAATTCGGAGTCTGTACGGCGTGAACTGGCATTGATCAAGGTGGCGGCAACGGCCTCGACCAGATCCGAAATCATCCAGATCGTAGGAATATTCAGAGCAAATATCGTAGACGTTTCGAAATCTACACTGACCATTGAAATCACCGGTGGTGAAGATAAGGTAGCAGCGCTGGAGGATATGCTCAAGCAATTTGGAATCAAGGAAATTGTCAGAACGGGTACCATTGCTATCGAGAGAGGCAATCGAATTATAAAGGTTACCAATAATGAAGAGGAGTGATAGATATGGCGAAGATGTATTACGACAGTGATTGCAACCT
>JBDKVA010000210.1:0-16578 GCA_039679375.1 Clostridiaceae bacterium
CCCATTCCCCGATGTTTGTAGCATGATCCGCCATGCGTTCAAGGTATTTGGCAATGAACATGAAGTCTATACCCTGCTCAATGGTACTTGCATCGTTCTTCATCAGATTAATGAGTTCAAGTATGATCTTGTTGAAAAGGTCATCTACCTCGTCATCGCTGGCGCAGACCTCTTCTGCAAGCTTGACATCCTGGCGTACATAGGCGTCAATTGATTTGTTAACCATGATTTTGGCCAGTTCAGCCATTTTAGGAATGTCGATCAAAGGCTTGATATATTTCTTGCCTGACATTCTGATGGTAATTTCTGCGATATCGGCTGAAGCATCCGCAATACGTTCCATATCCGTTATGATTTTAAGCGCCGTGCTAATGGTTCTGAGGTCTTTCGCCAGCGGCTGCTGCCGGGCTATAAGATCCATGCATTTTTTTTCTATTCTTTTTTCAAAATCATCAATTATATCATCATTCCTGAATATTGTTCTTGCAAGTTCTACATCCTGCTTTTTCAGTGCGTGGATGGTGTTGTCGATGGATTCCTCAACCAGACTCCCCATCTTTATCAAATCCAGGTGAAGGTCATCCAGCCCCTGATCAAATGAATGTCTTGAAACCATAATAAAACCACCTTTCTGCCGCTGCCGGCATATTTTTTATTAATAACCATTTGCATTGCAAATCCGGCTAAACAGGCAATTTCGCACAGCGAAATGTGCCAGGAATAATTTATCCGAATCTGCCTGTTATATAATCTTCTGTACGTTTATCCCCGGGCTTACTGAATATTTTTTCCGTCTGATCGAATTCTATAATCTCGCCATGCAGGAAGAAGGCTGTTTTGTCCGATATTCTGCCTGCCTGCTGCATATTGTGCGTAACAATGATGATCGTATAGTCCTGCTTCAATTCATCTATAAGGTCTTCTATCTTCATCGTAGAAATAGGGTCAAGAGCTGACGTGGGTTCATCCATAAGCACAACCTCCGGATTCACAGCCAATACCCTGGCGATACAAAGCCTCTGCTGCTGGCCGCCTGAAAGCCCTAATGCGCTTTTTTTGAGGCGGTCCTTCACTTCATCCCACAAAGCTGCACTGCGAAGGCTCTTTTCCACAATTTCATCCAGTTTGCCATGTGCTTTGGTACCGTGTATTCTGGGCCCGTATGCTATATTGTCATAAATCGACATAGGGAAGGGGTTTGGTTTCTGGAAAACCATTCCGACTCGTTTTCTTAATTCTACTATATCACATGGGCCATATATGTTCAAACCATCGAGGAATACATCACCTGTGATTTTTACACCCGGTACAAGGTCGTTCATACGGTCAAGTGTCTTAAGAAAGGTGGATTTGCCGCAGCCTGACGGCCCTATCAGCGCAGTTACCTGATTTTCTGCAATATCCGCGTTTACATTTTTCAAAGCATGTACATCTCCATAAAAAAGATTCAGGTTTGTTGTTCTAATTTTTTGCGTGTTCATTTATGACCTCCCAGTCAACCGCCTGTGGATACTTTTTCAAGTTTTCTCGCAGTTCTGGTCGCTATGAAATTTATTATGGCAACAATGATGACAAGTATTGTGGCTGTGGCATATGCCTGCTCAAAGGAGATGCCTTCGCGTGCCAGTGTGTAAAGGTGTACGGATAACGTCCTGCCGGAACGCATGATACTCGAAGGAATACTTGGAACATAACCTGCGGTAAGGTATACCGCTGCAGTTTCCCCGACAATACGGCCGATGCTGAGGATCACCGCAGTGAGTATTCCCGGAATAGCACAGGGGAGTACCACACGGGCAACAGTTATAAGCTTGCTGGCGCCTAATGCAAAGCTACCCTCCCGGTATGCATCCGGCACGGATTTGAGTGCTTCTTCCGTAGACCGGATTACAGTCGGCAACACCATGATGCTTAAAGTCAAGGCACCGGATAGAATGGAGTACTTGAGCTGTAAGGCGACAACAAAGAATATATAGCCAAACAGGCCGTATATAATGGAAGGTATGCCTGCCAGCGTTTCCGTTGCGAAGCGGATGATATTCACCAGCTTGCCTGGTTTTGAATATTCCACAAGATATATGGCGGAACATATTCCTATTGGTGTTGAGATCACGAGTGTGACGCCGATGAGCATCAGTGTGCTGGCAATCATGGGCAGGATGCCGGTTTGACCTCTGACCGGTTTGTATATTGTCGTAAGGAAATTCCAGCTGATATAGGGAATGCCCTTAATAATGACATATGCCAGTATCCAGACTAATATTGCCATGGTTATGAATGCACTGAGCCATGTCGAAATGAGCAGGATATTGTCCGAAATGCGCCGCCTGTTTGCGAAAGACTTCATGTGCCTTCACCTGCCTTTTTGTGCAGTATGATATTCAGGATGACATTTAGAATCATAATAAATACAAAAAGGACTACGCCTGTAGCAAAGAGCGTTTCCTGATGAAGACCGCTGGCATAGCCCATTTCGAGGGCAATATTGGCTGTCAGTGTGCGTACCCGGTCTGTCAAAGCGCGGGGTATCAGAGCAGTATTGCCCGAGACCAGTATGACAGCCATTGTTTCACCAATTGCTCTGCCTGTACCGAGAACGATGGATGCCATGATACCTGATTTTGCAGACGGCAGGATTACTTTGAAAATCGTCTGCATATGACTGGCGCCCAGTGCGAGTGAACCTTCTTTTGTTGCAAGCGGTACAGCCCGGATGGATGTTTCGGACATGCTGATGACCGTGGGCAGGATCATTACCGATAGTATGACAATGACTGCCAGCAGACTGTTTCCGGCGCCTCCGAAACATTTCCGAATAATTGGTACAATTACCATCAGTCCAAAAAAGCCGAATACAACGGAAGGGATACCGGCAAGCAGCTCAATGCCCGGACGTACAATTTCCGTAATTCGTCTGGGAGCTATCTCGGCCAGAAATATTGCTGTAAAAAGGCCGATTAAAACACCGAAGATAACAGCGCCAAAAGTACCGAGAATACTTGCTGCGATCATAGGGAGTATTCCGAATATTCCTGCGAGCGGCTGCCAGGATGTGCCTGTAAGAAAGCCCCAGACACCAACTTTAAAAATTGCAGGCGAGCCTTTTGCAAAAACGTATATTGTTATAACAATGACGGAAAATATGGATACTGCTGCGCACACAAGGAAAATGGATTCGATGATCCTTTCCCATAATTTACCGTGAATTTTTCCATCCATAGATTTACCTCTCTTTTCCAAATATCATCTTATCACGGATTTACTGAATTACACAGATACAGGGCAGCAGACATCCGGTCTGTTACCCTTCCAGGACCCCCTGGCTTAAGCCAATTTGCTTTACTCTATTTTATCGTGATGTATTTCTCTCCTACTACTTCCTGACCCTTATCACCTTTAATAAAATCCAGGAATGCTTGTACTTCGGGTGCAAGCTCGCCTTTTGTCAGCATCAGGAACGGCCTTGATATGGCATAGTTTTTGTTTTTAACGTTTTCAACCGTACATTCAACACCATCTACGCTTACTTTTTTCAAGGTATCATCAACATAACCGAGGGATGTGTAACCAATGGCATCGGTCTTGGAGGAAACGTTTGCCTTTACGGCACCGTTGCTGTCTGCTACAAGCGCGTCGCTTTTCATATACGAAACGGTCTTGCCGTCCTTCGTTTCCTGGAGCTTCAGCAATTCTTCAAATGCAGATCTGGTTCCGGAGCCGTCTTCACGGGTAACAACAAGAATCTGTGCGTCATTTCCGCCTACATCTTTCCAGTTTGTAATTTCACCTTTGAATATTTTTTGTAGTTGATCTTTTGTCAGGTTTGAAACCGGGTTCGAAGGATGTGCTACGACGGCGATACCATCATAAGCGATGATGTGTTCTGTGAGTCCAAGGCTTTTCTCTTCTTCTTTCAGGTCACGTGAGGAATTTCCTATAGCAGATATGCCATCGCTTACGTCCTTGATACCCTGACTGGAACCACCGCCCTGTATTTCAACGACGACGTCAGGCTGAGTTTCATTAAAAACATCGGCTAAGTCCTGTGCCAGAGGCTGAACGGATGTTGATCCGGATACGGTTACTGTTCCTGATAATTTACCGGCATCATCACCGCCATCTCCCGAAGGCGTCTTCTCTGTACTGCCGCATGCAGTGTAAAGTAAAGTTGAGATTAATGCCAGCGCGAATACGATCATTACTTTTTTACGGATTGAATTCATTTTCATTTTAGACCTCCTAAAATAATTTCCCTATTTTTGCCTTTATACCGTTTGCTTCAGGCAAATTTCAATTGTTTACATAAAGAACTTCTATGTACTTTACAGCTTAATCATAATTTCCTATGTTTAAGTGCGAATTATTCCTATGTTAACTTCATGTTAATTTTTTAAAAGTTAAAGCATAGAATGGTAGGGATACTTTCGAAAGAAGTAAATAATAAGCGGGTTTTTCCATGAAAGGATTGCAGCATGTATACATTCAGCTACAGCAGACATCGGACAATCAGGCCGTATGACAGGGTAAAAGCCGTACAATATGCGCATAAGTGGGCTTATGCGAGGAATACGGCGTACCTTGATTTTGAGAATCTGGGCGGAGACTGCACCAATTTCGCATCACAGTGCATTTATGCCGGCAGCGGTGCAATGAATTATACTTCCGTTTATGGATGGTATTATTCTAATTCCTATAACAGAACTGCTTCATGGACGGGCGTGAACTACCTGTATGATTTTCTGGTGAATAATAATGATGCAGGGCCTTTTGCAGAAATCGTCGATGCTTCTCGCGCGGAGCCCGGAGACCTGGCGCAGGTTTCATTTTCAGACAGCGGGAGTTTCGATCATTCACCGGTTATAGTAAAGGCGGGAAGCCCATCAGACTGGAATAACATTTTGATAGCCGCCCATACGTTTGATACGGACTATTATAAACTGATGGACTTCGAACCGGCTTATATCAGATATTTGCATATACTTGGCGTAAGGACCTGATTCCATGCCGCATAAAATGTTAATAACTGAGGTGGTCAGGGAGTATTAGGCAGACTCCTGAGCCAGTACCTTGTCAACATCAAGCAGCAGGATCGTTCTGCTTCCATTTTTGACACTGCCGCAAGCAAATTTATTCTTTGAGCCGGACTTTAGTTTTGTATCGGTACCGAAATCACTATCATCCGCTTTGATGATTTCTCTTACCGTATCAACAATGATGCCTGTGACCGCGGAGGATGAATTGACCATAATGATCCTGCTGTTTTCATCAAATTCGGGGCAATGCATGCCAAAACGCTTTCTGAGGTTTATTACAGTATGGACCTTGCCTCTCAAGTTCACCATACCCTCTATATACTCCAGTGAATTGGGTATTTTGAATATTTCGAGCATTTGTTCAATACTGCTGATACGGTCAATCTCTATTCCGAATTCTTCGGAACCGGTTTTAAATATGGCCAGTTGTCTTGTACTCACATGCATTCCTCCCCGCTATTCAAAATATTCGGCACTCACCTGGCACATTTCTAGGATCTGTAGCTTGCATTTATTTTAACATAATCGAATGAAAAATCACAGGTCCACACATGATCGGAGTATACGCCCTTATTCAGCCTGATCAGAAGCTTGACTTCCTTACCATGCAATATCTCCTTTGCCGCCTTTTCGTCAAATTTGACGGCACAGCCGTTCTTGCATACAAGCAGGCTGCCGATATAAATTTCCGTGTAGGCAGGGTCAAAATCCGCTCCTGAATAACCTGCTGCAGTGATGATCCTGCCCCAGTTGGCGTCTTCACCGAATATGGCGGTCTTTACCAACGGCGATTTTGCTATTGCGCATGCAGCTTTGTAAGCGTCTTCCGGATTTCCGGCACCTTCCACCGCGACCTCCACAAGCTTTGTGGCGCCCTCGCCATCTCTTGCTATGAGCTTGGAAAGGGAAGTGCAAACATACTCAAGGCCGTTTTTAAATTTGTCATAATCTTCGTCTTCGTTAATGATTCCGGCATTGTCGGCGAGTCCGTTGGCAAGTATTACAACCATGTCGCACACGCTTGTGTCGCCATCTACAGTGACCCTGTTGAAAGTCGATTTAACAACATCCTTCAGCGCTTTATCCAGAAGTTTTCTGGAAATGTTAATATCAGTAGTGATCACGCCGATCATCGTTGCCATATTCGGGTGGATCATGCCGGAACCCTTTGCCATACCGCCGATCACTACTCTGGTTTCCTGCAAATCCATCTCGATAGCGATTTCCTTGTGAATGGTGTCTGTGGTCATGATCGCTTCCTGCGCGTCGTAGCTGCCATCCGGATCCATACCGGATACAAGCGCTTCAAGGCCCGGACGTATGAGATCCATGTCGAGCGGCTTGCCGATGACGCCGGTCGAACCGACCAGTATATCCTGCGGAGTGCATTCCAGGAGTCCTGCAGTAATGGTTGCTATTTCAAGTGCATCGGCATATCCCTGTTCACCAATGCATGCATTGGCGCATCCGCTATTGATCACGACGGCATTTGCATAGCCGGTTTTTATATGTTCCATAGTAAGCTGCAGCGAATGTCCCTTGACCTTGTTGGTCGTAAAGACACCTGCAGCAGCAGCGCTATCTTCAGAACAGATGATTGCAAGATCCTTTTTACCGTCCTTTTTCAGACCACAAGCCACACCTGTGGCGAAAAATCCCTCAGGAGCCGTAACTCCGCCTTTGATTACATTCATGCTCTTCACTCCAATATATCTATGCGATTTTTTTACCTTCTGCTTTAAACATTTAAATTATACATAAGTGCGGCTTATTATTCAATAAAATGAACAAATAAATGGGGAAGGCAGACTTCTAAATAACCTGTTGAAGTAGCAGTTTGCGCATTATATTCACTCAAAAATATCCCTTAAATCCGCTGTAAGGCCGTCAAAAATAAAAGACTTTACTGCATCATCCTTCACATAAGTTTTCATATCCGACACATCATTATCTTTAAACTTATATACGGTAACCTCCCTGTTAACGTAATTTACGATCCAATATTCCTGAATACCTGTCTGCATATACAAATCCAGTTTTTTAACCAGATCCATTCTTACGGAAGAATCAGAAAGAATTTCTATTACCAGCGACGGGATACCTGTATACTTGTCCCTTCCGCTTTTGTTTTCCGGATCACAAACTACCAGAAGGTCAGGCTGTACAACATTCATGTTATTTTCACCTTTTTTTAGTGTTACATCAAAAGGAGAAAGGTACGGCATGCATTTTTTCCCTTTGAACCACAGGCGGAATACCGCATAAAGATTTCCAAGGATACGCTGGTGGGTAACTTTAGGCGATGCGAGCAAGTATGCTTCTCCGTCTATATATTCGTATCTCTGGTCGGTGTTTTCATACATTTCCGTGAATTCCTCATAGCTCATTTTTATTCCGCCATACCTGTACTCAAGCGCTTCTTCACATACCCTGCCACTCCCTTCCCAGCCCTCCTGTCTGGTTATCCTGGCAACAGGCGTTCCGTTTCTGGTTACAATGATGTCTTCGTTTTCGAGCAGCTTGGTATACTTGCCAAAATTATTCTTGATTTCGGTAGATTTTACAATCATATTCCCACTTCCTTGGCTGAAGTTTTAATCACTTTTATTGTAACAATAAATAAAATATTAGTCAATTGTGTGGGAAATGTTATAAAAATATTGCTACAGTGCATTTGTATGCCTGCAATATTTATCTGCGAGGTATCAATCTGCGAGGAGAATATTTAAGAACTGCTCCTTGACACGCTTTTTCATATAATATATTATCATATATAATATTGAAGAAATGATGATCTGGAGAAGTAAACGAGCATCTGCCCACTAGAGAGAAAGGTCCGCAGGCTGAAAGACTTTTTTGGGTAAGGCAGTTGAAGGTCGCCTGGGAGTTCTGCATAAAAAGCGATGAGTCCGCATGGAATGCAGCAATGCATTCGGACAAAAGCGGCGGATCATATGCGCAAAATGCAGCGGTAAGAGCCGTTATTTCGGTGAGATGCCCGTTTATGGGAATTTTGGTGGTACCGCGGAGAGCAACCCTTCGTCCAATAAAGCTTGGATGGAGGGTTTTTTGATGCATAGGAAGGCCGAAGCCGCCACTGTTCCGTTTACCCGGCACGGGCAGCAGCCTGGCAGTGTATTGCAATGATATATTATATTTGTAATTCATACAGACCGGAAGGAGATGATGTTGATGCTGGCGCTTAAAATCATAGCAGGCGTTATTCTGCTGACAGGCTTCGGAACTGTACTCGGAGCTAAAAATCTTGTGAAGAGATTCAATTTGAATCAAAAAACAAGCGTAAAATTCGAGAATGAAATGAATGAGGAAGAAATTGAGCAATACAAACAAAACAAAGCTATCGTGAATGTAAAGCTGGTTGGAATGCTGATTGCCCTCCCGGGTATCGTACTGACGCTGATTGTGTTTAGATAGTTTCAATAAGGAGGATTGACAATGGAGGAACGTGAGAATCTCGAAAAAACATATGACCCTAAACAGGTCGAGGACAGGCTATACAAGGAGTGGATGGAAAAGGGCTATTTCCATGCTGTGCCGGACAATAGCAAAATACCCTATACAATAGTGATACCGCCGCCGAATATTACAGGACAGCTCCATATGGGGCACGCGCTTGACAATACGATGCAGGACATCCTGATCAGGTGGAAGAGGATGCAGGGCTACTGCGCTTTGTGGCTTCCCGGCACCGATCACGCCAGTATCGCGACGGAGGCCAAGATCGTTGAAGCGATGGCGAAAGAAGGCATCACCAAGGAACAGATCGGCAGAGATAAATTTCTTGAAAGAGCATGGAAGTGGAGAAGGATATATGGCGGCAGGATCGTTGAACAGCTAAAGAAACTTGGCAGCTCCTGTGATTGGCAGCGTGAAAGGTTTACGATGGATGAAGGTCTGTCCAAGGCTGTCAAGGAGGTTTTTATCAAGCTGTATAAAAAAGGCCTGATATACAGAGGCGACAGGATTATAAACTGGTGTCCGAAATGCTGCACGTCCATTTCAGATGCGGAAGTGGAATATGAGGAGCAGGAAGGGCATTTCTGGCATATCAAATACCCAGTCAAGGGAAGCTCTGAATTTATTATCGTTGCGACGACGAGGCCGGAAACGATGCTTGGTGATACGGCTGTAGCAGTAAATCCCGAGGATGAAAGATATGCAGGTATGATTGGAAAGACCGTCATACTGCCTCTAATGAACAGGGAAATCCCGATTATTGCGGATTCATATGTAGATAAGGAATTCGGGACAGGCGCGGTCAAGATCACTCCGGCTCATGACCCCAACGACTTTGAAGTTGGCCTTAGGCACAACCTGCAGCAAATCAGGGTAATGGATGACAGGGCGCATATGAATGAAGCAGCAGGAAAATATACGGGATTGGACCGTTACAAAGCCAGGAAGCAGATCGTGGAAGACTTGAAGGAATTGGGATTGCTTGTGAAAATCGAAGGACACAAGCATAATGTCGGCACCTGCTACAGATGCAACACGGTTATTGAGCCGATCATGTCCAGGCAGTGGTTTGTCAGCATGAAACCGTTGGCGGAACCGGCAATCGAGGCTGTAAGGAACGGAACCATTAAATTTGTACCTGATAGGTTTTCAAAGATATATTTCAACTGGATGGAAAACATCCAGGATTGGTGCATTTCAAGGCAGCTCTGGTGGGGCCACAGGATACCGGCATATTATTGCCGGGATTGCGGCTATATGATGGTGGAGCACGATGCGCCTCATACCTGCGCAAAATGCGGCAGCAAAACGATCGAACAGGATCCGGATACGCTGGACACCTGGTTCAGCTCGGCGCTCTGGCCGTTTTCTACGCTTGGGTGGCCTGAAAAGACGGAGGATCTTGAATATTTCTATCCGACGAATGTGCTTGTTACCGGCTATGACATCATTTTCTTCTGGGTGGCGAGGATGATCTTCTCCGGCCTTGAACACATGGGGAAGGCGCCGTTTGAGCATGTATTCATCCATGGCATCGTGAGGGATGCCCAGGGCAGGAAAATGAGCAAGTCTCTCGGAAACGGCATCGATCCGCTGGAGATCATTGACCAGTACGGCACCGATGCACTGAGGTTTGCGCTGACAATAGGGAATTCCCCCGGAAATGATCTGCGCTTTTCAACGGAGAAAGTGGAGTCAAGCAGGAACTTTGCCAATAAGATATGGAATGCTACCCGGTTTGTGCTGATGAATTTTGATGAAAATGTTGAATTTGGAAAAATGGACAGGACAAAATTCACCGCGGCAGATCAGTGGATACTGAGCCGCGTCAACAGGCTCATCACGGAAGTGACGGACAATCTGGAGCATTTTGAACTGGGCATTGCACTGCAAAAGCTTTATGAATTTATCTGGGATGAATTCTGCGACTGGTATATTGAACTTGTCAAGCCCAGGCTGTTTGACAGGGAGGACAGTACGAGGCTCGAAGCCCAGTGGGTGCTCAATTATGTGCTAGGTACTTCGATGAAGCTGCTTCATCCGTATATGCCATTTATTACGGAGGAGATATACCGGCACTTGATCAATGATGACGAGAGCATTATGATTTCAGCATGGCCAAAGTACGATGAATCGCTTGATTTCCCTGAAGCCGAGAAGGATATGGAGCTGATCATGAATGCAATAAAGGCTGTAAGGAATATAAAGGTAGAGATGAATGTACCACCGTCAAGAAAGACAAAGCTGATATTTGTGGCAGGAGATGCCGAACGGGAAATCCTTGGTACCGGAACAAAATTCTTTGAACGTCTTGCGGGAGCGTCGGAGATTGTTGTACAGCCGGACAAGAAGGGTATTCCACAAGGCGCCGTAGCAGCAGTGATCGCAGGTGCCGAGATATTTATACCGCTTGAGGATCTGGTCGATATACAAAAAGAAATTGAAAGGCTTGAGAAAGAAAAGGCCAATCTTGAAAAAGAACTCGAAAGAGTGGATGGCAAGCTGAATAATGCCAGTTTTGTTGCGAAAGCCCCCGCAAAGGTCATCGAAGAGGAACGCGCCAAAAAGGTCAAGTACAGTGAGATGTATGAGAAACTGCTGGAGCGCCTGAGGAGCTTGAAAAGATAAAAAACATGCACCATATGCATAAAAATTGTGAGGTAATGGCTTATGAGTATATTGATCAATACCCTGTTGGCTGTGGTGGCATTGGCACTGACAATTTTTCTGCTCAGGAAAAAAGTCAACCTGGGTCTTGTCATGCTGATGGATTCGGCTTTTATAGCGCTTATAGCCAAAATACCTGTAGAAAAGTCACTGGACTATTTCCTGGCCGGCGCATTATCAAAAAGCACCATCAAACTGATTATTATACTCTTTCTGATCATGATGCTGGAAAATATCATGAGAAATACCGGCATGATCAGTGAAATCGTAGAAAACCTGAAGGAACTGACAGGCGGCAACCGGCTTGCGTCTGCCATCCTTCCGGCGACTCTCGGCCTTTTGCCGTCCCCCGGCGGAGCCAGATTTTCGTGCCCAATGGTGGAAGAAGTGACGAAAGAGAACACAAGCAGCATGAATAAGGCGTATATAAACTACTGGTTCAGGCATGTATGGCTGGACGGCTTTATTTTGTACCCCGGGGTCATACTGGCCGCTGAATTGATGCAGGTTTCCGTTATAAGCTTTTTCATGCACCTGATACCCTTTATGCTTGTCAGTGTTGTCATTGGTACCATTACCGGGCTAAGCGGCGTCAAAAAGGAGGAGATCGCCCGTACAAAACCTTTCAAAAAAAGCATTACAGCTTTCTTGACCGCAATGCTTCCGATCCTCATAGTTATTACTGCGTATGTTCTGCTGATCGATATTACTCCGTATTCCCTTGAAATTGCATCGGGGGGAGTGGTTGCTGCCTTGCTCATCATTAAGAGGTATACCTTAAAAGGTATTGCAAAGACCGCCGGAGAAGCATTCCCTGTAAAGCTGGTCATCATCATTTTCGGCGTAATGGTGTTTAAGGAGTTTGTTCTTAACTCCGGTGCCATCACAGCGCTTTCCAATCTCCTGAATACATATGGCATACCCCCTGCGGTACTGTTCCTGCTGCTCCCGTTTGCAGGCGGCTTTACCTCGGGTATAACCGTCAGTTTTGTTTCACTGACCTTCCCGATCCTGATCCCCCTTGGCCTCGATAAAAGCATATGGTATGCCGTGATTGCATTTACGGCAGGCACCATAGGGAATATGTTCACACCACTTCATCTGTGTGCCGTAATGACTGCAGACTACTATCATGTCTCTCTCAGCAAGCTCCTCAGAAAAGTGTCCTTTTCAGAGATCCCTATGATGGTCCTGGTTGTAGCCATACTGGCTGCGATGATCATGTGAGCATTTTCAAAGAAAGGTATATTCCGATTGCCGTGTAAAATTTGTGATATAATGTATCTGCCAATAAGTTGAAATGCAGATACATTATATCGCTCCGCGGGAATTAGCCGCCCGCGCGAAATTTTCGGCCAAGGGATCATGACGCCGAAACGCGCATGGGCAATTATATCATGATTTCTGCGGAAATCATGATATAATAAAATAAATAATGATAACTTGGAATGCAGGTGGATATATGGATTACGGATTTATCAAGGTAGCGGCGGCAGTGCCGGAACTTAAAATAGCGGACTGTATTTTCAATGCGGAAAAAATAGTAGAAATGCTGAAAGAGGCAGAGGAATCGGGCGTGCAGATCGTGGTATTCCCTGAACTCTCACTGACGGCATATACATGCGGTGACCTGTTCCAGCAGCAGCTGCTGCTGCAAGAAGCGATAAACGGGCTTCGCAAAGTAGCGGAAAGTACAAGGTCCTTTAATGTTCTGGCAATTGTCGGAATGCCTTTGCTTGTGGACAACCAGCTGTTCAACTGTGCGGCTGTTGTGCAGGAGGGCCGGATACTCGGCATAGTGCCCAAAACTTATATTCCCGGTTATAAGGAATTTTACGAGGAACGCTGGTTTGCTTCCGGCAATCATGCCAAAATCAGCGAAGCGGAGTTGTTCGGGGAGCGTATCCCATTCGGAACGGACTTGCTGTTTGAGGCGAAAAGCCAGTATAATATCTGTTTTGGCGTAGAGATCTGCGAAGATCTTTGGGCACCGATACCTCCCAGCTCCTATCAGGCAATAGCCGGAGCCGCTTTGATTTTCAACCTTTCAGCCAGCAACGAAATCATAGGCAAATACGAATACAGGCGTGAACTGGTCTTTCAACAGTCAGGCAAATGCATTGCAGGCTATATCTATACATCCTCGGGGGTGGATGAGTCCACGACGGATGTCGTATATGGAGGTCATGCATTAATAGCTGAAAACGGAGGACTTTTGAAAGAATCGGAGAGATTTTTGCGCAAAGGGCATATGGTAATGAGCGAGATCGATGTCCAGAAGCTGCAGAACGACAGGATCAAAGATACCAGCTTTATGGAGGGGATCCTTACCCGCAGCTTCAGAAAAATAAGCTTCAATTTAAACGAAATGCAAAATGAACTCCTGACAAGGCATATAGAGCCTCAGCCTTTCGTGCCTTCCAACGGGAACGTAAGAGATGTCCGCTGCAAAGAGATCTTTTCCATACAAACGGCGGGACTGGCCAGAAGGATGGCGCACACCGGTATGAAAAAGGCTATAGTTGGTATTTCGGGCGGACTGGACTCTACTCTGGCACTGATCGTGACGGCTAAAACGTTTGACATACTTGATATTCCAAGAGAAAACATCATTGCGGTTACCATGCCCGGTTTTGGCACAACGGACACCACATACGGTAATGCAGTCCAGCTTATTAGATCAATCAAGGCGGAATTTCGCGAAATCAATATAAAGCAAGCCTGTCTGCAGCATTTTGAGGACATAGGACATGATTCATCCATACATGATGTGACCTACGAGAATGTACAGGCAAGAGAACGGATGCAGATTATGATGGATATCGCCAACAAGCAGAGCGCGCTTGTCATAGGAACCGGAGACCTTTCCGAGCTTGCGCTCGGCTGGTGTACGTACAATGGAGACCATATGTCCATGTACTCTGTGAACTGCAGCATACCAAAGACCCTGATCAAATACCTTGTTCGCTGGGCTGCGGACAACATGACGGAAAAGGCGGCAGCGGAGGTGCTCCTGCGCATACTTGACACGCCGATCACACCTGAATTGCTGCCTCCTGACAAGATGGGGAAAATCCAGCAGAAGACTGAGGATATCATAGGACCTTACGAATTGCATGATTTTTTCCTGTATCACACGCTCAGGTACGGAGCTTCGCCGGCAAAGGTGCTATTCCTTGCGGAACAGGCATTTAAAGGAAGCTATGACTTGAATACAATTAAATCCTGGCTTAAAATTTTCTACAAAAGATTTTTCCAGCAGCAGTTCAAACGTTCCTGCCTGCCCGACGGACCGAAGGTCGGTACCATCAGCCTTTCTCCGAGGGGAGACTGGCGTATGCCGAGCGATGCATCAGCCCAGATGTGGCTGAAGGAGCTGGAGTAAGGGCTGGAGTAGGGGATGGCTTCCATGTCATCCTGAACGAAGGTGAATGGTAGTATTGCGGGTAGGTATTGCAGGTATGGCACAAATATTGTAGATATGGCACTTGACAAAACCAACTCTGTGCCTTAAAATATCGATATGTCTCAAGACATGAGATATATGCCGCATATGCGGTGGACTTAGCTCAGTTGGTTAGAGCGCCAGGTTGTGGCCCTGGAGGTCGTGGGTTCGACCCCCATAGTTCACCCCAGAAAAAGTGAGAGGTTCGCATCCGAAGCCTCTCGCTTTTGATTTTAATGCAAAATCGGCAGAGTGCGGCCGTAGTGCAGGCGGCTATTTTTACTTGACAAATTGTATGCCGGCATTTATAATTGACCTTGCGTTTGAAATATTGGGATGTAGCCAAGCCGGTAAGGCACAGGACTTTGACTCCTGCATCTCGCTGGTTCGAGTCCAGCCATCCCAGCCAAATGAGTCGTTTCACGAAGTGAAATCCGACTGAAAGCGAAGGGGCTTCGATGTCCCTAAGCTTTCCATCATGGGCCATTAGCTCAGGTGGCAGAGCACTTGACTTTTAATCAAGGTGTCCGGAGTTCGAGTCTCCGATGGCTCACCAAAGATTATCCGCCGAAGGCGGCATAATTTACCTTCTGAAAGCTTCACGCAGTGAGGCTTTTTTATCCGCCACAGGCGGTATCATTTACATAAAGCAAAGCATGAAAGCTCTTTTTATTCTATAAAAGCTAAAATTTCATATCATGTTCATGTTCGATAAGAATTACTGTAAATTACCTGCCGGATTGAGTAGCAATGCTGCCATCGTTAACATAATATATTACAGCTTATATTTATAATAACGAAAGGCAGGGATAAAAATGTCATTTCCGAATATTCCTGACGTACACCCGGATATTGATCTCGATATTAATGATATTATCAGTTTGCTGTTAGCCTCAATAGCATTTGAAGAGCTTGGGCTGGCCCATATCATTAATGCGGAAGCGGAAAAAATTCAATCGGTTTTGGGTACATTATGTGGTCAAACTCCTGCTAATCCCACAGTAAATGAACTTATAGCAATAGACAATTCTGTAGGGAGAGCACTGAGGAATGTAATTAAGAAAGAGATACTTCTTGATTTTAAGTTTGAGAATATCCTTGAGATAGCAGCATCACGCACTGCTTCAACATAAGTTTGCAGGATATTACGAGGTTAAAATGAAATACAGTTCTTATTTGAAATTTCCTCGATCACTTTGGCTGGCAGGGGAAATTTTTATGCCAAGTCGGCAAATGGAGATGACCCTTTTATCCACTCTGTTTGGTATTTTATCCTCCAGTCAGACAGAGAGGTGAACATAAATAGACTCGTCTTGCTGGCTTGATTTTCAAAGGGTATTTCGATGATTATTATATTTTTAGTGGAATAAGGTAACTACACAATAACTGTTTACATAATATATAGCGAAGTCATTATTAAAATGTGGTGAAAGGTAGGGATAATAATGTCATTTCCAAATATTCCGGATGTACATCCGAATATAGATCTCGACATCAATGATGTTGTCAGTCTGCTTTTAGCCTCTATTGCTTTCGAGGAACTTGGACTTGCGCATATTATCAATGCAGAAGCGGAAAAAATACAATTCGTATTGGGAACGCTGGATGGACAAACAGCACGTACTAATCCATCGATCGGTGATCTTGTGGCAATAGACAATTCTGTTGGCAGAGCTCTCAGAAATGTGATTAAGAAGGAGATACTTCTCGAGTTCAAGTTTGAGAATATACTGCAGATTTCAACATCAACGACGTCCAGCACGAGCACGAGCACGAGCACGAGCACGAGCACCAGCACGAGCACGAGCACGAGCACGAGCACCAGCACGAGCACGAGCACGAGCACGAGCACCAGCACGAGCACGAGCACGAGCACGAGCACGAGCACGAGCACAAGTACCAGCACGAGCACCAGCACGAGCACGAGCACCAGCACGAGCACGAGCACGAGTACCA
>JBDKVA010000211.1:0-54679 GCA_039679375.1 Clostridiaceae bacterium
GAAGAACAGTATCGTGTCACACAGCTCAACTGGAGGCTTCTCATATACATCCAGCCTGATAACGGCAGAATCCACGCCCGGCTGCGGTATAAAACTGTGCGGCGGCACTGCCAGAACAACAGAAGGCTTTGAATAATACTGGACTGCCACCGATAAAGCGCCGTAATCCTTGCCGCCCGGATCCGCACGCATTCTATCCGCCACTTCCTTCTGCACCATGAAAACCATCGTTTTTACACTCAAACCGCTTTCCAGAAGCGCCATCATTACAGGTGTTGTAATATAATAGGGAAGATTGGCCACGATCTTCAGCGCAGCAGGCGTAAATCCACCCTCCCTTGCTGCAACAGCCGCATTAAGCTCATCCTTTATATTGAGCCTGAGTATATCACCATTTATAATCTCGATATTCGTATAGTCCTTCAATGTCTCCTTCAATACCGGCAATAACCGCCTGTCGATCTCAACCGCCACTACCATTCCGGCACGTTCCGCAAGATGAGCGGTAAGCCCTCCAAGGCCCGGGCCAACTTCCAGCACGAGATCATCTTTTGATATTTCCGCCGCGTCTGCAATTTTTATTAATATATTCCCATCGGTAAGGAAATTCTGCCCTAGTGATTTTGCCGGCTGCAACCGGAACTTTTTCAGTGTATTCTTCGTGTCGATATACATATTCTTCTCCAGACTTCGCTATGCTCCATAATAAAAATCTGCCGGGGTCATATCACCCCGGCTTGTACTACAACGAAAGATTTCATATTATCCTTACAGAAATAACACGTTAAAACATCTGTGATTATTTCTGCAAGGCGCATAAATACCGAAATATAAATGTATCCTTCGTTGTAATGTTAGTTCTAGTCCCCTATCATATCTAATTGTTCAACATCTTCCATATTCCAACGTAGGCTACCGCCCACAACCCAACGAATGTACTTATTGCCGCGAATGCGAAACTATTTTCTAGTTTTTTATTGCAATTTCGCGGCAATAAGTTACTAATCGTTTGTCAGAATATAGACCTTAACCTTCTTGACACCAAACCGGTCCACATAATCCTGGGAATCGTAGTACAGATCGATCTTATTTCCCTTGATCGCTCCACCGACATCCTCGGCAACCGCATAGCCATAATCCGGCGTGCTGCCGACAATTTCTACATAGACCTTTGTATGGAGAGGTATCACTTTTGGATCAACTGCAATAATTCCCTTTTTGGCTCTGATGCCCGTCGCCGTTATGCCAAACTGCGGATGCCCCGGCGCTTTGCCGGTGTCCTTAAAAGAGGCCGTATATGCCGTAGCTCTCATATCCATTACCTTACTGTAACGGACGGTGTCTCCTCTGGACGTCTTGTGGTTCAGAACCGTTCCATACTCCATGATCATATTGATCGGGCTCTTTAGTATCGCTTCACTCAGCAGTTGCCTGGAAACCTCGATCCCGTCCTCTGTGACCACTTTGTACTTTTTCTCAAGTACACCTTCCTGCCCTTCACGAACTGTTTTTTCAACACCTGTATCGAGCCGGGAGTTCGATTTCTTTTGAATTTCAAAAGGTATTGCTTCCTTTTCGCTTACCACATTTTCGCTGACCCTGACAATCTCTATTGTCATATTGCTGCTGATCCTGTCCTGCAATGCCGCTCCCTCCAACCTGTCAAGTCCGGCAGGTTTTATGGGACTGTCTTCAAACATTTCTCCGACCGTATCCCTGTAAGTCATAACCTCTGTCAGGATACTATCTGCTGTTATGTATACGGGTACAGCTCTCTTGATATATATTTCGTTTAATTTTGTCCTTTGTAAACTGGTTTCCAGTGGAATACTGGTGTAGTCACAGGCATTTACAACAATACTGTTCTGGTCCAGCGTTTCCTCAAAGGTATTTTCCATCGTGCTGCAGGTTATGATTTTCCCGTTGTCGTTAATCACAACATCCTTTTTGAGATATGCAAATGTGCCAAAACCTGCGCCTGCTGAGATTGCTATTGCCAGAAGCACTATCAACAGTTCCTTTTTGCATGAAAAAAACCTTTTAATATTTTTAGCAAGTGGTAACATCAAAAACCCTCCTGTTAAAATATTAATAAGGGACTGTGTAGCTATTTTATTCCAATATGCCAATATTGTCAAATTCATTATCATATTTCCTCCATAATTGTAATTATATACTCATTATGGTCTACATATACATCGGGTAATGATAGGAACAAAAGAAAGATAAAGAGCTGCGATATCAGCAGCTCTTCAGGAAGAAACGGGTGTTAGAACAAAATAGGCGCCGGAATATGGCGCCTGGCTTTGTTTTACATGCCTCCCATAGGATAAAACTGACTGGAAGCTGGCATGGATCCCATACCCATCATGGGATCCATAACATTTTCAGCTGCACCCAGTACCGGGTTCATTTTTCCCGATATCGGGCTTACACCAGGGTACATCAGATTATTCATCATGCCCGCGCCCATTACATTTTGTCCGTATGTCATCGGGCATTGCATATTCATAAGATATGGACAGCAAATCACTGGCACCTGACTCATCATAGAGGGCATAACGCCCATATTACTCATCTGCTGCGCAGGCATTGTATTCGGATATGCCTGTGCCGGCAATACATTGGGTGCAGCCTGCATCTGCTGCATAGCTCCAACCTGCGGCATGGTGCCTGTTGGTTCTGCATTCATGTTTTCCTTCATTTTAACATCTTCTTTCATATAATGATTCCTCCGGTTTTTGGGTACACTTCAATATCATTATATGAAGACTGTCATAATTGGTGAAAACTATTTTATGTATACGTCATGCATTAGTGATACCTGTGATAATGAATACTTTATCTTCATTGGAATATCCGATTTTTACATATATGTTGTTCTCGCCCTCCGAGAAGCGTGCAGTTGATGCGTTTGCGCCCTCAACAAGCTTTACGCCGAGTCGGACCTCCAGGTATATATCCCCGTTGCCGGAACCTCTTAGCTTGTCGACTTTGACTTCAGACAATTCAATCTTGCGTATGGTGTTTTTTGCATTTTCGGAATATGCAGCAAGGGTGACCTTCCTGTCTTTAAGGGGAACTGCTGTAAATTCAAGTGCATACGCTTCTTCATATTTGCCCTGGTTCAGCGCCTCCACCCACTTGGTTACAGGCTCTGACAGCACCTTGATATCAGCGTATTGCTTGATTGTGTTGATAAAATTGATCCTCTCCTGCAGTGTTTCATTTATATTTTCCTTTTCGGAGTTGAGAGATACTTTTTCCTGATTAAGCTGATCCTTTTCAGTTACAAGCTGATCGATCCTTTCACGCTGTTTTCTGTTTTCTTCGTTCAGGCTTTCTATTTCTCTCTTTTGGGCATTTATATTTGCAGTATTGTTGGCATTTGCAAACTCGAGGCTCTTAATGTCATTCTCACGGTTTTCCCTTTCCAATAGCAAATAATTAAAGGCAATGAACAAAGCAGTTAATAGTACAAAAACCATCACAAGGATCAGCTTTTTCATTTTAATAACCGCCATTCTGCCGCTGTGCGCCGGCAAATATTTAATTTAGCACTCACTTATCACGCACAGCAAAGAATGATAAGCGGCATCCTTCCTACTGGATCTTAAATAGCCTTTTGGCATTGTCCGTAGTGATTTTCTCTATGTAATCGAGCGGTTTTCCTTTTATTTTGGCAATTTTCTGTGCAGTCAACTTTACATTGGCCGGTTCGTTCCTCTTGCCTCTGAATGGCTCCGGGGTAAGATACGGGCTGTCCGTTTCGATCATCAGCATGTCGTCAGGTACATATCTGACGACCTCCAACAGCCTGTTGGCGTTTTTGAAAGTAATGGGACCGGCTATGGATATCATGAAATTCATGTTTAAAACTTCCCTTGCCATCTCGACGCTTCCCGAATAGCAATGCAGTACGCCGCCGATCTCCTTTGCGTTTTCAGACTTTAATATGGTCATGGTGTCTTCATGCGCATCACGGTCATGTACGATAACAGGCAGTTTCAGACTCCTTGCTAATGAAATCTGCTTGGTAAACCACATTTTTTGTACTTCACGCGGTGAATTGTCATAAAAATAATCAAGCCCGATCTCACCCATGGCGACCACCCTGGGATAGGATGCAAAATCGGTCAGCGCTGAGATGATATTGTTATTGAGGTCAATAACGTCATGAGGATGCACGCCAATTGCCGTATAAATAAAATCATAGTTCTGGGTAAGTGTGATATTCTCCACGGAGGAAGCCACATCGGTAGAAACGGTAATGATGTACTCTACACCGTTCTCTCTTGCCCTTTTGATTACTTCACTACGGTCGCTGTCATACTGTTTGTCGTTTAAATGTGCATGTGTATCAAAAAGCATGTCCCACCTCACAAAATGTTTAACAGGTTTGGCGAACACTATAACTTCGATATAGTACTAAAAGTATTATATAATATAATTGCAATTTGAACAAGAAGCGTGGGATACCATATCTTCCGCTTCCCGGGATCATTTCACCTTTGACCCGCTCTCGATAAAGCCGTCTAGTGTGGCAACCACAAGCGATTTGTCATTTGAGGCTGCCAGGATCATGCCCTGCGATTCAATGCCCTTAAGCTTCACAGGTTTTAAATTTGCCACCAGTATGACGTATTTACCGACGAGGCTCTCCGGTGTATAGTATTTGGCAATGCCTGAAACGACCTGTCTGGTTTCGCTTCCCATTTCAACAAGCAACCGGATGAGCTTTTCGGAGCCTTCCACTTTTTCCGCCTCCAGTACCTTTACTACACGAAGGTCCAGCTTTGCGAAATCATCGATAGTGATTTGTCCGGTTGATTTGACGGCGGCGGAGGCTGCGTTTGCAGATACGGGCGCAGTTGAAGATGCTGCGGATTTGGCCTGGGGCGCCTGTGCTTGCGAAACTGCGGATTGTGATGCCGGTGCTGAATCTGTAGCCGATGCATGTGTACCGTTCAAACTTTCGAGTATTTCCAATTCCTTTTTCATATCGATCCTTGGGAATATAACTTCCCCTTTATTAACGCAAACACCCTCCGGGTAGCTGCCCCACTTTTTGGTGCTTTCCCATTCCAGGGCGCTGCTGCCGTCTATCCCAAGCTGCTTCCATATCTTCTCCGGTGTTTCGGGCATGAATGGCTGCAGCAGGACCGACACGATCCGAAGACTTTCCGCCAGATTGTACATCACGGCAGCCAGACGCGGCTTGCTCTCTTCCGATTTAGCTAAAACCCAGGGCATCGTTTCATCGATATATTTGTTCGTTCTTGATATTGCTTTCCAGATCTCTGCGAGCGCCGAACTGAACTGCAGCTTATCCATCAGCTCCTCCACCTTGTCCGGCAGCCGTGAGAGCATTTCCTGCAGCTCGTTGTCATACTCGCCAGCTTCACGCTTTTCAGGTATCACACCATTAAAATATTTATCGATCATCGCAACAGTTCTGCTGACCAGGTTGCCCAGATCGTTCGCCAGGTCCGAGTTGATCCTCTGGATGAGCGCTTCATTTGAAAAAACGCCGTCCGAGCCGAAGGGCACTTCTCTTAAAAGAAAATACCTGATCGCATCAACACCGTATTTATTCACCAATACCACCGGGTCAACCACATTGCCCTTTGACTTTGACATCTTGCCGCCTTCCAGCAGCAGCCAGCCGTGCCCGAAAACCTGCTTCGGCAGCGGCTCGCCCAAGGCCATCAGCATGGCAGGCCAGATGATGGTATGAAAGCGGACAATCTCCTTCCCCACAAGATGAACATCGGCAGGCCAGTATTTTTTGTATGCCGAATCGTCCCCCGAAAGGTAGCCAAGGGCGGTTATATAGTTGGACAGCGCATCCACCCATACATACACTACATGTTTTTCATCGAATGTCACAGGAATGCCCCAGTTGAAAGTGGTCCTTGACACGCAGAGGTCTTCCAGTCCAGGCCTTAAAAAGTTGTTCAGCATCTCGTTCTGTCTGGAGGATGGCTGAATGAAATCAGGGTTGTCCTCGATATACTTTATCAGTCTGTCCTGATATTTTGAAAGCCTGAAAAAGTAGCTTTCTTCCCTGGTCAGCTCCACTTCCCTGCCGCAGTCCGGGCATTTGTCATCAACAAGCTGCGTCTTAGTCCAGAACGATTCACAGGGTGTGCAGTACCATCCTTCATATTCGCTTTTGTAAATATCTCCGTTATCGTAAAGCTTTTTAAATATCTTCTGAACAGCTGTCTCATGTTCCTTGTCCGTGGTCCTTATAAACCGGTCGTTGGAAATCTTCATCAGCTTCCACAGTTCCTTGATGCCTGCAACCATATCATCGACATATTGCTTTGGAGTTACCCCCTTTGCTTCGGCTTTTCTCTGTATTTTCTGGCCATGCTCGTCCGTTCCGGTCAGGAACATGACATCGCAGCCTTTAAGCCTTTTGTACCTTGATATGGCGTCTGCGGCAACGGTCGTATAGGAATGCCCTATATGCAGCTTGTCACTTGGATAATATATAGGTGTAGTAATGTAAAAAGTTTTTTTCATTGAATTACCGCCATTCCGCCGTTATACACCGTCATTCATTTACGGCGCCAAAATCACCCGCCATGTCATTCCACCGTCGTGTACCGGCACAAAATTGTTTAGGTGCCCACTTTCATGAGTCCTTCTAATAATATACCTTTCCGGAATGATTTTTTCAAGCAGTTTATGGCTCTTCATAAATGCAAGGGCATGGAAAGACATGGGGACGGTTCTCTTGTCGACAAGACATGGGGACGGTTCTCTTGTCTGGCCATCTTATACGTATAATAATCCTATACTGCGATTTCAAAATCTTAATAATTCTATATCACCCATGATGCACTAAAATAATTCTTGACAAGACTTTTTTTAGTATCTCCAGCATTGTATCAATATCTTCTTCGGTAACGATTAAGGGCGGTATAAATCGTATTACTGAAGGCTGCGGCGAATTAAGAATCAATCCGTCTTTCAAGCTTTCTGCCACTACTTCCTTCCCAATAGGTTCCATCAAGTCAAATGCAATCAGCAGTCCTTTTCCTCTGATATTTTTAATAGGATATTCTTCTGATAATTCTATCAACCGTTCTTCTAGATAATCACCCATGATCTCGGCTCTTTGAGGAAGTTGCTTCTCAATCACCTCTTTTACAACTGCCAATCCGACTGCCATTGCCAGCGGCTGTCCGGTATATGTCCCACCTTGGTCACCGGCATCAAATATATCGTACTTTTGCTTAGTCAGCATGGCTCCGAGCGGAAATCCTCCGCCGATCCCCTTTGCCAGTGTCATAACATCCGGTTCAATTCCGTAATATTCATAAGCAAACATCTTGCCGATTCTTCCGAACCCAGTCTGTACCTCGTCGAAGATCAGCAGTATATTCTTTTCATTACAAAGCACCCGTAAGGCTTTAATATATACTTCATCTGCAACGTTGACTCCTCCTTCTCCCTGTACTGGTTCGAGCATAATGGCACAAGTAGTGGAATTCACTGCGGCAGCCATAGCGTCAATGTCGTTGAATGGTACTTGGACAAATCCTGGCACTTTAGGTTCAAACAGTCTATCCCACTGCTTTTTCCCTGTAGCTGACATTGTTGCTAGGGTACGTCCATGAAAACTACCCACAGTTGTAATGATTTCAAAGGCTCCATTGAGATATTTTGAGCCATATTTTCTTGCAATCTTAATGGCTCCTTCATTAGCCTCAGCACCAGTACTCGTAAAGAAAACTTTATCAAAGCAGGAGATATCCGTAAGGAGCTTTGCAAATTAGATCATTTTCTTATTATAAAAAGTTGGGCTCGCGTTGACCAATTCATTGGCCTGCTGATCCAATGCTTTGACAATCACTTCGGGGCAATGGCCCAGGCAGTTGACAGCCCATCCACTAATGAAATCGAGGTATTTTTTGCCGTCTATGTCGAACAGATACATTCCCTTACCTTTTTCCATAACCACATCCGGTCTAGCAGCGGTGAAAAGTATGGAATGCTGAGCTTGTTCAATCAGATTCCCGGTTGCTTGATTCTTCATAATATGTTTCCTCCTTTTATTTATTATGCTTAGGTTTCATCTGGCAAGTTGCCTATTAGTTCATCCAATGTATTTGAGTTTTTCAATGCTGCAACAACACAGCTAGAAGGCTGCGTATATATAATACCATCGTCTGATTCACCCAACTCGAGCCTGACTGGAAAAACCAACCTTTCTACATCTACTGCAAACTGTGCATTCACTCCCTTATTATTGCCTATCGCATCCAGCCTGACCTAGGATCTCCGTGCATTGAAGATATTGATTCAGCTCTTCCGTTTCTGATTTCATAAAATTCATCACACTCCTGACCTTCTAGTATTGCATAATTATACATGGTTATGAATTAATATGCAATACATAGCTTTAAACTTTACTTTATTCAGCAGCAATTATATAACCCCATAAGCCGCCAGTAAACACGTTAAAATAAAGGTTTAGAAGTGTAATGTAACAGAATAATAATCATTCTTACAGGTTGTATTTCATAAAGCAAATGTATTCAAAATAATTGTATATATTTCCTACTGCGTTTTTAGGATTTTATTTATCCTGTCTTTATTCATATTTGTAATTTCGGCTATTTTCCTGATGGATAGATTCGATTTCTCCTTAAACTCCCTTATTGTATCATCTATGATTTGCAATTTCACTTTTGAATCATTGCTAATACCCCTTTCAAACAACAACTTCTTATATAACTTATTTGCCGTATACTCATCCATTTGTACTTGGATTTCCGGCATATCTATAAAACAATCATTTCCATCCATATTCATGAACTCAGAAAACTTTTTCCTGGCTGTTTCATTATTTTCTGAGAAAAGCAGCAATATTGGATCTTTATCCAGAATATTTGAAAATTGATTGTCTTCATCAATGTAATCATTGTAACTGCTCCATTTATAATCACTGGCCTTTTTTACAATTCCAGCCCTTACAGGATTTTGATGAATATATCTGGCAAGTGCTAAAACATAACTTTCTGTCTCAACCACCTCACTTCTAAACCGGTCTTGAAACAAATGCCCTACCCGATTATATTTATTATTAAAATAATAAACGTAACTGGTGGTGATTTTTTTCATAACTTTGGCTAAGTCTTCTATCCCTTCAGCAAGCATTAAATGAACATGATTATCCATTAAGCAGAAAGCATATATATAAAAATTATTACCTTGCTTTATACGGTATATTGTTTCAACGAAACGAATCTTATCATGTTCATCGCAAAAAATATTTTTGCGCTCATTCCCCCTGAGCATTATATGATAATAACCAGTAGTACTCTTCTGCCGCTGCCGCCTTGACATTATTTACCACCTCCATTTTATTATATTACATATCCTCCCAAAGTCAATATAGACATAGACAAGAGAACCGTCCCCATGTCTTCGTCCCCATGTCTGCGGAATGATTTTTTCAAGCAGTTTATGGCTCTTCATAAATGCAAGGGCTGCGGAATAATATATATAAAGATGGACATTCATGCGTGATAAGCCCAACCAATGTGGGCTACCGCCCACAACCCAACGAATGTACTTATTGCCGCGAATGTGAAACAATTTTCTTGTTTTTTATTGCAATTTCACGGCAATAAGTTACTAATACTACTGCGAAGGATTTCGCTCACAGGAGGTGCTAAATGGGGCAAAATACCGATTCGATCATCCGGTTCCTGCAATACAGCTTCAAAGTTCTTCCTGAATTGCGAAGGCAGGCTGCCGGCATCGCAAACAGAAAAAACCTGTGCATTGCGCCATGTATCCGGAATCAGACTGCCTTAAGTAAAGAAACAGAAAAACGGGAGCGACCCGACAACTCACTGCTTGCAAGCAGCCTCTTTGCACTCTATCCCGGAGCAGATACGAAAAGCACGCTGTCCTTTATTCTTTCCCTGTATACGCTGTCTGATACACTGAGAACCTATCGTTCTACCGCAGGTATTTCAAATGAAACAGAAATCCACAGTCTGTATCACTGCATGTCCAGTGCGGCAGACCCTTCCAGAAGCAAGGGCTGCGCTCTGACAAACCGGATAGACCATGTACCGGTAACTAAAAAAGAAGAGGCTGCCATACCATGCCTTTCAGACCAGTGCCGGCTGCAGCTGGCAATCGTGCCGGCTTTTCAGCTGGTGGCGCCAAAGTTGAAAAAATATATGCAATTGTATGTTGATATGCAGTCATACCGATATTATACGGAAGCCAGCCACATGGGACATCACCTTGAAGAATGGAGCGAATATTACCTGAAACGTTATCCCGGTATATCATGCTGGGAATTCTGCGCTGCCTGCGATTCCCTTCTGGGAATCGCGGCAATGTATGCTGCAGCTACAGATTCAAAGGTGACGCCGGAGGAAATAAGGCTGCTCGACGAAGGTTGTTTTCCATGGCTTTGCGGGCTGGATTCGCTGCTTCATGCATATCTTTGCGAAAGGATCACCAATTCGACCGGACATTTTAATTTCACTTCTTTTTATGGGAATCTCAAAGCTTGTGAGGAGAGGATCCTGTTCTTTGGGTCAAAAGCGGAAGAAGCCTGCATGAAGCTTAAGGAGAGCAGCTTTTTCATGCATTTGGTAAGGAATATGACAGGCCTCTACCTGACAGACCCGGATGCAAGTTTTGGTATGTACAGGCTGGTAAGTTTGAATATTTTAAAGAAGAGCTCTTACCACAGTGCTCTTCACAACAACGCCTGCAGACTGATGCGGCTCGCCGGTATAATCTAACGCAGTTATATCAGATAACTATTTTCCAAAAATCAACAAGCATACAAAGGACGACGCCACAACGCTGACTCCGTCTGCAACCAGTGCCGCAGCCAGGGTATACCGGATATTTTTTATACCCACAGAGCCGTAGTAAACCGCAAGGGTATAGAAGATCGTTTCTGTAGAACCCATCATGGTGGATACCACCCTGCCAATATACGTATCAGGGCCATATTCCCTGATGATGTCTGCAACCAGTGCAAGCGAAGCGCTCCCTGAAACGGGCCTCAGCAATGCCAGAGGCATGGCCTCCCGGGGAATACCCAGAAATGATGCTGCAGGCGAAAGGATATAAATGACGGAATCCAGCGCACCAGACGCTCTAAAAACACCTATTGCCGTCATCATTCCTATCAGGGATGGCATTATTTTTATAATTGTGCTTATCCCCTCCCTTGCCCCATCGATAAAAACATCATATACCTTGATATCCTTAAACAGCGCGACGATCAATATAAGAAGGATCAAAAGAGGGATCGCATACAGTGAGATCATGTCTTCCTCCCCGGCAGCTTCCGATTCCGGACCGCATGGGACAAAATCCTTACCATGATCAGCCCCGCACATGTAGCACATAAAGACGCAATCCAGACGCATACCGTTATTTCAGATGGGGCCTTTGAACCGGCGGCGCTTCTGATCGCTATTACAGACGATGGTATAAGCTGAATTGCCGAGGTATTCAGAACCAGAAATGTACACATGGAGTCTGAGGCAGTATCCTTGCTGCCATTTGCCTTTTGCAGTTCTTCCATGGCTTTAATCCCAAGCGGGGTAGCTGCATTGCCAAGTCCCAGGAAATTCGCAGCAAGGTTCATTACGATCGCACCCAGCGCTCTTCCATTCTTCGCAAGCTGTGGGAACAAGATCTTCAGAACAGGCCTTGTAAGTCGTGCAATAACTTTGATCATCCCAGTCTTTTCCGAAATGTTCATAAGTCCAGACCACAGGCACATGATACCAAGCAGGCCTATGCTGAGCTCAACTCCCCTTCCGGCTGAAGCAAAAGCAGCCTGGGTCACTTCTTCCACCCTGCCGTTTAGAATTCCTAATAAAAACCCTGCAGCCAACATGGCCATCCATATATAATTCAGCACCCATATCCCTCCAATGAACGGAAAAGGCATCAAAGCACAAAGTTTATCGCGCTCCGGCATTATATTTATATGATGCAGGTTATCCGATCATCCCATTGATATCATTCAAAGTTGTCAAAATTCTCAGTATAGCCTTCTTTTAAAGGTTACAGGTGCACTCACTTATAAGTCATTATTTGTCGAATTTCTGTACGTCAGTTTCCAGTTAATAAATGGATAATCTGTTTCTTTTTTTGTCCTTGTGCCATGCATACAGCATTTCCGTAGGCTCTCGGGCTTTTAAAACTCTTATAAACAGCGGGTTATAAGTATATTCAATAAATAGCATGTAATTATTATCCAATAATACCATAACATTTATTTGAATTTTTTTAAATTAATTGTTGACGATTACTGGAATTTATGTTACTATAAAAATACAGAAGTTTGTCGAATATTGTTAATAAAGGAGGAAAGATCATGAAATCTACCGGTATTGTAAGAAAAGTTGACGAGTTGGGTAGAGTTGTTCTTCCGATAGAACTTAGAAGAACACTAGATATTGCAGAAAAGGATGCTCTTGAAATTTATGTTGACGGAGCTACCATAATACTGAAAAAATATGAACCTGCTTGCATTTTCTGCGGTGATGCAAAAGATGTAGCCGTTTATAAAGGCAAAAACATCTGCCCGAACTGCATGAAAGAGCTTAAAAAGTAATTCCTGCATAAAAAATTCAGGGGCATCAAGCCCCACTCATAACAATTTCGCTATGCGAAATTGCCTGTCGTGATTATCGCTTAGCGAAATCACTTATTTGGCCGGATTTGCCTGGCAAATGGCCAGTAAAAAAAGCAGGGACGCTGATTGTGTCCCTGTTTTTATTAATGGAGCATAGCGGAGTCTTGCTCTAATCGGAGGAGCTCGATGCTTCTTCGATTTTTATTTGCTTAGCACGCACCTGTCCTCTTAATAACCATCAACTGGTATGATATATGCATATTTATTTGCCAAGCAAACTGTTATAAACATCCCTCTTGCTCAGGCCACGGTCGGTTGCCACTTTTTTTATGGCTTCCTTCCTGTCCATGCCGCTGTTTGTGTACTGCCTGACATGCTCGTCCAGGCTTATTTCGTCCCAGCTTCCGATTTTATCTTCTTTCAGAACTTCCTCATCCATTCCTTCCAGTACCAGTACAAATTCTCCCTTGGGCGTCTCCTTATCATACTTTTCTATAGCTTCATCGAGCGTGCATCGTGCGACCTCCTCAAACCTTTTGGTCAGTTCCCTGGCGACGGCGATCCGCCTGTTGCCCAATGAAGCCCGAATATCCCTGAGCGTATGAATCAGTTTATGAGGCGCTTCATAAAACACAAGCGTCCTGGTATCATTTTTTATGGACTCCAGTCGTTCGAGCCTCACTCTTTTGTTCATGGGCAGAAACCCTTCGAATGCGAACCTTCCTGATGGCAAGCCGGAAAGCACAACCCCTGTTATCACCGCTGCAGGTCCGGGTACCATAGTCACAGGAACTCCATTATCGACGGCAAGCCTGACCAGATCCTCTCCAGGGTCGGAAATGCCCGGTGATCCCGCATCCGATACCAACGCGATATTCCTGCCTTCGAGCAACTGCCGTATGAGGTCGTTTCCCTTTTCGATCTTGTTATGTTCGTAATAGCTGACAAGCGTATTTTTGATCTCAAAATGGTTCAGCAGCTTAAGAGTCTGCCGTGTATCTTCAGCAGCGATAATATCTGCTTCCTTCAACACTCTCAGCGCTCTGAGCGTAATATCCTCCAGATTGCCTATGGGAGTTGCAACAAGGTAAAGTGTTCCTGTTTTACTCAAAGTCCTTACGACCTTTCATACTCTGTTATAACGCATAGGTTCAGATAAAATTTTTCGGCTGTAGAAAAATTTTATTACCTCTGCTGCGTTTCAACGAGGCTGGTTGTTGCCTCGTTATAAATCTCATTGATTTCTCTGGTATAATTCCCTTCGCTATCATAGATATACAGAGGCTCCTGTATGCTAAGCCCTGGATTTCCATCCCTGGTGCCGCTTATCAAAATCAGGTTCGGCTTCTTTCCGGGAGATGGATATACAAGCCTTAGCAGCTTGGACTCAATGGCATACCGGCGCATCAGGCAGATGATATCGGCCAGCCGCTGCGGCCTGTGCACCATGGAGAATTTGCCTCCCGGACGCAATAGCTTTGCCGCCGCCTGCACCACATCCTCAAGTGTGCATAAAATCTCATGACGTGCAATAGCTTTCGCATCTGCAGGGTTCAGAAGACCGCCTCCCTTTTCCATATAGGGAGGGTTGGATACGACTGCGTCGAAGCTCGACGCACCAAAAAGCTTCACTGCCTCTTTAATATCTCCATGGACGATCTCAACTTTCTCTTCAAGAGCATTCAGTTTTACGCTCCGATCAGCCATTTCCGCCATTTCCGGCTGTATTTCGAGGCCTGTCACCTTACGGGGTTCTTTCTTTGCCGACAGAAGAACAGCAATGATGCCTGTCCCTGTACCCAGATCAACGACCGTGCTGTCCTTCGCTACCTGGGCAAAATGTGAAAGAAGCACGGCGTCCACTCCAAAGCAAAAACCGTCCTTTTTTTGTATCAGCCGCAGCCCTTTATACTGCAGATCGTCTATCCTTTCATTTTGTAACAAGCTGATATCCAATCGCGTCACCCTTTGTTCATATGAAGTGAGATGTGTGAAGTAGGAGGTGAGATACGGTAATATTGCACAGCTCGGAAGAAATTACTGCCTCTCACCTTGCAACTCCTACCTCTCGTCTCTCACTTCTCACCTCTCACCTCATAAAAAACAAGGAGCCCTGCCTCAGCATACTGCCGCCGCCTGACTCCTTCGTTTTCTACCTTAAATGCTTTTGCAGTTTATGAAAAGTCCGTCCAGTCAGCCGTTTCACCGCAAAAATCAAGCCTGACTTATTTCTCCGGCCTCGGAGCATCAACCGGACAAACATTTGCACATGCTCCACATTCAATACATGCATCTGCATCTATTACATACTTGCTGTCTCCGGCAGATATGCATGAAACGGGGCATTCGGATTCGCATGCACCGCAGCTGATACATTCATCATTTATAAAATATGCCATTTTGGGACACCTCCTCAATTCATTTTTGCTATATTGAATGAACTAATTTTCTTTACGAATGGCTTCACAAACAGCAGTGATTCTGTGATGTTTGCGAAGACAGGCGTTTAGAAAATTTCATTCAATCAGTATATCTTAGCCTAAACAACCTATATTATTTTACCACCAAAGGTCCATTATGAAAATACCTTTTTTCAGCAATACCATTTCGTATTCTTCACATCCTGCGTCGCAATCCGCAAGCCGAATATTCAAAGTCTTTCCAGGAGTTTCCGTGCAGACTCCTAATCCTCCAATGCTTTCAGAGCCTCGAGTTCCGCATCGTTTTCATCGCGAGCCGAAACATCCTGTATCACTTTCAACTCCCCGAACTTATACGTCTCAAGGTCCGTTTCATTTCCCTTGTCCAGCTTGACCTTGGCAATTTCCTTGATAAGGTAAGTTTCGATAACGACGCCCTGGCCTTCGGGTGTATCAACAATCGCACCTATTTTAGGAGCTCCCTTTATTATTTGTTCATAGGCATCCTGCTCATACTTGAGGCAGCACATCAATCTGCCGCAGGTGCCGGATATTTTCGTGGGATTTAGCGAAAGCCCCTGCTCCTTGGCCATTTTTATCGAAACCGGCTGGAACTCGCCCAGATAGGAACTGCAGCAAAGCACACGCCCGCAGACGCCAATGCCTCCCATCATTTTGGACTCATCCCTGACGCCGATCTGCCTTAGCTCGATACGCGTCTTGAATACAGCCGCCAGATCCTTGACCAGTTCACGGAAATCCACCCTGCCGTCCGCTGTAAAATAGAATAAAATTTTATTATTGTCAAAAGTATATTCAACGTCGATCAGCTTCATATCCAGATTGTGGTTCGCTATCTTCTGGAGGCAAGTTTCAAAAGCCTCTTTCTCCTTGGCGCTGTTTTCAGCGGCATGCTTCGCATCCTCCTCTGTCGCCATCCTCATCACCTTTTTGAGCGGGGCCACGATTTCCGTATCCGCAACCTCACGCACCGGAATGACCACTTCACCGAATTCTATGCCTCTGGCAGTCTCCACGATCACGTTTGCGCCCGCCTCTATATTAAACTGATCAGGGTCAAAGTAATATACCTTCCCGGCCTTCTTAAACCTTACTCCAACCACCTTTACCATTCGTTAATCCTCCCGAAGTCTGATCAGCATGTCATCTATAACAAGCTGATAGTTCGCATTCTGTTTTAATGCCCTGCGGGCAGCCTCCACGGCCGATATGCTGTCTATAACCCTTTGGCTGCAATACATCCGCGCATTATTACATATCATATCCTTTTTGTCCGAATTAATCAACATTTTTTCGTTTCCGGTCTCACACATTACCAGCAGATCTCTGTAATAAAGAAGCATGACGTCCAGTATCAATTCCGTGCTGTCCCTGTTTTCCTCCAGGAATTCTGTAAATTCCAGTATTTCATCTACCTTTCCTTTTGTTACTCCTGCCAGCAGGCTGAAAACCCGGTCCCTTAGCTGCGTAAATTCAACGGAACCCGCCAGTTCAAGCGCCATGCCGATATTGCCATCCGAATAGCCTGCCGCAAGCTCAATGATGTTGGAATCGCTGTTGCAGCTTTCAGCAACCGCCTGACAGACCTGCTCATGGGTATATTTCCTGAAATTGAGGCGCTGTGCTCTCGAACGGATCGTTTCAAGAAGCGATTCGTAGTTGGTGGTCAGAAGAATGACGACTACGTACGGCGGCGGTTCCTCGAAGGTTTTCAGAAGGCAGTTCTGCGCCTGGTCCGTCATTTTGACCGCATCTTCAATGATATAAACCTTGCGTCCGGAGTACATGGGTTTAATGGCAACATCGCTTTGTATCTCCCTTATTAGGTCGACGCCAATGCTGGCATCTTCCGTATTGATCCTGTGGTAGTCCGGATTGGAACCGTTCCGGAAAAGCAAACAGGCCTTGCACTTTCCGCAGGCAGCTCCATCGTGAGTATCCTCGCACAGCAAAAGGCCGGCGAATATATGGGCAATCGTTTTTTTTCCTATTCCGGCCGGACCCGTGAATATATATGCATGGCCTACCCTGCCTTCCGACAGTGCCCTTTTCAGGCTGCCCTTCACTTCATTCTGACCTATAACGCTGTTAAAATCCATTGCCGTATCCCCTTAAACCCGTAAACGTGCATTATATGAACTACATAAGCAGATCAAGTATCAGTCCCCTGATATCGTCCAATCTTTTGAGAAGATTGATATTCTCCTTCTCTCCGTTCATTACATCCTGTGTAAGCAAATCCAATTCTTCATTTACATTTTTTATAATCGCGTAAACCTTGCGCCTGCCTCTTCGGTCAAGCAGATTTTGTTTGGAGAACTTTTTCGAATTTCCGAGAGCCAGATCAAGGAACTCGGCGATAAGCCTCCTGTACGTCCTCAGCTCTTTTACGTCGATCCTTTTTGCCAGCGTTTCTCCCTGGCTGACAATATCCTTTACAAGCTTCTCCAGATGCTGCTCGTAATTATTTTCTTCGGCCTTTGCAAGATGGCTGCGGAAATCCGCATTCCTGCCCGGCTTTACTTTCATATCGTCTTTTGCGGGCATGCCGGGGACGCCTGCATGATTGCTCAGCAGATCATTTACCTTCATGCCGCACCCCTCTCTTCTTGGGCAATGAAAGCATTTCCATATTGCTTTAATAAATTATGCCTTTTCAAAACGCTCAACATCCAGTACAAATATTGTCGCTCCGCCGACCACTACTTCTACAGGGTATGGTATGAACATTCCTCCCATACCGTTTGGTGTCATGGAAGAATTGATAACTTGTTTTCTGCTCTTTGATTTCTTCTTGATAATATCAATGACCGAATCCAGACTTGCTTCTTCAACACCTACCAGCAGCGTCGTATTTCCCGCCTTAAGAAAGCCGCCTGTAGAACAAAGCTTGGTCACGCTGAAACCATTTTTGTTCAACTCCTCCATTACCTTTGTGCCATCCTCATCATGAACAATCGCAAATACAAGTTTCATATCCAAACCTCCTTTTAGATGTTTTAGTGGAAATCCGCGCCAGAGGCGCTAAACATCCCACTTTTGAATGTTTTAGTGGAAATCCGCGCCAGAGGCGCTAAACATCCCACTTTTGAAATATTAGTATAAGATATTAACGAAATACAAATTTATACGGATTTTATGAATCCCAGGGCTGAGTCAAGCTGCCTTCTGACGTCTTTCCACACTTCTTCCTCCGGCCTTGCGGCATCAATGGTCTTGATCCTTTTCGGATACTTCATGGCAAGTACCTTGTATCCTTCATAGACCTTCCTGTGAAAATCCATCATTTCGTTTTCGATCCGGTCGCTTCCGGAAGATGCAAACCTTCTCTTCAAACCAATTTCCGGATCCAGGTCAAAAAAGAAGGTTATGTCGGGCGTCATGCCGTTTACAGCAATATATGTGATCTTCTCGAGAAGCTCATAACCGATGCCTCTGCCGAAGCCCTGATACGCGTAGAAAGAGTCCACATACCGGTCGCATATTACCGTGACGCTGTTCTCGATCGATGGTTTGATCACCTGCTCCACCAGCTGTGCGCGGGCAGCCGAATAGAGCAAAAGCTCCGCTGTGTTGGACATTTCGGTGTAATCCGGATTCAATATGATCGATCTGATGTTTTCGCTGATCCGGGTCCCGCCAGGTTCTCTCGTCATCAGCACTTCACAGCCGAGGGAAGACAGATGCGCCTTCATGTGTGCGATCTGCGTCGTCTTTCCACTTCCGTCCATACCTTCCACTGTGATAAAGAGCCCTCTTTTCATATCCACCAACTTTCCAGGTACAGAGACTAGATACCAGAAACTAGAGACCAGTAACCGATTTCCACCATTTAGTCTCTGTTCTCTTTTATCCCTGTTACTATTTTACCACATTTACATACCCATTTTCATCTACTCCGTGAACAATTCCGCCGCAACGGATTATTTTCTGCAGCAGTCCGACTCTTTCCGGATTGAATCTTTCGCCGGGGCACACAAGCGCAATACCCGGCGGGTATGGGGAGACAATATCGCGGCAGACCCTGCCGGATGCGTCATTCAACGGTATTTTCTCATACTGTGCATTTAGAATTTCATATGGTTCCATGACGTCAGCCGGCAGACTCAATCCCGCAAATGAAGGAATCGCAGCGGTCTTTCCCCGTCCGCCGTATTTTTCCAGACCGGCGATTGCCGAAAACAGCCGCGCGATGCTCTCCGGTTCATCCGCTATGGTACTGATGCACACGATGTTCTTTACGTCCGACATCTCCACCTGAATATTATTTTGTTCTCTCAGCAGCTTCTCCGCAGTGTAGCCGGAAATGCCCATAGCTGCCGTGTTCACTGTGATCCGTGTGGTATCATGTTCAAAATCGGGCAGATCGGCTTTGCACAGGATTTTGATACCCTTTGAAGCCATCCCGCCGCTGCAGGCTTCAATTGCATCAAGCAGGCCGTCCAACAGGCTTTTGCCGTATTTTTGCATGACTGCTCTTGCAATATCCAGATAAGCCATAATGATGTACGATGGGCTCGTTGTCTGGAATATGTCCAGGAAATATTGGAGCCTTTGTAAATCGGCCTTTTCGGACCCCACATGCAGGATTGCGCCTTGAGTAAAAGCCGGCAGTGTCTTGTGGGCGCTCTGGACACAAATATCGGCGCCCGATTCCAGCGAGCCTGCCGGAAGCCTCTTATTAAAATAAAGATGCGAGCCATGAGCTTCGTCTACTGCCAGCAGCTTTCCGTGTGCATGAACCAGTTTTGCGATCGCAGTGACGTCGCTGCAGACTCCGTAGTAATTTGGCCTGGTCAAAAGGACTCCCGCAGCATCGGGAGCATCATCAAGAGCCTTTTCCACGGCGGAGACGGCAACCCCGGTATTAATGCCAAATTCTGCAGTATATTCGGGCAAAATATAATGCGGCCGTACTCCGGCAAGCAACATCCCGTTTATAACGGAACTGTGGCAATCCCTGCCTACAATGAGGCTTTGCCCCGGCCTGCACATTGCCGCGATGGCAGCGTGGAGACCTACCGTACTTCCATTTACAAGAAAAAAGCTCTTCCTGGCCCCAAAAGCCGCAGCTGCTAGCTCCTGCGCCTCTTTTACGGCGCCGGCCGGCGCATGCAGGTTATCCATGCCGGGTATTTCAGTCAAGTCGAGTTTTTCTATTTCACCTAAAAATTCTTCAGGAATCCCCTTCCCCAATTTATGTCCAGGCATATGAAACGGAAGCGGGGCAGTGTCTGTATATGCTTTTATCGCGCTGTAGACAGGTGTGTTCCAGTTTTTATATAACATCGTTCTTATTCTTTTCGTATATGATTCTCAAGCCTTCAAGCGTAAGGCGGCCATTCACTTCGTTGATCGTCTCGGCATCAGATGCGATGAATTTGGCAAGTCCGCCTGTGGCAATGACTTTTATGTTATCTTCCTTCATTTCCTGTTTGATCCGGTTGATCAGATAATTGACCTGCCCAACATAGCCATGGAATACGCCCGATTGCATGCCGACCGATGTATTTCGGCCTATTACGGCTTCATGCTTAGTCAGATCGATCCTCGGCAGCTTGGCTGTCCTCTGATACAATGCCTCGGCAGATATTTTAATGCCGGGGCAAATGGCGCCTCCAAGGAATTCTCCCTTTGATGAGATCGCATTGAATGTGGTGGCTGTGCCAAAATCTACGACAATGACCGGTCCTCCGTATATTTCGTATGCGGCTACCGCACTGGCGATCCTGTCCGCCCCCAGTTCGCGCGGGTTTTCATACTTGATGTTGATGCCCGTCTTGATGCCGGGTCCTATGATGATCGGTTCCTTTTTAATATACTTACTTATCGCGTGCTCAATCGAATACATGATGGGCGGTACGACAGATGCAACGATCACTGCCTCCACCTGGGCAACGTCCAATTTCTCATTATTGAAAAAGCTCATTATAAACATGCCGAACTCATCGGATGTCCATTCCCGGTTCGTCCCGAGCTTCCAGTGAGCAAGCATTTTTTTGTCTTCATATACGCCGAGTCTTATATTTGTATTTCCTACATTAACTGCAAGCAGCACTTCCAAACCTCCATATTTGGCCTTTTATCAATGTAAGCCGGTTTATAGTTTCAGGCTTTTGATGTCCTTTATTTCAAGCTCAATTTCCTTTTCCAGCCGGACGATGTCTTCCTTTATGTCGTCAATGGATTCTTCCGGCTTATTCCGCAAGTTCGGGCTGTATCTTCCGCTGGTAGGCGAAGGATGCTGTCTTGGTTGAGAATCCCTCTCCGTGTCTTTGTTCCTGTCGCGATAATAGCCTTTCCCCTGGCCTGCTTCCCTCGGATTATTTTCATGATGATTTGTCAGGTTTCTCGGATTTGGTGCACCGCTCCTGAGCTGAGTCGGATTATGGCTCTGACTGGTATTCTGCACGGCTTGTACCGGATGATTCTGATTGACCGGCTGGCCCTCCCTGCTTCCTGAAGCCTGTTCTGCCGCAGCGGGGACGGCAACAGGAGCGCTGTTCTTCTGATGAAACTGATTCTGCCCCCGCTGGTTTTGATGGTAGCCTTGGCTGTTCACCCGGTTACGCTGCTGCTGTTCCGGTTTTCTATGCTCCACCCTCTGCTGAGCATTCTGAATTTTTTCCGCTCCCTGCCTGCTGTCATCCTGAATCTCATCCTGCTTTTTAACCATCTTATACCTCCGTATTAGCAAATACAGCTTAATTGATCGCACCTCTGGTACATTGTTTGTTTTCTGTATTGAATGAACTGATTTTCTTGACGAATGTCTTTGCAAACAGCAGTGATTCTATGATGTTTACGAAGACAGGTGTTTAGAAAATTTCATTCAATAATATATTCTATTTTAAAAGTATCAACAAGTCAACCCCAGCAGTCTTGCGGCATTTCCACCCAGAATCGCCTCTTTGACATCAGCCGGCAGCCTCATGCTCTGCAGCCTTACGACATCTTCCGACTGGTCGCGCCAGGGAGAATCCGTACCAAACAGAAGCCTGTCATACCCATGCTTCAAGGTGATCCTCAGTAACTGCTCCTTATCCATCTTGTGCAGACTGAACGAGGTATCGAAATACAGCTGCTCCCCGGCAAGCATGCTCTCAACCTCATCCCAGTACTGAAAGCCGCCCATATGAGCTGCTACAATTTTTGCACCGGGGAATGCCTTTACCACGCGTCTCAACCTGTCAGGCGGGCAGTGGTACGGCGCCGGAAGGCCTATGTCCACGCCGGCATGGAATATGATTATTAAGCCCAGATCGGCAGCCTTTTCATAAATAGGGAACAACTTTTGATCATCCACAAAGAATTTCTGATAATCCGGATGGAACTTGATCCCTTTCATTCCGGCCTCACTGATACAGACCAGTTCATCCTCCCAATCCACAGAATCGGGATGTATGCTGCCGAAAACAATCAAATTTTCATCCTGTATCGACGATGCCCACTGAGTTATCTTACGCGACTGCTGTGGTTTTGTTGCAATGCTCAGCAGTACGGATTTATCTATTCCTGCTTTTTTCATGGAGCTTCTGATCCCCGCCACCGTACCGTCCGACCTCGGCGGCAGCCCCGTTGCTTCGGAAAGCGATGAGATCGCACGCTCCGCGATCTCTTCAGCAAAACAATGTACATGAAAATCAATTATCATGCTGTTTAACCCACCATTCTACCATATGTATTTTACCTGTATCCGTAAATTCCATTAACCGAGACTTCACCGGACAGCAGGTCGCGCCTCACTCCGTCACTGCAGTCAACAGAGAGCCTTCCATCTGCAGTGATGTCAACTGCCGTTCCCGTATATTCGGTATCCTTGAGCCGGAAGCCGACCTTCCTTCCGAGGGTAACCGAATATTTCCTCCACATGTCCAGTATTTTTGCATTGTCGCCAGACAGTACAATTTGTATTACTGAGTCCAATTCGCGCAATAATGAACGCACGACGGACAGTTTGCTGAAATAAAGGCCGGCATCTCTTCCTGCGTTAATTGTTCCGCTTCCTGACGCATTACCCCCGCCAAAGTCTGATTGATTGCCCGTATCACAGTTCGCCGCGCTGTTTTCAATATATGCCTTCTGCTCAGCGATGGCCATTTTCAGCGATATCGCCCTGTTCCTGAGCTCCTCGGGGAAGTCACCCGCTTCCTGGGAATAATTTGTCCCGATACCGAGTATGATGTAATTCACCCGATCCGCCTCGGAATTCATTTCAGTAAGTATGCCGCACAATTTCCTGCCATCGATGATAACATCGTTCGGCCATTTGATCCCCGCCTTCAGGCCGGTCGCCCCGCGGATGGCATTGACCAGCGCAACAGCGGCAGCGAGCGTGAAAATCTGTGTCTCCGACGGGGCCATTTGCGGCCTCAGTACAATTGAGACATATATGCCACTATCGTCAGGAGATGCCCAGCTTCTGCCCAACCGGCCTTTTCCTGCAGTCTGCCGGCCTGCTATGATGGTCATGCCATCGACGCATCCCTCATCCGCCAGTTTGCGTGCATAATTATTGGTGGAATCCACTGCATCAAGGTAAAGTACTTCACGGCCTGCAACAGACGTATTAAGACCGCTGGCAACTTCGTAGGCATTGAGCCGGTCCTCGGAAGCCAGCAGTCTGTAGCCCTTTCTAGGTACAGCCTCAATGGAGTAGCCTTCCCGTCTCAATTCTTCAATGTATTTCCACACCGCAGATCTTGAGACATGAAAGCGCCTGCCAAGCTCCCCTCCGGAAACATACCCCGATGCCGCTTCCTTCATCAATTGTACGATTGCATATTTCATATCCGGCTCCTTAATTAATTGGGGACATTCGTCAGGCCTCAAAGCCCTGCTCCCTGCTGAGGTGTGTCCCCTTACCATCGGGGACATTCCTCAGACCCCAAAGACTTGCTCCCTGCTGAGGTGTGTCCCCTTACCTTAATACTTCTCCATATCCGGGATCCTCAGCGTATATACGCGGCCATCCCTGCTATCCCTGAAAACAGCCAGCCCGCTTGCATTATCCTCAACACAGGTCGCCTTACCCTCAACGTAAAGCCTTCTGAAAAAATGATACAGTAATGTATCGTTAAAATCATCATGAGCCTCTTTGAAGCCCTCAAGAATATTACCGAAATATAGCTCCTGCGAATTATTGTACAGGATCGGGGTATCCAGCCCCTTCCCCGCCACACTGATCTGCTCGCCGATAATCGTGCTTGTAATCAGGCATTCGGGAAGCCGGTAATCGCCAAAAGCATACTGCCCGATGGGCACAATCGAGAGCCGGTACATATCCATTACCTCGGGATATGACAGTCCGGCCTTATAGAGTAAGCTATCGGCTACAAAGCAGTATTTGGGCTGCACCTCAAGCTTCAGGCAGCTGTAGGCAGGCAATGTGTACTTTTCATGATCATCTCTTGGGTTTAATAAGGCAGTGATGCATTTTTTCTTCTCACCCTCGATTTCAATCTCCCGGCTATACCATTCAGACAGCTTAACGCCGCACTCCACCGCATTTTCCGCCGACTTGGCAGGTATATAATAGTAGACCTCAACCATTTTCCCACCTCCAGCATACCTCATATCATATAAGGATACGGAACCAGTTTTTTTCAAGCATCCAGCAATTTAAACTTAAGGCTGTATTCTCCTCAGTATATCGGCAATATCCGAAGCAGCCACCGTCCTGATATTGGAAGCCGTACTGCGCTGTGTCATCGTTATTGCAGCATATTTCCCTATTTCAGCCTCGTCTAGCCGGGGAGCCTCTCCGAGCAATTCCGTCATGGCTTGGCCAAAGGCGTCAATACTATTGAGCTGTACAAGCTTCAAAATATTGTCGATCTTATCCTTCTCAAACTCATAATTGAATCTCAGGAATTCCGCCATCAGATAGCCATTCGCCTTTCCATGCGGGATTCCCTTGAAATAGGTCAGATTGTAGCCGATGCCATGAACGATGGTGGTACCGGTATGTGCAATTACCATCCCTCCCAGCATGGACATATACAGCAGGTTTTCCCTGCCACAATAACCAATTTTGCCACTCCTGAGGCTTTCCAGGCAATGTCCGAACAGCCCGATCCCTTCCTGCGCCAGTACGTCGCTTGCCGGAGTACTTCTCTTGACGAGGTATCCCTCCATACAATGAGAAAACGCGTCGACAGCCGTATTTACCGTAATTTCAGGCGGCATGCTTTCCGTATAATGAGGGTCGAGAAAAGCGATCTTAGGGAATGTGTCCTCCGTTCCAAAGCTGCCTTTCGTTTGCAGGTCATTTCTCATCAAAACAGAATAGGGTGTAACTTCACTGCCCGTGCCCGCTGTTGTGGGTATGGCGATAATGGGCAATGGCTTGCGTTCAAATTTATTTGTGAAAAGCTCTAAAGGCTTTATGTTGTTAGTTGCCAGAACTGCTATTGCCTTTGCCGCATCAATCGGAGAACCTCCGCCGATACCGATGACAAAGCCGGCGCCCGCCTTTTTGGCTGCATCCCCGCCTGCCTTTACTGTATCCAGTGACGGATTGTTTTCCACTTTATCAAAGATGAAATACTCTACATTATGTTCCCTTAATGCGTTGCAAATGTCGTCAAGTGCTCCGCTCTTCCGCGCAGAATTCCCTCCTGTGACGATCAATGCCCTTTGCCCGAATGAAGCCAGTTCGCCTTTGTTTTTCTCTATGCAGCCGCTTCCGAAATACGCTTTCGTCGGCATATGAAATTTAAATTGCATCCGCAAATCACCTCTCCATTTGTAATGTGGACACTAACCACCTCCTTATTATAATATATTTGCATCCGTCATGAAAGAGTGCCTATGATAAAGTTGGCGGAGAGAATCCGGATAATCCGGAATAAGACTGCAATCGTGCCTCCGATGAATCAGAGTTGTCCATGCGATGCTATCAATTACTTTTGATGGATACAATCGTTTACCATTTTTGATTTTCCATGGTATAATATTGTAAATGACAGGATAGGTCTAATACCTGATTGAATTCAGGATAACCTGCGGAAATCCTCTGCATTTCATAGGAGACGGAAATACTTAAAGTGAAGTTGGATTTAGGTAAACGGCCGTTTTATGCATGAGCTTTGTTTGCGCACATATGTGAGATTTACGGCTAGAAAAACATGATGATAGTTCACTAAGGCCTCACTAAGTGATAATTGTTAAAGTATTTGAAAGGGTGATCGAAATATTATTAAGGGACAAATAAAAGATGTTTTAAGGAGGAACTTTATATGGAAAATAGCGATATTGAAAAGATTGAAAAAATCATAAGGGATAGGAAAACCGCAAATGGCTTTTTTCTAAGAAACTCAAGGGTATACAAATCATTTGTCGATTTGGAAGAAAAAGCATTTACGGAAGGAAACCTAGAAAAAAGAGAGAAGGAATTAATAGCAATTGGTATTTCCATAGTTATTAATTGTGAATCATGTCTTGAATGGCATATAAAAGAAGCACTGAATTCAGGAGCTTCAGAGAATCAAATTATTGAGTCAATAGAAGTTGGGATAGAGATGGGAGGCGGACCTGCGACTGTATCTGCAAGATTTGCCTTGAAAGTTTTAGAGTACTATAGGATCAATAATAAGGAAAAACTATAATCTATAGAATAGAAAAAGATCCGGCCTTGACTCCGCCGAGCGGCCGGAGGGTTGTAAGAGGTGAAATATGGATATTAATTTTAGAGAGATAAATAAATCAAATTACAATACTTGTGTGTCTTTAAAGGTAGGAGAGCATCAAACTAACCATGTTGCAAGTAATGCATTTTCATTGGTACAAGCTTTTTATGAAGATGAATTATATCCATTAGGAATATATAATGGTGATGAAATGGTAGGATTTTTATTATATGATTATGATAAAGAGTTAGAGGGATGGTCATTCTCAAGATTTATGATTGATATTAGGCATCAAAATAAGGGATTTGGTTCAAAATCATTAGAAAAGTTTTTAGATTTTTTTCACAATAAATTCCCAAATGAAAATTTATATACAAGCGTAGAAATAGATAATGAAGTAGCTATTAAGTTGTATGAAAAATATGGTTTTCAAAAAAAGAATTCATTTGAATATAAAATTGGTGATATTACCTATAAGGAATTTAGAATGTTGAAGGAGTTATGGTAGCATACGTCCATGGCGTCCTCCGGGCAGGGGGCGTCATCCATCCGATAACAAGGCACTCCCGCAAGAGTGCCGGAGCAAGACATGAAGGTTCCAAGGGGTAGCGCGAGCAGGCACCACACCTCTTCGCCGGGTAAGCTTGCCTGATAGATGCTAGACGGCTCATAGGTGTCGGGAGTGCGGGATGTTATATAAAAGATGGCGCAAAACTTTGCCGCCACATCGTGTGGCGGTTGTTGGAGAATTGCTTTAAGGAGGCAAAGGAGCATAGATTATGCCAAAAGTAAATGGATATGAGTTAGTATGTCCGGTATGTAAGTCAAAGGATTTTTATACAAGGAAAAGCCTTTTAAATTCAAGAGGGATGACGCTTTTAGGGCTAGATTGGACAAATCAAGGTGCTATAAACTATATTTGCATGACTTGTGGTTACATATATTGGTTTATTGATGATGGGAGAGAATATATCGAGAGATTAAGTAAAGAAAATGAGAACAGTATTGGAAGCATTGTTATTGATGAAGATATGTCAAAAGCTAATGGGGATGAATGCCCGATTTGTTTTAGTAAACGTAAAGAAAACCAAAAAGAGTGTACGAATTGTGGATTTGAATTCAGAAATGAATAATTATTGGAAGGAATATGAAGAATGAACCATTTAGGAACTAAAGAATTAGAAACAAATCAGTTAAAACTGCGTAAATTTGAGTTATCTGATGCAGAAGCGATGTTCAGAAACTGGGCAAATGATACTGAGGTGACTAAGTACCTGATGTGGCCGACACACAAGGACGTTAGTGTATCATCATCTGTATTGAGAGAGTGGGTCAGTCAATATAATAATGATACATTTTATCTATGGGCGATTGTGCTGAAATCGAATGGAAACGATCCCATTGGAAGTATTAGTATTGTTAGAATGGATGAGCACATAGAAATGGTGCATGTTGGTTATTGTATCGGCAAAAAATGGTGGCATCAAGGAATAACTTCCGAAGCACTTTCAGAGTTAGTACGATTCTTTTTTGAAGAGGTTAAAGTAAATCGTATTGAATCCAGACACGACCCCAAGAACCCCAATTCAGGTAAAGTCATGGAAAAGTGCGGACTGATTTATGAAGGAACCATAAAACAGGGCGATTGGAATAATCAAGGGATATGTGATTATTCAATATATGGACTTGTTCTTGAGGATTACAGGAAAAGATTTAATAAATAAGCAGACAAAACCGCGGCGTCGTGTTGCGGATTGTTTATGGAAAGGCTTTGCAGTAAAATATTTTGGATCAGAACAATTGTTCGTTTTTGTATTGCATCTTATGCTCACAGATATATACCAGGATACAAATGGTATAGGCAGGCTTCATGAATTCAATGTCCCGACTTTTTATGCAACAAGAGCAATTAAAAAGTGATAAGATAAGTTCTCCGGCCGCTGGATGGAAAGAGAGAAGGAACAGCACAGTTATTTAATATAGCAGGTATAGATTGTGAATGGAGGGATGCTGTTATGGGTGAATTATCTATGCTGCCTAATATTGGTAAAACAGTCGAACAACAACTGAATGAAGTTGGTATAGAAACGGCTAAACAATTAATTGAGATCGGAAGCAAGCAAGCTTGGCTTAGAATAAAAGGTATTGATGACTCTGCCTGTATAAATAGGTTATATGGTTTAGAAGGCGCAATACAGGGAATCCGATGGCATGATCTTTCAGATGAAGTAAAGGGCGAATTAAAAGAGTTTTATAATGCTTTTAAATGACTGGAGGAATGAATATGTTTGAATCAAGATGCGGCGTATGCTGTAATGATTGTGAACGTAAGGAAAAAGTAAATTGTAATGGGTGTCTCAATATGTCAGCTCCTTTTTGGGGAGGAAGCTGTGGCGTAAAAACTTGCTGTGAAGAAAAAGGATATAACCATTGTGGGGAATGTAGTATATTCCCATGTGATATGTTAAGCAATATGGGAAGAAATCAAGGCTTTGACCCGTTACCTAAAATCGAACAATGTAGAAAATGGAAAAAGGAAAGATCGTAAAGACTTACTATGAGTAAATTCGAAGGGTTATAGGAAGATTTGTTATAAAAGCGGATAATTTATAAGAATGCGATAATTATGTACATCAAGCTGCGGATGTTATAGAACGATTCTACAGAAAAAGTACGGAGGCGGAAATAAGTGTATGCTATTGGAAACAGAACGGCTTATTATAAGGAATTTCGTTAAAAATGATTGGAAGGATCTCTATGAATACCTTTCACTTAAGGAAGTATTAAAGTATGAGCCAAGCTGTGAAAGTGACGAAGAGGATTGCATGAAAAAAGCCGTTGAAAGATCAAAAAGCAATACGTTCTTGGCAGTCTGCCTTAAAGAAAATGGTAAAATGATCGGGCATATTTATTTTTCGCAGGTAGAGCCGAAAGAGTATCTGACATGGGAGATTGGCTACATATTTAACCCTGAATTTTATGGCAGGGGTTATGCGACAGAAGCAAGCAGGGGAATACTACAGTATGGTATTGAGGAGTTAGGAGCGCATCGTATTATTGCTATGTGCAATCCGGAAAATACAGCGTCATGGAAGCTGCTCGAACGCTTGTCCATGCGCAGAGAAGGCTTTTTCAGGAAAAAGGCCTTTTTCAGGAGAACAGACGACGGAAAGCCCATATGGCATGATGCGTACGAATATGCAATTTTAGCAGAAGAATGGAGTCATGTGTAAAAATATTCTTATAAAAAAGGGGTGATTTATTGGAAAATCGCGAAATACATATAACCAATAAAAATTTAATCAAGCCAAAACATAAGTGTGAACATGACCCTTATGAATATTTCAAATACGAAGTAACAAAACACAATAACGAAAATCATTGCTACGTTTCAATATTTGAAATCCCACCTAAGAAAGCAAATTATCCATACCATTATCATCTTAAGAACGAAGAAGTCTTTTATATCATCAGCGGTAATGGAATATTAGAGACGCCCGATGGTAATAAGAATATTCATGCGGGCGATATCATCGTTTGCCCGCCGTCAGAAAGAGGAGCGCATAGAATTTTTAACCCATCCGATACGGATATGCTTGTTTATCTGGATTGTGACACAGTAAATACGCCTGATATAGCTTACTACCCCAATTCAGGGAAGGTTGGCATAATCGTGAATGGAGTTTCAAGTTCGTTTTACAAAATAGATAAAGAGGTGCCTTATTACGAAGGCGAATAAGCTCCCTTGCCCTATGGCGTCTATAAGGTATGGCGTGTAAGCTTTATATAAACCAAATATCAGACATTATGCCGTAAAAATAGTATACATTTAGTAACTTATTGCCGCGAAATTGCAATAAAAAACAAGAAAATAGTTTCACATTCGCGGCAATGAGTACATTCGTTGGGTTGTGGGCGATAGCCCACATTAGTGAGTTGAATAAAACCATCAATAAGAGCAATATGTCTAGCTCGCCAGTATATCTTGGCGAAATGAGGGGGCCACGTTGTATGAATAGAAAACTGGGAATGCTTGCATCGATTGTTACACTTCTTGCTGTACTGGGTTTTGCAATATCCATGCTGGCCGGTTTGGATAACGGGAATTATTTATCAAGTATATTTATAGCCTTGGGTTTTGTCAGTATGGTTTGTGCGTTTGCTTCATACTCCGAAAAGGATTTGAAAGCCGCCTCCTACACTGCAATGCTGTTTTCAGCCATTTATGGAATCATTGTTTCGATAGTATATTTTGCACAACTGACTACAGTACAAATGACAGATTTGTCCGAAGAAGCAGATTTGCTTTTAAATTATAATAAATTTAATCTTATATTCAATTATGACTTGTTGGGCTATTCCTTTATGGCTCTTGCAACATTTTTTACAGGTCTTGCATTGAAAGCCAAATGCAGCAGAGATAAATGGCTGAAAGGATTACTGATGATTCATGGGATTTTTGCAGCCTGCTTTATTCTTCCCTTACTGGGGATCTTTAAAGCAGGGATGGAAGGTGGAGATTTGATAGGGAATATTGTGCTGGAATTCTGGTGTGCCTATTTTACACCACTATGCATATTATCCTATATCTATTTCAAAAAGCAGGAAAGAGAAATGAATTCGGCCGATATTACTTGAATAGTTTCGCTTTTTTACATATAATGATTATGAAATTATTTCAATTGGATTCTACCATCTCAGGCAAAATTTTATGAATGGAGGTCGTATTTATGGCATTTTTTGAAAACCTGGGCAAAAAAGTTGGTGAAGCTGCGCAGGCGGCAGCTAAAAAGTCAGGTGAGCTTGTCGAGGTAACAAAGCTCAATGTCAATATCAACTCGGAAGAAGATAAAATACAAAAGTTATATTCACAGATCGGAAAGGCTATTTATGAAAAGTATGGCGCTTCTGATGCAGTAGATGAAGGAATAAGGGAATTCTGCGAGAACATCAAGGTTCATGAGCAGAATGTTAAAGCTCTGAGAGATAAGATAGCAGAAGTAAAAGGCACAAAGCAATGTGTTGGTTGCGGTGCTGAAATGGAAAAAGATCAGGTATTCTGCTCCAAATGCGGCGCCAGGAATGAAATAGCTGCCGCACCGGCTGCCGCTGCTCAGCAACAACCGGCACAACAGCCGTCTGCAGTGACCTGTCCCGCATGCGGCGCTACTTTAGCAGCAGGTTCGACTTTTTGTACCAACTGCGGCGCTAAAGTCGGCTGATAGCACAGTTATATAATAGCATAGTTACATAAATCATCAGGAATTAAAGCTTAAAAGGTAAAGGTCAAAAGGGGTTATCTGCTGAAACACAGAAAACCCCTTAATCAGCTCTAGCCTGCTGCCGTTTCGGATGCCTTCGTTTCTGATGGAGCTGCTTTCTCGTCTCTCTGCGCTATCATGCTGCGGCACTTTTCAAGCACCTCAAGTGCAGGATCAAGTTCTTCATAAAAAAGCACGACCAGTTCACCGGGCTGGGCATCCATGATCGCAGTCTCCAATGCCTTGGTTTCCGAATAGATCACGGTAATATCTTCCGTACTCATGCCTTCGCCTACCGCCGCATCGTAAAGGATATCCGCGACTTCCCCGGCATTCCTGCCCCGCAGGTCGATATCCTCCTTGATATACAGCTTTGAAAAGAAATGTCCGCATATCCTGCCCACCTCGCATATGCTTTCATCTTTTCTGTCTCCCGGCATACCGATTACACCGGTATAGGCGGTGGCGCCAATTGATCCGATCATATCGATGACGGCACGATAACCTGCCGGATTATGGCCATAATCAAGCATGACAGAGAAATTTCCCATATCAAAAATATTGAATCTTCCGGGGTTGGTGGAAATATCAGGCTTAAAGCTTGTAAGCCCTTTGCGGATCGCGTCAATCGATATGCCTAATGCCAGAAGCGCTGAAACCGCCGCAAGTGAATTTTCAACATTGCATTCTGCCATGCCCTTAAACGTAATCGGGATCTCATCGATTCCGGCGACAAGAATTTCCCTGCCTTCATCAACCAGATAAATGGAACCGCTGCGGGCATAAACGACCCGGTTCCCTTTATTGATCTGCTGCACAAGCAAAAGGTTGCAGTCATTTGCAGAAAAAAGCATCGTCCTGCATTTTACCCTTTTCATGAGGAAAGGCGTCATTTCATCTGATGCATTCAGTACTGCAAACCCATCAGGCTTAACCGCTTCAACCACAAGAGATTTGACCATGGCCAGTTCTTCCATAGTGCTGATCCCGTCCAGACCCATATGATCGTTACTGATATTGACCACTACGCCAACATCCGCCAGATCGTACCCCAGCCCTTTCTTAATAATGCCGCCCCTGGCCGTTTCAAGCACGGCAGCATCAATGCGCCTGTCCTGCAGTACTTTTGCAGCGCTCATAGCTCCGGTGTTGTCACCCTTTAAAATGCATTCGCCGTTAACATAAACGCCGCTTGTACATGTCATCCCTACGACTTTCCCATCCATGCCCAGCGTGTGTGCAATAAGCCTTGTAACAGTCGTCTTGCCATTGGTTCCGGTTACCGAAACAATGGGAATATTATTTACACGATCCCGGGGGTATAGCAGTTCCACGATGTCACCGGCCACATTCCGCGGCTTCCCCTCTGCAGGATAAAGGTGCATCCGCAGACCGGGAGCCACATTCACCTCAATGACGGCGCCATTATCCGGAGTAAGTGGCATTGAAATATCTTTACATGTAATATCAATTCCGGCAACATCAAGCCCCAGCAATTCTGCTGCCATTACCGCAAGCTGTGCGTTGTCGGGATGGACTTCATCGGTGCAATCCCTTGCCGTTCCGCCCGTACTGATATTTCCATTATACCGCAGCAATACGTTGGCGCCCTTCGCCGGTATGCTGTTTTCATCATAGCCTTCCTTCGCAAGTACCTGCCTGGACATATCATCAAGCTTTATTCTGGTCAAAGGCTTTTCGTGATCGGTACCCCTCAAAGGATTTTTATTTTCCATATCGACCAGTTGCTTTACAGTATGAATTCCGTCTCCTGTGACATTCGGGGGCTTTCTTTCGGCTGCCGCGGCCAGTTTGCCGCCTACCGCAAGGAGCCTGTAATCCCTTCCGGGTATATGCTTCTCCACTATGACTGCACGGCTGTATTTAACGGCTGTATGGAATGCCCGCTCCAGCTCTTTGCTGCTGGAAATATTGATAAATACGCCTTTCCCCTGATTTGCATCAAACGGCTTAATGACTACCGGATAACCAATGGCGGATGCAGCTGATACTGCTGACTGTACAGTATATGCGATATCTCCGAATGGGACAGGTATACCCTCTTCCGACAGGATCTTTTTGGTAAGATGCTTATTTCCCGCAAAATCCACCGCAATGCAGCCAGGCTTGTCCGTCAGGGATGCTTCGACAAAATGTGTATATTTCCCGTATCCCAATTGCAGTATTCCGGAATTTTCCAGGCAGGTCACAGGGATGTTCCTCTTGAGGGCCTCTTCATAAATGGCGCTTGTGCTGGGGCCCAGGTCAGTTTCCGCGGCTGTCTTTGCCAGATGCTGCAATATACTGTCCATCTCCGGCATTTCCCCGACAATCAGCATATTTATCATTTCTACTGCCGCAAGCAGGCATTCCACTGCATATTTTTCATTTTTGTACTCAAAAACAATGTAATAAATAGACGGAGCTTCAAGTTCCCTGCTTTTGCCGTAATGCACGTCATATCCCGCCAGGCTTTGAAGCTCAAGCGCCATATGTTCCGTAACATGCGCCAGATAGGTTCCTTCCCTGAGCCTTTCCGTAAAGCCGCCTTCATATCCAAGAGAGCAATAATGCTTCTGCAGGCCTGGCAGCATTTGCAGCAGACGCTCATTAAATCCATTTATGGAACAGGTAGGTGTATCATATAAGTTTCCCAGATCAACAACAGTTTTTATAACAGGTTTAAAGCTGTAAATGTTCTTCCCTTTATATGGCTTAATATTAAGAATATCCACAATATTCCCTCCGTATATTGTATAGATTGAATGAACTGATTTTCTTTACGAATGGCTGCGCAAACAGCAGTGATTCTATGATGTCTGCGAAGACAGGCGTTAAGGAAATTTCATTCAATTAATATAGATAATGCGAAAAAGATTATGTTCCGCTAATGCAATCTGATTACCTCTCTCTCAACCAGGTCAAATCCATAGCCCGATGGCAGCACATGAAGCGTAATGTTGGCTATGGCCAGATTTTCATCCGGCAAGAGCTCCGAGACATTGGTGCTTTTTATGTGCCTTCCGTCCACAACCGTCACTGAGTTGCTGCCGATGACTTCAAAATGGTCATCCGGAAACACCCTGATCGCGGTATCCTCATCAATGCCGATACCCAGTATGGAAGGATTTTCGGCCACTCCGCACAAAAGTCTCCCGATCCTGCCTCTCTGATGGAAATGCTGGTCGATCAACGCTGCCTCAAGCAATCCCAGCCCCGGTGCCATTTTGAGCGTACATTTTCTTGCAGGGTCATTGTCATTGCCATCCACGATCATTGTTCTGCTCATAACGGACGCGCCTGCACTGGTGCCCGCAATGGCCGTCCCTGCTTCATATGCTCTGTACAATGCATTATAAACCCTGGTACCGCCAAGTATACTTGTTATTCTAAGTTGATCACCGCCGGTAAAAAAAATACCTGTCGATTCGGAAATCAGTTTCGAATTCTTTTCCAGATCCGCATCGTCCCGTGAATTGATATTCAGAATGTTTATATCGATAGCTCCCAGCTTTGCAAATACCGATTTGTATTGATTCCCTGATTCAAGCGGCTTTTCGGTGGCAGTTGTAATGACAGTCAGTCTTGCCGCTGCCATCCCGGAAAGTGATATGAATGTTTTCAAAATACTGCATTCACCTGTCTTATCCTCGGCGCCGCCTATAATAATTAAATTGCCCGTTTTCATTTGGCTCACCATTTTCCTGACACTTTACACCGGCATTCGATCATATGCCCAATGCATGTTTCAGATAATTATAAAATACATCGCTAAAAATCAATCCCACCGCCATAAGCATGATACTTGCCACAATCAGGTACATACCAGCCCTTTTACCGTTTTTACTTACCAGAATGCCCATTACAACTGCGACAACACCAAAAATAAATGGGTATCTGATCAGCGATGCAATCGCTGCGATCCAGCCCAATATAAGGTAAAGGCCGCCTGCCTTCCCTCTGGACCTGCTGATACTGCCGTTCCGGCCTATTCTATCCATCTGCTCACCTCATATTATATTAGTTTCCTTTCCTCACATCCGCTATACCACCGGTTCGCTGTCAAATTATGATTTTGCTGCAAAAAGCCGGTTTATGTCTTCTTGTATAACAGGCGTCCCCGTGAAAAAAGCATGCTGACAGTAAAAGTATTCCCATCAAGCAGTAACATATCCGCATCGCTCCCAACTGCAAGCTGTCCCTTTGCAGGCTGCAGCTTCAGTACCTTCGCAACATTGGAGGTCACTGTTTTCAGGACTTCGGCAAGAGGCAAATCAAATTCTTTCACCGCTGTCCTTATATCATTAAAAAGCGCCATTACATTTGCAGCCTCGGTATGTGACGCACCTGCACCACTTCCGTTTCCATCCGAGGATACCGTAACACGGTCCAGGCTTTTCCCGGTGTCCAGCAATTCCTTCAGGCATTCGGGCACACCGCAGCCTGTGTCTGTATTCTCTCCTGCCGTGAGATCTATATTTCCACCGCTTTGCCAATATTGAACAGCTTGTTTGAAAAGCGCTCTGTTCCTGTTCAAATGTGTCGGAACGAACATTGAAATTGGGAAATCCGTATCCTTCAACAGATCAGTGAGAGGCTTCAGCCCAGTCTTGCCATCTCCTACGTGCAGGTGCACTACTCCCGCCTTCTGCCCCAGCATGCCGCCAGTAAGCGCTTCATGCGCCAGCTTCATCAGTTCCTGACCGGAAGGGTGGGATGACCTGTAGTCCGAAATGGCAATTTCGCCCGTGCCGATTACTTTATCAATCAGTGCAATATCTGTTAATACTCTTCCGGTAATTGTAACAGGAGGCAACCCGTAGTTTCCGGCATATATGTAAGCGGTCAGCCCTTCGGCCTCCAGAGCCCGCGCTTTCATGAGCAGGCCCTGCATGCTTTTTCCCACCGCATCAGCCCCAAGCAAGCCTACGACGGTTGTTATCCCCGCAGCGGCCAGTGTATCCATCCTTATTGGATCAATACTGCTTTGCGGACCCTGTTCGCCGCCGCCGCCCGTTATGTGCACATGCTGGTCCAGAAAACCCGGGCATGCTATTTTCCCATCACACTCGGTTACTGTAAGGCCTGGCAATGATTCTGCAGAAATGTCCGGCATGATCCGCGCAATTTTATCAAAAGCCACTAGAATATCCTGCCTGCCCATATAATCAGGAGCATAGCATTCTACATTTTTATACAGCTGAAACACGAGTACCTCCTTGAAATTTCAATATACTATTTTGTCCCCTATAAATAATAGGTATACATTCAGGTTATGCTATAATGTTTTTACGTTATTATGCACTTATTTTACAATAATGTTATTATTTAATTTGATTAATTTAAATAATTCTGTTAAACTATTGTGTGTTATGTGTTTTATGTAAAGTAATTTATTACAAAGGGTGATCAAATGTCTGTAAATTTTAGCAATTTAACTGCAAAACAGAAAAAAGTATATTCCGCAATCGAAACGTACATTAACTTGAAAGGCATCCCTCCGACAGTCCGTGAAATAGGTGAGATGGTTGGTGAAAAAACACCTGGAGCAGTTCAGGGAATCCTCAACAGGCTTGAGCAAAAAAATGTTATAAAACGGCAGTTAGGTGCCGCCAGGTCTATACAGCTGGTATCTCCGGACAACCAGATGTATGCAACACCCGTATATGTACCTGAGATCAAAAAGATCAGTAAAAGAAATATCGATGATCTTACGAATATTTATAACATCGAAAAGTATCACCCCATATCTCCCGATGTTCTCACAGAAAGCTGCAACTATTTAATATTTGAATCTCCTGACGACGGGCTTTCAGAAAGCGGCTTCGGATCCAACGATACCATCCTGGTAAACACCTCAGCCGAATTGAAGTCGGGCAACATTGTACTGATATTTTATGAAAACCGTGCGCTTTTGAGGTACTACTACCCGGAGGAGGACGGTACTATGACGCTGAAAGCGGATTCAAGCATTATCAATAAAGAGAACTTTACCAGCGATGAGGTTAGAATCATCGGAAGGGTAGAAGGCCGGTATACCAGATTCTAATGGATCTGGACATAAAAGTGGCGTATGTACATCGATTGATTGGTTAACATAATATATCAATATCAGAGATCAGAATCGAGCATAGCTGCAAACTATGATTGATCTGACTCTGGTAGATTTTATATTTGGCTATTTATTTCTTCTGCAATCAATCTGCCCATTTCCTTTGTTCCAACCGGCTTACATCCATATGATGCGATGTCACCGGTACGGAAGCCTTTATTCAGTACATTTTTCACGGCTTTATCCACCATTGCCGCGGCTTTATCCTGCCTCAATGAATACCGTAGCAGCATTGCAGCTGAAAGTATCGTCGCTATGGGATTTGCTCTGTCCTGTCCTGCTATATCCGGCGCAGAACCGTGTATCGGCTCATAAAGACCCAGCGTTCCGCTCCCGATACTGGCAGAAGGCAACATTCCGATCGACCCTGTAATCATGGAAGCTTCATCGGACAGGATGTCTCCAAATAAATTTGAGGTCACGATCACGTCAAACTGGCGGGGATCCCTTATCAGCTGCATAGCAGCATTGTCAACATAGAGGTGGCTGAGCCGGATACTGGGGTAATCTTTTGATACCCTTATTATTACCTCTCTCCAGAGTCTTGAGCTCTCAAGTATATTGGCTTTATCGACTGAAGTGACAAGACCGCGGCGTTTTGAGGCTGCGTCAAATGCTATCCTCGCAATTCGCTCCACTTCCGCAGCGCTGTATTTTTCAGTATCGTAAGCTGTTTCATCGGGAGTGTCTTTTCCCTGTCTTCCCCTTTCACCAAAATAAATGCCGCCCGTCAGTTCACGTACGACAAGGATGTCAATATTTCCACCGGCAATTTCCGCCCGGAGCGGTGATGCATCTTTAAGAGCTTCGTAAATGACAGCGGGCCGCAGGTTCGCAAAAAGCCCCAATCCCGACCGGATGCCAAGGAGTCCTGCTTCCGGCGTCCTGCCCCCCGGAAGGCCTTCCCATTTAGGGCCGCCTACCGCACCGAGCAGCACCGCATCACTTGCCTTGCAGGCTTCAAGTGTTGATTTAGGCAGCGGTTCACCAAATGCATCGATTGCACAGCCTCCCATAAGCTCTTCGCGAAAGCTGAACCGGATTCCTTGCTTATCTCCGACCGCATCCAAAACGGCCATCGCCTGGTTAACGACCTCAGGTCCTATTCCATCGCCTTTTAATACCACGATGTTATATTCCATATAAAGCTCCTCCCAATTCCATTCTGATCGCATAACATGGCACTTAACCAAATCATGCCTTCGTACTGCAACGAAATAAACGCAAATTTGTCAGCATTTATGTGCCTCGCAGAAATAATCGCGAATGCTTCTACGCATTATTTCTGTGAGGGTAAATTGGAATATTTCGCTGCAGTATTAGCTGACGCCTGCTTCCTGATATAGCCGATAAGCCCATCTGCTGCAATAATCTGCTGCATGAACTCGGGGAAAGGAACCCCTTTATATGTAACTCCCTTCGTCAGATTTGTTATAAGCCCGGTGTCAAAGTCAACCTCAAGCCTGTCGCCTTCGGACAGATCTGCCGCAGCTTCAGGACATTCAATAATAGGTAACCCGATATTAATAGCATTTCTGTAAAAAATTCTTGCGAAGGTATCCGCGACGATGCAGGAGATACCGGAAGCCTTTATAGCAATGGGAGCATGTTCTCTGGACGAACCACAGCCGAAATTTTTTCCAGCTGCGATCATATCGCCTTTTCTCACTTTTTTAACAAAACCGGCATCCAGATCCTCCATACAATGAGAGGCTAGTTCTGCCGGATCGGATGAATTCAGATATCTGGCAGGTATAATGACGTCGGTATCTACATTATCTCCATATTTAATCACTTTGCCCTGAATTTTCATATCAAACCTCCTTTTTTTTAGTAACTTTTTGCCGCGGAACTGCAATAAAAAACAAGAAAATAGTTTCACATTCGCGGCAATATGTACATTCGTTGGGTTGTGGGCGGTAGCCCACATTGGTTTACAGCTCGTCCGGAGAAGCAATCCTGCCGGCTACTGCAGAAGCGGCTGCAATGGCAGGGCTTGCAAGGTAAACCTCGCTTTCCGGATGGCCCATTCTCCCGACGAAGTTTCTATTGGTAGTGGACACAGCCCTTTCGCCCTTGGCAAGGATACCCATATGCCCGCCCAGGCAAGGCCCGCAAGTGGGAGTGCTCACTACAGCACCGGCATCTACAAATATATTGAAAAGCCCCTCGTTCATAGACTGCTTCCAGATTTTCTGAGTTGCCGGAATGATAATGCACCTTACATCCGGGTGGACCTTCCGCCCTTTCAGTATCCCGGCTGCAATACGCATGTCCTCGATCCTTCCGTTTGTACAGGAACCAATGACAACCTGGTCTATTTTGATATTGCCTACACTGTCGATCGTTCTAGCCTTGTCAGGCAGAGGCGGGAATGCAACAGTAGGCTTGATATCGGCAAGATTGATCGTAATTTCTTCGCTATAAACTGCATCTTTATCCGCGGTAAACACCTTGTACTCTCTGGTAGAATGTTCTCTGACATATTCCAGCGTCTTTTCGTCCACCTTGAAAATGCCATTCTTCGCACCAGCCTCAATTGCCATATTCGCCATGGAAAACCGGTCATCCATGGAAAGGCTGTCAAGGCCATCACCTGTGAACTCCATTGATTTGTAAAGCGCACCGTCGACGCTGATTATTCCGATAATGTGTAAAATGACATCTTTACCGCTGACCCATCTGCCAGGCTTACCCGTCAATTCAAACCGTATCGCCTCCGGAATTTTGAACCACGCTTCTCCTGTAGCCATACCCGCAGCCATATCCGTACTCCCTATGCCGGTGGAAAAAGCTCCAAGAGCGCCATACGTACAAGTATGGGAATCCGCTCCGATCACTACATCGCCCGGCACCACCAAACCCTTCTCCGGCAGCAGGGCATGCTCCACACCCATTTGTCCGACTTCAAAATAATTTAGAATGCCCATCTCCCGGGCAAATTCCTTTATATATTTCACCTGTTCCGCAGATTTAATATCCTTATTGGGAGTAAAATGATCCGGTACGATAGTGATCTTACCCCTGTCAAAAACGTGATCTGCACCGATTTTACGAAATTCCTTCACAGCTACGGGAGCGGTGATATCGTTGCCAAGCACCATGTCGAGCTTTGCACGGATCAGCTGCCCGGCTTCCACCCTTTCCAGCCCCGCATGGGCTGCAAGGATTTTTTGGGTCATCGTCATCCCTTTTTTGCCTGGTAAATTGTCTGTCATAGGATACCTCCACTCTGAAACAAAGACTGTTTTGCCGCTTTTCCCGGCAGCAAGGACTGATCCTCACTGTAATATAGAAATTATAACGTCCGGCATATTTAAAGTCTTCCTGTAACTTATTGTTATATATCATCAATATGAACGTTTTTTGTTAAGACTAGGGTCGGCTAAAATATTACTTCCGATTCTTTTTTGAGGAATGGAGCGGTTAGTGCAGTTCCTCGAAAAAGTTTAGCGGAAGTTATATTTTAACGATCCCTTAACATAACAGTATCTCTCACTTAGACTTCTTCCTGTATTGCAGCGGCGTAAGGTGGGTAAATTTTTTGAACATTTCGTTGAATCTCTGTTGATTTGAGAAGCCGACGCTCAGCGCAATGTCACTGATCTTAAAGCCGGTATCTATCAGCAATTCCTTGGCTCGCTCTATACGGACCTTAAGCACGTAATTGATCGGGCTCATGCCGGTCTCTTCCTTAAAAGCCCTTGTAAAATAGCTTGGGCTGAGAAAAACAAACTTTGCTATATCTCCAAGTGAAATATCACGTTCGAAGTTGGTGTGGATAAAGTTGATTGCAATACCGATCAATTCCTTGAGCTTTGGACTTTTTGTCTTGATGCTGTTCTCCCATTCCATTTTCAAAGCGCGCGAAAGCAGTACGAAAAGCTCCATTACCAGCAGGTAATTGAGAAATTCGCTTCCCGGTTCAACGCTCTCACGCTCTTTCAGTATCCTGTTCAGAAGTACGATGATTTCATTCTTTTGGCTAACCTTTAATGTAATAAACGGTCCGGTCTCACGGCTGCTGACAAAGTTGAGGAAATCCTCGAGCGGTACTTCGGAGTATTCCCCGTCGATTTTGTTCTCAAACTTGAAATTGAGCACAATAAATTCGCAGCCGCTTTCTGATTTAACGATGAATTTGTGGTACTGCATCGGTTTGATAATGATAATGTCATTTGGTCCGAGTGGTACCGGCTGACCCGCTATTTCAAAAACAGCATAACCTTTTTTCATGTATACGGTTTCATAATTTTCATGGCGGTTTGGTTCCATGGACCAGGTAATATCTTGAATTCTTTCAATCGTTTTCACAATTACCGGCAGGAAATTGGAAGAGTTCAGCAAGCTTTCCCATGCCTTCGGCAGAAGTTTTTCCACAAAATCACCTCACTCTTACTAATGTGGGCTACCGCCCACAACCCAACGAATGTACATATTGCCGCGAATGTGAAACTATTTTCCTGTTTTTTATTGCAATTTCGCGGCAGTAAGTTACTAAAATTATACACCGCATCTTCATAATTGTCACGGGCGAAATGCGGAAAGGAGGCCATCAGGCCTCCATTTCGTCGAGATCTATTGAATCAAGCAGCTTTTTCAGTTCCCCGACCTCACCCTTGTTCAGCGTAACACCCTTTCCCATTTTTTCATGCGTTTCATCCCAGTCCCTGATGTCCAGTTTTGGCTTGCGGTCATTCCAGCTTACCAAATTGACCTCCTTCTTCCAGCCCTTCGTCCCTTCCCCGATAATGCCGACGCTTTTCTTGATTTCAAACTTCAAATCAGCCATATTTACCCCCCATATAGTTTAATAAATGTTTTTATGCAGTTTTATGTAAACGGATTTACCGTTCCTGCCAATAACCTACTGTGCCGAGACGCTTGAAATTTCAAGCCTCCCATTGCTCTTTGCAAATGCCAGGAATGCAGCCTGCTCTACTGTCACCTCAAAGCATACATATTTTGGCGTCTTTTCTGCTTCAGTCCGGTCTGTGACCCTGGCGTCTTCATCAATGAGACCTGCAATGCGGATATTTTTCAACACCTTTACACCGCTGGAAGCCGGAGACACAGTTTCCACGCCGTTTGCCAGAGGAGGTTCATCCTTCAGCTCGCCATGGTTCGGCACATAAATGATATCGACATTCTGCCCGTCTGAAAGCTGCCAGCCATTAGCCCGGTCTGTTTCAAATTCCACACAAAACAGTCTTTTGCTATGATCCTCCGCTTCAATTATACCACCTTCACCGGATAAAAGTTTAGATCCCAGCAACATCTCACCAGCTTCGATATCCATGCCGGTTCTTTTCGAAACTGCATTTTCCATATCCCGAAGCGCATTGGGATGGACCGAACCAGCGCCTATCTCCTTTATTTCCAGCATATCACCGGTAATGACGGTGTTTCTGGAAATGCGCACCTTCGCAAAGACCGCTTTCTCTTTGACCTCATATCCTGAGGCATTTGAAATAATCGTCATTTCTATAATCACAAGCAGCAGGGCAATGAAAAATGCGCCGCCGATCCATCCATACTTCTTCATATACCATCTCTCCAACATTTCGTAATTATTTCGCCTGATACTGCGGACAGTTCTGCCCGGCGGCAGTTCCGACCAGTATTAATTATTTACCGGGATCTCCGAATCCACATGTACTTCAATATCAATATAATCCTTCCCCAGCATTCCCAATATCAGTTCCCTGTATAGGGAGGGCTTCACAGGCACTTTAATGCAGCTGTGGACGGACGGTCTCACAATCGTCGCACCGCCTGGGCATACTACCGGAAATGCATCCGTGCAAATTTCAAGCGAGCTGACCACTACACGCCCTTCTGCGATGGATCCGGCTTCAGGGTATAACCCCTCGTCAAGCCCCAGATTGACACAAAGCAGCTTTTCAAAAATATCCATTGCCTCCGTGCGTTCAAATTTTATGCTCACCTGCCCAAGACTGCCTGTTTTTAATGCATTATAAGAAGAAATATTGGTCATATCCACCGCATCGCGTATCACCCTTGCCTTTTCCATCAGTACATACTTCTCGGCAACGGTTGAAAACACAGGCAGTATAACAAATATGACCATCGCGGCGGCTACTACGACATCTATCACAGCGCTCCCCTTTTTATTGCGGCTAACCATCAGTTTACCACCTTCCTGGACATAGAGGCCTTGTTATAGACCATGCGCAGCTTCACGTCCTCCCTTTTGAACAGTGAAACCAGCCTGTTATAGGTATAGTCCCCCTCTACACGCAGCGTCAGCATACTTCCCTGCCTTGCATTTGCAGTCCCTGATATGATAATGCCGGTCAAGCCCCTATTCTCAAGCTCAAAACGAAGATTCTGCTTTTCGGCGGCACTCAATCCCCCGGCATTTTCCATTTTGAGCAACGTACTCCGGCATATCATGTCAAGTTCGGCTTTCATGGACAGCGGTAAAAAGAATTCAATCAGATATACAAGCATGCAAACCATAATAATAAGTACGATTCCCGTAACAATCGCTTTAACCGGCATAACGCACCTCTTTAGATCAAGTATGGAATATACTGGCCTTTATAGTATTGTCCCACCAGTTTTTAAGCTCTGTCATGATACTGTCAGCAAGAGCCCTCAGACCGGGAACAACCACAAATCCGGCTATGATAAGCGCAGCTGCAATCCCAAGCAGCTCATTCATCCCGAACCCCCTCTCGTCGTACGTCAGGCGGTTTTTCAGCAGCGACCTGCTTTTCCGCCCCTGAGAATGATACCCCTGCAAAATCGAATTCCATCCCTGCCCCATCCGATAATACCTTTGTTTTAGGGAGTTCTGATACTTTAACATACTGATTTTCATAAGACACCTCCATTTAATTTATGAATATTTTACCAACAGCCTGCCCAATTTCACCGACCATCGGTATAATGATCATCACAACTACGATCGCGATAAATACTGCCGCGGCGCCAACGCAACGATTCCTGCAGCTGTCGGTCTCCGCCTGTATATAGTTGAAGTATTTCTTGAACATGATATCCTCCTGCCTTGCCAGAAGCTCCTTGTTGTCGCCGGTATCTATGCCCTGCTTCAATGCGATGCAAAGCGTCTCCGCTTCATGCACATCGAAATTGGATCGGAACTCCTTCAATGCGGCATCAATATCCAGTGTCAGCTCGTACCTCGCAGCAAGCCTGACCATGATCCCTCTGAGTTCGCTGTCGTCGATCACCTCATAGACGGACCGTACGGCATCGGTTGGCTTCACTCCGGAAGAGATCTGATTATGCAGGTATTTATATATCTTGTAAATGTACTTCTGAAACCGCAGGTTTATTTTTTTCCTGCCCGAAGAAATGACCGTTTCCATTACCGCATTAATGAAGACTACAGCTGCCAGAGGCCTTATGACGTCCGGATAGTTCAACAGGCAGGCTGCTATGAAAACAACCGGAGATACCATATATTTCACGCAAAGATACACAATGGCGGAATAGTCACCCTTATATCCTGCTTTCCTCATCTTGTCCCTCGCCTTTTTGTAAAAGCTGCCCTTTTCAAAGCGCTTTCCGAAGGCTGCCATACTTTGTTCCATAAGCCTTGTGCACCTCCGGTGCAGCGATATACCTGAGTTTCTCGCTCCAAGTGCCTCATATACGCGTTTATTTCTGCAAATTTTCAAGGTTTTGCAAAAAAACAATCCAAACAATACATTCGCCGAATAAAGCGCCATGAATAGGATCCTATGCTCTTGAATCAGCCTCATCATATAATCCATGCCACAACCTCAATTCTTGAATTTCGTAATACCTGCCGTAAGATAAAAGCCCAGCGCATACATGCCGCTGAACACCGTCAGCAGCAGCTTCCCTTCCAGCGTACGCAGGTAGAAATCACCAACCTGCGGAGTGAAATTCATAAAAAGATATGCCAGACCAAGTACTGCAAACATGACAAAGTAAATAATCAACCGGTCTTTATATGTAGAGATCTTTCTCCTGTTGTATTCCTCATCGATCCTGTAGAATTGGTTTTCCAGGTTTGTCAGCAGCTTAATGATATCCCCCCTGTGCTGAAGGCTTAGCTTTACATTTACGATAAAATCCCGGAATTGGGGATTGTCCACCTTCATCTGCAGCATGTCCAGTGCCTCGGAGTAATCCATACCGCGGTTGACCTGTATGACCATATCCCTTATGAATGTCTCAAGCGGTTCCCCTACATTTGAATCCAGGGATCTTTCAAATGCAAACATGATGTCTTCTTTTACAGAGCACCACCTGTTCAGCACAGAAATATATTCCGACATTCTTTTCCTCACCGTTTCGGAATTATAGCGAGAAAGCAGGTCGAGCGCAAAAAGCGGTACAATGGAGATCATTGCGCTAATAAACAGCGAAGACGGTAAAAATCCCAGGATGCGGTTAATCGGCATGAAAACCGCCAGGAATATAACTACAATTAAAGTATTTAGAATGTATATATTCATAAAGGGTATGTAATGCCGGATATTGGACTTTTCTATATAATAGAATTCCAAACGCTCCGGCAAATTCATACCTTTAGCCGTATCCGTATTTTCTCCGCGGACTCTTGACAGATTTTTATTTCCGCACTTTTGCCCAATACTTTTCAGCAGACGCCAAAAGATATCCTTCACTTCGGCCTTCCTGGCAATTGCCACAGCAAGCACCACATTAGCGCATACCAGTAATATGGAGTTGATCAATAGCAAGTCCATCCGGAATTAATCCTCCCACTTGATGTGATTTGTAAAGTATTTAAGTAAATGAAATTTTCTAACCGCCTGTCTTCGGATAAAGCCTTTTATATGAAAACTGCCCTTTTATGCTGTCATAGCCCTCAACCTCGAGTACCTCGACTACTTTGAAGTCCCTGAGATAAAGTATATAATTAATGCTCCTGCCCAGCATTTCATTGATTGTTTTTTCGCTTTCTCCGATGTGCGCGCCCTTGCTTAAGGTAAGGAGCCTGGCAAACGCGTCTCCGGCACTTTCGGAGTGGGTCGTCGCAATACCCCGGTGGCCCGAAAAAGCAGCTTTTACAAACTCCCAGGCCTCATCCCCCGTTATTTCGCCGACACAATAGGTGTCAAGAGACATGGTAAGTCCGTCCCTGACAAGGTCCTTTAATGTTACCGGCCTGCCGCCTTCGTTCTGTTTCTTTATTCTCTGCTCGATGCAGTAGGGCTTGTCCGGATAAACTTCCGCATCGGATTCGACGATCAGCACCCGTTCCATCTCCGGAAGAATGTTCACAAAAGCCCGCATAAGCGTAGTTTTTCCCGCAGCCCCCTTGCCGCAGAACAATACCGACGCATCACTTTTGGCAAGTCTCCTGATCAGGCTCATCAGGTCGTCATCCAGCATTCCAAGCTGCTTCAGATCCCCGAGTGTGTAACTGTTCCTGCGGTGTTTCCTTATACTTATGGCAGGTCCGGCAATATTCCTGGGCTTTATGGAGACGTTTATCCTGAGCCTGTGTTTCTCGTCTGTCACCCTGCAATGACTATCATTTTCATTGAGGATACCTCCGTTTCGGATCGCAATCAGCTTGCAGTAGGTATCGAATATTTTTTCATTTCCAAAATTCACAGGTATTTTGCTCCGGACGCCATGCCGCTTGATGACAAACTGGTTGAATCTTGTGCCGTCAATATCGGTTATGTCCTCCTCCTCGATATATGGCTGCAGCTCTCCGTATCCGAACATAAAGTCGAAAACTTTGCGTATCAGCTCATCCCTGTAAATACAGTAATGGTACTTGTGCAGGTCGATATCCTTGATCACCGCCGTTTCAAGAATGCTCCTGTCCGCCCGCCCTGCAGACACATCCGCTACCATTTCAGGCCAGTCCCTCAGGATATCGTTTGTAATATTGGATACGATCATATTCATATCGACAACATTTTTCTCAATATTGGCGTAATCTTCATAGAAAAGCTGGTGATGCGATTTTACAACAGGCATGATTTCCTCCCGATTCACTTTTAGTAACTTATTGCCGCCAAATTGCAATAAAAAATAAGAAAATAGTTTCATTCGCGGCAATAAGTACATTCGTTGGGTTGTGGGCGGTAGCCCACATTGGTATCAATTACCCCACAGTTATCCGCCGTACTGAAATCTGCAGAGCCGGATCCTTCATTAATGCACACGCATTTTATGGATCACGCAATATATCAGCTGCTTTCTGTCGGATCAGCAGCATTCCGCTGTACCGGCAGCCTTGCTCTGAAAATATTTTTTACGAATTGTCCGGCCTTCTGCATCAATCCCAAAGCAGGCAGCAAACCCATTTCGGACAGCAAATGGACATATTCCGCAGCGATTTCCTTCTCCATATGCGCCGCATAGGAGCCCTTCAGATTCCGGTATGCACATCGCTTTTTACTTATGGATATCTTCCCGAGCAGATTGCCCTGCGTAGCTTCCATCGCTTCATTCATGGGTATGCTGCTGGCTTTGTCATATTCAAACAAAACAAATTTGGTCGTTTCCGGTGGCAGATGCTGCTTATCCTTCAGAAAAGCAATATATGTGTTAAATTCACGAAGCTTGTCCACATCACCTCTGACAGCTGCAATATTCATGTCCGACTTGAGGAGTGAGGCCAGCGTAAAAGCATCATAAATCGACCTGTTCACAAGAAGGACCGTTATATCATAACTGCGGTAGCATTTATCAATGAGCTTTGGAACACTTTCTACACTGTAATATTCATAATTCTCCAGACGGTAATTCCCAGTGAGCACATGGAGATTATTCAAATGTTTTTCTTCTATGGTTGCCTGCTGCAGCAGTTCTTTTGTCAAAGAGTTTTTCTCCAGTGCATCCATGATCAGGTCAAGCCCCGAATGGCCGAATATACCGAGCTGGGCAAGCTTTGGCGAATACTTCCTCAGACTCAGGTTCAGATCAGCTTTAGGAGCAAGCAGATCAAGGTCCGCCAGAAGCACCTCCCCCCGCGTATATCTTGCTGCAGTAAATGCAAGCTCACACCCGAATTCGGCATTGTCCCAAACGGTTATGACAAGCTTTCTGAGCCTTGCCTGGTACTCCGAGATGGCGCCCGTTATGACGCCGGGTATGGCGCACGGTATGGCGCCCTTTATAGCGCCGGGCATTCTGTCGTCCGCCCTGCCCGCTGCGTAAAATGGATATTTCTCTTGTTCATCGCTTCGCTTTCCCTGTAGCTTTTCCAGATCGCAAAGAAGCTCCGATGCACTTTGATACCGGTCATGAGCGTTTTCCATGGTACATTTGCATATGATTTCCTCCATTTCAAAAGAAAGCGTGCTGTCGAAATACCGGATAGGCTTATTTCCAAATGGCGGTTCCATTGGGTTCTTACCTGTGAGCAGATGGTGAAGTGTAACGCCAAGGCTGTAAATATCCGACACTGCGCTGGTCTGTCCTGTCCCATACTGTTCAGGCGCTGCATATCCGCGTGTGCCGATATATACTGTGTCCCCTTCCGATTGGGATTTATATTCACGGGCAATGCCAAAATCAATCAGTTTCAGACTTCCGCTTCCTGTCAGAATAATATTGGAGGGTTTCATATCCCGGTATATGATCGGATTCGGCTCCAGGGAATGCAGATAAAGAAGCGCTTTTCCAAGCTGGACAGCCCAATCGGCTACAAGTTCCTCTGATATCTTTCCCTCGGCCTCTATTTTTTTATCAAGAGACATGCCCTCTATATAATCGGATATCATATAGAGCTTTCCGTCCTTATCAAGAATGTCAAATAATCTGGGCAGAGCAGGGTGTTCGAGCTTTTTCAGCAGCCTGGGCTCTGCAAGCAGATCAACATCGGAATTTTCTTTCCTGCATATTTCCTTGATTGCCCAAAGGGTGTCCGTATTGATATTACGAGCCAGATAAACTATTCCCATACCGCCGCGGCCAAGTATTTTTTCAATTGTATACCTTCCGTCAAAAAAATCCCCTACCTGCATTCTGATCCCTCACACTTCATGCTTTTGCCATATCTTTAATTTTGGCATTAATTTGCTTTATTTGTGTATTTGCTCATGTTTTATAATATGTATTATTTTACCATATTGTTTTGTAAATTGCTATACTTTTTTGTAAATTTTTTCTTATTTAAGTAATATTTTATATTTTGCGGCGTTTCTACTAAGGTAAAAAATTGGAATTATCAACGTTAAAGGCTTATTTGGGACCTTTTTGTGGCCGCACTGCACAAAAAAAAGGCTAAAGATTTTACTTCAGCCTTTTTACAAATATAAACACTTATCTGTTAATCCGGTATAATAATCATATCCGTCACCCTTTCGGCTTTTTATTTTGTATTGAATATTGGATGATCCAATATTAATACCTATACGTCAATGATTATATTTAGAATATGTTTATTATACCATTATTTCCCAGTTTAATCCATACTTTTGATTAACTATTTTATTTGGGTACATTCTCTATTTTGTGGCGGTAAACCGACCGGTTTTAGAACTCAGCGCGGCTGAAATCGGGGATAAATTCTTCGGATGCGGCGCCGCGTTCCTGGTAAAAGCCTTTCAGGCCAAGCTTGACATATTTGTTCAGTACCTTATCATACTCATATCTTGTAAGACGCCTTCCCAGAACAGCATGTTCACTGGCCAAATGGCACGGGACATACTGGCTCATCAGGCTGACCGGGACATCCCCGGGAAGATTCTCAGCTATCCACTCCAGAATACGGAGCGATTCATTGACATGGCCCGGCAATACAAGATGCCTGATAATGATGCCACGCTTCATGATTCCGCTTTCATCCAATATAGGAGCACCTGTCTGCCTGTACATCTCAAATATTGCCCGGGAAGCCTTCTCAAAATAATCCTTTGCTCCGGAATACCGCATGGAAACATCCGGACTGATGTATTTCAGATCCGGAAGATAAATATCGATTGATCCTTCAAGCATTTTCAGGCTGCCCAGGCTGTCATAGCCGCTTGTGTTGTATACAATCGGTATATCAAGAGGAGCGGGATTATTAGTTTTGGCAATTTCCAGCGCCTCAAGAATGGCAGGTACAAAATGGGAAGGCGTCACGAGATTAATATTATGAGCGCCTTTATCCCTTAAAGATAAAAAGATCGCCGCCAACTCCTCCGTACTCACCTCCCGCCCGCGTCCGCCATGGCTTATTTCATGGTTCTGGCAGAATATGCATTTTAGGTTGCAGCCTGAGAAAAATACCGTGCCTGAGCCTTTGGTCCCGCTGATGCAGGGTTCCTCCCACATGTGCAGAAAAGCCCTTGCTATAACGGGTTTAAAGCCCATCCCGCAAAAACCTGCAGCCTTTTCCCTATCCGCATTGCATTTTCTCGGGCATATGCTACAAAGCATACTCAGAGCATCCTTCCATAAGACAAAATCTCGGGGCGTCGAGCCCCGTCAGTGGCGCATTTTGCTCCGCAAAATCGCTTATTTGGAGCAAGATTTCGCTATGCTCCAGAAATAACCAAAATGTCAAATTTCCGAATAGCCTTTACATTAGTTTTAAATAAAAATATAATAAAATTAAATGGGCGGCATGTCAATATAATAATTATCGCAAAATAATACATATGTAGAATTAGCTTTTGCGATAATTACAGATGTAATCGAAGTGTATAATATCAAAGATATTATACATTCGATTAAAATTTAGAGCTTGGAGGGACAATACATGAGAATCAGCGGAGTTACATATGCGGTCAGGAAAACGCACAAAACCAGGAATATCATTTTGACCGTAACAATTTTGCTTCTGATAGCTATTCTCGCAGTAGTGATCATTTCGGGCTATAACAGCTGGACATTGCTGCATCCTGAAAGGAAACCCATCGATACGTTTTCGGCAAACATTGTACCAGAATACAGAGATATCAGTTTCAGAGGGACAGATACATCCATTACCCTGAAGGGCTGGCTTTTCCAGGCAAAAAACAGTGACCGCGTAATTATTCTAGTTCATTCCTATAGCAGCAACAGGCTTCAGTTTGGTATTAAAACAATGGATATGATAAAAGAATTCCTTAATAAAGGCTACAATGTATTTACATTCGATTTGAGAAATTCCGGAGAGTCCGACGGTAAAGATACTACCCTTGGTGTCTCCGAAAAAGAGGATGTTCAGGCAGCTATCACCTATTTGCTACGGCAGGGCAACAAACACATCACGCTGATGGGTTTTTCCACAGGCGCTTCTGCAAGCATTCTGGCTGCTGCCGAAAGCGAATCAGTCGACGCGGTCATTGCTGACAGTCCCTATGCCGATTTAAAAGCCTATCTTTCAAAAAGCCTTGGCAAATGGACGCATCTGCCGTCATTCCCATTCAATAAAACCATATCTTTTGCAATGGAGGTCTCCGGTATTGACTTTGAAAAAGCCAGCCCCGTCAACGAGCTGACTGCCGAAAGACCGCCGCACATGCTGATTATCCATGGCCAGGAGGATAAACTGATCCCTGTTGAAAACAGCATCGAGCTTTACCAGAAGTACTCAGGGCTAAATTCCTCCGGAGCCGAATTCTGGATGACAAAAGACAATGGCAACGCAACGAGCTTCGAGAATTTCACTGAAGAATATATGAAGAGAGTATTTGCCTTTTTGGATAAAGTTTATCCGGAGGAATAAGTGATAAGGTTGTCCGCATCGCGTACACTAAAAAAAGCAGCTGTAACAGAACTAGTTTTGTTACAGTTGCTTTTTGCGAATTTTTCCAATTATTTTTAGCTGCAATGTTGAAATTGAATAAATGAAAAGTCTTTACGCAGTTTGAAATAGATAACATAATATATAAACTAAATACATTAATATTCAATTGTAGCATATATAAAACTTTCGTAACAGACTATTACAATTTTTGAAAATGGAATAAAATACTCATAGACAAGCACTCAGACACGGGTACTGGTTAAATTTGATTTACAACGAAGGGGGATTAGCTATGAGGTTTACTAGAAAAGGGTTTATGTTTTTGAGTAGTATTGTATTGGCACTAATGTTTATGTTCTCGAGTATGACGGTATTTGCTACAGAGGGTAATACATGGACAACTATGGCATCAATGGCTACTGCAAGATATAATCATCAAATAGTAGTTGTGAATGAGAAAATATATTCAATCGGTGGTTATAATGGAAGTAGTCTCAACTTAGTAGAAGAATACGATCCGATAACAAATATATGGACTACAAAAGCACCAATGTCATCTACAAGGGAACTTTTTCAATTGGCAGTTATAAATGGTAAAATATATGCAATAGGGGGGCATTCCAACAATGCCCTCAACACAGTAGAAGAATATGATCCAGCAACAAATGTGTGGACTGCTAAGGCATCAATGACTACTGAAAGATATAGTTTTAAAATAGCGCTTGTAAATAGCAAAATATACGCAATAGGGGGGATTGGTACTAACGGATCTAATTTAAACTCAGTGGAAGAATATGATCCAGTAGCAAATACATGGACTGCTAGGGCATCAATGTCAGTTGCAAGAACTAACCATCAAATAGCAGTTGTGGATGGGAGAATATTTGTTATAGGGGGGAATAATGCCAATCCCCTTAATTCAGTAGAAGAATATGATCCAGCAACAAATACATGGACTACTAAGGCATCAATGACTATTGCAAGAACTTATTATGAAGGTGTAGCAGTTGTAAATGGAAAAATATATGCTATTGGTGGGTATAGTGGCAGCATTCTCAACTCAGTAGAAGAATATAATCCAATAACAAATACATGGGATACTAAAGCATCAATGACTTCTGCAAGATATTATCATCAAATAGCCGTTGTAGATTCAAGAGTATATGTAATAGGTGGTGCGAATAATGATGGCTCCCTAAACTCAGTAGAAGAATATGATCCAGCAACAAATACATGGACTACTAAGGCATCAATAACTACTGCAAGATTAGAGCATCAATTAGCAGTTGTGAATGGAAAAATATATGCCATAGGTGGGCAGAGTGGCAGTGCTATAAATTCAGTAGAAGAGTATACCGCAAAAATCCCTGTCCCTACAGCTCCAACTAACCTTACAGCTATAGCAGGAAATATCAAGGTTGACCTCTCATGGACAGCAGTCACCGGAGCTACTGGATATAATGTAAAGAGAGCCACAACAGCAGGCGGCCCATATACAACAATAGGCGAGAGCATTACTACAACGACCTATACCGACTCTGCAGTAACCAATGGCACTACATATTATTATGTTGTAACAGCTGTTGATGCTAATGGTGAAAGTGCAAACTCAAATGAAGCCTCAGCTACTCCACAGGCTCCAGCAACAACTGGCAGTGCTCTACTGGTAATAACCATGGTAAACGGTACTGAGAAGGAATACGAGCTTTCTATGATAGAGGTAAACGCCTTCATTGACTGGTATGACGGGAACGCAACAGGTACAGGAAAATCCTATTACATATTTGATAAGGCGTACAATAAAGGTCCGTTTATAACCCGGAAAGACTACATAATATTCGATAAGATACAAGATTTTGAAGTAATGCAGTACGAGTAAAAATAATGCCCCTGGGTTCAAGACCTTGGGGCTTTATTTTTTTAT
>JBDKVA010000212.1:0-68270 GCA_039679375.1 Clostridiaceae bacterium
TAAACCTCAAACTGAGCGATCCGCAGATCATATCCGACCAGGACGAGTACCGCAGGCTCATGAAGGAATACTCCGAGCTTGGCGAGATCGTAGGAAAATATCGTGATTACAAGAAGATTAAATCAGAAATAGACGAGGCAAAGGAACTTCTGGACGGTACACTGGACAAGGATTTCCGTGAGCTGGTGCAGCAGGAGTATGATGAAGCCCGCCAAAAGCTCGAACAGATAGAAAAGGAATTGAAAGTACTGCTAATGCCAAAGGATCCAAATGATAACCGCAGCGTTATCGTTGAAATAAGAGGCGGCGCCGGCGGTGAAGAGGCAGCGCTGTTTGCGGCGGATCTTTTCAGGATGTATACGAGGTACGCTGAACGCCATCGCTGGAAATCGGAAATTCTCGACATGAATGATACGGAAATCGGCGGCATCAAGGAAGTGGTATTCTCCATCGAAGCTACCGGCGCATATAGCAGGCTGAAGTATGAAAGCGGCGTACACCGTGTGCAGCGTGTTCCTACAACGGAATCAAGCGGCAGGATCCATACGTCGACCGTAACGGTCGCAGTGCTTCCGGATGCGGATGAGGTCGATGTGGACATCAATCAGAATGACCTTAGGATCGATACATATCGTGCCTCGGGAGCAGGCGGCCAGCACATCAACAAAACGGATTCCGCCATCCGTATCACACACTTGCCGACAGGTATCGTAGTCACCTGCCAGGACCAGCGGTCACAGCATAAGAATAAGGATAAGGCCATGAAGGTATTGCGCTCAAAGCTGTATGAAATGGCCCAGGAGCAGCAGGATTCACAGATTGCCCAGGCCAGGAAAAACCAGGTGGGCACCGGTGACCGGAGCGAAAGGATCCGCACATACAATTTCCCGCAAGGCAGGGTTTCAGATCACAGGATCGGACTTACACTATATAAGATCAATGAAATACTCGACGGCGATCTCGATGAGATCATTGACGCACTCATTACGGCAGACCAGTCGGAAAAACTGGGAAGCTCATCTTGCGACGAAGATTAGGAGTCCCCTGTTGCTTTAGTGTCAGAAAGGGACATTCCTAAACTACAGAGAACAGAAGGCAGAGACTAGAGACCAGATGCAAGTATAGCTTTGAAGAAATACTCAGATCTGGTTTCTGACTTCTGATTTCTGGTTTCTGCTCTTCCGGTGTGTCCCTTTTCATTAATAATTCCGGCGCGCTGCGAATAGAATGATAAGGTGAATGGGCATATCCCTTTTCATTCGAAGGAGCGAGCATGGAGCATTTATTGAAAATAGCACTTCTGGGGCTGGTCTCCGGTCTTGCCGGTACAGGCATCGGTGGATTGTCGGCCTTTTTTGTTACAAAAACAAGCAACCGGATACTGAGCACCATTTTAGAGTTCTCGGCGGGGCTCATGACTGCAGTGGTCTGTTTTGAGCTGCTGCCTGAAGCCTTCAATCTCGGCGGGACTTTTTACACCTTCGCGGGCGTACTGTCCGGTATTATTGTTGTCATAGCGATCGAAAGCGTTATGAAGCGCTCCCATAGACTCGGCGGCAGCACCGGTTCAGGCCTGCTGAAAGCAGGTGTGCTTATGTCCATAGCCATCGCCATGCACAATTTCCCTGAGGGCTTCGCAGTCGGTTCAGGCTTTGAAGCATCCGCCAGCCTGGGCTTTACCATAACTGTTGCAATCATCATACACGATATTCCCGAAGGGATCGCCATGGCCGTACCCATGCGTGCCGGTGGTTTTTCTAAATCAAAGGCTTTTCTCTTTACCCTGCTTTCCGGTGTGCCGATGTGTTTCGGTGCACTTTTCGGCGCTGCGCTCGGCGAGATCTCAGATCTCCTGACCGCCTCCTGCCTCGGCTTTGCCGGCGGCGCCATGCTGTACATCATCTTTGGTGAACTTGTGCCCGAATCTAAAAAACTTTATCTTGGAAGGTTATCTTCTTTAGGGAATGTATTGGGAATATTATGTGGTATAATAGTATCACTATACAATTGAGGGAGATACATACTTTGAATACAGAACTGATTAAAATAGATGTGAATGTTCCGGGCTGGGACAAGCATCTGGATCATGCAGCCGAAGTGTTGAGGGCGGGAGGCCTTGTCGCTTTCCCGACAGAAACGGTGTACGGGCTTGGGGCCAATGCCCTTGACGCCAGTGCAGTCGAGGGTGTTTACATGGCAAAGGGCCGCCCGTCGGACAACCCGTTGATTGTCCATATTGCTGATGCCGATGCTCTGCCAGGTCTTGTGTCCTCTATTCCGGCAGTTGCTCCGGGACTGATGGAGGCTTTTTGGCCAGGTCCGCTTACGCTCGTTATGCCAAAGTCGGACAGGGTACCCTCCATCATCACAGCAGGCCTTGATACCGTAGCCATCCGCATACCCTCCCACCCCATTGCACTGGCACTTATTAAAAAAGCCGGCATACCGGTGGCAGCTCCAAGCGCCAACAGTTCCGGCAGGCCAAGCCCGACACTGGCAAAGCATGTCATGGAGGATATGAACGGCAAGGTTGATATCATTATAGACGGCGGGAGTTCAAGGGTAGGGGTCGAATCCACCGTACTGGATCTGACGACGGAGCACCCCATGATACTGCGGCCCGGCGGCGTTACACAGGAACAGCTCAGAAAACTTTTAGGCATTGTCAGTACCGACCCGTCACTTTCCAAAGGCTTTGCAGATAACGTCATCCCAAGATCGCCCGGCATGAAATACCGCCATTACGCGCCAAAGGCAGCCATGCTGCTCGTGCAGGGTCCGTATGAACGGGTCGTTTCCGAAATAGGCAGGCGTGCGGATATATGTATTAGGGAAGGAACTGTTACCGGTATCCTTACCACTGACGAGACTGCCGCTTTCTATGAACCATCGCTTCATACCTCCTGCAGGTTTCTTTCGATGGGAAGCAGGCTTCAACCCGAGACGCTGGCATCAAACCTTTTCAAGTGCCTTAGGGAATTCGATGAAAAGAAAGTGGATGTAATACTGGCGGAGGCCCCTGAAATAGACGGGATCGGCTCGGCGGTGATGAACCGGATGTCGAAGGCTGCCGGGGGAAATATCATAAAAGTATAGGGAGCTGTGATGAAAAAGGTTTTATTTGTCTGCACCGGCAATACCTGCAGAAGTCCTATGGCAATGTCCATTTTCAATTACGCTGTCAGTCTTAAAGCTGCCGGGCCGGATTTTATGGCTTCCTCCGCCGGCCTTTCAGTGTACGGGGACGAGCCTGCGAGTTCAAATGCAATAACGGCGATGAAGGAACTCGCCGGGATTGATCTGACAGGGCACCGCGCGCATATGCTAAGCCGCGATGATGTAGATGAAGCCACCCTGATACTTACCATGTCTGCGGGCCAAAAAAATTACATCCGTTCTTTATTTCCTGGCGCATATCATAAAGTTTTTACAATAAAAGAATACGCTTATGATGTTCCTGAGCAAAATAATAAAAGCGGAGTCAAGGCTGCACCGGCATTTTCGCCCGACATCGCCGACCCATATGGCGGCAGCCTGGCGGTTTATAAGCTTTGCGCACAGGAGTTGGCGCAGGCTGTAGAAAAAGTTGTCGAAAAGCTAAAAAAAAGTTGATACTATATTAACCGAATGTGATTTTCCAAACATCCGACTATAGAAATATCGCAGAATTATAGCTGTTTGCCAGGCCATTTGTTAAGAAAATCAGTCGTTCAATATACTTTGACTTTGTCTAAGCTATAATATAAAATAAGTAACTGGAGGACAGATTCATGATAGCAATAGCAAGCGACCACGCGGGATATGAACTGAAAAGCGCAGTATTAAAGCATCTGGCCGATGAAGGCATCCCCTGCGATGATCTTGGCACATGCGACTGCACCACTTCCGTAGATTATAATGATTACGGTGAAATGGTAGCGGAAGCAGTCAGTAAAGGCACGCATGATAAGGGGATCATCATTTGCGGTACGGGGATCGGAATCTCAATTTCGGCAAACAAGGTTCCCGGTATAAGGGCGGCCCTTTGCACCAACAGCTATATGGCAAAAATGAGTCGTGAACATAACGACGCAAATGTGCTGGCTCTTGGCGGAAGGGTTACAGGCACAGGCCTTGCGCTCGATATCGTCGATACATGGCTGAATACTTCGTTTTTAGGCGGCCGCCACCAGAGAAGAGTGGACAAGTTCGCTGCAATAGAAAGGAAATATTCAGTTAAAAATAAATAATTGGAGGTAATTTGAGTGGAAAAGGTTTTCATTTTCGACCACCCGCTGATACAGCATAAAATTTCACTGTTGAGGGACAAAAATACCAGCACGAAGGAATTTAGGGAATTAGTCTCGGAAATAGCCATGTTGATGGGTTATGAAGTTACGAGAAATATGCCGTTAAAAGAAGTGGAAATAGAAACACCGGTAGCAGTAGCAAAGACCAGGGTCCTGTCGGGTAAGAAACTTGGCATCGTTCCGATCCTGAGAGCAGGCCTGGGTATGGTCGACGGCATGCTGAACCTGATACCGATGGCAAAGGTTGGCCACATAGGCCTTTACCGTGACCCCGAAACACTGGAGCCTGTTGAATACTACTGCAAGCTTCCTGTGGACGCCCCGGAAAGGGACATTGTTGTGCTCGACCCGATGCTGGCTACCGGTGGTTCAGCCTCCGCAGCCATAAGATTCATAAAGGAAAGAGGAGTTACGAGCATCAAGCTGATGTGCCTGATTGCCGCAAAGTCCGGTATTGCCAGAATAAACAGAGATCATCCGGATGTTGAAATATATTGTGCAGCTGTGGATGAAAAACTGAATGATCACGGCTATATCGTACCCGGCCTTGGTGATGCGGGAGACAGGCTTTTTGGAACAAAGTGAAACAAAAACCAAAAAAACCGGGTCTAAATTAGTACATTGTGTAAAGTGGCAAATCTCTTTAATGATATATTGGGGGTGCGCAATGAGACCGTCATGGGACGAATATTTCATGGAAATCGTTGAGCTGATCAAAACAAGGTCAACCTGCGTAAGACGCCAGGTAGGAGCGCTTATCGTAAAGGACAAGCGTATACTGGCAACAGGCTACAATGGTGCACCTGTGGGCTGCAAACACTGCACCGAGATCGGCTGCCTCAGGGATGAGCTGAATGTCCCTTCCGGCCAGCGGCATGAACTCTGCAGAGGAATACATGCAGAGCAGAATGCTTTGGTGCAGGCAGCTTACTCCGGAACAAGCGTAAAGGATGGCATTCTTTACGTTACGAATCAGCCTTGCGTGCTTTGCGCAAAGATGGCCATCAACGCGGGCATAAAAAAGATAGTTTTCCGCGGCGAATATCCGGACCAGCTTGCAATGGAGCTCCTCAAGGAAGCAGGCATGAGGGTGGTTAAATACGATCATGAGCAGTCCATGAGCAGCCTGTAGCATTTTTAGTAATGCAAGAACCTTTTCAAGCTTTTTGCATTACACTTTAGGAAGGTGTAAACTTTGTCTACCATGTATGAGTACCTGATAACCTTTGTACTCGCTTTTATTGTAGCCTTCTCGGCAACACCGATCGTCAGAATGCTGGCTTTTAAAATCGGCGCCGTTGATATACCGAAGGATGACCGCAGGATGCACACCAAACCAATGGCGCTGATGGGCGGGGCCGCCATCATTACGGGTTTTATCGTATCGCTGGCATTTGACCTGGTCACCACCACCAATCTTATCACTCCCGGCAGGGAACTCCTCGGACTATTGGCCGGTATCGCGATCATTGCGGCATGCGGCGTGATCGATGACATAAAAAAAATACGCGCAAGAGTCAAGTTTTCTTTCCAACTTGCCGCTGCTATTTCAGTAGTGCTGATCTCGGGTACCAAGATTGAAAGGCTGTCAAACCCTTTTGGGTCATCGCCTTACATAGAACTGAGTCCGGTTGTATCCTATGCTCTGACAATACTGTGGATCGTCGGCATTACAAATGCAATAAACTTTATTGACGGCCTGGATGGCCTGGCTGCAGGCGTTTCATCCATATCTTCCCTTTCACTTTTTTTTGTTACTTTGCTAAGTACGTATCTGGATGCTTCCGTAGTAGTTTATACCGCAGTCGTCACGGCGGCGCTGGCCGGTTCCACTCTGGGCTTCCTGCCTTATAATTTCAACCCTGCCAAGATTTTTATGGGAGAAACGGGATCGGCATTTTTAGGCTTCACTCTAGGCGTCATATCTATACAGGGCACGTTGAAATCCTACGCCGCCATCTCTATTGCAATACCTTTGCTTGTGCTTGGCCTTCCCCTTTTTGATACGCTGTCCTCCATCGCAAGAAGAGTCAGCAGCGGCCAATCCATTGCGAAGGCGGACAGAGGCCATCTGCACCATAAGCTGATCGATATGGGCCTGAGCCAGAGGCAATCGGTCGTTATCATGTACACCGCCAGCGGGGCGCTGGGTCTTTGCGCAATTGTCCTGGCAGACCGGGGCGCGATCAGCGCCATCATACTTTTGATTGCAGTATCGGTTTTTATTGTAGGTGGAGCAAAATATATGAATGACTTCACAAATTCCGAACTCCCTCAAATAACAGAAAAACCGGAAGAAAACGAAAAGCCGGAAAAAGATGCGGAATCCGAAAATGACAGCGGCGTTGAAAAACCCGCTGATGAAGATCACAAGGCGGAAATAAAAATAACTGAAAACCCTTCAAATGGAGTAATAAAATGAGCAGATTAAAAGTAATGCCGATATTCGGGACCAGACCGGATGCCATAAAAATGGCGCCCCTGGTCAAGGAGCTTGAAAAATATCCTGAAATAGAGCCTGTCGTTTGCGTTACGGCACAGCACAGGCAAATGCTGGATCAGGTGCTTGACATATTTAAAATAAACCCGCAGCACGACCTCAATATCATGCTGGACAGGCAGACGCTGGAGCAGATTACAACCAGAGCTCTGGAAGGTCTCTCCAGTGTATTCCTGAGCGAAAAGCCCGACATCGTTCTTGTGCATGGCGATACGACAACTTGTTTTGCCGCAGCGCTTGCCGCATTTTACCATAAAATACCGGTAGGACACGTAGAAGCCGGTTTGAGGACTTATGACAGGTATTCTCCTTTCCCGGAGGAAATGAACCGTAAGCTGACTGGCGCTTTAGCTAACCTGCACTTCGCTCCGACAGCGGCAAACAAGTCAAATTTGCTGCGGGAAGGCGTCGAAGAGGACAAAATTTACGTTACGGGAAACACAGTGATTGACGCCCTGAAAACGACGGTCAAAAAGGATTATGCGTTCCACAACCCTGCAATGCAGAATATATGCCTCGACGGAAAGAGGATCATCGCCGTTACCGCGCACAGGCGTGAGAACCTCGGAGAACCGCTCGAACAAATCTGCCTGGCACTTGGCGATATCGCCGACAGCTACGAGGAGATCAATATCATCTATGCCGTTCACCTGAATCCTGCAGTGCGCGAAACAGCCTTTAAAATACTGGGGAAAAACCCCAGGGTTCATCTGGTCGATCCGCTGGACGCACAGGACATGCACAATCTGATGAGCCGGTCTTACCTTGTGATGACAGATTCAGGCGGTCTTCAGGAGGAAGCCCCTTCACTCGGCAAGCCTGTGCTCGTTTTGAGAAGGGAAACAGAAAGGCCCGAGGCTGTGACAGCCGGTACAGTAAGACTGGCCGGTACAAACCGCGAAAATATAAAAGCACTTGCCGCACAGCTTCTTGACAATACAGATGAGTACGACAAAATGGCAAAAGCTGTGAACCCCTATGGAGACGGACGGGCATCGGAACGCATCGTCAAGGCCGTTCTGTATGAATTTGGCCTGACCAAAGGCAAGCCCGTGGAATTCTAGGAGCTATAGATTTTTGTCAGCACTCAGATAGTTTATAGAATCTTTTCTTTCCGCTATGTTCATACATTGCCGTCAAATTTTTAACCGTACCAGCAGCTTTTCCACCATCTCAAGCCCTTTGGTGTCGGCTTCTCTAAATTTTCGGACGCAGTCGGCCATTCTTGCGCGGACTTCCGGGTTTTCAAAAGCCTCAGCGTTTACCGGATCATGTCCGACTTCCTTTACATAGGTGTCGCCCATAATACCGTTTGACCAGCCGAAATGATCTTCGATTTCTTTAAGCGCCTTTTTTTCTTCTGGGAAATATTGAGCAGACTGACAGAAGAAGTGCATAATGTAATAACGGCGCTCCGCCATATTACACCATGTCGGGTCGGCAACATGATCGATGAACTTCCGCACATTTTCGTCGGTAGTTTCTCCTTCAAACGCTCCGCAATCACCACCCGGAACGATGCGGGTACGTTTTACCTCGGCTATCATCTCCTCCATGCTCAACCGTAAAAAGCTTTCCCATTCGTCGTAGTAATGCCGGTCTCTGCCGCGAACGCCCGCGTCCAAATAAGCGAGAACCTGGCGCATCCCCTCATGATACAACTCCCTGGCAGAGGATATTTTTTCACGTTTACCAGCAATGGTGAGTTCAGTATTTACATCATACCAGTCAGTGATTTCCTCTATTTTAGGGTGAGTATTGTCCGGTGCGGCGAAGTAAGGCGGGTAACCAAAAGTTACAAGAACATTTCCGTTTTCTTTATAACCTACCACAACCGATCCGAAAAAGCGGCTTTTGACAGGTAAAATAACCGGCTGTCCGAGGGTGCAGAGCGTACACTTGATTACTTCTTTCATTTCCGCTTCGTTCAAATATTCGTCTTTTTCTGAGTCAGCGTAATATACTTGTGGAAAAAATCCTGCGACGTTGTACACATGGTGCAACTCATCACGTGTCGGTATTAAACAAGCAGGGCGCATGGCATGTCCGGTAATAATATCAGCCAGCGTATAATTAACATCGCAGCGCCAACCGTCACTGCCGTTTATAAAGCCATAACCCTGACCGGAATAATCCATAAAATAAGAAAATTCGTTAGCAAACGGCACATACCCGGGACAATTATGTTTTATCTCGGGAGGAATTTCGGTGCTTTTATCGGGCAATAGAAACACTTCGGGATAGCTTGATTCCCGTTGCGCTTGTTTCGCCATATTTAATATCTCCGGTTTTTTCGGGCTGTAGCTTTCCGGCGCATCTATAAATATTTTAATAAGTCCTGCAATTTCAAGTTCAAGCGCACGGCACTTTTTGAGCAAGTCTATTAATGAATTCCGCCTTTCGTTATTGGTCATAGCGAGGACTTTAGGGTCTGACCATTTGTTTTCAAATCCGATCTGAGCCCCTTCCTGTGCCATATCCTTTAACTGTTCACATAACTCGGCAGCTTTGAGAAGATTCTCATCACCGCACATCTCCGCGTAAATTTTAAGAAATTTATAAAGATGCAGCCGATTTTCGTACAGCGCGATGAAATGCGGAAAAACAGGCGAGGAAAAGTAAAAGGCTTCACTATTTTCAGCGTTCGCCTGTTCTAATTGCCGAATCCATTCGTCATAAATTGCCTGTCCGTAACCGAAATGTACGCGCGCAAAGTCCATTTCAGGCGGCGGCTCGACTTGCGTCAACATACGGTATCCTTCAACGATGGCCCGCTTATAGACAACCTCGCGGTCAAGCCTTTCACCGTCCGATTGAAACAGTGTGATTCCGGCGATGTCTTTCATCAATGAATCAAATTTGATAGGGTTTTCAAAATCATAAGAACAATTTAAATTATCGTTCCCATGTTCAAATTTATAACCCAATAAAACACTTCCGTTGTCCCGGTATCCCCAGATTAAATAATCAAAGGGGCCGCTGCCTTCGTCGATATACACTACGTTGCCGCGGAAAATCTGGTCTTTAATAATCGTTATGATTTCGTCTTCCGTATAATCCTCTTTCATCAGGTGACAAGAAGTAAGCCCATATACCGCCATGCTTAAAGAATCATCCGGCAAACAGTAGAACAACCCAAACGCATGTCCAGTCAAGACGTTGTGAATGGAATATTCTATGTCGCTGTTAATCAAAGTGCCGGTATCGTCGCGGTTTTCAATTCTGCCGTAAAAAAGACCTAACGCGGAATAAACAGCAGGCTCAACATTGCTGTACGGCCATCTGTTGCCGCTAAACACCGCTATTTTATCTTTCGGCGTTATAATACATTCAGACGGCAGATTTAAGTTTTGTTCATTTTTCACCGCGTTTTTCATCATGTTTAAAATTTCCGGCTTTTTCGGGTTATAACTCTCCGGCTTTATTTGATTTGGCTTTTTAACTGTGTCGCTCATGGTTCCACTCTCCTGTTCGGTTTTTCTTTAATCTATCAAATAAAAGCCCTGCCTGTCTTATCATTTCGTATCAATTTTTACGGGGCAGTACATTTTTATTTTTGGGTTATCAAAGCTCTCCTTCGCGTCATACAACGCAAAGATACCCTTTTTGTCGGCGGTCATGCTATTGTTCCATGCGAAGGACAACAGCATGTCGGCATACCGGTCATAATCGCCTATGACACTGCTCTCCAACAAAAGATAATTGTCTTGGTCTGTGGCAACACTTTCAATATTTTTATCATCCTCGCTCCGTAACCCGGATTTAACCTGGACGCCGCAGACGTATGAATTTAATTCTTTTCGTAAATAGAAATCTTTGGAGGCCCTTAAAATATACGGATAACACGCCGTCAGATAATCTATCACCGTTTGGGATGCTATTTTTTCGGCGTTATATCCTTTAGCTTTCGAGACAATGAAACGCAGTCCGGGGTTTCTTATCAAGGTAATTTTTGTTTCCTTGCCGCGTTTTTTAATCGGTAGATAAAGTTTTAGTTTGGCTGGTCTGCCGTTTTTCAATATGTATTCTTCATAATACGGTTCGTCTGTGTATTCAAACATGCTGGTTTGCAGCCACTCGGAGTATAAATAATCCCATGCAGCGTTGATTTTCCGCTCGTCGTTTCTGACGGTGGAAGTGGCGAATACAGCGTTAAAACAGGGAACTTCATGCGTTATTTCAAAACCGTACGATTCCAGTTTATTGTAATCTCTATCAGTATCGGTCAGGTATAATTCGTAACAAAACTTATTGCCCATCTGTTCGCAGTTTCTGCCGAAAATCCGCCCACCGTATTCCGGGATTACCTTCAAGAAAGTATTAGTCGCCATGTTTTCGATATCCATCATGCTTGAATGATAAAACAGGACGCGCAAGGTGCCGGGAATGGTTTCGCCCGACACGAAAACCGATTGCAAGGGCTCTCCTCTAAATGGCGGAAAAAAATAATAAGTACCGCCGCTTTTATATTCGGATGGCGTTAATCCAAGCGACTGTCTTATCGCCCGGCACAAGGTTTGATGTGAGGAATATCCGCACTGTAAAGCAATATCCGTAAGTCCCAAATCGGACGTTTTTATCAACGCCAAGGCGTTTGAAAGCCGCCGCTTGCGGACGTACTCCTTAACAGAATGGCCTGTCAGGCTGTAAAAATCGCGGTATAGCTGGGCATATGAAACACAACCGACATTTGAAAGCAGTTCGACATCTAAATCAGTTGCGAAATTATTTTCAATGTGTCGGATTAGGTTGTTTATATATTCTACTTTATTTATCGCCTCGTTCATAGCAGCTTTTATCCCTGAAAACAATATGTACTTGCTTTATGAAATAAAAATTCACTAATCTCCCCATATCCTACCATAAACACGCAGAAATGAAAACTAGTGCTTGCATATGCGCAGTGGCGCGTCCTCCTGTGAAACAAGAAAGCCATTAATTAAATGTGAACCATATACATTTATAACTTCATCTTCGTTTAAAGAAGCTATATCATGTAGAGGGTATACATGTCCAGCAAGCCCTACATCAAGGAGTAAATAACTAAAATTCGTATTTGTCCACATACTAAATAGTTAATAAGTTCACAGAATTTTGTCGGTAATGCTTGCGATACCCCATATAAAAAGAGCCTTAGGCTCTTTTTTGTTGTTATCAACCACATGTTTTTTATATCAGCTTAACCTTTATCTGCACTCCCGACATGCTCGTGCGTGTGGAGGTGTTCCATGCAATACTCATAATCCCCTTTACATTCGGAGCAATACCTGAATTCAAGGTTTTTATCGTCCTTCTCGGTCCTGCCGCATATCGCGCACCTGTGCATGGTAATATCCTTCGGGATCTTCGCTTCATAGCTTCTGCGGTTGTAATAAGCCTTCCTTCCTGTAGCCAGCCTTATGACAATGTCTTTCCCGAAAAACAGAAGGAAGTTCAGTACGGAGCCGCCTACCGTTATCAGCCCGTAGATCGGGACGCCCCGGAACATATATATAAGCATAGCGGCATAAGCCAGCGACAAATATTTCATCTTGATCGGTATAAAGAAGAAAATCATGATCTGATAATTCGGAAACAGATAGGAAAACGCAAATATGAGCGAGAAGTTCAAAAACACGGATGTTCCGGTCCCACCTGTCAGAAATGCCGCGCCAATTGTGCCAAGTACGCCGATCAGATAATAAAGATTGAACTTGAAGGAGCCCCATTCGTGCTCCAGCGTATTGCCGATCATATAATAAAAATATAGCGTAAACAGCAGCCATAGGGGAGAGGTCGTCGGCGGGATAAACAGGAAGGTGATCAGCCTCCATACTTCACCACGCATAACAAGCTTCGGTATGAGCATTAGATTCATCATAAAGGTAATGCCCGCTTCCGTTTGTGACAGCACAATTGACAGCAATGCGGTAGCACAATTGAGTGCAGTGATATAGATCATCAGGTTTTTGATGCTATACTTACCAAGTTTCCTTTCTATCCTGCCAAGCCAATACAAATATTCCACCCTCTCTTCGTATTATTCAATGCACAAGTTCAATTTATTCATGGTATGATTGCTTCATAATATTTTCCGATATATTGGTAAACAGCGGGCTGACCGATTCTTTGTTGTGGATGCGTATCAGAGCTTGTGCAAATAGCGGCGCAACTGATACTTTCCTTATCTTTTTTGAATCCGCAATATTATCATTTGTCACCGAATCCGTAGCGATCAACAGATCGACAGGGCTCTCTTCGATCTTCCTGACTCCTTCCCTGGATAACAGCAGGTGCGAAAGACATGCAATGACTTTTGCCGCTCCACGCTTTTTGAGTTCATGCGCCAGCTCGATCAAAGTGCCTCCGCTCAGGCTGAAATCGTCTGTGATCAGCGCTGTTTTGCCGCTGACGCCACCGATGATCTCAAGTATTTCCGCTTTCTCATCATGCGCCTTTCTCGTTTTGTCACCGATGGCAATGGAGGCATCCAAATAGCCGGCATACTTCCTGGCTTGCTTGACAAACCCCGCATCCGGCGACACAACGACCAGATTGTCAATATTGAGTTTTTTAATGTATTCACATAAAACCGGAAGAGCATGCAAATGGTCCACCGGCTTTTTGAAAAAGCCCTGTACCTGCGGGCTGTGCAGATCCATCGTTACGACCCTGTCGATACCGGCAAGCTCCATACATTCGGCACATACCCGTGCGCGGATGGACACCCTCGGCTCATCCTTCTTGTCAGCCTTTGCATAGCTGAAATAGGGCATGATCGCCGTAACGGAATTTGCACTGGCCCGTTTAAACGCATCCGCCCAGAACAGGATCTCGACGAATTCGTCATTCGGGTTCAGACCTATGGGCTGTACCAGATATACATCCGTTCCCCTGACCGTTTCGCAGGCCTTCACATACGTATTCCCTTCGGAAAAGGTTATGACCTCGGACCTGGACAGACTTCCGCCAAAATAGCTGCACATATCTTCTGCAAATTTTTTACCGGTACTCCCTGCAAAAATTTTCGCTCCATGTAAAGTCGTCATAATTCCACCCCAAATCTGTTTACAAATTCATCCGCCATGAGACACGCTGCCTGACAAATGCCTGATGTCAATACCCTTCTTCGATTATACCACGCAACGCACCCTCATTTTATCATAAACTGACACATGATTACCACAGTTTGTACCGAAAATTACCAGCCTATTTATTGCAAAAAGATACAAAAAGTGTACAGGCCATGGCTGAATTTTCGTCATAAAAAGCATTATTACATCAAAAAGCAAATGAGGATTGGCGCATGGCAGGCCATGAAGATCATTATGAAGACACTGCGAAAATTTTTCTATAGAAAAGCACTTGCGATCCTTCCGCAGGTGCTTTCTTACTCCTTCGGCTGGATATAGGTCAGGTCGTATATGTTCCCTGTTATTTCGATATCGTCAATGACATATTGAGCCGTATTGTTGCCCTTATAGGCTGTAACAGTCATTTTATAGGGCTGTCTCAGCTTGTTGTTCTCCCAGTCCTTCGTTGACGGAGCCAAAGGCAGATGATACTCCCAATATACGTGGTTGCCGGATACGGGGAATGTAGCATTTGCAGGAAAGTCCACACGGTATCCGAAATAATCCTTTTCATAATCATAGCTTTGTCCATTGGGATCCGTATAGGTCATCGCCTCCAGTTCCGGACTGAAACGGACTGTTACACGTTCCGGATCGCCGATTGTTGTGATATCGATTTTCAAACATTCCAACGATAAAAACCTATGCGGTTCGTTCGTCATATTCTTTTCAAAAATATCGGTCTGTCCGCGCCAGTGGTTCCAGTAGCCATTCAGGCTTACATTGGAAATGCCGAGGTTGGTAAGCCTGAAAGCCATATCTCTGCTCTGGTTGCTGCCGTTTGGCGCGATTGCCGTAAAACGGGCAACGTAATCGCCGTCCGGAACATTGCCAGGTATGGTCAGGCTTCCTGTCCAATCCTTGCCCCCACTTCCCGCTGCTCCCGCGCCTGCACCTCCTCCTGCCGCTGCTGTAAGGTCGTATGTCCTTTCGTAAGCAGTTCCCTGAAACAGCGTTGCGCTTACCGTACTAGCATATTTCGACGTCTGAGCGGTTGCCGCTGCAACCGTGTCACCCGTTACTTCCGATGGCATGACCGGCTCCAGGTTCAGGGGTGTTGACACATTGATGGTAAAGCTTTTTGTAGCCGTCCTGTTATAGTCGCCCATTGCCGTAATCCTGAATTCATAGGCACGATCAGGCAAGGAAGCCGGTATTTGATATATAACATTGTTCCACTGAATATCATTCCCTGATTTAACGCCGGTTGTTTCACTGAAGTTCACATCCTTAACAGGAGATACCCTCGTACCGCTTCTATATAGCGCCATCTCAAGGCCCACATTATACGGGTACCGGGTCCACAGGTCAAAGGCCTCCAGGCTTTCCGATGCTGGTATACTTGCAAGGCTGAACCTGTTGTCCAGCGCACGCAGCGATGCGTTGAACTGCATGGACGGCGCCGAATCGAGCGAGAAATTCAGGATAAGCGGATCAGACCAGGCTCCTTCCGGATCCTTGACAAAATAATGCAGTTCATAATTACCGGGCGCAAGCTTGTCAGGTATGTTGTAACAGAACTCGCCTCCCGCTTGCCTGTACATGATTTTTCTTTCTATAATGCCCTTATCCTCCCTATTGTATTGATGATCCGGGTCATAGGAGTTATCCACCCAGGTGGTTCTATATACGTTATCCGCCGGATCAAAGTCCCAATCCAGTGCAGCTAGCGCCAGCGGCTTGCGGTGAGCGTAAATGTTGATGAAAGGCGTCCCCGAATACCGGGAAAAGCTGCTGAAGGCCGGATCGGCAGAGGGTACATCCTTCACCCGCCTGTATATCGTGTATTTCCCAGGCTTGTTTATTTTATTTATGAGTGTTTCCACCCATCCCGACTCATCGGAATATCCCTCAACTGCAAAGGTTTCTCTGCCGCTTCCATTGTCAAAGTAATCCGTATCCTGCACATACAACAGCTTCTTCTCTGTCAGCCTATCATTTTCCTCATCAAAATCAGACACATTCAATTTAATGTTATCCGTTCCCGCAAGTACATAATATTCCTCTGCAGTACCTCCATTTGACATGCTATCAAGAGCCGACTGCACTAATTTATCGACTGGCCTGTCGTTCAGGATAAAATATTGTGCGGCAATCTGGTTTTTTGCGCTGTCAGGGCTAATCAATATCAGCTTCGCATCCGCTTTTGAAAGCACAGTCTTCAGATCAAGCAGTCCATTGATATTTCCATCGGTTATATATATCACATATTTCGAAGACGTCGGACGGAACGGATCTGCATAAGGCTGCCGCACATCTTTCTTTATGGTACCGCTGTAATAGCCAGTATAATCATCATGCCACACCATTCTGGGCACCCATGCACTGACGGTCCTTGATACAGTTCCGCTGTAATAACCGGTATATGTCCTCCTTCTGGTATATGTGGCGCCTATTCGCGCTTTTCCCGATGGATATCCCGTATCGCTGTCTTCAGTAAAACCAACCTTCGACAGTGTTCCCGTGAAACCGCCTTCATTATATTGCAGGGTTGGCTGATCCGATTTGCTGGAACTAATCTGCTGCCAGCCTGTACCGGTATAAACGTATACATTTTCAGCCCAGCCGCTTTGAGTCCCTGTAACTGTTTTACTCTCAAGCCTGGATTCATAACCGCCTTCATCGGTTTGGTATGAATTATTCGATACACTTGTCCTGTTCAATACTCCAAAATAGCCGTTACTTGCATATTCCGCAGTCCCGGATGGATAGCTCGCTCCGGTATGCACGGCAGTACTGGCGGGCTGTGTGTAAGTATAGGTATGCATGTCCCATACCTCTACGTCGGATTGGATATTAGCCGATCTCAGATAATTATTGAACTCAAGCCGGTTGTCCCGAATATATTTCACCTTGTCGTTTTCAAGATTTGGATCCAGCATGATAAAAGTGTCGACCTGCGGCCTATTTATGGGTATCTCCGCATACAAGCCTGCCATGGGTTGCAGATTATCCACAAGAATTTCCCTCTCAACCGTCCTGGATACCTTGTCTTCTGCCGTAATGAATTCGTTGATTGTTTCCTCGCCGAAGCTTTCCTCTATGGTATTTAGAAACTTGTAGCGTCCAAGACCTTCGGGCTTGAATACCGGGAAGCCCTTGCTGCCGTCGTATGTTTTGATCAGCTTATCATATTTACCGTCATTATTGCTGTCATACCACAGCTCAATGGTATTCCTGCTTATCTTGTCATTGTCCGTACTGGCAGCATTGTAATTCCATGCGCTTACCGTCTCGATTCTTGATACGACGGAATTATCCAGATCGATCTCCAGTGCCGGCTGATAATCCGCAAAAATCTCAAAAGTGAATATGTACGGATCTGAAACACGCCCGATCGAATTTGTTACCGTAAGTTCAATCTCATAAGAACCCGGTCTTTTGAAGAGCAGGTTTTTTGTCTTATTATTTATATCCTGCATCCTTATTGAAGAAGGATCACCGCTGACCGCTTTGACCTTCCATGAACAGGAGGTAATGGGATAGGCGTCGGTTACGATCTTTACATTGCCTATACCGGAATTATCCGCGACCGTCAGTTTCCTGTTTTGTTTGAAGGCACCGGAAATACTGAACTGCGCATTGGGTTTTGTGCTGTAAATATATGCCCAGGCTGTATGGAACGCCTCTTTCCCTTCCTTGTCCGTGTAGTATATATCAATCTTCTTAAGCCCTTCTTCACCAATGCCAAAAATATAATTGCCGCTGAAAAAGGATTCATCATCCACTTCAGCCCCGTTTATATAAACCTTTCTGCTTGATATACCTTTCATATCGGTATTGTCGCTCGACTCAAACCTGATTATGTCGAAACCTGTTTGCGGAATAACGCACTTTGGCTCCATCAGAAATGGTATCTTTTTTTCCGGTTCCGATATTGTTATGCTGAAGCTGGCACTGCCCCGGTTGCTGCCCTCATCGAACTGGTCGTCAAAATAAATACAGCGCGCCACTGCCAGAAATCCCTTCGCACTTCCCTTCAAAGATTTAATCTGGGCCTTGGTCATTGTGACGGTAAATACGGCTTTTGCCATGTTGTCGTATATCTGCACATCCTCTGCACCGGCCTCCCTGCCGTCGAGTGAAATAGTCCAGATGCTTCTGTCCTCTCTGGTGTAATATACGGCTCTGGCTACCGGGTCCTTCATATGTTCTTCATCTTTCAGCCTGGCTGTTACCTCCACTTTCAAATCCAGCGTCTGCGTCTCAAAACCGGCCGGATTGTCCTTACCGTAGTCGATGAATTCAAGGTCCTCTTCATTGAGCACCCTAACCGCAACCTCAACCGGTGTGTGTTCCTTCTGGTATTTGTTTATGGTGAAGGCCATATACCAGAGGCCTCTTGACGGGGTAAGCCGGAACATGCGCCCCTCGCCGTTGAACTTGGCAGAAGGCGCCGATTGAACGTTGATGAAGTTGTGAAAATCCCAGGTGCCGTCCGGCTTTTGTCCCGGGGCTTTGTCATTTACACTTGTGTCCTTAACACCATTTTTTATTTTGAATGCAGTCATGCCATTGTTGATCCATTCACGGGTTTTTTGTTGGATATGTGATTTATTTATTAATGCCGCTTCTGTATAACGACTTACCTTCATGAATGGTTCACCTTTAAATGTATCTCTTACATAATCACTATCCCAGTAATGATAAATCCATGGTCGTTCCTCCAACGACAATGCGCAGTTTCCATCATAGGGGAAATTGGTATTGGCATACAGGTTTCCATCGATCGTATACCCGTCATACCTGTATTCGCCGCGTTTCCTGCCCGACTTTTTGTAAAAGCCAATGCCGTTCGGATTTCGCGTATCCTCTTTGTAATTTATACGGATGCCGTTTTCCACATTTGCCTGTTCCGGTGTGCCATATACGACGATGCCTTTGCCGAACCATGTTCTATAATTGAACGGCCTGTTTTTGGCAGTCGGGATCGTCCCGTACGGCAACCCCGAAAGCTCACTGAACAGATCGGGATTGTCATTATAGGTCTCCCATCTGCAGCTGCTTTCATAATACTTTGTATTGTTTGCATTGGCAGATACAAAATTGGACAATAGCAATGCCAGGACTATCATCGTAATGATAACTCTCAAACGTCTCTTCATTTTGATTACCTCATTTTAATCTTAAATGGCAGAAGTATTTAAAGCTTTTTACTTATGGCTGGCTGTGAATTGTTAATGAAAACCCGTTATCTCCGCCAATTTTATAAAAGAACATCAACCGCTGATTATATGTTATCTTTTCTGTCCGATGCTCCTGGTCACCTTCTATCGCATAATCAAGATACCTGTCAAACTCAGCCATCGCTTTATCGACATCCTGTTCAAACCAGAATTCGAACATCTCATATATCACATCTCTATGAAGATTTTTAACAGCAGCTGCATCATATAGTGTAATATCATATGGATCTTCCATTAGCTGTATATCGTTTATTGTTTCTAAATTTAAAGCCATTTGCATTGTCAGTATGCTTTCTTTATCATATACTTCCTTACTTTCATAAAATGTATAGTAGATCAAATGTCCGCTATCGCTAAACCCGGTACAAACATACCCCTTGCTCATTGGCCATGCGGTCTTGAAAGCATTGGCCGCATCAATGACCTCCATCTTTGGCGGGGGATATGCTGTTGCCACTATACCGTCCGGGTTGGCGCAGGTATACACCTCGTTCTCGGCCGGTTTAAAGGGAACTCTTGACGGATTCTCCAGGAGCCGGATAACGATCGTGGCAGCTTCTGCCCTTGTAAGCGTGTTTCCCGGCATAAACATTCCGTTTGAGCCCTGTATCAGCCCAATTTCATAGGAATGCAGCACAAACTGCTTATTTTCATCTTTTATCTTTGAATAGTCCATAATCTTCGAACGCACCAGATTATCCGGATTGTTGTACGGATCTCCGTAAGGAAGCTCCTCCTTCATCAACGCGGCCTTCACGATGATCCTTGCCGCTTCCTCCCTTGTAATGGCTCGTCTATAGTCATTAAATTCCTTTTGCGCAATCAGCTTTTCCTCTATAGCCGTATCAATGTAATTCTGCGCCCAATATTTCGGGTCCTGTACCAGTTTGAAGCCCAGTGCCCTCACAGTCATCTTCAGAAATTCATCTACCTGAACCGGATTTTCCGGTAAAAAAGCACCGTTCATACCTGCGATGATTTCAAGGCACGTCAGCTTGCCAACCTCCTGCCTGCCCCAGTGAACACCCATATCACTATATGAGTTAAATGCAGAAGTGATCTCCTCCTGTGTGAGCGCCGCGAGTTTTTCCTGCAGCGGTTTCACTCTATAGGCCGCCTCGTTCTCCTGCGCTCCTGCGCCGCTCCCTGAACTGCCGTCTGATACCGCCGCAGCCGCGTCAGCTTCCTTCCCGGTCTCGCCTGAAGCTGCCAGATTGACTATCACTGCCGATCCTGCCGGTATCACGGAAGTTTCCGGTGATCCTGCTTCTGCTGTTGCACCCATTGGTAAATAACTCACGGTGATAGCCAGAATGACGACCGGCAGCAATACCTCAAGCCGGTTCCTGAATAATTTCACTCCTTGCAGGGTATTCCTTTTCAGCAAATTACATTCCTCCATAACTCACTTAATTCAACCATTTATAAATACAAACTCACTGTTTGCCAGCTGCAGTTTGTCATTGTTTTTCAATTCTATATCCTTATTGCTGTCTATCCGCTTATTGTTTACAAATGTACCATTTACAGAATTAAGATCTCTGACATAACAGGCGCCATTCCTGCAGATCATCTGGGCATGGAGCTTGCCAACGGCGTTATTCATCAACACATGGTCTACATATCCCGAAAGCCTGCCGATGATATAATCATCCTTATCGATATAGATATCTTCATCGCCGCTGTGGTTCCCCGTGCTTTTTAAAACGCGCACTCCTTTGGCATAACAGCCCAGCAGCTCCGTCTTGCAGGCAGTCTGGCCCGGTGCTTCCGTTGAATATGCTTCAAAAGCGGGCGCTTTTTCATCATCCCTGCCGCCGGGGTACGGATGTGCACATCCGAAAGCTCCGGGACGGTCTCTATCCGCAACTCTTTCCATAATCGTCTCTGCCTTGGGAATTGTCTCTGCCTTGGGAACAGGAACTTCTTTTATATTATCCTTTTGTTTCCCAGAGTCACTTGGCTCCCCGGCTTTATCAAAGCTATCCGTTCTCGCATCGTTCAGCTTTTTAAACAGAAACACCTCCGCTGCAAGGACAATCATTGCCACTGCGACATATGTTGCCAGAGGATCATCGCTCATTCCGGCTAGAAAACCACGGTATAAATAGATGACGCTGCCCATGATAATTTGCGTAAGTACGGCCACTGCAGGGATCCATCCTGTTTTATTGACTTTTTTCATTGTTTTGCTATATTTTACTTCTTTTTCTTCTTTTTTATTCCATACATTGGCTGTAATATCCTTCTTTTTTTCATCTTTTTTTACGCCAGGTATGCTTAGTTTCTTCTTAGCATTTTTAATCTCTTGCCTGATTTTTAAGCCGTTTAGGTCCTGCATACCCTTTATATCCTGCACATTATTCACATCGCTCATTTCATTCCACTGCTCCGCCATTTCCCCGACCTCCCGTTCCTGTCCATAAAGCAGTTCATTAAGCAGGATGATGAATTCCTTGTTATTGAATACATCACTTTTTGCAGAAGCAAGGATCCGCTGCACAAAATTTCCACTGTCAAATCCATTTACATTGAGATGACACAGCATCAGATCCGAAACGAATGCTGCCATCCGGACTCCGCCGCCCTCGTTCATGACAGCCGGTATGTATATAAGATCGGGTTCCAGCGTTTCCGGATTGATGTAAATGTACTCCGGATCAAAAATGAAATTGGAATCCGTGAGAAGGTATCCGCCAGCTTCATTGACAGCCGATGCAATGTACAACAGCATTTTCAGGAAAGCATCCCTGTTAAATTTATGCCTGTTCAGGTAAAAATTTAATGAAATCCTGGATGTAATATTGTAATAAAAGCAGGTAACGCTCTCTTTTCTGATCACATCCACAGGAATGACATGCCTAATGCGGTTGTGACCGAGCATCAAAGCCTGATATTCCAACACCTCAGCATCGCATTTAATGACAAGAAAACTTGCCGCCGCATCATTTTCATATGAAAATTCCAATTTGCCTGATTGATTCGGTATTATTTGTGCCATCACTGTGCCGCTCCTTCTATCATTTTACAAAAAACCCGGCAGCAGACGCCTGTCTTCACAAACATTATAGAGTTATTGCTGCTTGCAAAGCCATTCATCACGAAATCAGTCCATTCAATTTAGTTGATTTTGTTGCCTTTGCGGATGTTGCCGCTGTCCACATCGCGGGTGATCGAGTCATCGGCGAAGACACTTTTCATAATATCCGTGACAAACTTGATGATGGCATCTCTGAAAATCAATGCAATTCCCACCAGGACCGCTATCAATACAACGATTTCCACCGTGCCAAGGCCGTCCTCTTCCTTCAAAAAACTCTTTACCAGATTTGTCATACTACCCACTCCCCTAGAAATATTTTAGAATTATATGCATTTTAAGGCCAACACAGCCGGCATCCCTACAATCAGCAATATCGCAATGAACATCAGCATCATAGGAAGCAGCATTTTCGTAGAAGCTTCCTCGCCATATTTTTTTGCCGTATTTTTGCGGATCTCCCAGCATTCATTTGCAAATACCCTCAGTATGGGCACAAGCTCAGCATTACCTTTTCTGATATTTTGAAGTATAACAGTGATGAAACGTGTAATAACCGGCACGTGGCAACGTTTGGCAAACTCTTCATAGGCTTTGTGTTCTGCCATGCCTGACCGGATATTCTGCACCGATGAAGCAAGCTCCATATAAAGCGGCGTTTGCCTGTCGCTTGCAGAAGTCCTTTCCCAGGCTTTTGAAACTGTCATACCGGCATTGATAAGAAGAGTCAGCTTATTCACGAAATCGGGAAAGTCCAGCTGTATGGCAAGTCTTCTCTTTTTAACCTTTTCGAAAAGCTCCCTGTCACTGATATAAAAAATGACAACTGGCAGGAGTATGCAAAAAATAGCATATCCCGCATCAGGTTCCGATAAGGTGCCAACAAAAAAGGCAAATAGCAGCGACAAAAGCATCCATGATAATTTGCCTCCCCAATGGACCCTGAGCATTAAAACGGCCTTCCCGGGTCCATGGAGCTCTTTGATCGCCGTAATTAGTTTCCTGTCGTATGTTGTGTTGTAGCTGTATTTAAATAAATCCAGCATGTACAGCCCCACAGGCAGCATTCCTTTTATGGGACATGCCTTTTTATCAATGCTGTCAACAATGTCAGAATACTTCCCCCTTGAAAGTATATAAAGCATAATCATCAATCCCGAGAACACCAGCAAAACAGTGACCATTTCGCAACCCCCTGCAAAATACTATTCTTAACACGCATTCATTGATATTGGAAACAGTTCGGTATAGCAGTTCACAGTTTTATATCGCTCAATTTTGCCGATATGAGCCAGGCGACGATCAGTAAAAGGATCGAAACGCTCATAACAACCCGGCCCGAACCTGTATTGAAAACCGGACTCATATAATCCGGAGCACTCGCGGACAGCAACAAAATCATAAGTATTGGCACGATATTGAGCACTTTTTGTTCAAATTTCCTTTCTGCCAGCATCATATCCACTTCCTGCCCTACTTCGATCCTGTCATTGATGATTGCAGAGGTGTTTTTGATCACCTCGACAATATTACCACCTGATCTATTGCATATATTAAATACATTTGCGAAATTCTCCACATCCTCCAGCTTCGCCCGCCCCGCAAACTCTGACAGGGCATCCTCGAGTGTTTCGTTCCTTTCAAGCTTTCCTATGATACGGCGCACCTCAGCCAGAATAAATGTACCCGGCTCAGGGTACAGGACGGACAAATCCTTTAATACCTCTCTAAAGGCTGTCTCCACTGACTTCCCGGCTGAAACCGAGGAAGAAAGGGAGTAGAGCATATCTTTAAATTGAATGTTCAGCTCCTTCTTCCTTTTTATGACGATTGCACGGGTCCTGTACCCCGGGTACAGAAACGCCAGTGGTACAAGCAGCGCCGACAATGGAATGCTTCTGTAAAAGATAAATGCAATCCCAAATATCACAATACCCGCAATACTTAAGTAAAGCATGCGTTCATATATACTCATGGCATATGAATCATAATCCGGCAAGTCACTCACCACCCAATCTGCAGGATACACCTGCCATTCTAAGCTTACCTGTGTTCTTAAGCCAGTTTCCAGTCCGTCTGAGGCTTCCGTCTATACAAAAGTTTTCCTTGCCGCAGTTTTCGTCCTTTACATTGTTCTCTTCAAATACATAAAGCGGATTCAGGCATATTTGTCCATCTTTGCAGCCTTCTATCTCACTTATTTCCATCACTCTTCTGGATTTATCCCGGAGTTTCGCCAGGTGTATGACAATTTCAATTGCCGATGCAATCTGCTGCCTTATGGCTTCCAGAGGAAGCGGCGCCGCACCCAGCACCATGGTCTCAAGCCTGTTCAGCATATCGGCGGCAGAGTTGGCATGGCCTGTCGAGAGCGATCCGTCATGGCCAGTGTTCATGGCCTGCAGCATATCCAGTGCTTCTTCCCCTCTCACCTCACCAACAATGATTCTTTCAGGACGCATTCTGAGTGAAGTCCTGATCAGATCGCGGATCGTGATCCTTCCTCTGCCCTCGCTATTGGCATTCCTAGTTTCAAGCCGGACGATATTCTCGACACTGTTTATCTGAAGCTCTGCCGAATCCTCAATCGTCACCAGTCTTTCATCCGGTGGAATGCTCCCTGAAAGCGCGTTCAGGAAGGTCGTTTTCCCTGAATTCGTGCCGCCGCAGATAAAAATATTGTACCTGGCCCTGACAAGGCAATCCAGGCCTTCCGCCGCATCCGCACCCAATGTGCCCGACTCGATCAGCTGTGCCATTGTCATGGGTTTTTCAGGGAACTTTCTGATCGTCATAACAGGCCCGTTTAACGCCACGGGTTTCAAAACAACATTAAGCCTTGATCCGTCCGGCATCGAAATATCTACAATAGGCGACGCCTCGTTGACGGTTCTGTTCGTCCTGGAAACGATGTTCTGGATCACATCCTCCAGCTTTTCACTGCTTTCAAAACCGACCGGAAGTCTTGAGACATACCCCGCGCGTTCTATAAACAGCCTGTCCGGACCATTGATCATAATCTCTGTAATACTTTTATCATCCATAAAAGGCTGTAATATGCCGAGTCTCCTCATGGAATTGAAAATCCTGTCCGCCAGTTCGCGTTTTTCAGCTATATCCAGATACGACTTTTTTGACTTGCTGAATACAGCTCCGGTAACAAGCTCCATCACTTCTTCATCCGACATGCTGCCGGTCCGGTCAAGGTTTTGTGATATTTCATGCCTGATTTCATCCCCAAGGTTTTCATGCAATGGACTCACCTCCGGCAGCTGCAGTTGAAGCCAGAGCATTTTTTGACAGAATAACCTCAAGCAACCTGTTCATGTCGGCAATAAATGACGGATTTTCAACCGGAAGCCCTGTATGGCCGTTTACCCTCCGTACTTTACATTCTGAAATGCCGATCTTCGTCCTGGCGTTGATGAGGGAAGAAACATCATAAAATTTCTCTTCATACTTATTCAAAACAGTGATCATATGATCGCTCATTTGTGACCCGTATTTACTCTTCAATATATCGACGGCAGCCTCCAGTTTTTTCAATTTTATGTCTGAAATCTCATCGTGTGAAAGTATCAGAAGTATCGTATCGGCACAGCCAAGCAGAGCCAGGCTGCGTTTATCCAGTACGCAGGACATGTCTGCAAATACCATATCATAAACAGCATTTCCCTTCAGTTCGTTCACAAGATTCACAATATCCTGATCCGATAACTCTTCCAGCTCCAGTATGCTGTCAGGCGGCGCAAAATAACAAACGCCAGTCTTTATGTCACAGCTCTTCGCACCTTCCAACTTAAGACCGAGGTTATGCCCTTTCCCCTTCAAGTGATAAATGACATTGGAAAAACTTTGTTCTGCTTCACTTCGAAAGAACAGGTCAGTTGACGGTATGTCCTCCATATTCAGATAAAAGGTCTTGAGTCCCTTCCTCGCGCATACGATGCTGCAGCCTGCAGCGATGCTGCTCTTTCCTGCGCCTCCGGAAGGAGAATACACGCATACGACCCGGGTATTACTATGTCCCGACACTGAACAGGCTTTCGCACTTTTTAAGGCATGCAGCCTGAGTACATCAGCAACAAGTTTTTCCGCATGCCGGTATTTGAACAGTGTTTCAGGTCCTTCCGCCAAATGATCGGTACGGTCATCTGAAAGCAGCAGTACATCATCGATATTCTTTAATTGAAGCTCTTTTTTATAAATCTTTTTATTGATAAGCAGGATGTCCTTTTTATCCGAACTGGCCAGAAAACCGGACAGTGCTCCGGGAGATGAAAACGAGAAAATGTCAAACTGCTGAGGATAATGAATCATCATGAATTTTTCAAATTCAGCCAGATAACCTGTGTCGCTATCTGCAATAACAAGGCTCAGCCTGCTCAAAACACTTCCCTCCTTTGACAGTTAAAGCTGGCACGTTGTTCTATACCAGTAATTAAATGTAAAATTATGGTTGCGTTTATTATTATATGGAAAATTAAGGAATCTGTCAACTCCTATTTTTCTGATTCTTTCTTTTTTATATATTGAAATTTCTATGGATTTGAGCGCTTTTATTCCTTGCTGAACAGGATTATGTGCTCTTGCTGAGCTTTTTTGACGACATTTTTAATATGGTTGAATATGACGGCGCCGCTGTGTTTGATTCGAAGGCCGTACCCGAAATAGCTGCCGTATTCAAATTTCCTGACGATCTCAGCGGATAGCGACAGGATGTCCCTGTTAAGGTACACATCCAGATCAAGACGCAGGCCTTTGAACAGGGATTCTTTCGTATAGATCAGCATACCGTATTCGCTGATATCCTTTACCAGCGCATAGAATTTTTTATTTCCGTGCACGCCATTATGCCTGAAGTCTGCATACAGCGACACGGGATAACGTTCATAGGACCTCTGCTTCATGCCTTCGTCCCTCTCGTCCTCTGCAAAGACAAGCTGTTCTTTCTCCATATTGACGTCAGTGACTTTTGCTCCCGTTATTTCCACTTTCTCTTTGTCTGCCTCGTATGCAACCACAAGCGGGTCACCTTCCAAAAATATCGTTCTGAGGCATTCCTTCGGCAGCTTTACAGTTACCTTATTGTCCCTGGCATCGAGTACCATGCCTTTAAAAACATTGATCAGGGAATAATGCCTTACCGTAATGACGGCACCGGATCCTATCAACATATTCCATGCTCTCCCGTGACAGTAGTCGTACACTTTAAGAAAATCGTTCGCGATGATGTTCATGCATCGCCTTATCGACCATTATACTATATTGGCCTGAAATTTGGAAGTATCTGTGCTGCTTGTGTCCGTACAATTTTGCCTGATAATGACTGTCACCTACCGCACAGGTGATTAATATAATGGTATTGACAGCGAAGGCTGATAGACAATAGCTTAGCTGGCACACAAAAGCTCAATAAAAGATTACGTTTTAACTGTAACACTTTCTGCAAAAGACGAATAAATTGAATTAGTAGTAAAATTTATGTTAACATCTCTGGTCGAAAGGAGGGCCTTCATTATGTCAGAAAGAGGTAGTTTTCTGGGTGACAATTGCGCGATTTTGTTCTTTATAATTCTGTTCCTGCTGTTGTTCTTTGATCGGGATTTTTGCTGCTAAGAAACTATAAAGATCAGATGATGCCGGTTGCATTACATGATGCCCTGCGAAGAAGCCACCCGAAACGGGTGGTTTCGCATTTTGCAAAGATAGGGGCACTGGAAAGTAACACTTAAATGGCTATCTGAATATGATATAGCAGGCAGCAGGATAAGAGCATGCCGATCAAAGGGGGTATTTATGTGTCTTGTGGATGGAATGAGGGCAGAATAGATAGCTGTACAATTTTGTTTTTCATTATCTTATTTCTTTTGCTGTTCACAAATGGGCGTCATTTGTTAAGAACCGGGACAAATGAGGTGGAGTAGTCTCAAGTTGATTTTGAAAGGAGTAGAGGACATGGCAGAGAATGAAAGAGGCGGAATTTTCGGATGCGGTGGTTCCCAATGGATATGGATCGTGGTTATTATTGTAGTAATCATACTTATATTTCCATGTATTTTCAGACAGGAACAGGGCGAAGGATATTACAAGGAATAGTTTGGTTAGGCCGGTAATCAGGACATACTGTAATTTTGAGCGTTCTTAACAGTACTTATGTTATTTTCATCCTCCCCGGAAAGGAGCTGCCCGAAGCTTTTGGGCGGCTTCTTTTTTTATTAATGGCCATTTGATTTGCAAATCCGGCCAAATAAGTGATTTCGCTAAGCGACAATCACGATAGAAGTGGGGCTCGATGCCCACGAGATTTTTACTATTTATGCTGCTGCCTGCATTTTACGCATTGCCGTCTGTTTTTACCCCATTTATTGCATGCCTGCCTGCGTATTGATATAATATTAAAGAATACCCGTTTTAACTTATATAGAAACAATTTACCGGCACGGATCAGGTGCAGAAGGATGGTGCTCTCATGAAAACGGTTGCCCATAAAGCGTTGATCCTATCTATTATTCTAATTTTCACCGCGGTACTCCCAGTCCCGGCAAATGCAGCCGCATCGGCCCCAAGCAATTATGAGAAGGCGATTGATCTCAAGATACTTGGGCTGCTTGCCAACCCTCCCGCTAAATTTGAATTGGAGCGTGCGCCTACCAGGGTGGAGGGCGCAATTATGCTGATACGCCTTCTGGGGAAGGAAAAACTGGCAAAACAGAGCAACTATCAGCATCCCTTTACGGATGTGCCTTCCTGGGCAAGCTATTATGTCGGCTACATGTATCACAATAACCTGACAAAGGGGATCGGCAACAACATGTTCGGTTCCGATGACTCTCTTACCGCCAGGCAGTATGTGACTTTTGTACTGCGTTCCATAGGATATGAGGACAAAGTGGACTTCGAATATGACAGGGCTTTTGACAAGGCACAGCAGATCGGCCTTATGGATGCCGCAGAACGCTCCGTTTATGAGAAAGCACCGGATTTTTTGCGAAATGACATGGTCGGCATATCGTATGATGCATTGTCCATCAAATTAAAATCTTCAGACCAGACGCTGCTGGATAAGCTCGTTCTGACGGATAAGGCGGTTTACCAGCCTGCCGCGAGGGTTCTTGGGCTTTATACCTCCGACGTCAAATATGAGCTTACGAATATAACCTCCTTTAGCCCTGCTGTATCGCAGCTTGGAAGCGTGGTAAAAAACAGCGAGGAATTGTTCCTGCTGCTAAGGAAAGCGCTGTATTACAATGAAAGCCTGATCAAAATTGATGCAGGCAGCTACAATGGTAAAATCACAACTGATTTTGAGGCGGCTTACGACAGGGCCGTAGCGGTAGTATCCGAGGTAACGGGCGTGGATGATTTTATCGATTCATGGAATTATGTGCTGGAAAATCATGCTTTCGAAATCTCCATCCGATACCGATTCGGGAAAGACACGTTCGAGCAGAGAAAGAAAGACGCGAAAGCGGCATTGAATAAGGCAAGAGAGCTTGTAGCCACGCTGATTATGGGAGATATGACAGAGTATTCTAAGGAAATGATTCTACATGATTATGTTATCTACAATACCCGGTATGACTATGAGAATTACAAGAAAGGGACGATCCCCAGCGAGTCCTTTGAAGAATACGGCTGCCTGGTCCTGGGAGTTGCCGTCTGCGAGGGGTATTCGGAGGCCATGAAGCTGTTGTGCGATCTCTCCTCCATCGAGTGCCTGTTCGTCTCCGGGAAGTCCAAAAGCGGCAATGATTGGATTGATCATGCCTGGAACATCGTTAAAATAGACGGGAAAAACTATCATGTCGATGTAACCAACGACGATCCTGTATCACAGGATGGCAAGGATGTACTCGCCTACTACTATTTCAACCTGCCCGACAGTGAAATGGCTTTGGGAAATACATGGGAAAAAGCGGACTACCCGGCCTGTACAAATAGTGAAAGCAATTATTATGTAAAGAACGATATGCTGGTTGCAAACAGGCAGGAATTTGAATTAAGACTCCAGAAGGCCGTTGAGCAACGCAAGACCGGAATCGAACTTAAGGTATCCGACTTTTCAAAAGCTGAATACTCTGACTCGGATATGTCGGAGATCGTATTTAAAAACGAAGCCGTGTCAAAGTTCAATTATGTAATGCATGATACGTTGGGAATCATAAGGATTTACAATATAGAGTACTGGTAAGCGATACTCCCGCTGCTCTATAAATAAGAGTGGGAATACTGAAGCCTGAAAGCACTCAGAGCCTTGATGGATCAAGGCCCTGAGTGCTTTTATCATTGGCATTTACCTAACTCAGGCATTAATAAGCGCTTTTTGAGGACCATACTGTGTTACCATATCTACCCAGATTAATCTTGCCTCCGTTAGGAGTTGGTTCGAAATCGCCTGGCACTATATTGCGTCCTTTATCGATACATATAGAGAATGCTTCACCAGGGTTGTAAGACCAACCGGAACCATCTACATACCTTCCGTACGGAGATTTCAAGTGGTAGTCATTATTATCTGTTAAAAATTCTGTGTTCAAGTAATAGTAACCGGGATCTTCGCTGATATCCGTACCATGCGAGGGCACATTGTAGTATTCGTAGTTGTTTGCGCTGTTGTAGACATCATTTGTATCCATATTGAAGTAGTGATGTCCATTGGTACCGTAATTGTAATATTCGTTGTATATTCCATAACCATTATCATCATTAGTCTGAAAATGCGCTAGCTGATTTGTTATTATATTATATGTCAGATTAAGATTGAATGTTTGATTATTCGGAGGATTACCTGATCCATATACATCCTTTGTACCAACGCCCCAACCTACACAGCGGTCAATCGTATTGTTGTATATATCGGCATTAAAACCACAAACCAAAATGCCCCCTACTCCTCCTTGGTTTATCGGATTCGAGCCGGTTTTACCGCAATGTATAATCAGGTTTTGATGTATATAAACCTTTGCAGTATTAGAGTTAAAGGTTCCATACCCAAAAGCCCATATACCTGACAGTGGTGTGTTAAAAATCCTATTGTTGTGTATGTTAATATTGGTCATGTTGGTGGTATTTTCTTTCTGAATCTCAACACCATTGCTTCCGCTGCCCTTCGAGTCTATTGTATTCCAGCAGAACTCAATGTTGTCGGTATTATATGCCCTGAGACCGCTGTTTGTACTGATTGTTATTTTATTTCCAATAGCTCTGACACCCGAACATCTAACTGCGTAGAGTCCATCATGCCCTATCTGGTCAATAGTGTTGTAATTGTATTCAGTGTCGGTACAATCCTTCAGCAGCAGGCCATCATTCAAATTGTTAGTCAGGTACATATTATTAATTCTCAAGGTTGTGCATTTTTCTATGAACATAAGATTAAAGTGGTGCTGTCCAGGATTTAAACTTGGATACGCCTGTTTATTCCCGTCCATTTTCAAATATTGGATTGTGATGTTGCTGTTCGTGGTATCCTTTTCTTCAATCATGGCCTTGTCATCAACCCAGGATAAGCCGCTTTGAAGCTTGAGTACGGTATTATCCATAGTATCGCCTCTTAGTGTAACACCACTGCGCATATAGATCGTACCACCGATATTATATGTACCTGGCTTTAACCGAACAGTTGTAAAGCCTAAGCCCTGGTTAGCCGCAACATAGTCAATTGCTTCCTGTATCTTCACCTGGGCATTTGACGTACCGCAGTTGAAATCCCCAGTACCGTCCAAAGCAACCCATACAGTGGGAGCCGTGTAGGCAAAACTCACAGATATATTTGATATTGCTAATACCAATACCATCATCGCTAGTGCAACACATTTGATAAATTTACTCATATATAATCTCCTTGTTTGTTATTTTTTAGCAGGCCTGCCGCGCTGTATTATATTTCAAATACAATTACGTGTCAATAGTCTGCTTTAATATGCACATAATTACATCATTGAATATTTCAGTTTAAATTTCCATAATAATTTAAAAATTCCATACTGTGAGCACCGTATGAATAGAGAAAGATAAACTAACCTGTTATGATAATTTGGCAAGGTGCACTACTAACAGCTTTGTGCAATTGATAAAGACAAAAAAATCGGTTTACATAAAACCGATCACATTTTACATTACTAATAGAAGGACTTCCGTCCGTATTTTCTAAGTATAGTTTACCTTCAAAACACCGGATTGTCAAGCAAATATTTGAAATACTGTGAATGGTCGATTGAAAGGGATGTATCGCTTTCCTTTAGTATGCGGCAGATGCTTTTGCAGCAATGCACCCCTTTATTTTCCGGCATACTTCTAGTAAAATGGAGTTCCGCGTCAGATCGCATGCTATGAATTAATGCATTGCGCTATAAAATCATTACCTGATCTGCCGCAGTAAAATGCTCAAGCTATGGAGGTGTACGACCATGTCTGCAATGGAACATCCGGATTATCAGGAAGAGCTTCAAAGGTGCAATTATACTCTGGGGTATGTTGAAAAGAGCCTGGAAACAACTTTGGTCAAAAAGGGGCACGTTGACAGCGACCTGGAGAGAGTCAGGAAACATTTTAACGCGGAGAACAGCCAGGACTACATCGATATCATCGTGAACAGCTTATTGCAGGGCAGCATGGATGTGAAGCTGAGAAATCTGATGGCGGCAAAGAACAGACCATATTTTGCCCGCATCGATTTCACTGAAAAAGCAAAAAAAGAAGCGGAAAAGCTCTATATAGGCAAGATGTCACTCATACGGGACGAGGACCAGAGGCTGGTCATCGTGGACTGGCGCGCGCCTGTTTCCAACCTGTATTATGAAGGCCGTCTGGGTGATGCTTCCTATTCATGCCCCGACGGGATCATCGGCGGCACGCTGAAGCTGAAAAGGCAATTCTCCATAGACAGGGGTGAGCTGAAAGATATCTTCGACATCGATATCACCACCAATGACGAATTTTTGCAGAGCTGCCTGGGCGCGAATGCGGATAACAGGCTAAAGGATATCGTTTCAACCATACAGGCGGAGCAGAATGCCATTGTCCGTGCCGACATGTGGCGCCCGCTCATCGTACAGGGCGCAGCAGGCAGCGGAAAGACCACCATTGCGCTCCACCGTATTGCATACCTGATCTACAGCTACGAAAAGTCGTTCACACCGGAAAACTTCATGATCATCGCCCCCAACAGCCTGTTTTTGAACTATATATCCGACGTCCTCCCCGAGCTGGGCGTTGAAAAGGTACGGCAGACCACTTTTGAAGAATTTGCACAGGACCTGATCGGCAAGAGACTCAAGCTCCGGGATGCCAATGAGAAGCTTCTAGCCTTCGTCGACCACACCAAAAGCGCAGAGGAAAAAGGAAGGCTTGCCATGGTGCGCAGGACATCCGAATTTAAAACCTCCATGCACTTTAAGGAGGCGCTGGATACTTATCTGAAGATCATTGAAGAAAACTTCATTCCGAAAGAGGATTTTGCCATCGGATCCGTACTTGTTTACCGGTACGAGGAGCTTAACGAACTCTTTATCAGGCAATACAGCATGTGGCCGATCGCCCGCCGGGTCGATGAAATCAAAAAGAATCTGAAATCAAGGCTGCAAGTGAAAAAACAGGCTATCGCCAATCAGCTTCACGAGGAATGCGATAAAAAGGTAGCGCTGCTGAAAGCAGCCATACCGGATGCGGAGGAGCGGCAGAAGCTGGTCGCACAGGCGATCAGCCAGAGGGATTATGCCCTGGAGAATTCAGAAAAACTTGCGAAAAATGCAATTGCAGAATATGTAAAGAAAATTTCCAAGCTCAGCCCCTATGAGTATTACAAGGATTTCGTCAATGACTGCTCCATGTTCCGGAAGGCTGTTTGCCCATGGCTTCAGGAGGACATTTGCGAATTTGCCCGCAGATATACGGCAGATATGCTTAAATCAGGCTATCTGGAGATCGAAGACCTGGCGCCCGTCATATACTTGAAATTCTGTATTTATGGAATGGATGAGAAAATACCCGTCAAGCATGTGGTAATCGACGAAGCGCAGGATTTCAGCGCTTTCCAGATATATGTGCTGAAGAGGATCATCAAGGACAGCTCCTTTACCATCCTGGGCGACCTGAACCAGGGGATCCACTCATACAGAGGCATCCGGGACTGGAACGAAATAACGGAGACTGTGTTCAGCGACAGGAAAAATGAATTTCTGACTCTGGAGCAAAGCTACCGGACAACGGTTGAAATCATGGATGCCGCAAACATTGTACTGGATAAGGTTAAAGACCGTGAGGTCAGCAAGGGCAGGCCTGTGATCCGCCATGGCGAACCGGTCAGAATCGTGGCAATGCCCGACAACAGGAGTATTGCGCGGGAAATAGCACGCAATATCGCAGATTTCAGAGGCCTGTCCTACAAGTCTGCCGCCGTCATCTGCAAAACCCTGAAGGAATGCAGAGACGTCCATGCGATGCTGATAAGGCAGGTCGAGAATATTACCCTCATCAGCGGAAAGGAAGAGGTCTACAAAAGCGGTGTTGTGGTGCTGCCCTCCTGCCTGGCCAAGGGGCTGGAGTTCGACGCGGTACTCATTTTTAACGCAGATCGTACGGACTATACGGAGGATGAACTGGATATCAGACTGCTCTATGTTGCAATGACACGGCCTCTTCACAAGCTCTATATCTATCACACCGGCGAATTGACGCCTTTACTTATACCCTGAGCAAAAAATCCAAATATATTACATTTCAATAACATTGTTTCATATAGTTTACAAAATGTTCATTAGAATATAAAATAGTATTATAAATTTAACAACAATTCCAAAATAAAGAAAGGGGTTATAAATGTGAGAGTAAAGAAAATTACCGCATTCCTGCTCAGCTTATGCATGTTGTTGGCTATGATCACAACAGTTTTTGCTGAAGATGCTGTGGTGAATGCCCAGAACGCCATAAAAATCACTATTGTGCACACAAACGACACGCACTCGAGAGTGAATGAAGGAGATGGGATGGGACTGGCCAAGGTTTCTTCACTCATTAAGGAACTAAAACAGCAAAACCCCAATACTCTGGTACTCGATGCCGGAGACACATTCCACGGGCAAACCATTGCGACGCTCAGCAAGGGTCAAAGCATTGCCAATATTATGAATACAATCGGCTATGATGCCATGGCTCCCGGGAACCATGATTTCAATTATGGTTATGAGAGATTACTCGAATTGGACGGAATCACCAATTTCCCGATCCTGGCCGCAAATATCAAAAAGGCGGACGGAAGCGATTTGTTCACACCGTATATCATTAAGGAAATTGCAGGTGTAAAAATAGGAATTTTCGGCCTCGCTACGCCTGAGACTACATACAAGACGCATCCCGACAATGTAAAGGGGCTTGCCTTTAAAGACCCCACTGAAGCTGCGGCTGAAGTGGTTGCACTTTTGAAGGACCAGACCGATGTGATTATTGCCCTGGCGCATCTGGGCGTGGATGAAGCATCGGTTGATACCAGTACCAAAGTTGCTGCCGGAGTGGAAGGAATCGACCTGATCGTCGACGGGCACAGCCATACGGTGCTTGAACAGGGCAAAATCGTTGGCAGCACTATGATCGTCAGTACCGGAGAGTATGACAAGAATCTTGGAGTAGTTGATTTATACGTGACAAATGGAAAGGTTTCTGACATTCAGGCAGACCTGGTATCGAAGGATGAAGCTTCTGTAACGGTTCCTGACGAAGCAGTTAAAAAGGCTATTGACGATATTACAGCCGAGCAGGCTGTCGTATTGAATCAGGTAGTCGGGAAAGCTTCTGTTGATCTGGAGGGTACAAGGGAAAAAGTACGTACAGGGGAAACAAACCTTGGAAACCTGATTACCGATGCAATGGTCGCCGAAACCGGCGCAGACTGTGCGCTCACAAATGGCGGAGGCATACGTGCATCCATTCCCAAGGGCGATATTACAAAAGGCCAGGTAATTACCGTCCTGCCGTTCGGCAACTATATCGTCACCAAGAAAGTGCCCGGCTCCGACATCAAAGCGGCCCTCGAACATGGGACCGGTTCATACCCTGCGGCAATGGGAGGTTTCCCGCATGTCTCCGGAATCAAGTATACAATTGATACCTCAAGAGCTGCCGGAGACCGCGTTGTGTCCATAACCGTCAAAGGCCGGCCGCTTGATCTGCAGAAGGAATATATCCTTGCAACAAATGATTTTATGGCAGCGGGCGGAGACAATTATACCATGTTTGCCGACAATAAAATACTAAATGAATATAGCTCGCTGGATGAAGCCGTAATAGAGTATATACAGGCAAAGGGGACCGTATCGCCTGCTCTTGAAGCCCGTGTTTCCGTGAAGGATGCTGCTGTAGCCGAAGTCATGGAAAATTACTATATTGTAAAGAAGGGTGACTGGCTCAGCAAAATCGCCATTAAATATAATACGACCTGGCAGAAGCTGCAGGAGCTCAACAAGATCAAAAACCCGGATTTGATATTCCCGAACCAGAAAATACTCCTTCCGTAGTTCGTTCAATATAGTTCCATGAGACACGCAAATACGAATTAATAGTTGAAAGGGACAAGAGCCGAGGCTCTTGTCCCTTTCTTTCGGTTCGTATCGCTTAACCATTTGTTCAAAAAATCAATCACCAAATCCGGTTTATTTTTTACAACGATAGCTTTCTAAAAAATCATTATAACTACAATCTTCACATTTCTGCTTTGTGTCCTTCAGCAACTCCGCTTCTACTTCCGGCAGGTTGCATATAACTGCTCCACAGCATGAACACCTTGCTGTTACAAATTTAAACATATTCTGCTCCTTTCTATGTTGCGGTCACTATTACCATATTATAACATATAAGTACCATTTTGTTAACCCTTATTAATGCATTTTAATTGAAGGGGCTCGATGCTCCTTCGATTTTAATTATATGCAATCTGTCATTTTAAAATAATATATTTTACTGCTTAAAAATAGGCAAAAGTGTTATATAATATAAGGATGCGGTTGTGAAACAGCCATATACTATGAACGGCCTATGGAAGTTTATGACCGTTCACAGTAAAATTTAAATTCGGGAGAATGGCATGTTTGACCTAACGGATGAAACCATCCTGGCAAGAACACAACAAAATGAATACATCTCCGGCCAGGAATATTTCAGGAACAGACGGATCAAGTCCGTACAGTACAATCAGGAGAGGCGTACTTTCACTGCTGCGGTCCTGGGCACGAAGCTGTATACTCTCCATATGAAGTTCGACATGGGCGGAAAGCTTACCGATGCGGATTGCACCTGTCCTCTCGATAAGGACAGGTGGGGCTGCTGCAAGCATATGGTGGCGGTCCTGATGCTCATCAAGGAAAAGGATGCCCAGGGCTTTTTCCATGAACTCCGGTTCAGGCAGGCTGCAAAAGACATATTCAATCTTTTTGGCGACAGACAGATCACCATTAAATCCCCTGTATTTGTCGAGCCCACTTTTGAACTGACAAGAGACGAAGGTTCAAATAAGGTTGGTTTGCCTGCCCTGAAGCTGCGCATTGGTCAGGATAGGCTTTATATTGTTAAAGATATAAAAAGGCTGCTGTACCATATGGAAAACAATATGGAGCTAAGTTTCGGCAAAAAGTTCACCTATGTCCCGTCCAGGCATGAATTCAAGGACAGGGATCTAAAGCTCGTCAATTTGTTAAAAGAAATATACGAAACCGAAAAGCTGATGGAGAGAATGTCCGGAAGGAACAACAACGCAACGGTTTTCCCGGATGGGAAGGTATGCCTGACAGACAGCTATCTGAAGCGGTTCCTGGGGATATATGGCGACCTGCCCTTCAAAGCCGTTATACTGGACAAGGTGCATGACGCCGTTATCGTCCGGAATGAAGACATTCCGGTCAATTTCCTTCTCTCCGGTGAGGGACAGGATCTGCTGCTCAGCATAGATTTTGAAGGCTCCCTGCTGCCTCTTACCGAGGACGGGGAATATTTTTACTCGGGAGGAGATATTTTTCATATATCCCGGCAGCAGAGCGAATACCTCAAGCCGTTTTATCTTGCCATGCTGTATCAAAAAGGCCGTAAGCTCCGTTTCATCGAAGAGGATAAACAACGTTTCGTTTCAGAAATATTGCCGTTTGCCGAAAAAGCGGGAAAGCTGGTCGTAACGGAGCAGGTTCAGTCGACCATAGAAAAGTTGCCGCTGGAGACTGAAATCTATCTGGATCGCAGCGGCTCTGATATTCTGGCTGATGTCCGGTTCGTTTACGGGGATAGCTCATTCAATCCATTCCTGCCAAAGTTTAGAGCACAATCCCCCACGGCGCCGGCTTCCGCCTCGACAGCCGCAGCCTCTTCCCGTTCGGGCGCTTCGGAACCGGCCCCATCGCCGGCCGATACCGGAATTCCTTTTGAAAAGCTGCTGATACGCGAGCTGGACAAGGAAGAAACAATCCTTGATGTCCTTGGCATGGCGGAATTTAAAGTAAAAGAAGGCAAGGTGCATTTGTCCGGCGATGATAATATCTATGATTTTGTATTCAGACTTGTTCCGATTCTACAGGAGCACGCATCGGTTTACTACTCAGAGAGCCTGAAGAACTTGAAACTGAAAGCATCCTTATCTTTCTCCGCCCGTTTTAAACTAAATACGGATTCGAACATGCTTGAATTCGCTTTCAGCGCAGAGGGCATCGACCGCTCAGAGTTAGCCGATATCATAGCGTCGCTGCGGAAAAAGAAAAGGTACTACCAGTTGAAAAACGGCAGCTTTATCAGTCTGGATTCATTGGAATTCAAAAAAATAAATGATTTTATTGATAAATTGGACGTGGCGCCACTGCAGCTGGAGCAGGATTTTATTGAAATACCCCGATACAGGGCGGCGTATCTTGACCAGAACATACGGGATTCCGGCATTCACAATATTGAAAGGAACGCAGCCTTCAAAGAATTCGTACAAAACATACGCGAGCCGGAAGATATGGCATTCCCATTACCGGACGGCTTAAAAGGTTCCCTGAGGGATTATCAGAAATTTGGCTTCAAGTGGCTGAAGACACTATCCTATTATAAACTTGGAGGTGTGCTCGCCGATGATATGGGCCTTGGTAAAACGATTCAGATGATTGCGCTGCTCCTGTCGGCACGGATTGAAAAAGGGTATTCCCCTTCACTCATCGTCGTTCCGACTTCACTCGTGTTCAACTGGTGCGCTGAGATAGACAAATTTGCGCCGTGCCTCAAATATGCAGCCGTAATAGGCAGCCGTGAGGAGCGGCATAAATTGATCCGCCAGATACCGGAGTATGATGTGATCATCACCTCCTACCCGCTGATACGCAGAGATATTGAGTTGTACACACCTTACAGCTTCCGGTATTGCATACTGGATGAAGCGCAGCATATTAAAAACCCGGCTTCCAGAAATGCCTACTCTGTAAAGCGGATCAGGTCCGAATGCCGTTTTGCGCTCACAGGAACGCCTATGGAGAACAACCTCTATGAGCTCTGGTCGATATACGATTTTGTCCTTCCGGGATATTTATACTCATATAACAGGTTCAACGAAAAATATATACGGCCCGATTCCGGTGAAGACAGCTATGAAGCGCTGAATGACCTAAGCAGGCAAATCAAGCCTTTTCTCCTGAGGAGACTTAAAAGGGATGTATTGAATGAGCTTCCCGATAAGATAGAAAACACCATGCTTGCAGAACTGACTGAGGAACAGAAGAAGTTATACCTGGCATATTTGCAGGATATAAAGGGCGAAATCAATAAGGAGATCGCGGAGGCGGGTTTTGAAAGAAGCAGAATAAAAATACTTGCTGCGCTGACAAGGCTTCGCCAGCTATGCTGCCACCCATCTCTCTTTGTCGACAATTATCAGGGGCAAAGCGGAAAGATGCTGCTTCTGGAAGAAATCCTGCAGGAATCCATAGAAGGCGGACACAGGATATTGCTGTTCTCTCAGTTTACCGGAATGCTGCAGCTCATAAAGAAGAGGCTTGAAGAACTGAAAATCTCTTCGCTTTATCTGGATGGATCCACGCCGATCACGGAGAGGGGATATCTGGTAAACTCATTTAACGAAGGGATCGGTAAAGTTTTTCTTATATCACTCAAAGCCGGGGGCACCGGCCTTAATCTGACAGGCGCCGATACGGTCATACATTATGACCCCTGGTGGAACCCTGCCGTTGAAGAACAGGCAACCGACCGTTCCTACCGCATCGGGCAGCAAAAGTCGGTCTACGTAATGAAGCTGGTTGCAAGGGGCACCATCGAGGAAAAAATACTCGCACTCCAGGACAGGAAGCGTGAGCTGATCGACGCTATCATCCAGCCCGGCGAAACGCTCCTCACCAAAATGACCCAGGAAGAGATCCAGGCTTTATTTGAGTAGGCAACCAAGGATAACATAAAGTCCGGCAGATGCATATGCTATAAAGTGGAGAAGAGTAACAATATATTGCATAACGGGTGTGAGTATATTGAATTTATTCTTGAGCCTTGATCCGGCGGAAGGAAGTATGCATGTATGCCAAATAAAATAAAAAGGCAGCCCGTCGAGGTAGTGGATATTACAAGCCCTGCACTAAATTCAAAGCTTGGAAGATACTTTATCGGTCAAACCGGGCTGCTGAGCTTCGGAAACGGGAATGACGCATGGGGCGGGATAATAAATCCGGATTGTTCCGGAGTGAACCTCTACTTTGATATTTTTACAATTACTAATTTTTCACCCCATAGCTATAACGCGGAAATATGGTTGAATGCCAAAACGCCGAAGACGGCGGCAATCTCCTCAACCGTTACTCCGTCAAATCAGGCTTTCATGCCTCCTCCACGGCCAAAGGCCATAATGAAATATGCCAGCTATGTAACCGAATCACTGGCAAAAGGCGTAAATATATTCGGACGGATTGTTGCCCCGGATTCCACCCTCGTAAGCGACTCTCACAAAGGCTCCATAATTATTGCTCCGGGGGGCTCATTCTCTATACTTTTGAAATCGCCTGGACCGCAAAATATCACAGGTACTATTGTATTGACCTGGTGGGAGGAGAAAGCCCAGTGAATTGGCTTGTATTTTTTCGGGGGGAGACAGATTATGAGCTTCAAAATATTTAAAAGGGGAAAACGGCCCGAAGAGGTCGTAGTACTGCCGGATGCCGTATATCATTCCTACCTGGGTAATTACTTTCTGGGCCAGACCGATTTAATAACCTTCGGGGATTCCTGCAATGCATGGGGAGCGTTAATTAACCCGCAAGACTCAAACGTGAATATGTTCTTAAACGCTTATACCATTTCCAATTTTTCTAACCAGCCACTGACTGCAGAGGGCTGGTTAAGCAGCGTACCCCCCGGCAAATCAAAAGTATCAGGAAACTTTGCAGCCGGAAACCAGTCTTTTGTTCCAGCTCCAAAACCTAAAGTGGAAATCAGGAATGCCGGCTTTGTATCAAAAACACCGGCAGGAGGGACCTATACATTTGTCAGAAGGGTTGAACCAAATCAAACACTTACAAAGCATGATTTTCAGGGCATGTATATCATTCCTCCGGGGAGCTCCTTCGCTTTATTCTTTTTATCCCCGGGGAGCAGCAAGGTACAGGTTAGGACAGCCTTCGGCTGGTGGGAGGAAGAAGTGCCGTCAGGTTATTTATGGAAATCAACTCAGTAATTCGGGCATATGATTGACGGCTTCCCACCGTTCAGAATATTTATTATCATGTATATCTGGCAATAACAACGCAAATATAGTATATTTGTATATGTAATATGGACATGCGAGACATTGGTTTAGTAGCTTATTGCCGCGAAACTACAATAAAAAACAAGAAAATAATTTCACATTCGCGGCAATAAGTACATTCGTTGGGTTGTGGGCGGTAGCCCACATTGGATAATCAAATATCAAATGGGAAATTAAGGGGGGGACTTACGATAAAGGCATCTCATAGAATTCTTATTTTTCTATCCGTCATTCTGATCCTTCAATTTTGCCATCCTATTTCTGATAATGTTATTGCAGAGACACTTGATGGAGAATTGCAAAAGACTGTTTCACAGAATAAGTTTGGAATTGAGTTCCAGGCATTTCCGGCGCAGGGCATTAAGGCCGTTGTTAAGGAAAATTTCGCATTTGTTACAGCCGGCATAGCTGGCCTTTTTGTTGTCGATATACAGGATCCTGCTAATCTGCGCCAGATTGCTTATCTTGATTTTCCTGAAGCAGTATCGCTGATTGGAATCTGTGGCAATCACATATATTTGCCGACTCAAAATAATCTTTTCATTGTAGATATTACAGATCCGCTGCATCCGGCTTGTGTACTCAAGATTCCGCAGAATTCAGATGAGACTGTCATAAACATCGCAATGGATTCAGATCGCATGTATATGTTCGATAAAAAAAACATAAAAGTATTCTCATTGGAGAATCCGGTTGAGCCTTTACAATTGACGTCATTCTCTCCTGATAATATGGAAGGTGCCGTCAAAATATCCGACGTGGCCGTCCTTAATGGAGTCGCATATATTGCAAGTGAACAGAAAGGTATAGGGATTTATAACTTCTCTGATATAAAAAACATTGTATACAAAGGCCAATATAACAATTCCGATGGTTATTATTCCGAGGTTGATTTTTATGGTAATTATGCTTATTTGAACATGCAGGATAATAACAGGATTGAGATTCTGAATATTTCAAACATCGAAAAACCCGAATTTATCAATGCTATTTCAGGCGTTCAATCGATTATATGTGTTGAAGGAAGTACAGCGTATGTGGTTAACGACCTTGGCTATATGAGTATTATAGATCTCCCCCAATATCATCAAAAAACCGCTTATATTACAATTGACGACGGTCCTTCAAGAAGCATCACGCCTATAAATCTGGACACCCTTAAAAAGTATGGTGTAAAGGCCACGTTTTTTGTCTTGCCAAGGACCGGTGTTGATGATATTTACAAAAGGATTCTTGATGAAGGCCATGTGATAGGCAATCACTCATATTCTCATGACTACAATTATCTGAACAACTCGACTGATAACTTTAAAAAGGACGTTTTAAAAGCAAGAAATTTAATATTTAAAAAATTTAAGTATACTTCAAGGGTTTTCAGATTTCCCGGAGGGACAATGGGTCTGAAAAAAAGCGCCGTTAAAGACAGAACGGATATTTTAGCGGACCTGGGGTACAGGTATTTTGACTGGGATGTAACTACGGCAGACACTGATCCCAATCTGAAGACATACGGGAATGAAGAGTACATAGTAAATTTACTTGCCAATAATGTCATAAAAGGTACGAAGAATAGGGAAAAACTGATTATACTGATGCATGATTCGCCAGGGAAAAAGTATTCCGCAAAAGCATTGCCAAAGATAATCGAAGGATTGCAAAAACAAGGATATGCATTTGATGTCCTGACGAATTATTAGGGCTGGCTTTTCATGGTTTATTGATATACTCCTATATTAAATCTGTAAACAAGGCTTCCACGTCTGCCGACAATCCTTTAAATGCCGCCGAGTTAGCAGCAGAACCCTTTTCAAAAGCCTTCAGCTCATCTATTTCATTGTCATCAAATGAATATATCATAATGCTTTTCTTCTTTATATCAATGATCCAGTATTCTTTCACTCCCGACAGCATGTATGTGTTCAGCTTGTCGACCATGTCCCTGCTTCGCGTACTGTTCGAGAGGATTTCAACGACCAGGGTCGGCGTACCCGTATAACCATTCTTAATATTTACATTGCCCTCCAGATCGCAGATCACCAGTAAATCCGGCTGCAGCACATCAGGCTCCTTCAAATCCTTCTTTTTGAAAACTACGCTGAAAGGAGATAAAAACGCTCTGCACTTTTTCCCTTTAAAGTATTCGCTGAAAATAAGATATAACCTTCCAAGAATCTCCTGATGATCAATGTTCGGAGACGTCATAATATAGATTTCACCATTAAGCAATTCCATGCGAAGGGTACTTTTTTCGCTTATCTGAGCAAACTCTTCAAAGGATACCTTTTTACCTCCATACTGGTAGTCCAGTGCATTTTCCCGCACTGTAAAGTATTGTTCGATATCTGTCACATAAGGAGTCAGCCTGGCTACCTTGCCCCCGTTTTTCGTTATAACCACGTCATTCTGCTGTTCAACATAGTCAAGATATTTGCCGAAGTTTTGCTTAAGCTCGGTTGCAGTTACAACGACACCTTCCTTATACTGGATCGTACTCATCAATGAAACCTCCATTTCTCTGAAAGCATAAATCTTTGCTTGTATATCCATAATATCGCAGAAAAAAACATCATACAATAATTTTGTACGATGTTTCTTATATTCTTGTGCGATATTTTTCATGTTTCTGTGCGATATATCATTGAATTTAATGCGGAATCTGTTCCGCTAAACCCTTCAGGTGCTGCAGCGCGCGGTCTGACACCGTAATGCGCCGCTTATCAACCCTTTAAATGAGGTTCTCGGGATTAAGGCACCTAAGCTCCTCCAATACAAAAACCCCATCCTTCCTGATCAGCACATCATCGAACCAAATCTCGCCGCCGCCGTATTCCGGCCTCTGGATATACACCAGATCCCAGTGGATAGCCGACCTGTTCCCGTTGTCACACTCGTCGTAGCAGTGGCCGGGCGTGAAATGGATGCTTCCTTTGATCTTTTCATCAAAAAGGGTGTCCTTCATTGGCTTCTCAATGTATGGATTCAGGCCTAATGAGAACTCTCCCACATATCTGGCGCCTTCATCCGTATCAAAAATCTTATTGATCCTTTCCGTATCGTTCGCAGCAGCCTTGATTATTTTGCCGTCCTTGAATTCGAGTGTAATATTTTCAAAAGTGAAGCCCTGATGTTTAGCAGGTGTATTATAGCTAAGAATACCGTTGACAGAGGTTTTCAACGGTGCGGAGTACACTTCCCCATCCGGTATATTCGCTCCTCCGTCACATTTTATCGCCGGCATACCCTTGATTGAGAAGGTCAGGTCGGTATTCCTTCCGGTTATCCTGACGCGGTCTGTTCTTTCCATCACCCTTACAAGGCTGTCCATAGCCTTTGACATTTTGGAGTAATCCAGGTTGCATACATTAAAATAAAAATCTTCAAAGGCTTCCGTGGACATTTCCGCCATCTGAGCCATAGAATTGTTGGGATACCGCAGAACCACCCATTTGGTGTGCCCCACCCTCTGTTCTGAATGGACCGGCTGTGCAAACAGCTTGTTGTACAGCTTCATTTTGTCACTTGGCACATCGCCCATTTCATTTGAATTGTCGCTTGCCCTGATACCGATGTATGCATTCATTTCCTTCATCCTGGCCAATTCAAAGGAAGCCATCAGCCTGATTTGCTCCTCAGTGCACTCGCTTAGCAGTATACGGTTAATCTCATCATTCTTTACCGTAACAAATGGAAGGCCGCCTGCCTTATAGACTTCTTTGACAAGAGCCTTCGTCAAAGGCAGCTCATAGCCTTTTATTTCAATCAGCACCCTTTCACCCGGTTTTACCTTACATGAGTAATTCACCAATTTATTCGCAAGTGTGTGCATCCTTGTATCAATCATATATTCCCTATCCCTTCTATAATAACTTCTCCAGTTCCCCCAAAATCGATTCAAATACCTTCAGCGCATCCTCCACCGGCTTAGGCTCGGACAGATCCACACCCGCCTTCTTCAAAAGCTCCAGCGGATAATCGGAACCGCCGCTCTTGAGGAAGTTCGTATAGCGCTCCACTGCCGGGTTTCCCTCCCTGAGGATCTGCTGGGACAATGAAGCGGCAGCAGATATACCGGTTGCGTATTTGTACACATAGAAGCTGTTATAGAAATGCGGTATCCTCGACCACTCCATGTCGATTTCATGATCTACAACCACTTCCGGTTCAAAGTATTTCTGGTTCAACTCCCTGTAAATCCTGCAGAACTCCTCGGAATTCAAAGCTCCGCCGCCTTCAACAATGCTGTGCGTAATTTTCTCAAACTCTGCAAACATCGTCTGTCTGAAAAGTGTTCCGCGGAATTCCTCCAGATAATGGTTCAGGAGATAAGCTTTTTCCTTTTTGTCACCGGTATTGCGAAGCAGGTAGTGTATCAATAACGACTCGTTGACTGTCGAGGCCACCTCCGCCACAAATATCTTGTATTCCGAGTAAATGTATGGCTGAGTCCTGTTTGTATAATAGGAATGCATCGCATGCCCCATCTCATGGGCCAGCGTAAATGTATCATTGATGGTCCCCTGGTAATTCAAAAGCACATAAGGATGGGTCAGATGCGTGCCCCATGAGTATGCTCCGCTTGTCTTCCCCTGGTTCTCATAAACGTCGATCCAGCCCGACTTTAAAGCCATATCCAGATCTTCCAGATACGAGCAGCCCATTGGAGCAAGAGCCTTTGCCACAATATCCAGGGACTCCTCGTAAGGGATTTGCTTCGGCGGTTCCTCCACGATAGGCACATAAAGGTCGTACATGTGCAGTTCATCAAGCTTCAGAGCCTTTTTACGCAGCTTCAGATAACGGTGCAGCAGCGGCAGGTTTTTGTCCACTGTTTCGATCAGGTTGTCATATACGGAGGCTGGCACATTGTCACTGTCCAAAGCAGCGCTCAGGCTTGAATCATATTTACGGACCGTAGAATAGAACCGGTTCTTCTTGATATTATTGCCCAGAGATGATGCCAGCGTATTTTTCATTGCCGAGTAGGAATGATACAGCGTATGGAAGGCATCCTGCCTTACTTTTCTGTCCCTGGATTCAAGGAACTTGACATAACGGCCTTTGGTCACTTCCACCTCTTCGCCGTTCTCATCCTTAATATAGGCGAACTTGATATCCGCATTATTAAACATGGTAAAAATATCCGAGGGTGCATGGGCAACTTCAGAAGAAAGCGCAAGCAACTCCTCTTCCCTGTCCGACAGGATATGCGGCTTTTGCCTTAAAAGTTCATAGATATACTGCCTGTATAATGAAAGTCCTTCAACTTCATTAATGCTTTTTTTCAAAAGCGTTTCATCAATTGATATGATCTCGGGCACGATGTACGACACCGACGCGTAAACTTCCGTACTGAGCGCCATCGCTCGGTCGGTCAGCGCCTGATATTTGGATACGGCATTGTTTTCATCACGCCTCATTTTGGCATATACAAAAAGCTTGTCATTTAAGGAAAGCATGTCATCGCAGAGCTTCAGGCACTCCACAAGTTTATTCATATCGCTTGCAAAAGTACCCTTATACGCTGCCATTTCACCGGACATCTGACGTATCTTTTTAAAATCCTCTTCCCATTCGGAATCATTAGCATAAATATCCTCAAGCTTCCACTTATACTTTACATCAATTTCATCCCGTGCAGGCAGTGCATTATTTTTATTTCCGGCCATCTTTTCACCTCTTAAGTTCCCTTCCGGGTATTTTTTTGCATATTTCGGGCGGCTGCAGGCAGCCAACCAATCGAGCAAGAGGGAATCAATTATTCCGCCCTTCCTGCTCGTCGCGCGAGCGACAAATTACACTTCGGCGCTCTGTGCATAAGACAAAAGGGAACGCATCAAAACTTCAGAATTGGTTCCCTCAAATATTATATCCCTACGTAAACTTTTTTACCAGTATTTATATTATTATAATTGGTCACCTGTTCATCGCCCTATATAGGAACACCGCGGCTTCGGCTCTCGTCGCCGTATGTTTCGGTCCCAGCGTATTTCCCGGGAAGCCTTCCATGATGCCCTCTCCCACCAGTATTGCCATACTGGCAATTGCGTAAGGTGAGATCATATCCCTGTCGATGAACTTCTCGAGGATAGAATTACCGTGACCTGTATATTCCTTTTCCGAGACCTCCATTGCCTTAAAGAGTATTACGGCAATCTCTTCCCTTGTAATGGCTGCCTCCGGATAGAATCTGTTCCTGCTATCACCTGAAATAATGCCAAAATTCTCTGCGGTCATCACTTCTTTATAATACCATTTGTCCGGTTTCACATCGGCAAGACTTCCGACCGGCGCCGTATCAAGCTTGAATGCCCTGACCACCATAGCCGTAAACTCCGCTTTGGACATGGTGTTGCCAGGGCCATACAAACCTTTGGCAATACCATTGGCAATACCCATCCCGGCAAGGCTTTCAACCGCTTCCCTCGCCCATGACGCATCCCCGGCAAGGTCACTGAAGGTCACCCTTGCATGGGTTTTCACTTCCGTTTCACTGCTTTCGGAGGAGCCTGTCGCATTGTACGATACCACCTTGTAATAATACCCCGTGCTGGGCAGCAAACTATTATCCGTATACGAAACGGCATCTCTTCCCACATTAGCTATAGCAATGTAACCATAAGCATTAGCAGGTTTTCTTAATATCCTGAAGCCCTCTTCGCTGTCGGAAAGATCCTTCCATGTAATTTTAACACGCGACGACGATAAGGCTGCAGCCTTTATTTCGGCAGGCGCTGCCGGTTTCGCAGTGGAAACGAGTATTTCTTCACTGAGTGAATCCGCATTGCCTGCGTAATTGTAGGCACGCACCCTGAAATAATATTTTGTATATGTATTAAGATTGTATACATTGTAATTACTTGTATTTGCAGAAAGCCAGGCCATTACACTCCAGGTCCCGCTCTCGCCGATTTTCCATTCCAGCTTGAAACCGCTCTCATTATCTGAAGTATCCGTCCAATGAAGCTGAATCTGGGCACCGGAGATGTAGGTGTAATCAAGTCCGCTTGGCGGGCTGATCAGGCCTGCGCCGGTCGTAGCCGTATTGGAAAAGGATGAATAGAGGTTCTCTTCGGCAGCATATGCACGTACCATGTAATAGTACTGCACACCGGTCTGGACAAAAGTGTCCGTATAGGTGGTAATGTTCCTGTCCACCGTTGCATAAAGTGCATATGTACCGGAACCGCTTGTGTACCTCCAGATTTCAAAGCCTGTCTCATCCTGTGAGTTATCCGTCCATTTCAGTTCGATGGCCGATGCGGTATTGACCGATACGCTGAGCCCCGACGGAGAATTGAGATAGTAATTGTGTACTGTTATCTCACTGGAGTAATCGGATTCGTTGGTCGAGCTCTTTGTCTTGATTCTGTATGTATAGGACGCGCCCGGAACAAGCCCGGTATTGTCATACCATCCGGTGGTGGAGTAACTGACGGTGGACAGCGCACTGAAGCTGCCGTTGGCCATTTTTCTTTCGATTACAACATCCGCATCGATGCTGTTGCCCGACCATGTAAGATAAATTGAATTGCCGGAAGCTGCGCTTCCCGAAAGGGAAAGCGTGCCAAGGAGAGTGTATGCTCCTTCGCCGACTTCGTTGTTCGGATAGGAAACACCAAATGCACCCGTCCCCAGTGATTTTCTGATCCGGTAAAAATACCTCGTATTTGGCGAAAGTCCGGTATCACTGTATCTCAGTGTCCCGCGGGCAGTGGTATAAATGGCTGTCCAGGCTCCGTCCGTACCCGTTTTCCGCTCAATGATGGTGCTGTATCCGGCTGTACCGGTGTAAGTCCATACCAGATCGATCCGTCCGGACGATACGGGCGTAACGGTGAGGCTTGCAGGTGCAACGGAATCCCACGCATTAATGGTTACCTCATTTGACCAGGCCGAGTTCCCAATGACATTATGCGAGCGTACACGGTAAATGTAGGTATGACCAGCCGAGACGCTCGTATCCGTATAGGTTGTTGTGTTTGCCGGTACGGAGCCGATTAATGCGAATACACCTGTGTCAGCCATTCTCTCTATGGTAAAGCCGTCTTCATTATTTGAGCTGTCTGTCCAGTTCAGCACAATTTCCGAATTGGACACATTCGCACGCAGTGAGGCAGGCATATTCGGGAGCACTGCCTGTATGGATGCCTCCGCTGCGTTTGAGTAATTGGCGGCAGATTCATATGAACGCACACGGTAGGTGTAGGATGAACCTGTGGTTACCGTCACCGCATCGGAATGAGATGTTGCTGAAGCCGGAAGCAAGACAATCTGCGTGTACGAGCCGTCACCCGCTCTCCTTAGTACCTGGATGCTGCCGGTATTTCCAATGCCGTTCGTCCAGGAAAGGTCGATTCTGGATGTATTGATGATGGAAAGGGACAGATCTTTCGGCGCCGGAAGGGCGCTGACGGTTTCCGAAATACTGCTGCAGCCCAGATAACTGCCGTCACTGATGGCAGCAAGCCTGTACCGGTACTGCCCACCTGCCTCCGGAATATCTGTCGCACTCTGCCCAGAAAGAGAAGCTTTGATATCGTTCCACACTCCCCAGGATGTACCGTTCCATTGGGAGCGTTCCAGCCGGAACTGGCCTATCTGCGGAAAGTAAGGCCACGTAATGGTCGCGGTACCGCTCGTTGATGAGGCATGTATGACAGGCGGTTCTACCGGAATGACCGTAACAGGATCCGATTTTAACGATTCAAGCAATCTGGAAGGTACGAGCGGATCAGTTCCTTTTGAACTTATTGTCAGCATGACAGTATTCATCCCAATGACCGGTATGGCTGCAGAGGAAGTATCCGCTACGGCAAAAGGTGTTTCCGCTCCATTTTGATTGCGGATTATCGTACTGCCCGCAGCCAGTTTGGAACTTTTCCAGGTAAGCTGAACCGACCTTGCGTTTATATCATATACCGCACGGATTTCGCACGGCCTGATGATTTTCGTAGTTGTCACGACTGCTGTTTTTTCATCCAGCAGGATGGATGGCTGATCACCCGAGAATGCCCTTATTGTATAGGTATAGGTGGTCTCAGGCTGCAGTCCCATATCCGTTAATGTCAGGGGATTCTGCGATGCATCCACATCAATGTCCGTCATCGAGTTAGGCCCTGAGCCGCCGCTTCTTACTAGCCTGTACGTTTGCGCATCGGGCACCGGCGACCAGTCCAGTTTTACATCCGTGTCCGTGTACGGGTTGGCTGTAAAGGCTGTCAAGCTCATTGACGCATATGCGCCCTGGGAAGCAAAAATGAAAATCGCAGTAGTAAGAAGAAAGGTCAGAAGGAAGCCGGAGAGCAGTTTTTTTATTATGTCATGTATACGGACGTCAGCACTGCTACCTAGGGCTTCTGGTTCGGCAACCCGTGTACTGCTATTTAGAGCCTGTATTCCCAATTCTCTATATAACCTGGCACTTTTTCCTTTATAAAGTCTCATAATAAGCCTCCAAAAAGCATATTTCAGTATAAATATCGGCAAAAGCCAAAGAAGAATTAATACCGGCGATTAGATAGTATTATGTAAAATTATCTGGTTTGACCTCTGGTTTATACCTGACTTGTGCCATTTTTACGGGGGTTGACAAATCCCCCTTTTCAATGTAGAATAATAATTCGTTGATACATGCGCCCGTAGCTCAGCAGGATAGAGCGTCGGTTTCCTAAACCGCAGGCCGGACGTTCGAATCGTCTCGGGCGCACCAGAAGAACCGCTTAACTGTAGGAATACAGTAAGTGGCTCTTTTTCTAAAAATAAGACGGGGCACATTTTAGGGCACATATATCTCCAAACTATACTAAATTTCAGAACGATTATTATGTAAATCCACAATAGCATTCACGGTCAGATAATACAGATATGCAGGGAGAATCTCTTTTTTTCCTTCGCAAAGCTTAAAGAGAGCAGTTTTATCTAGTGATAAAATATCGTCTTTGTACTCCTCCAATAGATTTTTTATGTCCTGGTATTTCCTCAGCATTTCTAGAGGATTTTCAGTATACAGGCTGTCTACTTCTTTACACATATTTGCCTTACCTCCATCATATTTGTTGTCGAAAAAAAATTGTTGCAATCGCCTGTAGATGTGGTAAAATCAATCATAGCACAAAAACCACCTCGCTTTTTGTTGGGGTTGGGGCGAAAAAGGAAGTGTCTGCCGCCAAGCAAAATCACTTCCTTTTTACTTTATCTTTTGTGGCCGAACTGATGTTCTTTATTCTACACCCTCCCATAAAATATATCAATAGGAATGCCGGATTATTTTGTGTAACATTCCAATGTTTACATAATTATTCTACGTCTAGAATGGCCGATTTTCAACAACTGTTGTTGCATTATAACTAAAATGAATACTTTGGACTATAAGTATAGGACTGGAACTTTTTAAACTCCTGTAGATTATATTATCCTTCTGAAGTTTTATCTATGCTCCTATAGTTGAATATGTGGTAATATTATGTAAATTATGGAGGTCATATGATACTCTTTAAACTTAAGGATAGGCTTCACGATAGGAGCATGAACCAGTTAACCTTTAGTAAGAAAACAGGCATAAGATACAACACAGTGAACGCTTACTTCCATGGCTATGTAAAAAGAATGCGTCCCGATGATTTAAATAAAATGTGTGAGTTCCTTGAATGCTCCTTGACTGATCTGGTGGAATATGCTCCTGATAAAAAATAATTACGCTATATGCAAGAAAATATTATATAATGAAAATGAAAGGAGAGCGATTCTATGCCGCCGGTAGTAACGGTAGTAAGGCCAGATATTACAGAAGAAGAGAGACAGAAGGTACTTGATAATTTTGCAGCAGTAGTTTCGCAAGCTCTGCACTGCAAAGTAACGATTCGAAAAAAGGCTGATGACGAAGAGTAAACATAAAAGTAATTGATAGCAACGGAAAAACTCAGAATAAAAGTCCCCAGGATAACCTAAGGACTTTTATTCTTTTGTTTTATGTAATATTTATCCCGACCGAGACCTATTTTCGAGCTTTTTAAACGTAGCCTCATAGGTTCCCATAGCTGCCGCAGTGACAATGATAGCATTTAACATTGTTAATATCACTTTATCGGTGGTTATAGTGCCCGTAAAAAACTCTACTGCAAATAAAATAAGCAATGCAATCCCATATACAACAAAGCGCGTAGGTATTTTCCATACCTTATCCAGCGGGAATTTACAAAACTGTGTGACCAGTGTGGTTGCTGCCACAGCTCCGGCCATCGTGCCGAGGAATTCCCATGTGAAATAATCGCCGATGGATTTTGGATCAGGCGGACTGTCAGCAGCATAAACCACAGTTACCAGCATCATTACAGTCATAATGGCGACAAGAAAACAAAACAGGATCCTTTTCATTTATATATCCTTCTCCCCTGTAGCCTGGGGGCAAGCATTTATATAATTGTTTATATTAAACCAGTTGCTATGTTCGCCCACGTTTGTTTTCCCACAATACCGTCCACTGTGAGCTTATATTTTGTTTGATAGGCTTTTACTGCCGCCAAAGTGTTGTTGCCAAAGATACCGTCAGCGGTCCCGCAATTAAAGCCAGCATCATTAAGCAGCCTCTGTAGCAGGTTCACATACACGCCATTGTTGCCCTTTTTGAGTACCAGAAGTTCGGCCTGAGTGTATTTCCGATATGCTACGATTGCGGATATAATAGCACGCTCTCCGCCGTCCGAGGGATGATTCAGAATTTTATCTCCGACCATGATCTGGCTCGATCCCCCGCCGTCAAAGTTGACCAGATCCACAAAGCTTAACTCATGTCCGAGCGCAGCCTGTTGCTCTGCCGTAACGCCGAGGCTCAGGTTCTTCCACCGGCCGTCAACGACAACAAAGGCATTGTTGCCACTGCTTAAACTGCCTGCCATACTCCGGGGATGCTTCGCCGCCATAATCGCCTTGAATGGCTCCGAATGGCTGTAATTTGTAACACCGCTCCGGATAATGCCATAGCTTGTGCCGATTGTAAAATCGCCACCTATGCCGATTATGAGTCTGCCATTGATACACGATAGATTCTCATAACTGGATGACGGCTCTTTGTCTTGCAGGTTGTCTGTGGAATCAATAAATGCACCGTACCCCCTGGAGCTGCTGCCAAAGTATTGAGCATTCATACGTACCCAAGTAATTTCATCCAGACGGGGCTCGCCGTACATGGAGGACAGCTTTTCCAGTTTGCCCGGCATACCCTCTGTAATATCAAGGCGGTACACATCAGGATCCATTTCCACAGTATGGACATAACTGCCATACCTACGTAATTTACAGTACTTCAATGTTTCCACTTCCTTCAGGTCGAATATCCGGCCATAACATTCAACGCATTGCTGGATTTTACTCTCTATGTCAACTGCAAATTCCCAGTGGCTGCCGTGTTCCACGATAATAGCATGCTCCATACCAAGCGATACCGCATATCGGATAATGCCGTAGTAATCTACACCTGGCTTATTGGGATATTGCCTCGTTTTAGCTCCCCTGAACTCCAGTCCAGTTGTCTTGGCAAGCTCCTGCCCGATGTACTCGGCTAGCGCCTTATCACCCGGGCGCTGCAAGCTGTAAATTACAATAATGCCGACGGCATCCTCCGGTGCGTTGGTATGGAGGCTTATCATAGTATTGCACCCGGCGTCCTTTATCTTTTTGGCGCGGCTGTACAGGTCAATGGCGTTGCCGTCCATCCGGGTTGTAAACACTTTATATTTCTTCCGGAGAGAATCGCCGAATAAGAGCATTGCATCACCTTCGCGGTATGTACCAGGGCCTGCATTACATCGGGCATGATGTCCAAGGTCAAAACCAGGGTTGCCGAATTTGTACATTAATTAATCACCTCACTTATTTTGTATGTACCAGACTACGAAGCCCAGCAGCACGAAGAATATGCCGACTACAAGCCCCCATATTGCATTTGTAAGGCTGCCCATCTTTTTGTTCTGACTATCGATGCTTTTACAGAGGTTTTTAATCTCATTGGTATTTGTTGCGTCGGATTTGATGAGGCCATCGAGTTTGCCTTCGTGCTCGTCGAGCCATTTTTCATGGTGGTCAAGTCTCTCCTTGACTCTTTCATGTATTTTAATGCACATTTCATTTTTTACATTTTCATCCGCCATCCTTCCTTCTCCTCTCGTGTAAATTGAATATATAAAAAGCGCCCTGATTACAGGCGCCTTTCAACTGATTATAAATACTTATTTTGCTGCATTCTCCAATTGCTTTTGCAGCTCCTTCATCTTCTTTTCCTTTTCTTCAGGAGTCATTCCGCTGTTTTTAAGCGCCTTGATTTTGGACCGGAGCGCTTCGATTTTTCTTTTTTGCATCATGGCTTCATAAACGCCTTCCCTGTCTGTAGAGTTCATTACCTGCTGGGTTTGTTTCTCGCTCAGATCCCTACGGTTCTTATCGTAATACTCCTTTGCTTCATTAAAAGCGCTTTTGCCGAATAAAGTTCCTTTTATGGCGTTTTCCGGCGTATTTTTCACCAGGTATCTGAGTTTACCGTCCTTAATATCGCCGCCTTTAACCAAATCGTTTACTGCTTCATAGGTTTTCTTTGCCTGGGCTCCGCCGAAAGATGGCAGCAGCTTTGATACAGGATCCTGCATTCCCTTTACTATCAGCAGTCCGGATCCGTACCTCGTCGGGTCGTTTCGGCCAAACAGTTCCTGCCTGGTGGGCATTTCAATACCGGACAAATTAAAACCGTATTCCGGATATACAGACGCAATAGACTGTCCCAAAGGCACGTTGCTGAGCACTTCGCCCCCGAGCCTTCCGGCCATCTTCCATGCATTCATGTCATCTTCGGTTAAGGCGTCGGCAATCGCATCGATTGGGTCAAACGTAACACGGTTTCCGGTTATCTCTTCAGCGGTATTGTTAAATAAATAGTTTGCTGCAAATAATGCTATAAGTCCTGCAAAGTCCTTTTCTTTGACCATGTCGCCCATAACATGCCAGAGATTCGCTACTTCAAGTTGGAACGGAGCTGCGAGCTGGAATAACTTTGACTGCTGGATCAAAGGGACTTCTCCGATTCCGCGGCCGGCCACGATCGATCTTGTCAGATCGTCTGCATATTTAATAGGGTTCTCCATGCTGTTGGCAACCGCTTTATTATATGAGCTGTTCCAGATAAATTTAGTACCAAGTTCATCAAATGCACCCATGAACCATGCCGCAAATTTTTTCGGCTGGTTTATCAGTTTCTGGTCAAATCGTGAAATGAGATCCTGTGCATATCTTTCACTGATAAACTGAGATTTCGCGTAAAGCTTCGCGCTCTTTCCCTTACCGATTATACCTGCCAGCGTATCGCTTATTCCTTTGCCAAGAGCGAAAGGATCCTTTACCCGCGCAATGCCAGTCGGAATATTTGCCGTCTGTGCTAAAGAAGATCGTGCATTTAGCAGTACTGTGTTTGCCTTTACCCGGTTATTCAGCCAGGTAAGCGCTCTCATTGTGGTCCTGCCACCTGGAATATCTTCCTGAATCAGCCTGTCATATTTGCTTGTTTTACCGGCAAGGCTGTTCGAGAAATCATTCAGCCATTTGATAAAATTGTTGGCGTTCTTTGTTTTTTCCGTACCCTCAGCTATGTCCTTTGCAAGGCTCCTGAATTTAACCACGTGAGGATCTATATTGATTGCATATGAAGCAGGCTGTATATAGTCTATAAACCCGCCTACGGCATCGGCCTTGTATGCTCCCTTTCCTCTTTTTTGCATGAATGACGCCCAGCGGCTTTTCGGCTTTGTAAATTCGCTTATGCCGGCCAGTTTCGGATCGATCTGCGACGGCGTCTCGAACATGTTTTTAAAGCCTTCGAAGGAATCCTGCATTTCTCTGAAATGCCGGTAGTAATCATTTCTTTTGGGCACAAGTTTTTCCGGATTGGTCGGGTAAATCTGCCGGCGGGTTGCGTTTACCGCATCGATCAGCTCATCATATGCGCTCCTGAATGTATTATCCGCCTTAACTATGTTCTGCCAGCTGGAGGGAAACTCTTTTTGCAGATCGTCAAGCGTATACGGCACCATATTCGGAATGGTTATCTTCTTTCCAGTCTGAAGATCGATTGCGTTCGTCATTCCGGTCATTCTCTGCCCCTCGCCAAACCATTGAACTGCGGCGCTTTCTTTGCTCCCCTTTTTAATCTCTAAGCCTTTGACAACATTCTCATAGATATCGTCGGTATATCTCTTTACAGTGTCTACATAAGACTTTTTGGCAGCGTCAAAGGGATCCAGGTATTTTTGCTTTACATATGGATATGCGCGGCCAAACGCATCCCTGAAGTTTCGGTATACGTCCTTGAAATTCAATGTCATACCGGATTTATCTTTAATGCCCTGTGCAATTGCTTTTACGGATTCATCGCTGATATAATTGGCACCCTCGAGGTTTTTGACAATATCATCATATATTTCATCACCCTGGAGGGATTGCGCTATTGTTTTGCCTGTAGTATCTTTGAATGCTCTTGTATCCGTCATTTCCGGCCCCGCGCTTGTATATGCGGTAAATTGGGGCTGTGCAGCTTCCTTCTTCGCGGCTCTGGTCGCCGTATTCCCTGTTGTATCAGTCTGACGCACCGGAGTGTTCCCGAATATTTCATCAGACTTCTTCTGGATGTCGTTAAGCCGTCTGAGTATATCAGGCTGGCTTGGTTCTGCATTTCCTGTATTCGGAATTCCACCTTGTTTTTCTGACAGTTTGCTTCTAAGTTGTTTAAGCTCTTCAAGCCTGCTTAATGAATCGTCTGACATTCGCGAGGCATCTGTTCCCGCAAAGATTTCATCAATCTTTTTAAGCCTTTCAATCTTACCTATTTCCGTGTCCAGTTTTTTTATAGCTTCTTCCTGTTTTTCTGCAAATTCGCTGCTAAGACGTCTTATCGTTTCGTTCTTGCCTGGTTCTGAATTCAGTGCTTTTAATACTTCATCGTGTGTAACTGTAAAAGGCGTCTCCCGAGTATAGGCATTTTTGCTGTAATCAACATCCGGAATATCCGCTGCTTTTTTCGCGTTAATATCAGATAACCTTTTTGCTGCGCTGTTCTGCGGTATTTCGGATTTGACTGCTGTAAAAGGCGCTTCTATGGTGTTTTTGGCATCACCATAAACCGGCAATCCTACCGATCGCCTGCCCAGGTCGATCATATACTGTCCTGTGCTTTTGGCTTCGGTTGGGTTTCCTTCCGGCAACATCGGACGAGATCCAGGCGGTGTATTGATCGCGTTCATGTTGTTGGATACCGTCCCGCCAGAAGTTGCGAAATAGTCCGTCTTTGGTTTCGGCGCTTCCGGTAATTTCCCTTCCGGAAGAAGTAATGGAGATTTACTTATATCATCCGCAGCCGTTCCGTAAGGTGAAACATATATCGCTTCCGCCGCGTTTGTTCCAACATTGCGGGCAGCGTTGCCATCAAGCCTATTCATACGCCTCTCGGCTCGCAGGTATTCTTCCGTTGCCTGCTGCGGAACGGATGGAATGGCAGTACCGGCTTTTTTGGCAGCCTTTGCAGCTTCCTTCATACTTTTTTCGAGTGCCTTTTGCCCTCTTGCTGCATTTACCTCAAGGTTTGTCATTGTTCCGGCTTGAGCGCCTTTCCCATATATCCCTGCCCTCGACAAATCGTCAAGTACGCCTCCCATTACATATGTTGTAGGGTCAAGAGCCGTATTCGTAAGCATGTCTATGCCAGTGCTTAAGAATTCCCCGCCTGGTCCTTTGGCTGCAAGGTCTGTCAATGCTTTGTCATAAGACTTTGGCAGTATGTCTTTCCTCAGTGTTTTTTCACTAAAGTCTTGCGGTCTGCCCTGAGCTGCATTGACTAAAGCAACATCGGTCTGCATTAAGGCCTGCGGTATTGCGTTTAATGCGTTGCTGAATACAGATGCGATTCCGCCAAGCCCGTAGTTAACTATGCCTTTCCCTATTTTAGCAATAGGCTTGTCTTCCTTATACGCCGGTATGATATTCATACCCAGGTAACTGCGGCTGTCATTGCCGGGCATGATACGCACACGCTGGTCAATAGGAGTTTTTGGCTTTTCAGGCTGTACCGATTTTGCTTCATTTGAAGGTTTTATTCCTGAACTGTTTTGCGGCATAGTTGTTTGCTGTATAGTATTCTGCTGTGATGCCGATTCCCATGATGGTTTTGCAAAAGAAGAAGCCCCCGAGGTTTCCCACGAAGGCCTTTTTATACCGGTATTTGATTCTGGCGTTTCCCAGGAAGGCCTGTTCATTCAATCACATCCTTAATTGTTATATTGGTAAATGCCATCTGGGTCAATGCTATCAAGCAAGAAACTGTATGCACTGGTGCCTGCATTCTGTATGATCTCGGCGGCATGTTGATTAAGCCATGCTTTTTTCGAAGCAATGTCTGGAAGCTTATTCAGTTCGTTCAATGCTGAACTTGTATAGTAGTTCGATGTTTCCGTCTGTGTGGGTTCCGGATTACGTAAATTATCCGTCTCGGCCTTGATCTGGTCGAGCTGTGCCTTTTTAATGTCAATATCATACTGGCTCATTGCCGGGACAGCGCCGATCTGCTCAATTTCCTTCCTGTACTGCTGGATTTTCAGCTTTTGCTCTTCCGGATAGTTCTGAAGCTCAAGTGTGGCAAGCTGGTTAGCCAGCATCTGAGCTTTGTTCTGGAGGACCTGCGCTTGAACCTGCGGGTTGTCAGCGCTCCTCTGCCATGCTTCATTTTCGATTTCCCACTCTTTATTCCACTCATTCCAAGCTTGTTCAGCATCAAATTGCTGTTTTGCAAGTGTATCCTGACCGCCGTATGTTCCTGTCAACTGACCTTCCTGAATACCCTTACTGAAATCAAACTGCCTGTTTTGAAGGTCTACACCCGCCCGCTGTAGGTCATAATCCGCTCCATATTTATCTGCATCCATTAGAGCCTGGGAAAGTTGAGCTTCGGTATCAGCTTCCGATGCGATCTTATCCTGTTCCGCTTCCTTATTGATCTGTTCGATGTTACGGGCAATATCATTGAGCGTATTAGTTTTATTCTGCCTGATGGCATTTGCATTGTTCTGCGCCACGGTATTGGCGTCGATCTGTCCCTGCACGCTCATGCCGCCACGGTAACCACCTGCCGCTTCCGATCCCTCAAATACCTTTCTAAGAGATTGCGCAAGATCGGCATAATTGGATTCCAGATTTCCCTGGGCGCTTTGCACTGCCTGGTCGGACAACCCGCCATATGCTCCCAATGCTTTATTCCTTGCCGCTTCTATTTTTGCCAGCAGTCCGGATTTAACTGAGCCGAACCTGTTCTGTATGGCAGATTTTAAAGCAGCTACGTCAAAGGCGGGGACTGTGCTTTGCTGCTTCTGCTGGTTTTGCTGGCTGATTGCACTGATCAGTGCTGCTAACTGATTCTGTATAGCAGATGTATCTGAGTTGGGTTTTGCAATTTGTTGCGTATTTACTTTGGGGTTTATCGGTGAACCAGGTAATACCTCACCAGTACCTGCATTTGTAGCTGCAAGATTTCCGCTGCCGTCAGGCTCCCATGTATATTTCACTTCCTGACTTCCATTCGAATTAGTTACGATACCTGTTTGTGGGTTGTAGGAAGGTGCGGCCGGTTTTGGCGCGGGTGTAGGCTGCGACATGGATTTGTTATATGCCGCTTCCGCCGCTTTCGTTTTTGGTCCTTTAATACCGTCAATCGGTCCCGGATCGAATCCTGCTTCTTTCAGTTTTTTTTGCAATGCTGCGGTTGACTGGTTATAATTGCTGTTGGTTGACGCCGTCGAAACCGGTTTAGGCGCGGGTGAGGGCTGCGGTGCGGCAGGTGCTGCCGGCCTGGGTGATTGTGTATTGGTGACTGCTTTTGGTTTTGGTGGCGCCGGAACTCTTATACTTCCATAAATATCTTTTGCGTATGCCATGATATATACCTCCTAAATTAAATTAATAATAAAATTCCATATAAAAAAGACCCCTTTCGGAGCCTTTTGCTTTAAATTAATTATTCCAGACTATCAAGTATTTGCCGTAAATCATTAATTGGTATGGCGTCATTTACACCTGCTTCACCTAAAACATTCATACCTATTATTTCACTTTTAATATTAAATACTGCGCCTCCAGATGATCCGCCAAGCATGTTCGCTTCAGATATTCCGATAAAGTTTCCTATCGCTGTATATGATATACCTGTATATATGCATTCATCTACTGCATTTTGAGAACCATTTGGGCTTGTTATCGCCACCAGTTTTTCCCCTTCAACCAGCTTGTCTGAGTTGCCCAAAACTACGGATGGCAATTTTAAATCGGTCTTCAGTACGGATACATCCAGATCTGTTTCAATACTTTCCAGAGTAGCATTTGTGCCATAAATTGAATTATCGTTAAAGATAACGTACTTGTCACCTGCATCTGTAACATGTTTGGCTGTTATAATGTATCCGTTATATACGAACCCGCTGCCCTGGCCTACTGAAACACCATCTTTATAAACATAGATCATCACGCAGGAGTCCTTGCAGTTCTTCACCACAGTCTCAAGGTCCGTTTTGGGTGACTCCAGTAATACTGTTTCTGTAGGGTTGTCCCATTCCACCTTATACCCCAGTGATTCAAAGAAAGCGCGGAGAGGAGCATAATTGGATCCGTATTCCTCGCCCTCATTCACTACCGTCGCAAATGGCGCGTCAAGCTGCAATTCCGCTCCGTCAAGCAGAATTTTAGTATTATTGTACTGTGCGCTTTTTATAGCTGTGGCAGCATACCCGCCGATCGGGAGCATAACCAGCATACCAAGGATGAACGCTATAATATTTTGCTTAACCTTCATATATATTCACCACCTAGTACAATTATACCACATTTTGTAATATTTTATCAGTCACACTAGTTTAAAATTAATCTAGTCCAAGAGCCTTCAATGTTTTCGAACCTGCTATGCCATCAGCTACAAGGCCATTATCTTTTTGAAACTGTTTTATTGCCATTTTTGTCTTTTTACCAATTATACCATCCGCTTCGCCGCAATCATAACCCAATGAATTTAACTTTTCTTGGATCATTACATTTTTAGATTTTTCTGTTGATTTGGGTGCTGCTATAGATGCTGATTTGGTTTCTGTTTTAGTCTGCGTACTTACATTATTCTTATAAGGACAAATGCCGTTATTATGTAGATGTGCAGGATAACCACCGCAATGATAGTGGTATGAACCTAGTCCGCTTTTATTCTTGTTGTCTCTATGCCCTCCACTTGAATCAGTTCTGCCAGAATGTGAGTATACAGCAATATTAAGAGCCGATATTAAAGCCAAAGCTACAATTAATATTCTCCGTTTCATAATATAACATCCCCTTTTCAATATAAATTTTAACAAACATTGTAAGCATAAAGTAATTATGCTAATTTATATTGTATCGTGGATGTCGATATATGTAAATAACATAGGACAATAATTCCCATAAAAGCTCATAAAATAGAAAAATCCATTGCTGCATATAAATACCCTTTCAAAAGATTATGTGACATCTTTCCCTTCGTTCCAGCATTCTTCACATATGGGGCGGTCGTAATCTGTATAATAGCGTGACTTTTGTTTGGCTTCATCTATATGTTTGCCACAAATGTAACAGAACTTTGGCAACACCCTCATTTCTTTAAATGATATATTGCTGTTTGTAGATTGGCTTTCACTCATCTTTTGAACTAATGCTTTACAATAATCCAATCCCTGTTTAAAACCTTTGTTTTTCTCGCTACTCCAATTGGCATTTTCTTTATTTTTGTAGAACTCAATTTCATCTGATAGAACTTTTAAAACTGCATCAAACATATATTTTCACACTCCTCATCATACACATAAATATCCGTATGCGATATTACTCTGCTGATTCTGTTACTGTTGGATTGCTTCCCCAAATTGCCATTATTGCGCTTTTGTATGGCTCAGCTACCTCTGCCTGTACCTGCGTCCTGCCCTGCGTACTGTTCACGTATGCCCTGCGCCATGGCTGTCCAATAGGATATTCCTTACTGCCAACCATTGTATACTGCTGCTTTTTAAGGCTTACACTATCCTGTGTAAGCATGTCTAGTGTGATTATTTCATTCATTTGTTATCCCTCCACTATAAAGATTCATATTCTCCCGATACTTCCACCCAAAAATCATTACCAACCATACTATATCCTGCATCAAGACGTGCTTGATTAATGCCCTGTAATGTAAAGTATATATCTGGTTGGGCTGCTTGTATGTACGCCGAAACACTGAAATAGCCCGCCGGAATATTAATTGCCTGCACAATACTAATCGTAACTGCGTTTCGGATATTGCTATTTGCAAAGGGTAGCCCACCTATGATTAGTAATCCGCCACCGCCACTTCCAGCATTCGTAATTTGTATCTGAAAAACAAAATGCACTAAATTTCCTTGTTTTACGTATTTACCGGATTGCGCAGCATAAACCACACCTGTCGGAACGTTTGAAGCTGATAATACGGGTGTAAATGTACCACTCTCGATTTTTAGCCCATGTACACCATCCGCGTCTGCCACAGTTTTTGCCCTATGCGTATCAAAGTCTGCTAGAAGATCATTGTGAAACCCCAATATTTCGTCATGCTGTTCCTGCAATAGTGCTCTTGTTAATGGCTCGTCTGCCGGTGTTGTCGGGAAATTAACATTGTCTTTCCACCCTAATGGATGAGTATATTGTCGTGCCATACATGCCACCTCACTTCATTTTTTTATCAAGCTCATACCCAATTACTACACTCATGATAGACAGGTTCTTGTTTAGCTCATTATTGCTGACCTCAAACTGCCAGTTCGCAATCTTTTTCTGCTTGAGTTTCTGGAAAATAGTAATTGGAAATCTGTACACAGCCACTGTGAAATTATCCAGGCTGAAGCTGCTCAAGTCAAAACTCTTTGACTTTATAACCCTGCTTTCAATCAAAACATTGTTGTCATCATAAAAATTAAGGGTTATTGTCGTATTGGATCCGCTCCTGGTTGTCATCCATATGCCGGTAATAGTCTTTAACCATTCCGGAAAATCAAAATTAAACAATTTGCACCGGAATACCGCTTTAATTGGCTGTCCGTAATCATTGTAATCCGGAATGAATTTAGTCATCCTTCCGATTTGCCGGTCACCATGATAAAGCGTTCTGTCATTTATAAGCCAGCAGCGTGCGTTTATGTTGTCGTAAGGGAACCATTTCAGCATGTCATCCGCCCTGCCGTCGAAGGGTGACAAAGTATAATCCCATACCCATACTTTCGACCCTGCGCAGATCCAATACTTGCCGTCGTAATCAACGGATGTGGCAGCCAATAGATCCGCCTTGCTCTCATCCAAAAGACCAGGCCGGAATACTGAGCCATTGATGTTCCCCGATAATGGCTCCAGATTTTTTTCATTTTCCTGTAAAGTTTGAACCATGGTATATGCGCCGTACTGGGTATGGCAGAACACCGGGGCGTTGTTTATTATCTGTACGGTACCCGGCATATCACAGCCTATTTGCGCATTAAGCTGTTGTACAGGAAAGCTTGACCCCGTTGATGCATTATATGTATATGCCACGCTGAATATGGAGTCTTCTTTAAATATGACCAGTTTTGCATAATATTTCGCAAATCCTGTAATATATTTAAAGTCTGACCCTATCCTGTTGTAATTAGTTTCAGGAAAGTACCTATAATCATTAGCTGCATTACCTGTCAGGCCTGAATACCGATAGACGTTCGGATATAAGTCAGCGCCGGCAATAAAAATCCTTGAATCATTCGACCCGCCGCCATACTGAGCTACTATTCTGCACTTTTTAACCATATCCACCATGCCGGCGAATGTTTTGCAGGCTTTAATTTTTACATTATCATACGTCAACTCCCTGCCATCAGGCGGCGCAGTATTCCATGTTACAACTCCTGTAACTCTGTTTACTGAAAAATGTGTCCCTTCAGTCTTGTCAAATGTATTTCCTCCGTCTATCGATGCGATCACAGCCGTTTCGTCCAGTCCAGATAAAGACAGTGTATACGCTGTTGAAGTGCCGTCTCCACGGAATGAATCGTAAAATGCCGGGGAAAACAGGTTCCAAACCTCATTTTTTGTACCGCCGCCTGTCGGCTGCCTGTTAATTGTTAAAGTAGGAACATATCCTTCCACATTTTGCGCAGCCACACCGTTATACTGGATATAACCATTTCCATTGAAATACAGTAGTATGTCGGCAACAATAAAGAATACTCCGTCATTATCTGCAATTCCATCAAGCAAGAGCGTTTCGGTTACTCCATCCCATGAGCTTAATTTTGTACTGTGAGCGCAAATGAATTTACTTTTGTAATAAAAAAGACCGTGTACAGGTCCGCCGTTAAAAGTATGAAATTCCGTCTGCCCGTCCCTTTTTGTCAGGGCTCCTCGATCATCAGCATTGAGATTCATCATGTAAGGGCTCTGAAGATCGGATATGAGAGATTCCCTATACTTCACATTGAGTCCGCCGTCCAGACGGTCAAGCCTCTTCTCCTGGGAAGTATCTTCAAAGGATATATTCGCAGGTACATATGCCATTCGTACTTCCCCCTTTACCGGTATGTTTTAAAGACAAGCTTTACAATAGGTCTTTTTATATAAGCGGTTTCATAGTCCCGCTTTTCAATCTCTGCCTTATTGTATTTATTCTCACTCTTCCAGTAGTTGTACTTTGCTCCGGACAGTATCACTTCATCATTGGCTACAAATGTGACAGGTGTCTGGATGTCCGTCAGATCCAGCAGCGCCTCATAATCCATTTCGAATACAAAGGTCAATTCACCGCTCTGTTCGCAGGATATATTGGAGCCGTCCTCACTAAAATCAATCGGTGACTCTTTATAGCGCAGCTGCACACCTATTTTATAGTACTCAGGTTTCACAAACAGGCCATCAACAGCGGTTACTTTAACTTCTGAATACTTCTGCCTTTTGGCAACATCCTTATAATAACGGTTTATAAACCTCTTTATTTTCTCCATTACAGTTGCATCCGTGGTCTTTTCGTCTACATCATCAGCTACTCTTGTAGCCAGATCAAGCAATGTCCTTCCCATACTTCGCACCCGCCTTCAATTAATTGGGACCCGGAGGACGCCCTCCGGATCCCTCAACTGTTTGTGGTTTTACTTATCGGCCTTTTCAACCTTTTTGGGCTCGTCTTCAAACATTGAAATGCCGAAGTCAGGATGCTTTTTGAGGTGAGCTATTACTTCCTTGTCCTCAGTATTCAATTCGCCGTTTGAAAACTTCACGCTTTTACCCGGCTTCATAACCGGCCTCCCACCAACTTCAATAAAAGTTATGGGATTTATTACGTACTTTTTGTTTGGGTATTTACTTATGAATTTAACCACGATATCATCCCTTTCATTAAATACTTACTTCTTTTCTTGTTGCCCAAAGGAAGGGACCGTAAGGTCCCGCCTTCTATTATGCTACGCCAGTTACGCCGGTAAGAACGCCGTGTGTCTTAGGTTGCATTACCTGCACGCCTGCTTCAGTGATATATTCGTCTTCGTATGCGTCAGCATCGTTTTCCTGGATGTCAGTCTTCAGCTTGGTATCTCTGCCGTCAAGGAACCTGTACTTAATGTTGTCCGGATCGATTACGACTCCGTAACCGCCATAGACCGCGCCCTCAAACAGATTATGCTTTGTTATCAGCAGTTCTCCATGTGCAGACAGATAACGTGTTACAGAGATGCCATAGGTTTTGTCCTTAGGGACCATCTGCAATTTGTTTTTGCCAAAAGTGTTGATAACCGATACCAGTGTGGGAGAAGATAGCAGGAGTTTTTTCTTACTGCCATACCTGAATACATCTTCGCAAAAAGATTCAAATTCCCACTCCGACAACCCGCCCCCGGCATCAACAATATTCTGCGTTAAGAATTTCAAGAGTCCTCTGGTTGTCCTCTTGGGGGTAGCGCCGGTGGTATCCTCTTTTCTTTCGCCGAATAAAAATGCTCTTTCCATGTCGACAAGATGCTCAATGCCCTTGATTTTCCGCTGCCAGTTACGGTCCTTGCCGCCGTACAACTTGGATGCATCAACAGTACCAGTCAGTGAAACGGTTGTTTTAAAGATCTGAGTGTAGTTGAAAATTGGCGATTCAACCGGGTTCTTATGCTCCCTTTTGCCGGTTCCTTCAGCATTTGCATTGCCAACAATGACCAAAGGATCATTGTCAACCAGTGCAGCAGCTGCTGTTTCACCATAACCCCTGACAACAGTGAGTGTATGAGTTGCTGCTGTAATTACAGTGACTATGATGCATTCGCCTGTCCTGGGTACCTTTACGATATCACCGACAGCAAAATATGTATCATTGTCGACTACAATATCCGTTATGTTTGCGGCATAGCCTGCCGCGGCATTGATAGCGTCCCACCTTGCGCCGAGCTCTGCTTCAAGCCATTCAAACTTCGGGCTGATGCACCGTTCAGATGTCATGTTTTTTAGTAATACCGTCAATGGCGCTGCATCAGGTTCAAGCAATGCGATATTTTTCGCCATATCGACTACGCGCCTTGACTGTTCAATATTACCGGTAGATCTCATTTAAAAATCACTCCTTCATAGTTTTTTAATGTCCGAAGGATCTCCATGCTCCGCCTGCGCCCATTATTCCTTTCAGAATACTTTCTTCAGGCGTCAGCTGGGCCTCATCCTTCGTTGATTTGTTATCGAATACATTCTTTTCCTTCTGCTGGTCGAGGTTATATGCAGCATTTTTACCAGCTTCAAACGCTGTTTCGGCTTTTGTTTGAAGATCATCGGCCTTGGCGAGTCTGTAAGCTACCTCCAGGTAGTTTGGCAGGCTGTACAATTCTGGTGATTTCTCCAACAGCTCCACGGCTTTGTCGGAATACTCGGTGAAGTCCGGGTCTTTGCCCATGACATCATCAAGTACACGACTCAATTCAAAGTTCGTTTTGATTGGTTCAAGCTGTCCGGTAATCCCTTTCACTGACTCCTGCAGCATGGACTGTATCATGAGATATGTAGCTCTCACGGGGTCCTGCTTATAGGCTGCATCCCAATCAAAATTCTGCTCCTGCTGTGGCTGCTGATTTTGTTTCGAAGTATCCTGCGGTGCAGGGTTCGAATTCTTCCTTGCGCTGGAAAGCTCCATTCTTGTCTGAGTGAGAGTTTTCTGCGCTTCCATGTAGGCCTTTTCCATGTCCTCAGGAGTTTTATACTTGCCTGCATACAGTTTCGGCGTATCCTTCTGATCAGGGGCTTTCTGCTGTACATTCTGCAGAGGATCCTGTGTTTGGTTCTGCTGTGTTTCT
>JBDKVA010000213.1:0-17083 GCA_039679375.1 Clostridiaceae bacterium
AATATACTTCATGGAAATCACCACCTGTCATTATTACTATTATTTTATCACAAAAACTGCTCGGAATCCAGTAATATCAAGCAATTCGGGTGAATTCACCTAATCTCTTTATTTGCTATTTCAAGCATTTTACCTGTATGCTTAATTCCAGGTAGTAATGGTTTTCGGACAGTCTGTTTAAGGGAGGCAGGGACTCTGCAGTGCGAGCAGGCGATTTTGCTGCGCAAAACGCTTTGGTGCTCAGGATACAAGTCGAGCGAATAAGGTATCCGCCGAAGGGGACCATAGGGTCCCATAGCGGACAAGAAAATTCGCTTCGGAGCTTAAGTCATGAGCGAAGCGAATTTTCTTGAGCTGGAAGGAATGAGCAAAATGGATAGTATGTATGAAAAAGCAAGAAGGGGACAGCCTCTGGACGATGTACTCGTTATCGACAGCCATTGCCATATGGGGCCTTATCACCAATTCAACGCTCCAAACAACAGTGCGGAGGGAATGCTTGAAAGTATGGACGCCCTGGGTGTGAATATGGCTTTTGTGACTGCCCATGCTTCGATTGGTCCGGATTATGTTTATGGGAACGATATGGTCATTGATGCGGTCCGGAAGTACACCGGCCGATTCCTCGGGTATGTGACGCTGAACCCGCATTATCCGGAAGATATGATCCACGAGCTGGACAGGTGCTTTGCGATTCCCGGTATGAAAGGGATTAAGCTGCATCCATCCTGCCATGGTGTTTCAATTGACTATGAGAATTATACACCTGCCTACGAATATGCAAATGAACGCAAACTGCCGATGCTGATCCATGTTTGGGGAATCGGCCAGGTGCTTACCGTTGACAAACTGGCAGGGAAATACCATGATATGAAGTTTTTGATGGGTCATTCCGGCGGAGATGTCCAGGCAATGGAAGAAGCAATACGTGTAATAAACAGCCATGATAATGTCTACGGTGATCTGGCGCTCTCGATCGTCAGGGAGGGAAATGTTGAATGGCTTGTTGATAAAATTACCTCCAAAAAATTGTTGTATGCCTCCGATATGCCATTCTTTGATCCGAGGCCTGCCTTTGGTCGTGTGGCTATGGCGCAGATTTCACCGGAGGAAAAGAGGGACGTCTTCGGACTGAATATGAAGCGGATGCTGGATTTATAAAAAGTATCATCTGAACGCCACAAAGGCGTCCATTTATAATAAAACAGCAGATATACACTTTCCTGAATTAGTGCAGAGCAACGGCGCTAATTCTTTTTTTGTGAACATGCTAATAGGCATGTGTCCCAAAACGAAGGGCTCGATTCCCCCGAGATTGATTATGCCTGCTTCGCGGAGTGCTTCGTTCTGTACTCTCCAGGTGTGAAGGCTACATACTTTTTGAATGTCCGGATATAACTGAAGCGGTTATTATAACCCACCATCTCTGCGATCTGTTCGATGCTTTTGTTTGTATCGGAAAGCAAAGTCTTCGACTTCTCTATCCTTATTTTTGATACATATTCCCAGAAGCTTATGCCTGTTTTTTCCTTAAAGGTCTTGCACAGATAGGATGAATTATAATTGAAGTGACTGGCTACCGATACCAGAGAAATCTCCTTTGTATAGTTCTCGTCAATATATCCCTTAATGTCGGAAACCAGGCTCTTTGCATTCCCCTTTTGCTGATCCATGTGGTACTCTATTATTTTCCTGAATTTGTGGCTGATCCATTCATTAAATTGCTGTATATTTTTAAAGCTGTCTATAGGTATATTCAGGTAGTCATTTTCATTAAATACATCCTTTATATTGTAATTGAGTTCAAAAATGCACCTTTGAACAATGCCTGCTATGTTGGACAGGCACACCTCGATATTCTGGAAGCTCTTGTTGTAATCAAGTATTTTGTCGAGCATTTCATTAAGGAGCTGGATCGTTTTATCATAATCACCCAGATTGATCAGCATAATCAGCTTCTGCTCCATCTCCAGCGGATAATAAAGGGTCTCGGCCTGATCGCCTGCAATATCCGTGTAGCTGATAACCGGGGAATCGCCTTTAAGGAATTTGTATTGAAGGGCGTCAATTGCCTCTTTACATGACACACCAATGTCGGAAACGTTCGTTAGCATTCTTCCGATGCCAATACTGACAGAGAGATTTAAAAATTCAAAGAGAGTGTATTGAATATCCTCGAGAGTCTGCTCTATCATCGCTTCCTTCTCGTTAATATCCTCAACTGCGTTCAGCTTCATGAGCAGTAAAATGTTATCATTTGAGTCCTGTGTACAATTTACTTCGATATTGAGATTCCCGAAAACCCTCTCGACCATATTCACAAGTGTGACCTTATTGAATTCGGTGGTATGCATATCCATTTCATATGAATAGAATGAATCAAGCTGGACTATGGCTACCTTGAAATAATCATAGTCAAGTTTGAACGAAAAGTACTCGGCTTTGCTTTGTATTTCAGCCTTATTAAAGAGCTTCCCTTTAATCAGTTGGTTCAGGAATGCCTCACGCACCAGTATCTTGTTATCTCCGAGCTGTTTCTCAAGAGACTGGTTGTTCTCAAGCAACGTTTTTATTTCACCCTGTATCATGGAAACATCACTTATACTGTCATCACTTACAACGGACATTTTTTTGATGCTGTTTATGATCCTCTTGATCGGGTCATAAAGTTTGAAGGAAAACAACAGTGATAGAGCCGTCATCGCCAGCAGCAATACGGCAAGGGCTATTACAGTTATATTTCTCATATTGACGGATTTCTTGAACATGGTATTTTCCGAAACGACATAAAAGAGTTTCCAGTTGTTTGTACCGAATGTATCGTAGTAGGAGAGCATTTTTGTTCCGTTATATGTTAGTTTGAAACTTCCGGCAATGTTATTCACTTTAGCCTGCGGCGTACCAAGTATTTCAGAAAGATTTCCGTAAAGGTATCCTGAATTGTTTGAGGACAGTACCGTACCCTGATCGTTTACGATAAAGGCAAGCGCCTTATTGTCCCCTTTTGTGATATTTCTCAGCAGGTCGGAAATGATCCTTTCATCCACGTTCAGTATGATAGCGCCTTCACGCGAGTCGTTGCTGTAGGGTATTTTTGTCATAAAGGTGACAATATTGTCGTAGGTAGTAGAGCTTTCATTTGAGGAACGGCCCCTTACCTTCCGGGTATCGAGTATGGTGAAAGGGCTTTTCATGTGGGTGTACTGTTCATACCAGTCTTTATCGTAATAGGAGGGGAGGTCCATGAGACTACCGTAATCCAGTACATAATTATTTCTCTCATAATAGATGACGATACTTTTTATATAATTACTGGAATTCATCGTATTTGCCAGGAGCTCCTGAATAATTTTAACTTCTGATTGCCTTTCTACGGCCATATTGCGGGGCAGATAGGCAAAATGAAGGGACTTCGTATTAATTGCCTGGCTGATCGAAACCTTCTTCATTTCGCCGAACAGGACATCCATTGTGCTCAGTGTTTCATTGATTTTCTTCCGTTCGAACCTTTCTATCTCATTATCAAGATTCTTCAGGATATAAAAGCGTGTATAGGATCCGATCAAAATGACCATAACAAGCGAAACGACCGTATAGGCCAGAAAAAATTTCAGGAACAGGCTCTTGGATACGCTTTTTGTGTATTTTCTTAAAAAGTTGGCTATTTTCACTTTTTCAAAACCTCTCTACAGGTGAATATGTATTTATTTTATCATAAGGGGACGATTCATACAATGTTATGGAAACAACCGGCAATATGTGATGTGGCAATAACCTGCAATATATGACATTTTGGTCCTGGTATACCAGGGGCAGCAAGTTACAGATGTTACCGGTCTGACATATAGATGTGCAACATGTTATACATAAATGCAACTTGATTATTAAGATCTCGAAACTATAATGGACTTAAAGGGCTGATCTATATTAAGTTTCCGGCTTCATGAAGCATGTAAAATAAACACTGTTGCGGAGGCGTTAGTAAAATAATGGGTACTGAAAAGAAAATTTATATTATGACAGATCTGGAGGGGATCAGTGGAATTGACAGCATGGATATGATTCAGAGGGACGACCCTCGCTATCAATACTGCAGGGAACGTTTGATGGCAGATACAAATGCTGCAGTTGACGGGGCTTTTCAAGGAGGCGCCGGGCAGGTTTTCGTATGTGACGGGCACGGGGGCGGAGGTAATTTTATCAAGGAAAAGCTGGATCCCAGAGCGGAGATCACGTCCGGAGGCATGAGACAACAGATGGATAAAAACCTGGATGCGGTCATGTTTATCGGAGCACATGCCATGGCAGGCACATTGAACGGATTCCTAGATCACACGCAGGATTCGAGAAAATGGTTCAATTATTATATAAACGGGAAGAAAACCGGCGAATTGGGGCAATGGGGTATCATGGCGGCTCAATACAACCTTCCGGTAATTATGGTAAGCGGAGATCAGGCGGCTTGTTTTGAAGCGGGACAGTTTTTTGGGCACATTTCCTGCGCTATAGTTAAGTATGGAATCGGAAGGAACGGGGCAGAACTGCTGCCAAATGAAGAAGCCGTCGCACTTATCCGGAATGCGGCAGCAAAAGCTATTGGGCTCATTGGACAGATCAGACCATACCGGCCGCTGCTTCCTTTGGACATAAAGCTTGAGCTTTACCGGAGCGATTTTTGTGATGAGATCGCTGCGAAGCCTGGTGTGGAAAGGCTGGATGCGCGTACTGTCAGAAAGGTATCAACGAATTATATTGATATTTTGTTCTAATGCTATAGCGAAGATACATTAATTAGCCGGCATTTATGCATTTTACGGGAATAATCGCAAATGCTGTAGCACATTATTTCTGTAAGGATATTTGGAATCTTTCGCTGTAGCACCAGGGAAAGGTGTGTATATTTAATGGAAAAACCTTTGGAGTTTTTTGACTGTGATTGTTCCTTCGGGAAAAGAAGCATAGTAAATCCCGGATCCTTCCATAAGCTGGAGGACCTCTTGGATAGAATGAAGCTGTATGGCATCGGGAAAGCTCTTGTTTATCATTCCATGGCCCGTGAATATGATCCGATGGTAGGAAATGAAATGCTTTCGGAGGAGCTTGGAAAAGATTTGCCGCTTTGCCCCGTATGGGTCGTCATGCATCATCATACGGAAGAGTTTCCAAAACCGGAGGAGCTTTTGTTTCAAATGAAAAAGAATCATATCCGGGCAGTGCGCATGTTCCCGGGGAATTCCGACCATGCATACAGCATTGCCAGATGGAATTGCGGAGAATTGCTTTCCATGCTGGAGGCGAATAAAATACCACTTTTGATCGGAATGGACCAGCTGAACTGGAATGAATTATATTCACTGTTAAGTGATTTTCCCGGTTTGCCTATCATTTTGTCCGGCGTAGGATACGGAAGTAACAGAAATTTATATTCATTATTGCAACAATTTGAAAATCTGTATCTGGAGACGATCGGTTACAAGACGCACAATGGGATTGAGGAAATCTGCCGTAAATTCGGAGCCGGCCGCCTGGTATTCGGAAGTGGAATGCCGCTGTTTTCCGGTGCTTCTGCTGTCAGTATGATCAGCTATGCCCGTATCAGTGAGGCTGAAAAACGCATGATTGCTGGTGAAAACCTTAACAGACTACTGCAATATCTATAATTGCAACATGTAATATAAAAGTGCAACTTGCACCTAAAGCGTTTAGTTATATAATGAAAGTACGTTTATCTTTACTTTAATTATTACTGTCCGGCCTAAAACCGGCAGAATAATACTGAAAAAATATATCTAAGGAGGATGGTTAGAAATGAGTAGAATGTCCAAAAAGGCTATAGTTCTGCTGTTGGCTATGTGCATGGTTATGTCCTTTGTGTTCGCAGGATGCGGTGACAAAAAAGAAGGTACGGATGCGACTACTACTGCAGCATCAGCTACTCCGGCTGCAACCGGCACACCTACACCTCAGGCAGTGGAAGAACCTTATGAGTTCAGCATTTTCAGAACTTATTGGGCAAACCTGAACGATGAGACGGATCCAATAATCCTAGAATTGAACAAGAAGTTCAATATTAAGATTAAAATTGAAACATCTCCATATGAAACTTGGATTGAAAAGTACAACATTTATGTCACATCGGGTGATGTACCGGATCTGTCCATAACGACCGGCCCCGGTACCGCAAACTTTAACGATTGGGCAAAACAGGGAATATACATGGATCTGTCCGAGCTTTATAAGACAAAATGCCCGAACATCCAGAAATATGTCAGCAATGACATCATTGAAGCTCATAAAATGGATGGCGGCAAGCTTTATGGTATTCCAAAGCCGTCAATGTCAGACTCGACTTTTGCAATCCGCAATGACTGGCTGAAGAAGCTGAACCTGGCTATGCCTACGACGCTTGACGAACTATACAATGTATTGAAGGCATTCAGGGATCAGGATCCTGACGGAAACAAAAAGAATGATACATTCGGCCTTCTTTCAGAAGATACACTCAATACGATCAACTTTGTATTCCGTGCCTTTGGCTGTACTACACCTCCGCCGATGGGCAGCGAAATAAACTGGATCCCTGATGGAAAGGGCGGTCTGACCTCGCCTCTTCTGGATGCAGGCATGAAGGACGCTATCATTTATATTACGAAGCTCTACAGAGATAAGATTCTTGACCAGGAATGGATGCTGACAAAATCCGCGGCATACCAAGATAAGTACTTTACCGGTAAAGTCGGTTTTATGACTTCAAGCTTCCAGCAGATGGTTTCTTTCACAGAATCCAAGATCAAGGCAAACGATCCTGCTGTTGAACTGGCGATCCTGGATGGGGTCAAAGGGCCTACCGGACTGAATGTCCGTCCAATGGCCAAAGGCTTCTACATGGTAGACTCCATTTCGAGCAAGGCTGCAAAACCTGAAAAGATACTTGAATTTATGGACTACCTAATGACTGAAGAAGGCGACACGCTGATACGTTACGGTATTGAAGGCCTGACCTACAAGAAGGAAAACGGAAAAATCGTTCGGGATGAAGAAGCTGCCAAGAAGTACGGCATGGAAGCAGGCCATTCTTTCAGGCAACTCATGCAGCCAACTACAATCAATGTATTGCCGACTGATGACCCAAGGGCTCCTCAACTGGCTGAAATGGCAAAGATACTGTATGAAGGTCCTTTCTTCCCGGCGCCAACCCTTTCACCTGCATCTTTGAAGGACGTTACAACAAAACAGGGCGCAGATTTTGTTAAGAACTCCATAACAAATATTATTACCGGTAAGGGCGACCCCGCTGCAGAATGGGATAAATTCATTGAAAGCTGGAAATCAACAGGCGGAGATCAGCTCGTAAAGGAAGTAAACGAAGCCTATGCAGCAAGCAAAAAATAATGGCATAGTAAGCTTCATGCAAAAGTAATGAAGTTGTAGAAGTAAGGAAAATCCCGGAGACATCCAAAATGCCTCCGGGATTTTTGATAATGGAGCATAGTGGCATCTTGCTCCAAAATCGAAGAGGCTCGATGCCCTTTTGATTTTGATTGGCATGTGTCATTTTTTATTGTTTTGTTTGCATTATTTTTATAACAGGCAAAAAATAGGCACTTATGTCCTTTCATAAATATATGTAACGATTCTACATAACTGCAACTTGTTTTTTCATTAGGATTGTTTAAAATGAGAGTATATTAGAACGGGGGGTTAGAAATGAATACGACGATTACCGCAGGCACAAATGCAAACAGACAATTGAAACCCAGGCAAAGCTTACTGAAGTATATCTGGAAAAACAGATTTATGTACGCTTTGATGGTACTGCCTCTTTTATACTATATTATATTTCAATACATTCCCATATATGGAGTATCGATCGCATTCCAGGATTATATGCCGGGCAAACCGTTTATCGGGAATCCGTGGATCGGATTAAAGAACTTTGAACTGGTTTTTAGCTCCCGACCCTTTCTGGAAGCATTAAGAAACACGGTCCTGATCAGTTTTTATAAAATCATTTTCGGATTCCCCTTTCCAATTATGATTGCACTTCTTCTTAATGAACTACGCGCTATCAAATTCAAAAAAATTGTTCAAACGCTTATTTATTTTCCGCACTTTGTTTCATGGGTCATCATAGGCGCCATTATCCTTACATTTTTCTCGGTTAACGACGGCCTCCTCAATGTGGTATTGAAGAATATGGGCTTTGAAACAGTCAGCGTATTGACAAACCCCAGATACTTCAGACCGATGCTGGTGCTGTCCTCCATGTGGAAGGAAGCGGGCATGAATTCCATCATTTATCTGGCGGCAATAGCCGGCGTAGATATTCAAGTATATGAAGCTGCATTGATCGATGGCGCCAGCAGATGGCAGCAAATGAAATATATCACATTGCCAGGCATCGCAAGTACGGTTTCAATTATGTTCATTCTCCAGTTGGGCGGGATACTCAGTGCCGGTATGGAACAGACGCTGGTTCTCTTGAATCCATTGGTAGCCAGTGTAGGTGAAAACATTGACACCTTTGTTTATAAGGTCGGTTTGAAGCAGGGGGATTATAGCTTTTCCACAGCAGTAGGACTGTTTAAATCAGCAGTTGGCTATATATTGGTTATGGGTACGAACCGGCTTTCCAAGGTGGTCAAGGGAGAAGGCATATTCTAAAATCAGCCGTTGCTGCTATTATCGAAAAGGAGATGGACATTGTGAAAAATAGAAAGTTTTCAATATTTAACATTTTGAATTATACATTGTTGGCGTTATTTGGCGTGTCTGCAGTTTACCCGTTTCTATATATACTGAACATATCGTTGATGTCAGAACAGGAATATTTGAAAGGTGGGATTTCGTTGATCCCCCGAAGTATTTCACTTGATTCCTATATACAGATTTTTAAAAATGGAAATATGCTTCAGTCATACAAATCCACTTTAATTATAACGCTGGGGGGAACATTCATCAATCTGGTTCTGACAATCCTGTGTGCGTATGTACTTTCAAAAACAAAGCTTAAAGGCTATAAGATCTTTATGAATATGATTGTCTTTACAATGTACTTTCAGGGAGGCTTAATCCCATCGTACATGCTGATGAGGCAGCTTGGGTTTATTGATTCCTATATGGCGGTCATATTGACAGGCGGTATCAGCACTTATAATATGCTGGTAATGCGCAGCTTTTTCCTGAACATACCTGAGAGCCTCGAGGAGGCAGCTATTATTGACGGAGCAACCGCTCCATACGTGCTGTTTAGAATCGTGCTTCCCATTTCCATGCCTGCGATTGCTACAATAGGCTTGTTCTACGCGGTTGGTCACTGGAACTCATATTTCACGCCGATGATTTATTTGAACAGCCGTGAGAAATGGCCACTACAGGTAATATTAAGAGAATTTCTATTTGAATCTACAGAATCATTGCGAACGGGTGAAACTGCTGGGCTCGAGAAATCAACGGTTGGGCCGCAGCTAAAGATGGCAACGGTAATCGTTACGATTGTACCGATTGCTTTGGTATATCCTTTCCTTCAGAAATATTTTGTAAAGGGTGTATTGATCGGAGCAGTCAAAGCTTGATCCTGCCTGCATCGGGATAAAGAAAATTAATATTTGACATAAAGACAAGAAAAGACAAGGGGACGGTTCTTCTGTCTGTCTCACGAAGCAGACAGGAGAACCGTCCCCTTGTCTTTGTTCTGTTATCCTATATTGAAAGTCAGTGATACGAATGTTAAAATGTCATAAAGGAGCAAAGATAAAACAGAATGGACAAAACATTATACAGTACAAAACCGGACACAGGCAATCGGCCGGCTAAAGAAATGAAAACCTATGAACTGCTGGAAAAGCTGAACATCCCATATCTGCGTGTGGATCACCAACCCGTGGCAACCGTGGATGCGTGTACTGAGGTCGAGGCAATACTGGGTATTGAAATATGCAAGAACCTATTTTTGTGTAACGGATCGAAAACAGAGTTTTATCTGCTCGTCATGCCGGGACATAAAAAGTTCATAACGAAAGATGTATCACGGCAGATTGGCAGTTCAAGACTTTCGTTCGGACAGGCAGGCGATATGCAGGAATATCTGAATGTCACACCCGGATCGGTCAGTATTCTTGGGCTTGCATATGATACGGGGCATAAGATCCATTTATTGATGGACAAAGAGACCGCCGGATCGGAATACATCGGTTGCCATCCATGCATCAATACTTCCAGCCTGAAAATAAAAACCATGGATATACTGCATAAGTTCCTCAAGTACACAGGGCACGACCCAGTGATGATAGGGTAATAACTCTACCTTAGAGACTTATCATATGGTATGCCTTCCGCCTTGGGGGCTCGAGACTTCCTGGATGTGAAGGCAAGGACCACCATGGTTGCCAGGTAGGGCAGCATTTTGTAAAAGGTCTGGTTTATATTGAGCGCATCCAGAAAGGGGATAAGGGCGATCGAATAAGCCAGGGTGCGGAGAAAAGCGAAGAACAAGGCTGCAAGCAATATTTTAAACGGCCTCCACTGCCCGAATATCATAACGGCAAGCGCAAGGAAACCAAATCCGGCCACGCCTGTGTGTCCGTTTGTGTTGCCGTCCATAATGCCAACGGAGTAGAAAAATCCTCCGATTCCTCCAAGAATACCGGAAATGGACGCACCTGCATACCGCATGAAGTATACATTTATACCAACCGAGTCGGCCGCATGGGGATGCTCTCCGCAGGAACGAAGACGCAGCCCGAACCTTGTCTTGTAGAAAATGACGGTCGAGATGACAAGCAGCAGTATGCCAATGTATACTGTGATATAGGTATTCTGGAAGAACAGTTTCCCGATAACAGGTATATCACTTAGCACAGGCACCTCTCTAACATAAAAGTCAGTACTTGTTGTAATTCCGTCACTGTTGAAGTACATTTTCGCAAAGAGCAGTATGGCTGCGGGAACCAGCATATTCAGCGCAGTACCTGTAATGGTCTGGTCCGCCTTCATATTTATAGCTGCGAAAGATAACAGCAATGAATAAACAAATCCGGAAATGGCAGCAGCGAGCATAGCTAGCAGCAAAATTACCTGTGGGTCCAGAGGTGTGCCCTGTACAATGTAAACAAACAGGCACCCGAAAAATGCTCCGAACAGCATGATTCCCTCCAGAGCGATATTGATAATACCGCTGTGTTCGCTGAACATACCGCCCAGTGCCACCAAAAGCAGCGGGATGGCTACCGGAAGCGTATTTTGAATCAGATAATACAATGTATCCATGATTTACGCCTCCTCCCTTTTGTCCGAGTCTATGGCCTTATCCATATCATTCATTTCTTTTGGGGTTATTTGATCGATTTTCATATTACGATGCCTTTTTATCAGATTGCCGACCATTGAACTCATCAACATGGCAAAGGCTGAAAAATATATGATTACGGCAATTACAACATCGATGATTTCCGGCTTATAGCCAAACAGGCTTGCCAGAGTGCCTCCCCGCTGGATGTGCGATATGAATATCGCCGAAAAGATGATGCCCAGGGGACTGGAGTTGCCAAGCAGAGCTACGGCGATACCATTGAATCCGTTTGCGGCAATGACGCTGATCGGTTCATAGGTCATGCTGCTGCCGGCAATAGTAGACGGCGCCAGAATGGCAAAAGCGCCGCCAAGTCCAGCCAGGCCTCCGGCGATGGCCATTGTGAGGATGATATTTCGTTTGCTGTTCATTCCGGCATATTTACTTGCATGCCTGTTATATCCGGTTGCCTTGAGTTCGTATCCAAAGGTGGTTTTATTCAATAGGATATATAAGATTATGGCGATTGTGATGGCAATGAAAATGGAGATATTAACACTCGAATTCTTAATGCCGAGCGGCGGCAGCTGTGCCGATGCGGGAAGATAAGCGGTCCTGGTTTTCGATGGAATATACATGGCTGCATTTCCCTGTATCAGCATATCGACCAGATACATGCCGATGTAGTTGAACATAATGGACGTAATAACTTCATGTACGTTCAATAAAGCGTTGAATATGCCCGGTATCAGCCCCCAGATCATACCGCCGACAAATCCGGCCAGTACGCAGACCGGCCAATGGATATTATCGGGCAGATCCCACATAAAGCCCGCATACAGGGCAAAAAACATGCCCATTGTATACTGGCCCGATGCTCCGATATTGAAAAGACCTATTTTAAAGGCAAAACCGACGGCCAGACCTGTCATCAGGATGGGAGTGGCAAAATAAAACACATCGCCGAGCCGTTTGAAGCCTCCTGCCAGAACCATCTGAAAGCCTGAAAGAGAGTTCGCCGGACTTGCTGCGGCCATAATGACGAATCCGAAAACAAGACCCAGAAATATAGCAAGAAGCGCAGCTGTAAATGACGAAAAGCCCTTACTCTTAAGTATATCATTCACGCCGAATGCCTTTGGTGATGAAATAAATTTATTATGCATTTTCAATCTCCTTTGCCATGCTGCGTTTTGCACCCGACATGTAAAGGCCAAGTTCCTGAACGGTAGCTGTTTTTGGATCCAGCTCGCCGACGATTTCGCCTCCGTACATGACGAGGATACGGTCGCTTACGTCCATTACCTCATCCAATTCAAGGGACACCAGCAGAACTGCCTTGCCGGCGTCGCGCCCCGCAATAAGCTGTTTATGGATATATTCGATCGCACCGACGTCGAGGCCGCGGGTAGGTTGAACAGCAACAAGCAGCTCGTGCTTTTTGTCTATTTCACGGGCTACGATCGCCTTCTGCTGATTTCCGCCCGACATGCTGCGTGCAGTGGTAATAGGTCCCTGACTGCTGCGGACGTCAAACCGGTTGATCAATTCTTCGGCATAGGAGCGTACGGCGTTGCTTTTTATAAAACCGTGGTTCTGGAATTCAGGCTGCCAATAGCGCTGCAGCACCAGATTCTGTTCCAGCGTATAATCAAGCACCAGCCCATATTTCTGGCGGTCTTCGGGAATGTGGCTCATGCCTGTCCTGGACCGCATGCGGATGGCTGCTTTTGTTATATCCTCACCGCATAGTGCGATCCGTCCGCCGCTTAATTTTTCAAGACCGGTCAGAGCAGAGACAAATTCCGTTTGGCCGTTTCCGTCAATACCCGCAAGACAGACAATTTCACCGGCTCTTATGTCAAACGAAACATTTTTGACTGCATTATTTTTATGCGTTTTAGACGGTACGGTGACATTTCTTACAGTTAGTATTACATTACCGGGTGTCATATCATTTTTTTCTACTTTAAAGCTGACATCCCGCCCGACCATCATTCTGGAGAGCTCTTCCCTGGAGGTTTTATATATCTCAACAGTGCCGATGCATTTACCCTTGCGTAAAACTGTGCAACGGTCTGCAACGGCCATGATCTCATTCAATTTATGTGTTATGAAGAGGATAGACTTGCCTTCCCTTGCGAATCCGCGCATAATTTCCATCAACTCGTCTATTTCCTGCGGAGTCAGTACGGCGGTCGGCTCGTCAAAAATCAAAATGTCATTATCCCGGTACAGCATTTTCAAAATTTCAACACGCTGCTGCATCCCGACTGAGATCTTCTCAATCAGGGCATCCGGGTCCACCTTGAGCCCATATTGCTCGCTAAGTCTTAAAACCTTTTCCCTTGCTTTGTTTTTCTGAAGGAAACCGAATTTATTCGGTTCTATCCCCAGGATAATATTCTCAAGGACTGTAAAAACCTCGACCAGCTTGAAATGCTGGTGCACCATGCCGATGCCAAGGCTGTTGGCGTCGTTCGGGTTGTTTATTTTGACAACGCTTCCGTTTTTGCGGATTTCACCTTTTTCGGCCTGGTATAAACCGAAAAGCACACTCATCAGCGTGGATTTTCCTGCACCGTTTTCCCCGAGCAGCGCATGGATCTCACCCTTTTTCAGACGCAGGGTGATATCATCGTTGGCTGTAATGCCCGGGAATTCCTTTGTAATATGAAGCATTTCAATAACATAATCTTCCATAGCTACCGCCATTTCATCGCTATAGTTTTAAATCAATAAAGGGGAGAGCAATTGCCTTTCCCCTTTATTGAGCATCTACGTGCATAATTAAAGACAATATGTCCGGTTATATTACTGCTTATTATCTTACCTTAATGGTAACCTTCTTCAGGCTGAGGCCTGAAACGAGCTCTTTGTCCGTTGCGTATCCATTGGTGTCAGCAATCTTTATGTCGCGGATGGGATCTACCGAGCCGTCTACGAGTGTCTTGTAAATAGCGTCATAATCCGCTTTCGAGAAGGATTTGAAACGGTCGAACGCATTGGCTTTGGCGTCTCCGATAACTGTTGTCGGAAGGCCAATGCCGTCATTTGTGGCATTGAAGTAAGTAGTTTTGCCTGCGTACGTGTTCCAGCTGTTTATCTTGTAGATAGCTTCAAGTACCTGCCTGATTGAAGCACCAAGGCCTTTTGTTGCGGAAGTGATGACCGTTTCACTATCATATCTCTGGTCAACATCAACGCCAATGACCTTTTTGCCTGCTTCCTTGGCGGCAGCCATAACGCTCTTACCAACGGAACCGCCGCATGCGAAGATTACTTCCGTACCCTCCTGGTACATTGTCTTTGCTGTGGCCTTATTGGTGTCGGTTTCTGCAAAGTCACCCGTATAATGGTAAGTAGTGGATATTGCGCCATCAGCAAGTCCCTTTTTGGCTGCAGCCGCTTCGGCGCCCTGCAAGTAACCATAACCAAATGCCCGAATGGAAGGTATCGCCATGCCGCCCATGAATCCGAGCTTTGTATAACCGTCCATTACCGCGGCGTAGCCTGCGAGATATCCGGGTTCTTCTTCGGAATACATAACGCTAGCCACATTATTTTTTATTTCCGGTTCAAATGAATCTGCTTTATGAGGAGCTCCGTCCAAAATGATAAATTTGACTTCCGGGTATTTTGTCTGAGCTTCATAAACCGCAACCTCAAACAGGAAACCAGGAGTCACGATTACCTTTGCGCCGCCCGTAACAGCAAGGTCGATTGCCGCGAGGTAAGCGGCGTCGGTACCTTCCTCGGGCTTGTAATACTTGTGTGTGATTTTATTTTCATTGGCAAATGCAACAACACCCTCCCAGGCGCCTTGGTTAAAGGATTTGTCGTCGATGTTCCCCTTGTCGGTAATAAGTCCGATTTCGTATTTGCTGCCGTTGCCACTGCAGCCTGCGAACACAGTGCATACCAATACAAGAACCAATAGCAATGCTGATACTTTCTTCATTAAATTTCCTCCTTTTTAATTAATAGACTTAATTAACCAATTATAGTTTAACATCTCTAGAAAAATTTTCAACTATAATGAAGTGGTTTGTCCACTTATGTATTGATACTGTCTTTCTTTTGCCTATTTTTGCTGTTCAAATCCGCAGTATGCGCAAGGAATAGATTTTATAGCCTGCTGTTTATGGATTTCCCCAGCAGTTTGTAAATCGTCGCAGCAACGGGGACTCCGAGGAGTATGCCGGTAATCCCCATCAATCCGCCTCCGACGATGATTGCTGCAAAGACCCATATCCCGGGGAGTCCAATACTGTCCCCGACGACTTTCGGGTAAATAAGATTTCCTTCCACCTGCTGCAGCACAACAATAAAAACAAGGAACAACAAAGCCTTTACCGGGTTGATCATTATGATCAGCAAAAACCCTACTGCAGCTCCAATATAAGCTCCTAACATCGGAATCAGAGCTGTCAGGCCGATCGCAGGCCCGATAATGGTTGCGTAAGGGAAGCCGAAAATCAGCATGCCGACTGTACACAGCAGGCCTAAAATGATGGCTTCTTTGAACTGACCGACAAGGAAGCCGGAGAATGTTTCGTTAGCCGTATGCATGACGTCATATATCTTCCTTCTCAGGTTCGGCCGCATGCAAGTATTCATTGCCCTGTCGAACTGGCCCTTTAGTTTTTCCTTGCTAAAGAGGATATAGACGGAGAAAATGAAGCCCAGTACGAAACTAACAATTCCACTGAAAAAGGAACCGATATAGGAAGCTGTCCCCAAAGCCCAATTGCCCAGTAAATCCAGGGCTTTTTTTAACGTTGCCGCCCCGTCTATGTGGAGTTCTTCCAGCTTCTGCTGAAGTACCGGAACGTTGACGGCATTTTGCTCGATCCATTCGATCACTTTGTTGTAGAGGGCGGGGAAGCCGGCCGATAGAATGCGGATCGACTGTACGAATTGCGGAATGACTATATACAGGAAAAATAACAGCACCAGAATGATCGTTAAAATCGACAGAAGGACGCTAACTCCCCTGCGTGACTTTAAAACCGTCTTTTTTCTGTTCCCCGGGAAATATATTTTTTCATATCTAACTACCAGTATGTTAAGAATATATGCGATACCGGCTCCAAGCAGCAAAGGGTATATAACGCCATAGATATATCTGCATACGCTAAGGATCGTTTTGATATTAAGGACGGCTAAGAGTACCATGCCAACCAGAATAATCGTTTTTACAGTTGATTTTTTGATTTTGCTGTTTGCATCATTCATCCTGTTGAATTCCTTTCACCTGGTTTCCGGCCCGTTTCACGGAGATTGGGAAATTGCTTCCATGAATCTGTCATGACGCTGCGGAATATAGGAGTCTGCACGAAAATTCCTGCACGCATCTTTTCGCCCATTTTTTCGCCCAAACTCTTTCAAAAAAAGCGTTAAATATCCGGATATTCGCCGTTTTTTTGAAAGTTTTGGACAAAAAAATTGTCTGGAAATCTGCATACATTAGTTTCCGTGCGGACTCCTAGCATCATTTATATACGATTATATACGAATTACAACCCTTTTTGACTGAATGATTAAAGAAAATTTTCTTCATTTCCGGGCACAGTGAAGAATCCTATCGAGTACTGCAGCCAAATTGCAATATTCCCTCATCAAGGATGCTTCACTTCATTCAGAAAGGCATGGTTGACACGGTGCAGGACGGCGGAAAAATGCTATGGCTTAATGTCCGAATATCTTCAGCAGCCGCAGATAATGACTGGCCTCCCTTATCACGTGATCTCCCAGCAGCGGTATGATAATGGATTTAACTTTACATTCCAG
>JBDKVA010000214.1:0-35270 GCA_039679375.1 Clostridiaceae bacterium
CAAATCCATGGAAAGGATATACAACAAATGTAGGTTATATAGTAAGTGTGGGAGCGTTATCAGGCGGCAGTATTGCTCCAAGTCCTGTAACGACAGGGGCGGGAGCGGTCATCAGCCTGACAATAAAAGCTGACGGCGGAAAACAGCTCAAATCCGGTACATTGAAGTACAATGACGGGACTAGGGACGTAGCCATAAGCGGGACAAGTTTTACCATTCCCGCGTCAGACGTGACGGTATATGCGGAGTTTGAATCAACGGCTTTGTCGGATGAAGATACATACACAGGGACAATAGGCACAGGCTCCGGGAATGCGGGTGCAGGTAAAGGGATTGTAACAGTTACGGAGACATCGGCTTCAGGAAATATGCCTCACTCCGTCACAGGCGCAATAAGTCCAGAGGTGGAGAGCGATTCAAACGGAAACGCATCAGCGGCAGTGACTGAAAGCCAGGTTGCCGATGCGGTTAACAAGGCGGTTAATGCGGCGGCCGAAATTGGTGGTAATACATTAGCAAAGGTTGAAATAAAAGTAGATGCGCCGGTTGGTTCAAAAAAAGTTGAGACAAGCATACCAAAGGCGGCACTTGATAAAGTGGCCGGCAGTAAGGCGGACTCGCTTGCAATATCCACTCCTGTTGCCACTCTGACATTTGACAGCAAGGCCCTTGACAGCATATCAGGGGAGGCGGCAGGCGAGGTTAAGGTTACTGTGTCCAAGGTTGATACATCAGCTCTCCCGGATGAGGTGAAACAAATGGTTGGAGACAGACCGGTATTCGACTTCAGCGTAATAAGCGGTGACAAGACCATATCCCAGTTTGGAGGTAACGTAACCGTATCAATACCATATACGCCGAAGGCTGGAGAAGATACCAACGCAATCGTTATCTACTATATAAATGCCGAGGGCAAGCTGGAGACGGTCGCCAATTGCGCATATGATCCGGCAACAGGAAGGATTACGTTCAAGACTAATCACTTCTCGCAGTATGCGATAGGCTACAATAAAGTGAGCTTCACCGATGTGGATGAAAAAGCCTGGTACGGCAGCGCGGTGGACTTTGTAGCCGCAAGGGGGATCACAACAGGTACGGGCAATGGCTGTTTCAGCCCTGAGGCCAAATTGTCCAGAGGCCAGTTTTTGGTCATGGTAATGAAAGCATATGGAATAGACCCTGACGAGGATCCGAACGATAATTTTACTGACGCAGGAAATACATATTATACAGGTTATCTGGCAGCGGCAAAGAAGCTTGGCATTACGACAGGTATAGGAAATAACATGTTTGCCCCGGAAAAAGAAGTAACAAGACAGGAAATGTTCACTCTCATGTACAACATCCTGGAACAGATCAATGAGCTGCCAACAGGCACAGCAGGTAAAACGCTGACGTCATACAATGATGCGGACGAAATAGCAAGCTGGGCGCAGGATGCAATGTCCCTGTTTGTTGGAACAGGAACGATCAGCGGCAGCGGCGACAGGCTAAACCCTGCGGATACAACCACCAGAGCGGAAATGGCGCAGGTGTTGTACAAGTTACTGGCCAAATAGCATGATCGTAAGATATATAGCCTCGGAGCGGTATCCGGGGCTATATTATTTTTCCCATTTATTCAGTGGCATTTTACTTTGAAACAAAAAATCATAATAAAACTCTATTGACAAATTTTGTGTATGGAGTATAATTTTAAACATGATTAAAACGCGTATAAAATGAGTGTATGAAATGAACCAAGATGAGGCAACCGCTAAGAAAAAATATTTCAAGCGGACGAATCAAGGAGGTTATATATGAAACAAGATAAAGCCAATACAAAAGCTAAAATCTATCAAGCCACGTTGGAGCTATTGGCCAGTGGGGAGGATGCAAGCCAGATCTCAACCAGGCAGATCGCTGCGAAAGCCGGTGTGAATCTCGCACTCGTCAATTATTATTACCAGTCGAAGGAAAATCTGTTAAGTGAAGTTGTAGGCAATATGATGGGAAAAATCATAAGTCAGATAATTGAGGATGACAGTAGCCCGGGAGATGCTGAAAGCAGATTGAAGGATATACTAATTTCGACAATGGATGTTGCATTCATGCATGAAAACATATGTAAAATTGCGATCATGACGGAGCTTAAAAGGGGCTGCAGCAATTCATGTGCGATGGTTACACCCTTTTTGACCGAGATGTTTAAAGGGTATAGCAAAGCAGATTTAGACATCATAGCATTGCAGCTGATGCTCCCGTTTCACCATATCTTCCTTGAACCGGAGCTATACGGAAGGCTTCTGGATACTGATTTTTTCAATAAACAAAAAAGAGATCAGAAGATTAATCAAATGATCGAATGCGTTTTAGCCGGATTATCTAAAGGAAATAAGGAGGGTTAGCTTTGGACACAGAAATCTATTATTTCTCAGGAACCGGTAATTCCATGTTCATTGCAAAAGAAGTTCAAAAAAGAATCCCTAACTCAGAAATTCTTCCCATTGCCTGCTTGCTTAAAAAAGACATAATTACAAGCAATGGAAAAACAATCGGTATCGTTTTTCCGGTACACGCACTGACAATACCTTTAGTAGTGATGAAGTTTCTCAGGAGAATAGATTTATCTGAGGCGGAATACATTTTTGCCATCGCCGACAGGTATGGAACAGTTTTTCATGGTTTTAAAAAGATTGACCGGATATTGAGAAAGAAGAGGAAGCGTTTAAATTCTCAATTTGTTATAGACATGTGCAGCAATGATTCAAGGCACGGAATATACAATACCCCTTCTGGGGAAGAGATAGCGTCATACGAGCGGCGGGTTTTGAAAAAATTGGATGCGGCTGCCGGGATCATTCTGGGAAGAGGAAGTCACTATGAAGATATTAAGGATCATAGATTCAAATCGGCATCAAATCCGGTATCGGCTTTTTTGATTGAAAGGCTGGTGCTGGCCTTGATGAATATTGCAGAGCATACCAGAGGAGTAAACTATTTTTATCATGACGACAAATGCACAGGATGCGGGATATGTGAAAAAGTCTGCCTGTCTGGAAAAATTTCGATGGCTGACGGCAATCCTGTATGGGAGAAAAATACGTTTTGTTATATGTGTTTTGCCTGTCTGAATTTTTGCCCTGTAAAAGCGGTTCAAATCCATGATATCCCCGGAGTGAAGTCCCATACAAAAGAAAACGGGAGATACCCCCACCCTTATGCTTCGATTGGTGACATGCTGAGACAAAAGGGAGAATAAATCGATTATCCTCTTTATAAAATCTTTAAAATTAGGTAATATACTGCTCTTTGAAAGGAGCGAAGGAAAAGTAATTTAGGGGGGAAACTGGAATGTATGGCTAAGATACTTGTTGTCGACGATGAAGAAAGAATTCTTAAATTAATAAAGAATATCTTGATCCAGGATGGCCATACGGTTACGTCGTGTTTGAGCTTTGATGAGGTCGAAGAGGATAAACTACCGTGGTTTAATATGATTATGCTGGATGTAATGATGCCGGGAACAGACGGCTTTGAGGCCTGCAGGAGAATTCGTGATAAGGTAGATTGTCCGATTATGTTTATTACTGCCAAGACGGAGGAAGAAGACATAATATATGGACTTGGCCTGGGTGCGGATGACTATATCAAAAAGCCGTTTGGTATGGAAGAACTGAAAGCAAGAGTAAGCGCCCATCTAAGAAGAGAAAGTCGTGAGCACCGCGCAGTGCTACGGTCAGGAGATATTCAGTTTGATTTGCAGGGAATGAAGCTAATGGTCGGAAATGACAGTATAAATCTGACGAAAGGTGAATACCAGATATGCGAATATCTTGCAAGACACAAAGGACAGGTATTTTCAAGAGAACAGATATATGAAACTGTATTCGGATATGATGGAGAAAGTAATGACAATACAATTGCAACCCATATCATGAATATAAGAAGTAAGCTGGATGATGCCGGAGTTTCGCCAATACAGACAGTCTGGGGGATCGGATATAAGTGGGAAATATAAAGAATAGAAAGATACACCAGACAACGCTCATGTCTATTGTAATAAAAGCAGTGCTTAGTATTGGATTTGGCATTTTAGGGCTAACACTGTGCATACTTTTTTTTCTATCTGTTGTCGTGGAAAGAATGCATTTTACAAGTGGAGTATTTGTTAATATTGAGTCAGCAATTGTGATCGGATACCTATGCTTTGCAATTTTTCTAATATTCTTAATGGCATTTTTGACATCCAGGAAATTGAGAAAAAGAGGTCAATCTATTTTAGAAGTAACAGAAAAAATTAAAGCGCAGGATTTAGATTTTGAAATCAATCCGAGTGGAGTTAAAGAAATCGATCAGGTATTGGATAGCATGGATGATATGCGGCTGGCTTTGAAAGATGCACTGAAGGCACAGTGGCGTTTGGAACAAAATCGCAAAGTGCAGATTTCGGCTCTTGCACATGATTTTAAGACGCCAATTACAGTATTGAAAGGCAACATAGATTTACTGCAGGTTAGTCAATTAAACGAAGCCAGTAAAGAGTATATTGAAGATGCGAAGGCCAGTCTGAAACAGATAGAGACGTATTTAACCCAGCTTCTGGAGATGACGAATGCAGATAGAGGTTATGTTGTAAACAAGCAGAAAATTAATCTTAATGAAATGCTTGATGAGAAGGTTTCAATATTAACGCGGATAGCAGATGAAAAAGAAATAACTATTTGCACTGAAACGGGAAAAGAGAAGATTTACATTTCAGCAGACTTAAATTTATTAGAACGTGTGTTTAATAACCTGATATCGAATGCGCTGGATTATACTCCGCAAAAAGGTACTATAAAAATAATTCTTACAACTGAAGAAAGCAAAGCAGTTATTTATATTTCAGATTCAGGATGCGGTTTCAGTCGAAATGCTATAAAGCATGGTACGGAACAATTTTACATGGATGATACCAGCAGAGGCAGAAAGAATCATTATGGTTTAGGATTATATATTGCAGATTCAATTATCAAACAGCATGATGGCACTTTGCAGCTTTCAAATGATGAGCTTATGGGAGGAGCCAAGGTAATAATTCAAATTCCCCTACTGAAAGAATAATAAAAAAATTAATCATTACTTTTCCGAAAAAAAGATGAAAAATGTATTTAAAAAAATAGGTAAAACTCTAAAGATAATATTGTTAGCATTACTAGGAATTTTGCTGCTTTTCTTGCTGGGCACAACAATTTGGAACAAGGTAGTATGCATGCAGGAGGATAAAGCATTGCGCAGTGTGGGCACTAATGTGAAAGTTAATGGTACAAATATAAGAGTGTCGGTTACCGGTGAAGGTAAAAAAACCATAGTATTGCTTAGCGGAATGGGAACAGCCAGTCCTATTATTGACTTTAAGCCGCTTGCTGTTAAATTAAGTGATAAATATAAAGTAGTTGTATTAGAATATGCAGGATATGGGCTGAGTGACGACTCAAGTAAAGAACGAACAAGCTCAAATGTTGTAGAAGAGATAAGAGATACTTTACGGGAATTAAAAATTGACCCTCCTTACATATTGATGCCACATTCAATTTCAGGAATATACTGTCTGAAATATATGAAAGATTTTCCGAAGGAAGTAGAATGCATGATTGGGATAGATTGCTCCGTACCAAATCAGGCAAAGTATGAAGATGGCCTGGAAATTTCAACTGGTCTGTATTATCTGGCAAGATTAATGGATTTTACAGGGCTTACCCGACTGTCTTATCTTGCGGGGGATGCGTATCTTCAGGACATGGAAGCCAGTGGGGGTTATACTAAAGAAGAAATGAAAAATGTTGCTGCTTTGTATAATCGAACATCTATTACAAGAGCAAGACTTAGCGAGTTCAGGCTTTTTAAAAAAAATTGCATGGCACTTTATGATGTTAAATGTCCGGACGATATACCAGTACTGTTCATCTTAAGTGATGATTCATGTAAGAGATATAAAAAGCAATTGGCGAAGAAGGGATATAATGTAACCTGGGACGGATTGCACAATGAAATAATCTCAAATCCGGATATTCAGAAGATAACATATTTGAAAGGAAAGCATTATTTGCAGTGGAGCCAGTCACAAGCGATTGCTGACATGACAGATGATTTTTTATCCGAGTTGAGTAGACAGAATAGATAACCGCTGCTCAGGGCTTTAATCGACGCAGGACTGAACTATTCAGCCACCGAGCTGCCAAGAAATCCAAATCATTTTTTACGGGAAGCAATAGGTAAAAGTATAGATGATATCCCGTTTTTTTGGGGCATTTCATAGATGACATTGGAGATTACATCTGTACTCAGAGGTCTGAAATAAAAATATTGAATTTTACACCCGCTTTTTATACGCCCTCATCGCGAAGATATATGCCACAAGCATTATTCCGACGCACCACGCAAGAGCGACCCATATATCATTACCTACTGGCTGACCTGACAACAGTGCGCGAATGGATTCCACTATCGAGGTCACCGGCTGGTTTTCGGCAAAGGCGCGAACGACTGACGGCATTGATTCGGTAGGCACAAACGCCGAGCTGATAAATGGCAGGAAGATAAGCGGATAGGAAAAGGCGCTTGCGCCGTCCACCGATTTTGCAGATAATCCAGCAATCGCCGCGAGCCAGGTCAAGGCCAGCGTAAACAGCGCGAGTATACCGGCTACGGCAAGCCAAGGCAATACACCCGCCGATGAGCGAAAGCCCATAATGAGCGCTACGAGTATGATGACGGCAACTGAAATAAAGTTGGATACCAGCGAGGTCAGCACGTGCCCCCACAGCACTGTGGAACGCGCAATCGGCATGGAGTGGAACCGCTCGAATATGCCCCGCTGCATATCGGTAAACAGGCGGAAAGCCGTATAGGCTATACCGCTTGCAATCGCAATCAGCAGTATGCCGGGCAGCAGATAATTTACATAGTTATCCGTGCCGGCCTGGATAGCACCGCCAAGCACGTAAACGAACAACAGCATAAGTGCGATAGGCGTGATGGCTACTGTGATGATGGTGTCCATGCTGCGGAAAATATGGTGCATGGAACGCCCGAGCATGACGCCCATGTCGCTGAAAAAGTGTTTCTTTACCGTCTCCATTTACTTTTCCTCCTTTTTGCCGATGATTGCGAGGAATATATCCTCCAAGCTCGGCTGTTTTTCAATGTACTCAACCTTTGCGGGCGGGAACAGCTTTTTCAGGTCTGCGAGCGTGCCGCTCGCGATAATCCTGCCCTCATGCAGAATGGCAATCCGGTCGGCAAGCTGTTCAGCTTCATCCAAATATTGCGTGGTCAACAACACCGTCGTGCCGCTGTCAGCGAGCTCTTTAACAGTCTTCCAAACCTCGATGCGCGCCTCTGGGTCAAGCCCGGTAGTCGGCTCGTCGAGGAATATGAGCTGCGGTTTTCCCACAAGGCTCATGGCGATGTCGAGCCGGCGGCGCATACCTCCCGAATAAGTAGACACCCTGCGGTCTGCGGCGTCTGTTAAGCCAAAGCGTTTTAGTAAATCGTCCGCAACCTGACGCGGATTTGTGAGGTGCCATAGCTTAGCGATCATAATGAGATTTTCCCGCCCGGTCAATATCTCGTCCACGGCGGCAAATTGCCCGGTCAAGCTGATCGACTGCCGCACATTGCCGGGCTTTGATGCAACGTCAAATCCGTTGACGGCGGCGGTCCCGCCGTCCTGTTTCAGCAGTGTGGCGAGGATTTTGACAATTGTCGTCTTGCCCGCACCGTTGGAGCCGAGCAGGGCGAAAATACTGCCTTTTTCCACCTCGAAATCCACGCCCTTTAGAACATGAAGTTTCTTGTAGGACTTTTGCAGCCCTTTCACTTGAATTGCGGTTTCTATCATTTTGAATCCTTCCCCTTTCCGAGTTTTTTCAGTATGTCGCGGTTGAGCGCCTCGCGCCAGTTTTCCGTGTATGTGCTGGCGCTACGCAGAAGCTCGTCGCAGAATGCGGCCACGTCTTCACCGGTAATCTCCAAAACATGCTTGCCGTCCGCCGCACCGGCCTCGAACAGTTCTATCAGGCCATAATGGATCTTCATCATGTCATAGCCGGATCCCGCCGCGAACATCCACATGTGTCCCTGTATTTTCTTAAATACGTATTGATAGTCTTTCGGTAGAGCCTCCACCCTTGCCATCTGTTGCTTGTACTCGCGTTTGCTCTCAATCATTTTTTTGATATTGAAATAATTATCGAAAAACTCAGACATTTGATTGCTCCTCCTTTAATTGGTTGATTTTAGATGAAACAAATTCCCATTTTTCCCAGAACTTCCGCAGCTCCTCGCGCCCCGCATCGTTGAGAGTGAAAAAGTTTCGCGGCGGCCCCTTGTCGGAGGACTTTTTGGTGATCTCTACCAGCTTGCTTTTTTCAAGCCGGAGCAGTATGGTGTACACCGTTCCATCCACAACATCTGTGAAGCCGAGGGCATTCAGCCGCCGTGTGATTTCGTAGCCGTAGGTTTCTTTGCGGCTTATAATTTCAAGGACACAGCCCTCAAGCACGCCTTTGAGAATTTCCGTTAGGTTTTCCAGCACAATCACCCCTTACTATTCTGTATAACTGGTATGAAGTATTACATACTACTGGTATATAGTATCGCAGAATAGCGTGACTGTCAATAGGGTACTTTTCGTATTAAATTGAACAATACACAAGTGGCTTAGGTTTGGTACATTGGTTTATAAAAGTATCTCACTTTAAAGCTGGCTGTATAAAAATAAGTCAATCTTGGCTGAATTGCTGAACGGGGATGATATACATTTCAAAGGGAGCATTTTTGAGAACAGGGTTGTTGCCTCCGAGATGAGCGGATGGACATACGTTGAAACACAGGAAGACGCTGACAACCTATTAGAAAATACCTATTCTTTTAATGATTGCTGGGCACAACAATTTGGAACAAGGTAGTACATTTTTGAAAGGAAAGCATTATTTGCAGTGGAGCCAGTCACAAACGATTGCTGACATGACAGACGGTTTTTTATCCGATAGCAGGGAAACTTTTGATAATTATGTGGGAAAATATTAAACATATCATCTTGATGATGGGAATGGAATCAAGCAGAAAAGGTTGTCAAAAATTGACCTTTTGACAGCTTTACTGTCTATAACCGTTTGTTATATTATTAAATAAAGAATATAAAAGTGTAAACCAGGCAATTGCACCAAAACAAACAAATGCAGGTTCTATGGCTTATAATCTTTAATCCGGGTATAGAACCTGCAGTTTCATCTCCGGATAGTATTTTGGGAGGGATTACATATGAGAAAAATAACATGGCGCCTGGGGTCATTAATTATGGTAATGGTGCTGCTGCTAAGCGCATTTCCGATGACCGTCCGGGCAGTCGGCGAAGTATGGATCGACATCAGCAGTGCGGCCGGACTGATAAGCGTCGGCAGCAATCTGTCAGGCAATTATCGGCTAACAGCGGATATTGACCTTGCCGGTGCCGAATGGAAACCGATTGGACCGTTTTCCGGCAAACTGGACGGCAATTCGAAGGTTATCAGGAATTTTACAATCAATGACACAAGCGTTTCTAATAAAGGCCTGTTTTCATCCATTGCAGCCTCGGGGCAGATAAGTAATCTGGGGATAGAAAATGCTAATATCACTGCAGGAAGTAACGCAGGCATCCTGGCAGGTACAAACAGCGGCATAATAAGCCGAAGCTATACAAAGGGTTCAGTCAACGGCTATGAATACGTTGGCGGTCTTGTCGGCCAAAACTCGGGAACAATTGAAAATTCATTTACCCGGGCAAGCGTCAGCGGCAAGGATTATTTGGGCGGATTGGCAGGAGCGAATTCCGTTTCCGGCATAGTAAAGACCTCTTATGCCTCATCCTCCTGTTCACCGTCAGTATTTAACAATTATCTGGAGTTTAACGGGACTCCTGTTGGCAATTATTCTTCTCCAAATTCGGGGGGCTATATTGCTATCAATCATAAAGATATTTATGTAGGAGAAAAATTTACTCTCGAAGCATGGTTTCAGTGGGATGACACAAATACGGATGACTGTAATTTTATTATGGGAAAAGGTTATGAGCAGTTTGAGATTCATACAGGTGGTGGATCAGGGGTCAATGGATTAAGGTTTATTCCGGTATGGAATGAAGGTGGAGATTCCTGGATCGATATAAAAAATGTTATACGGCCAGGATGGTTCCATGTGGCAGCGGTTTATGAGTATAATACCATTGAAAAGCAGGCTATGGCCCGTGTTTATGTCAATGGGGAAGCTCAGGACTTATGGCGGGGATCTGTTAATTTGGGAAAAGTAGCTACTCTTAGCAGAACATTTAACACACTTGGATATGACAAAAGTTCTGGTACATATGTAAAAAAAGATAGTCCTATTAACATAGGTCGGCGTACAGACGGATGGTTTTACTTTGACGGAAAAATCTCTGACGTAAGGTTTTGGAATATAGCCAGGACAGGTGAAGATATTAAAAGAGATAAGGATAGAGTGCTCAATGGTAACGAAACGGGATTGGTAGGCTACTGGAAGCTGAATGAAGCATCAGGAGATGCTATTGACAGCAGCACTACCCATAACAACGGTACGCTTGCAGGTGATGTTGTACGAACAAGCGAAACCGCCGCAACCCATAAAGGCGGGTTGATTGGACAGAATACCGGAACTGTTTCCGGCTCCTACTATGATTCGGGGGTTTCCGGACAATCGGATGCCGTAGGAACATCGAAATCTACAGCGGATATGAAGCTTCAGTCCACCTTTACTGGTTGGGATTTCAATAATATATGGGGGCTGAATTCCGGAATTAATTCCGGGTATCCCTACCTGCTGTCGGAAATTAGAACTGCGTCCGTAACTATGACAGCCCCGGCAGCGGGAGCAATCCCCCAGACGGCGGCCCAGGTGGAAACGGCGACAGGCAGTGAAGACTATACCGTATCAAATGTAGCGTGGAATGGGGAGCTTACCCCGCAAGGCAAATTCAAGGCAGACCAGGTATATACGGCAAACGTCACCCTGACCTCAAAGAACGGCGGGGTGTTCCAGACAGGAGCCTTCACTCCCGTGGTAGCGGGCTCGGCTTCTGTTGGGGCAACCGCCACAAGTGGAACAGGTGTGGGCAATACAGTGACCTTCACTGTGACATTCTCCGCAACGGCGGCGAAGACAGTAACTGACATACAAATAAAAAATCAGCCGGCAGATTTATTATATACAGAGGGTGAGAGCCTGAATCTGGCAGGTCTCGAAGTGACACTGACCTATAACGATGGCTCTACGGCAGATGTGGTACCGGCAGTTTTTTCTGCCAACGGAATCACAGCAAGCCCGGCTAACGGCGCAGTACTGACTGTGGCAGCCCATAATGGACATGCGGTAACACTTACATGTAACGGATATAATGCAATAACAAACAATCTTACTGTAAATGCGGACACCAGAACAATAACAGGATACTATACAAGCAACGACGGAAGCGATACGGCACTTACAACAATGGCGACAGTTCCTTACGGAGCAACGGAAGCAGCGGCAAAGGCAGGCTTGTCTGCCTCCGGCTACGCAAAGCTGAGTGACAACAGCTATGTAGCAGTTACCATAGCATGGGCCTTTGATACAGCTTATGATGGCAACGATTCAGGAGTAAAAGCTGTAACAGGGACAGTAACCGGAACCTTCACGGGAGGACAGGTGCCCGTAAACAGGACGGGCACAGTAACTGTAGAAGCAGCACCAACCTATACCACAGCAGCAATCGGTAACCAGACCATGACAGCCAAAACAGCAGGGTATGGTTCCGGTACACAGGAAACTAAGACTATCACGGTAACAAAGACCGGCACAGGTGATTTGGCAAATCTGGCAGTATCATTAAACGGAGGGGGAAGCAGCAACTTTGTAGTTACCCAACCTCCGGTGACAGTCTTGAATTCAGGGACACCATCCACCACCTTTACTGTAAAAGCAAAGGATGGGCTTGCAGCAGGGACATACACAGAGACAGTGACGGTATCCGCAGACAACATGACCAATGTGACCTTCACTGTAACCCAGGTAGTGAATCTATCTGTACCTGTTATTCAGACAGTAGCTGCCGGAGATGCACATATTGCCATCACCTGGAACAGCGTCCCCGGAGCAGCAGCGTATAAAATATTCAGCACCACTACAGCCGGTCTATACGTAACAGCGCTTGAAACTGTGGGTAGTTCAGTTTATAGTTACGACGCAACAGGCCTTACCAATGGCACAACCTATTACTTTGTGGTAAAAGCCGCTAATGGCGAAGGCGACAGCAATAATTCCAACGAAGTGAGTGCGACGCCGCAAGTTGCAGCGCCGGGAGTGCCAGTTCTGCAATCGGCAAGTGCAGGGGATGGATATGTTAATGTAAGCTGGAGTGGAGTAGCAGGTTCAACAGGCTATAAAGTTTATGCAAGCACAGCCGCCGGTGTTTATTATGTGCCAGCGACAACCGTCGCCGGCGAGGTGTACAGCTGTGATGTTACAGGACTTGCAAATGGTACCACCTATTACTTTGTGGTCAAAGCAACCAATCCGGGCGGCGAAAGTGCATATTCAAATGAAATCAGTGCAATGCCGAAAACCGTACCGGGAGCGCCAACAAATGTAACGGCAGCAGCCGGGGATGGAGAGGCTGCAGTAAGCTTTGCCGCACCGGCTGATGATGGCGGGAGCCCAATTACCGGATATGTTGTTACCTCGAATCCTGATAATATTACGGCAGTAGGGACAGGTACAACCATTACGGTTACAGGTTTGACTAATGGTACTACCTATACCTTTACTGTGAAAGCTGCCAATGAAGCTGGAAATGGTCCTGAATCGGCGGCTTCCAATGCGGTAACACCATATCGGCCCTCAAATAATGAAGATTCGGAAGATGACCCGGCGCCAATGCCGACACTGACGACGCCAGGAGAAGGCAGAGTTGAAATACTTGTAAACGGCAAGACAGAAACAGCGGCTACAGCAACCACAACAAAGGTGGATGATAAAACTGTAACAACAATCGTAGTAGATGATAAGAAAGTGGGGGAAAAACTGCAAAAAGAAGGAAACAATGCAGTGGTGACAATTCCGGTTAAAAATAATGCGGATGTTATCATTGGAACTTTGAACGGACAGACAGTGAAGAACATGGAAACCGTGGAAGCGGTTGTTGAAGTGAAAACGGAGAATGTTACTTATACGCTTCCGGCTTCTCAAATAAATATTGATGCCGTGTTAGAACAGATTGGGGAGCAGGTTGAGCTTAAGGATATTGCAGTAAATGTAAAAATATCCGAACCGGCCGCAGATACTGTTAAGATCGTCGAAGATACAGCGGACAAAAACAATTATCAAATAATGGTGAAGCCTATTGAGTTTGAAATTACCTGTTCAAGCGGCAACAAGACAGTAGAAATTTCAAAATTCAATGCATATGTCGAAAGATTGGTTGCAATACCTGAAGGTGTTGATCCATCCAGGATAACCACGGGCATAGTGCTGAATTCCGATGGAACCTTCTCGCACGTGCCAACAGTAATAACCATTATCGACGGCAAATATTATGCTAAGATAAACAGCCTGACAAATAGTACATACTCAGTAATCTGGAGTCCGAAAACCTTTAAGGATGTCCGGAAGCACTGGGCAAAGGATGCAGTCAGCGACATGGGTTCAAGGCTTGTTATCAGCTGTGTTGGAAATGATATGTTTGAGCCTGACAGTGATATTACCAGAGGTGAGTTCGCTGCCATTGTTGTTAAAGCACTGGGATTGATGCGTCCGGGAACCGGAAAAGCCTCCTTCGGTGATGTATCGAAAAATGACTCCTATTATGATGCGGTATCAATAGCGTACGAAAATGGTATTATATCCGGTTATGGCAACGGTAAATTCGGACCCAATGACAAGATCACCCGCGAGCAGGCTATGATAATAATTGCACGAGCAATGAAAATAACCGGTTTGAAACCGGAGCTCAAAGATAGTGAAGTAAGTTTGCTTTTGGCAAATTATGCTGATGGAGCAGACACTTCGACTTATGCAAAAACAAGTGTAGCAGAATGTTTGAAAACAAGTGTAATAACAGGCAGAACTGGCAGTGCAATTGCACCAGGAGACTACATAACACGTGCGGAAACAGCGGTAATTGTTCAGAGATTACTGCAAAAATCCAATTTGATATAACCTAAGGAGCATACTGCTGTAATGGGCCCCGTCCGTATTACAATTACGGAAGTTGATATCTTATACGATAAGAAGAAGGTTACAGGATTGATGAAAACGTAACCATAGAATTTGAGTCGGGTGTTTTGATATACAAGTGAATAGATGAACTAATAACTGATTGGGTTGTGAACTTTACAACTTGACCAGTTATTTTATTTTCATAAAAACCTTATCAACATGAATACAACCAAAAACCTATTATCATTTAAAGCAAAGAGATTCATGCTAAGTAAAAAAATTATTACATGGAGTAAAAAATACTTGACATGGAGAACAAAATATTATACTCTATGTATAGATGAAATTACTTTTGGAGAATAGGAGTGAAAAAATGTATTATCAAGAGAAAAAAATAATTGCTTCGATTATTTCAGGGTTATTGATACTGGCAGCATACAGTATTTATGGAATTTCGAAGTATCAAGAGGTCGGTGCGAAGCTACTGAATGATTTAAAGTTCTGGGCGGCTGCAATGCTTATTTTTATCGGCGGCGGTGTTGTTATTGCAATACTTATTCAGATAGTATTTCATATTATTCTCGCCGTAGCAAATGAGGTAGCAAAAGAGGTATCAAATAAAGCAAAATGCAAAGGATCTGAGGAAACCTACGAAGAGCTTGAAATTGCAGAGTTTGAAGATGAAATGGATAAGCTGATTGCACTAAAAGCTATGAGAAATTCATTTGTTGTGGTTGGTGTAGGATTTGTTATTGCTCTGGTGTCATTATATATGAAAATGCCACCAGCAATTATGCTTAACATCATTTTTATTTCATTTAGTTTTGGATCACTTTTTGAGGGCTTTTCACAGTTGTATTTTTACAGGAAAGGGGTCAAAAATGGCTAAACTCGTGATTTCTAACAATATCAGAAAATTGCGTTTCTATAATAATGAGATGACACAGCAGGAGTTAGCTAAAAAAACAGGTGTTACAAGACAGACGATTGTGGCAATTGAAAATGGTAAGTATTCACCATCCTTGGAACTTGCATTCCGTATTGCCGACGTATTTGAAACAAAGCTCGAAGAGGTATTTTCTCATGAAATCATGGAAGATAAAAGCAAAAGGGAGGATAATTCAAAATGATAAATAATAGTTTTACAGAAAACGTAACCAAAATGAAATACAACGAAGGAGAAAAAATAAATTCGAACAAAAAAACTGCTCGGCTTGCAGGTTTTTTCTTCCTGCTGATGGTGGTATTCGGTTTGTTTGCGGAGATTTTTTTTCGTGAAAAACTATTCGTCTCAAATGATATTGCTGCAACGGTCAGTAACATTTTATCAAATGTCTTCTTATATCGAATAGGAATTGTAAGTGATATTCTCATGTCTCTGAGTTATTTGTTCACTGCCTTGATTTTATACAAACTGCTTTTTTCAGCAAATAGGAATATGGCTGCAACAATGGTTATTTTTGCAACTGCAGGCAGCGTATTGCTTATGTTTAATATTCTGAATGAAATTGCACCACTATACATTTTAAGTGGAAATGATTATCTGAACTCTTTTAATTCCAGCCAGCTTCAGTCCCTGGCAATGCTTTTTTATAATTTATATCAGCATGGATATATGATCGGCCAGATTTTCTTTGCCCTTTGGGTACTTCCCCTTGGAATTTTGATTTATAAGTCGAAATTTATTCCGAAAGTGTTCGGTATTCTGTTTGTAATTGAAACCATATTTGGATTGATGGCAGTTATAGTACATTTTCTCGTTTCAAATGGAACGATGGAGACAATTCTGTTGCTGCCGGGAACAATAGCTGAATTCTCATTTATGTTTTGGTTGTTGATTCGGGGAATTAATGAATCGAAATTGTTGAATGTCGTGTAATAGCGATTATTAGCTTCTACCAAGGTTTTTATTAATTTCATGGTAGCGTATGGTTGCCAATGCGCTTGGGTTACCTTTTTTGCAAAAAGATAACCCAGCCAGTTTTGGAACAACGCGCTCAACAACAATTTGCCCATCGACCATTTTGGACTTTAGTGCTTCCAAGGCTTCCAAAAACCGTTTATCCTCCTTTGCACGGTTATAAAACGACAAAACGTAGACATAAACAAAAAGGTTGTAGTTGCGAAAAGGGTATTCGACCTGCATAAACAATGTGCCAATTCCATAGTGGCACGGGCCGATAGGTTTCTTGATCGTCCAATGCTCCAGCAAAAAATCCACAGCATTGTCAAGTGCCGGTTCGTTGTTGAGATAATTGCAAAAACGGAACGCATTCAGGGCGGTAAGTGTTGGAAAGGGATTTGAAAACTCTGTTTCCGGACCCCGACCAAAACTGAACTTGTTGCAGCGCCAGCCTCCGTCGGTATGCTGGATATCCAAAAGATGTTTGAAAGTTTTTTGAAGCCTGACATCGTTGGCATATCCCATGCGGCACAGTACTTCGGCAGCATGGACGGTATGACAAGGGTATATGGCGCCTTGCGGGGACAGCTTGAAACGTCCGTCTTCCCGCCAGGCACTGAAAATCAATTCGGCAGCTTCTTGAAGCAAAGGGTCGGTAGATTCCATCCCCAATTCCAGGAGGATAAGAACGCTCTCCAATGTTGAGAACGGGGATCCTTTTAGCAGGCGTTTGTCAGGAGTAGTCCAAAGGTCGGCTCCATTATCATATCTATGCGACAATATCGCTTCAATATCCGATGAATTTTGCTCATCTACAGCCATTATTTTGCACCTCATCTCATATCGAACATTTGTGTTTAAGTTGATATTAACATAAATTGGTTTATAAACACAATCCCAATATGAGTTTTAAGGAGGAACGCCCGACCCTAAATACGGCCAGCCGCTATTATTGTAATGATTTTAGCCTCGATTTCATACATTGATAAAAATATACGAAGAGAGTTTGCCTAATATCACACCACCAAGACTTAAAAATAAATTCAAACAAGTATTTAAAGAACCCAATATATAGTTACCTCTTACAAAAAGGTTAATTGTCTCGTAACTGAAGGTGGAAAATGTCGTAAACCCTCCCATAATTCCTGTGGTGAGAAAAAGCCTAAGATTAGGTGAAATGAAATCTGTTGCTAAACTAATTTCCATTATTAAACCTATTAAAATTCCTCCTACCACGTTGACAATTAAAGTCCCGTATGGTAATTGAGTTCCAAAGAATTTAGGGGTGTATATAGATATAATATACCTTAATGCACTTCCTATAAATCCGCCTATTCCAACATAGAATATCTTCAACATATTAACTTCCTTCCGTAAAATAATAAACTCCTACCTTGAATTCAAAGTAGGAGTCATTAGCATTGAGCGTTTAAAGGTGAACTCCATCACCGAAATGTATTATATCACTGAATCAAATAGAAATAAAGAATATATGGGTACTTTGCCACGGCAACACCTTTCACTGTATCTGGTAACTTTTTATTATCGCAATTAGCAAAAAGGTTATATAAAAAACCTCTTGACTTGGAGTTAACTCCAAGTGATACGCTGTTATTGATAAATTTAAAGAATACTTTAAGTTCAAGCCATACAAAAAAGGAGTAGATAATGATGGAAAAATCGAAAGTATACTACACTAAGGAGATTACGCCTGAAAGTCTTATCAGGATTTACAATGTCATGGGCATAACTCTGAATGGCAGGGTCGCGGTCAAGATTTCCACAGGAGAACCGGGCGGTCATAACTTTTTAAATCCTAATCTGATCAAGGATCTGGTACACGAACTGAAGGGTACCATCGTCGAGTGTAATACAGCCTATCCCGGCAGGAGAAATTCGACGGAGGAACATTGGAAAGCCATTGAAGAACATGGATTCAAGGCCATAGCTCCCTGCGATATTATGGATGAGGATGGTGAAATGCCGATTCCTGTCGCAAACGGAAAGCACATGAAAGAAAACTATGTCGGAGCACATTTGAAAAATTACGATTCCATGCTGATACTGTCTCATTTTAAAGGGCACGCAATGGGCGGTTTTGGCGGCGCGCTGAAAAACATGTCCATCGGGGTGGCGTCGTCTCAAGGGAAGATATGGATACACACCTCCGCAACGAGCGAAGTCTTTGAAGATGCGTTTACGGCCGACCATGATTCGTTTTTGGAGTCTATGGCTGACGCGGATCAATCAGTCATGAATTATATGGGCAGTAAAAACATCGTGTATATCAACGTAGCTAATAAATTGTCGGTGGACTGCGACTGCGATTCCAATCCTCATGACCCCGAAATGGCCGACATTGGAATATTCTCCTCGACAGACCCGGTGGCGCTTGATCAAGCCTGTGTAGATGCGGTCTATCATTCCCCGGATGAAGGAAAAGCAGCGCTAATTGAAAGAATGGAATCCCTCAATGGCATCCGCACTGTAGAAGCTGCTGCGAAACTGAGACTTGGCTTCAGGGAATATGAACTCGTTTCGATTGATGAATAACAGCTATCCCCCAAATTAAACGGGGCAAGCTGTCATGATTTCCAGTGTCTTGACCTGGAGTAAACTTTAAGTATATGATAGATACGAGGGGGCAAGAACCATGACAATTACAGAAGTAAGTAAAAAGTATGATCTGACTCCCGATACACTACGGTATTATGAGCGAGTCGGCTTGATACCCAGTGTGGGGCGCACGTCGGGCGGCATACGTGAATATCATGACGAAGACTGCCGCTGGATCGAATTCATCAAGTGTATGCGTTCAGCCGGGCTTCCTGTGGAAATTCTGATTGAATATGTAAAATTATTCCGGCGAGGCAATGAAACGATAGAAGCGCGTAAATCACTGCTGATCGAGCAGCGCGACGCGCTTGCCTCGCGTATAGCAGATATGCAGAGTACACTTGACCGTCTCAATGTGAAAATTGATCGTTATGAAAAATTGATCGTTCCTATTGAAAACGAGTTAAAAAATGTATAAATACTTTTAAAAATGGTCTTTTATCACCTTTTCAATTGTATTTACATCATTGTGCATATCCAAAGGCTTAACCGCAGGTCCTTCGATTATATCACCCTCATACGAAAACCTTGAGCCATGACAGGGGCAATCCCATGATTTTTCCGCGGAGTTCCACATTAATTCACAGCCCATGTGTGTACAGGTTGTGTTGACTATATGCATAGTACCATGCTCATCTTTATACGCTCCCGCCCTTTGTCCTTCTGCCTCAATTACTTTTCCTTCATCGGCATTAATATCGACATCGTCAGGTAGTCTGGAGGTTTTTCCCTTTATCAGTTCTTTTGCAACATTTAAATTTTCAACAACAAAGGTTTTGGCTGAAGCAGCTAATGTTTTCCGTGAGGGGTTATAAACGTCCTGCCAAGGGCTCTTACCAGCAATTATCAAGTCTCTCAAGATCAATGAAGAGACTGTACTGTTAGTCATTCCCCATTTACCGAAGCCTGTTGCAATATACATATTAGGTGTATCTGATGTGAAATGGCCTATATATGGAACATCATCCAATGTCATGCAATCCTGTGTAGACCAACGGTACGGAATATCTTCAACAGTAAAGTTCTTATTTGAATAATCGACCAATGCTTCATAATGCTTGATAGTATCCTCACCTTGCCCTGTTTTATGATGCTCGCCGCCTATTAATATCAATTCACCATCATCGGATTTTTGACTTCGAAGTGAACGGCCAGGTTCTTCTGCGGTTATATACATTCCACCCGGATATTTTTCTTTCACCCTGGCAGCAAGAACATATGACCGGTCAGGCCATATTCTGGCGAAATACATACCAGCCTTATTATAGCAAGGGTAGTGTGAAGCTATGATAACCTTTTCGGCGGTCACCTTTTTTCCTTTGTTAGTAATTAAAATGTATCTGTCGCCCTCTTCTATATTTACTACCCTGCTTTGTTCAAATATCTGACAGCCATGTTTTGATATATATTCTGCCAGATGCAAAAGGTATTTACGGGGGTGAAACTGCGCCTGGTTATCGAAACGTACAGCTGCTTTTATTTTAAAGGGTAAAGGTATTTCTTCAAGGTAGGTAGCTTTTATTCCCAGGGAGGATGCTACTTTTACCTCTTCACTTATTTTATCCACATAACCGTCCCGATAAGTAAAATCGTAGGCAGATTGGGGGGTGTAGTCGCATTCAATTTCATTTTCTTTGGCAATTTTTTCAATCATTCTGATCGCAGTTTCGTTAGCATCGGCATATTGCTTTGCAAACTCCTCGCTCATTTGACTTTTTATTTTATTGTATATCAACCCATGCTGGGAGGTAATCTTTGCCGTTGTATGTCCGGTCGTACCTTGAAGGATACGGTCCGCCTCAATTATTACTACTTTTAACCCTTCCTTGCTAAACATATATGCTGTTGATATACCAACAAAACCTCCTCCTATAATCGCTATATCAACTTTTATATCTTTGTCTAAAACCGGGTAATCCGTTCCGGGTGTGGAAGCCATCCAATATGATTGCGGCGGTTTTTTAAAATTTTTCAGTTCATCAATATTCATAAAATTCCTCCTGTATGTAATTGTTAATAAAAGATACAATATCTATCTTTTGCAAAGAAAAATCAATTATACGTTTCGATAAGGCTTTTTCATAATTCTCTATGGTATCGGCGGTTAATCACAATAAGTCAAAGGAACATATTGATTGGAGAACCGTAGTAGATTGTTATCCATATTGTGGACAACAAATGCTGCGAGTGCTATTATTAGTAAATAAAAATATAATCCGAAAAGCAGAGGCTGTTTTTAATGGGGAAGTTCAAGAGGTTCATTTCATATTATAACCCGTATAAAGGGATGTTTTACCTGGATATGTTCTGTGCATTTATTCTGTCCGGAATAGATTTGTTTTTTCCATCCCTTGTTAAATACCTGATGGATGAGGTGTATGACAAACGTCCTGCCAATTTGCTGGAGACTGTGTTCATAACATCTGCAGTTCTTCTTATACTATATATTATAAGGTATTATTGCCAGCGCTATATAACATCATGGGGTCACATTATGGGAGCCCGCATGGAAACTGATATGCGCAGGGACCTGTTTAATCATCTTCAGAAGCTTTCATTCGCATTCTATGACAATGAAAATACAGGCAGGCTCATGTCACGTATCACAAACGACCTGTTTGATATTACCGAATTGGCGCATCACGGGCCTGAAGATGTTTTTATTTCAATTGTTAAAATTGTTGGCGCAATCATTATCATGCTTACAATGGATGTAAAGCTCACCTTGATTCTATTGGCCTTATTGGTATTTATAATAGTGTTCACAGGCTTTTACAATCTCAAGATGCGTGCCGTATTTACTGAAAACCGGAAAAAGATAGCTGTTGTTAATGCCAAGGCTCAGGACAGCCTGGCCGGGATACGTGTTGTTAAGTCTTTTGCAAATGAAGATATTGAGTCCTGCAAGTTTGACGAAGGAAATATACAATTTCTCAGAACGAAGGAAAATAGCTATACCATCATGGGCAGCTTCCATTCAGGAAACCAGTTGCTTCAGGGGATTTTATACCTAAGTGTCCTTGTGTTTGGAGGCATATTTTTAAGCCGGGGTGAAATCTCCACATCAGAATTGGTGGCGTATATTTTATTTATCAATGTCTTTTTAAATCCGATAGACCGCCTCGTCAACTTCACTGAGACCTTCCAGCGCGGCATGTCAGGCTTTGACAGATTCCTTGAGATACTGGACACGAAGCCCGAAATAGTTGATAGCGAGGATGCGGAAGAATTAGCGGATGTCAAAGGGGAGATTAGTTTTGACAATGTATCTTTCAGCTATAATGACAGGACTGTTGTACTAAATAATATAAACCTTAACATAAAAAGTGGACACACTGTTGCTATAGTCGGTCCTTCCGGGGGAGGCAAAACCACATTCTGCAACCTGATTCCAAGATTCTACGAAGTGAATGAAGGCTCTATCACCATATACGGGAAGGATATCAGGCAACTGACACTGGAATCCCTGCGAAAAAATATTGGAATGGTTCAGCAGGATGTTTACATGTTCTCCGGTACAATAGCGGAGAACATCCTATATGGTAAACCGGAAGCAGCCATTGAGGATGTTATGGAGGCGGCAAAGCTTGCTAATGCCCATGATTTTATTATGGAATTGGAAAATGGTTATGACACCTTTGTGGGAGAGCGCGGCGTCAAGCTTTCCGGAGGGCAGAAACAGCGGATATCTATCGCCAGGGCATTTCTGAAGAATCCACCCATATTGATTCTGGATGAAGCGACCTCAGCTTTGGATAATGAGAGCGAAAGGCTTGTACAGGAATCCTTGAATACGCTTGCACGCGGAAGAACCACATTAATTATAGCCCATAGACTTTCTACAATAAAAAATGCCGATGATATCGTGGTGTTGACCACGAGAGGTATTGAAGAACAGGGAACTCATGCTGAACTGATGAGAAAGGGCGGCGTATATGCGTCGTTATATCAGGAAGGTTTTACCGGATGACGAGTATCCGGAGGGCAGCAGGATATCCTTCGGAATGCAGTATAGTTAACGTTGCCGTTATATCTCAGGGTAGTAGAAAATGCACTGGTCAAGGCGCAAAAATAATAAAACATTTGGGTATCCGTATAAAAAAGAACTGTTAAAGAATGTCAATGAAGGATTTTATGATATTTTGCCTGTGGGATTATAATTTAAAAAATTATAGTGCCGCAGGTATTTTTTTGTCAGGATCGTTACGACCGGAAAGAGGAGATCAGCTTTGAACAAGTCAAAGATACCATTGCAGAGAATCTCCTATCTGTTATATGTATCAATGAGGGAAAAATCCGGTAACTTTTAAAACATTTATAAAATATTTATATGCAAAGTATTATCTTAATGCCAAATTTATAAGCTTACTGCTAATATAATTTAAATACTGGTGATGCATGTGCTTATTATGTGAGATTGCAATTATTTACAAAACACTTGCAGGCATTCGTGTTTATGAATATATTCATGAAAAACTCCTAGACTATATCATAACACATGGCTAAATATTTATGCGACACTTATAAGGTTTTATGTGAGGGGAAATGCATATGTATATAATTATAATCGGCTGCGGAAGGTTAGGCAGTAATTTAGCAAGGGAATTGGCTGATGATGGTCACGATATTTGCATTCTTGACCGTGATGGGGACCGATTGAACAGATTGGGAAGCGGTTTTAACGGTCAGAGGATAAAAGGCGTGGAATATGACAGCGACAAGCTTACAGAGGCGGGAATAAAACTGACAGATGCTGTTTTGGCTGTGACGCCGGATGATAACATCAACATAATGGTGTCGTTAATAGCTGAAAGAATATATCATGTTCCAAAGATCATTGCAAGGGTAAATGACCCTGAAAAAAACTATATCTATAATAAGCTGGGTATTGAAACGATTAATCCGGTGCAGTCAGGTATTGAAATATTAAAGAACAAGCTGCTTGTAGAGAACCTGAATATTGTTTCAGCTTTAGATGATAACTATGAAATTATTGAACTTCTTGTTGATAAAGAAAAATCAGTTTCTGTTGAGGAAATTGAGACGAAATACTCATGCGTCATATCAGTATTGATAAAAGATGGAATAATAAGCCTTCCAGAGAAAAATGACCTGATACAAAATGGAAACAGGATAATATGTACCATACAAAAACAGGATAAAGGAAGACTTATACACTCATTAAGCAGGGAGATAATACTATGAAATCAATAATAGCCGGCGGAGGAAAAATTGGATACAATCTGTTCAAAACCTTAAAGGAGAGGGGACACCAGGTTGCTCTGATAGAACGCAACAAGGATACGTGCCTGAAAATATCAGAGGATTTAGACGCTGAAGTGATTTGGGGGGATGGTACAAATCTTGAGGTTCTGAAAGATGCAGGTATTGAGGAGGCAGATATTATTGCAGCTGTCACAGGTACAGATGAGGAAAATCTTGTTATTTGCCAAATAGCCAGGATGAACTTTAATATAAAAAAAACAATTGCTCGTGTAAACAATCCCAAAAATACTGCAGTATTCAAAACTCTTGGAATAGATAATATAGTTTGCAGTACGGCAGTAATTGCGAACATGATTGAATATGAACTTGATAAGGAGGAGTACAGGATTGTTAATACCTTTGAACGCGGGTCAATGGTTTTAGCCGAAATATTAATAAAGGAAGGAAGTCTTTGGTGCGGGAAAACAATCAAAGATCTCATATTGCCGGAAGAATGTGTGTTTGTTTCGGTATTACGCGGTGAAAAGGTCATTTACCCAAGAGGAGATACTTTACTTTTGAGTGACGACAAAGCTTTAATTGTAACGAATAATTCTGTTTTATCTGTTTTAGTTAAAGAGTTATATGGAGGAAATAAAAATGAGACTCAAAAAAGATGAGATAAAGGGGATTATAGTAGAACTGATTACAGTTGCATCCTATATTACATTAACAGCTGCTGCCGCTGTAATCATAATGAGGTGAGATGATATAAATGACCGGAGGCAAAACTTACAGCATAGAAATTATCAGCTATTATACGGGTTATATCGTACTCTGTATAGCTTCATTAATGATTATACCTATCATTACTTCATTAGCCTTTATAGAGATTGGCTCAATGCTGGACTTCATAATAAGCATCGCAATATCAACAATTGTCGGGTTAACTTTGATAATGTTTGGTAAACGTACAAAGAATAATAAATCCAATATTCAATGGAAACATGGTTTCGCTGTTGCAGCTCTTTCCTGGATCATTTTAACGGTTTTATTTGCAATTCCTTATAGTTTGAGTGGCCATACCAAATCATTTTTAGATGCAGCCTTTGATGTAATGAGCGGATTTACAACCACCGGGATGGTGCTTACACAGGATTTGGACCATATATCAAACGGGCTGAATATGTGGAGACATATGTTAACGTTTATTGGTGGGCAGGGAATGGTGGTTTTAGCACTTACATTCCTGGCGAAAGGAACTGGCGGGGCTTACAAAATGTATGTCGGAGAAGGGAAAGATATAGAGTTGGTCCCAAATGTCAAGGGTACTGCAAGGCAGATTTGGAAAATCAGTTTAATTTATCTTATTATCGGAACGGCTGCATTTTGGATAATAGGAATGATGATTGGCTTAAAGCCTGTATCTGCGTTTTTTCATGCACTTTATATATTTGAGTCTGCATGGAGCACGGGAGGGTTTGCTCCAAATACCCAAAACATTATGTATTACCACAGCTTATTGTATGAAACTGTCGCTATAATTATATTTATTCTTGGCTCGTTTAACTTTGGATTGCATTATGCGATATGGCAGGGAAAACGAAAAGAGATTGTTAAAAATATAGAAACACAAAGCTTTTTTATCACATCGTTTGCAGCTTGTATTCTTGCACTTGCCGGATTAGCTAAACTAAATGTGTATCCGGACGCTGTTGCGGGTTTTCGGAGAGTTGTATTTAACGTGCTGTCAGCACACACAACAACAGGGTTTGGATCTGTCTATGCAAGGCAGTTTGCTTTGGAATGGGGCGATTTTGGAATTCTTATTATGGTACTGGTTATGTTAATCGGCGGTTCTGCATGTTCAACAGCAGGAGGTTTTAAAGGATTAAGAGTAGGAGTTGTATTTAAAGGATTGGCTATGGATGTTAAAAAACTGCTTTCTTCAGAGACAAGCATGAAGGTATATAAATTTCATCATATAAAAGATCAGGTTCTGGAAGACAGCTTAATAAAGTCATCTGCAATCATCATTGGTTGTTATATTGTAACATTTGCTGCCGGAACATTGCTTGGTACGTATTATGGTTATCCACTTTCCAATTCTGCTTTCGAAGCGGCTTCCATAACCGGCAATGTAGGTTTGTCAATAGGAGTTACAACACCTTCAATGCCTGCGGTTATGAAGGTATATTATATCATTGCAATGTATTTGGGAAGGCTTGAATTCCTTTCTGTATTTGCATTAATAGGTTATATAGGCGGAGGTGTTAAAAAAATATGCATAAATTATTTAAAACACTAATAGTTGCTTTACTATTAACATTTCCACTTTCGTTAAATGTAAAGGCAGAAGATATAATGGAAATAAATAATTTAGTCGAAAATGCAAAAGAGCTTGACAGACAAGAGGTTACAGTTCAAGGTGAAGCTATTGGCGAACGTATGGATAGAGGAGATTTCTCATGGGTCAATATAAATGATGGCACCAATGCAATTGGAATATGGCTGAATAAAAGTGAAGCAATAAAGATCTTAAATTATGGCAACTATAAATACAAAGGTGATATGGTAAAAATTACGGGTATATTTTATAGAGCATGCAGGGAGCATGGCGGTGAAGCAGATTTACACGCCGGTTCAATAAAAATTTTGGAAGAAGGACATCCTGTAAAGGAGCATATTTCTTCCGTGAAAATTATTACTGCAGTAATATTATCATCCTTTGCCTTATTATTTCTTATTTACTTTTTTAAGCAGTTGATACTTAAGAGTAAATAGTGGTAAACAATATAATCGGTATCTGAAATTGAAAAGGATTTTATAAGGAGGAAATAGAAATTGTATAAGTTTATTGCTGCAAAAAACAATTTAAAAAAAATTGCCAAAGATGCAGCAATCACTATTTCACTTAATATTTCTACCACGCTTTTATCATTTCTGATTCAACATATAGGCTTGTCAGAGGTGAATATTGTTGTTATATACATTCTATCCGTGTTGGTAACCTCACGCTATACGAAAGGTTATACTTATGGGATAGCAGCTTCCGTTTTTTCCATGTTATCCTTTAACTTCTTTTTCACTGAGCCTTTATATACTTTTCATGTTAACGACAGCTCATATATTTTTACGTTAGTAGTCATGCTGATGGCTGCAATTTTTACGAGTGCGCTGACCAGCAAGCTGATCAGTTTAAAGGAGCTTGCCAGTGAACGGGAAAATCAAGCGCAGATTCTTTACAATATAACCAGCTCTCTGGCGAAAACCGGCGGTGTGTCGGAAGTCGCGGCTGTTTCAGCACAATGCCTGTCAAATCTTCTGGAGTGTGATATAACTTGCATTGTTATACAGCCAAAGGAGAATACAGCGAAGAAGCTAGAAGTTGAAAAGGCAAGCCGGAGAATCGTTTATAATGATATAAATATAAGCGAAATTGAGGAGATAAATGGGAATCATTATACATTTCCGATAAAAGTCCGTGGCAAGGTCATTTGCTTTGTTTGCCTGCCTAAGAAACTTGAAATGTTGAACGATGAAAAACAATTCCTTTTGAATTCGGTTATCATGCAGATTACCTTCGCTATGGAGCGCGAGCTTCTTACGAGCGAAAAGGAAACTGCAAGAGCTGAAACTGAACGTGAAAGATTTAAGAGCAGCCTTCTTCGGGCCATTTCTCATGACTTAAGAACTCCGCTTACTGGAATTACAGGCGCAGCGGAAATTCTCCTTCAAAATTTAAAGGATGAGGACAGCATTAAAATCGTTCAGGGAATATATGAGGACTCGGGTTGGCTTATCCGTTTGGTTGAGAATGTCTTAAGCTTAACAAGGATTCAGGAAGGCCGGCTGTCACTTAACCTTCAACCTGAAGCTGTTGAGGAAATTGTGGCAGAGGCCATTAACCGTGCTTCAAAGTATGCTCCCAATTATAAAATTCTAATTTCTGTTCCGGAGGAAGTACTGTTCATTCCTATGGATGGAAAGCTAATTGAACAAGTGCTTATTAATTTGGTAGATAATGCAATTAAGCATACAACTCCATCGGATGAAATTAATGTATCAGTTCGGCTGGATGATAAAAAAGCCTGGTTCGAAGTATCCGATAATGGAACAGGAATTTACAAGGACGATCTGCCTAAGCTCTTTGATATGTTCTTTGTTTCTTACAATTCTCATACAGACGCAAAGCGGGGAATTGGACTGGGACTTGCCATATGCAAGTCTATAGTAAATTACCATGGCGGTGAAATATATGCTGAAAACAACAGCGCAGGAGGCGCAACATTTCGGTTTTATTTAAACATTTAGGAGGATTGGGATGGGATTTATATTAATCGTCGAGGATGATAAACAAATACGCAAATTTATCGATTTCTCTCTAAGGTCGCAGGAATATAATTGTATTGAAGCATCAACAGGAAAAGATGCAATGAATATTATCGCAACCCAGAACCCTGCAGCCATAATTCTCGATTTAGGCCTGCCTGATATGGATGGAATTGATATTATAAAGCAGGTGCGTGAGTTTTCCGATATTCCGGTCATTGTTGTGTCCGCGCGCGATCAAGACAACGAGAAGGTGGAAGCCTTAGATGCAGGAGCTGATGATTATCTTACAAAACCATTTAGTATTAATGAGTTGCTTGCGCGTATTCGAGTAGTTTTTCGCCATCGTATCAATAAAAAAGATGATATTGCTGCTGTTTACAGAGTTGCCGATCTGGAGATCGATTTGGAAAAGCATAAGGTCATGCTGGAAGGCAGGGATATACATTTGACGGCAATGGAATACAATTTGCTGACACTGCTGGTAAAAAATCCAGGAAAGGTACTGACCCATAGGTATATATTGAAAGAGGTATGGGGAACTTATATGGAAAGCGATGTGCAGTCACTTAGAGTGTTTATGGCAAACATCAGGAGAAAGCTTGAAAAAAATCCTGCAAACCCCCGGTATATATTAACCGAAGTCGGGATAGGATATCGTTTTGCCGACGATTGACATATCGTAAAATAATGACCGGATGAAATCATTTATAGGGATTGGTTTTCTTTATATAATTTTTATCCGAAAGTCGATATGTTCATATTGTCTTTATAGGATCTCCGGTATGATTATTGTGAGGTGAAATATATGAATTTTTTTAAAAAGCAGAAAAAGGAAAACATTATTATTATTGGATGCGGAAAATTTGGAGCTGCTCTTGCAACAATATTGTCGGAACAAAATAAAAATGTTGCTGTTATTGATATTGATGAAAAAGCATTTAGTAAATTGTCCCCATATTACGAAGGGCTCTCCATAGAAGGCGATGGCACAGACATTGATTTATTGACATTTGCCGGCGCTAAAAATGCGGATATTTTAGTTGCATCGACTAATGACGATGATATCAATATTACGATAGCGCAAATTGCTAAGCAGGTTTTTGGTATAAATAAAGTGATTACAAGGATATATGATACATCCAAGCAAATCGCCTATAACGATATGGATATCGTGTCTATCTGTCCTGTAATACTGTCGGTTAATGAATTTGAAAGAATTGCTCTGAACAAGGAGGGTGAGCTGCTATGAAAATTCTTTTAGTTGGTGGTCATCAAAAAGCTAACTTTTTAATAAAATCCTTAAAGGCCAGGGGACATGATATCACTGTTATAAACGAAGATTATGAATGGTGCAATATGCTTACAAATACACATGAAGTCATAAGCGTCAATGGCGACGGGACCAAGCCCTATGTGCTGGAGGATGCACGTGCTTCGAAAATGGATGCGGTTATTGCTTTAAGCAATAAAGATTCTGCAAATCTGATCGTTTGTGAAATTGCTAAAAAGCAGTTTCATGTCAAAAACACAGTTGCAGTAGTAAATGATCCGAATAACGTAAAAATGTTCAAGGAACTTGGCGTAAATAAATGCATCAGTGCTACACAGATGCTTGCTGATGTGATTGAGCAGGATGCGATAACGGAAAACTTAAAGAGCTATATGCCAATGGAAAACGGCAAGGTAGTCATTAGTGAAATTGAGTTGGATGATAAGTCTCCTGTGCTAAACAAAAAGCTTTGGGAAATTGGGTTCCCAAAGGACAGCACTGTCGGCTGTATCATAAGGACGGACCAAACAATAATCCCCCAGGGAAACACCGAACTTAAGGCGGGTGATAAGGTGATTTTATTATCATCTCCTGAGGTCCTGGAAAATATCACTTTGCTTCTTTCCGGGGGCAAAGCAGCTCCTGAATGGAATATGTAATTAAGCTAATCGCCCCAATTCATTAAGTCTTATTGAGCCCGCCAATAAAGCTGTCCATTTCTGCAGATGAAAATTAGTCGTTTGAAACCTGGATTGCATTCCTCACTTTTTTATTTATTGACCATATATATTTTATGTACTAAAATAATATTATTAGTTTATTCGCCGTATAAAATAATATTAAGGAGCATAGTGAATTTGAAGATAGACAGTGCTGTTGGCAATGTACAACTAATGCAAAAAATAAACAGGCTAAAGGTATTTGACTGCATCAGGCAAAAAGGACCTGTTGCCAGGCCGGAGATAGCAAAGCTTACCGGGCTGAGCCCGTCCTCTATAACAAATATAGTTTCGCATCTGCTTGAGAAGAATCTTGTTATCGAGGTCGGTACGGTTAATTCGAAAGAAGTGGGTAGAAAAGCTACACTTATTCAATTCAATCCTTCATCTATGAAGGTCATATCTATTAATATTGAATCCTCCAATATAAACCTGGCATTAACGGACCTGGGAGGAGAAATAATAAAAATTAAAGATATGCCTATAAACAGGCTTGCCAAAGACTTTGAAATCATGAACTTAATCAAGCGGGAAATAGGACTGATTCTGAATGAGGATATTAATGTCGCAGGTATCGGTATTGCGGTTTCGGGGCTGGTGCAGGATGAAGAAAAGCTGGTCATTTCGAGCAGTATGAGATGGAAAGGTTTATCCTTAAAACAGTTTTTTGAAAACAGCTTTAATATTCCGGTTTATGTGCAGAACAATTCCCGCACAAAAGCACTCTGGGAGCTGAGAAATTATAATAATGATGAAGAAAGGAATATTGTTTTCCTTGATCTGACTCTCGGCGTAGGCATTATTAATTTTTACGACCATAAGATAAACGAAGCCGTAGCTGGTGAATTAGGACATACAACTGTAAAAAAAGACGGCCCCCTGTGCTTCTGCGGAAACAAGGGATGCCTGGAGCTTATGTGTTCTGTGGACGCAGTGGTAAATCAATGCAATGAGCTGCTTCAGCAGGGTAAATGTAAAACCCTTCAGGGCATATTGGTTGAAAAAAAAGCAGCTATAACTTATGAACTCATACTGCAGGCATATGAAAAGGGCGACAGTGAAGTAGGGGAAGTAATGAAGGAATGCGGAGAATATCTGGGTATAGGGCTTGCTAATATTATTAATATATTTAATCCGCAAAGGATTATTATTAACGGCGATTTACTTTTAACCTGCGATTATATTTATAAAACAGCATTAGAAGAATCGAATAAGAGGGCATACGAGCAATTTCTTAAAAATCTCAGGTATGAAAAAGTCAATGTAGGAATTGAACAAGCTTTAAAAGGAGTATCGTTATATGTTGCGGACAAGCTTTTCGATCTTGCAGGTCCGGATTTTTGAGGTGAAAGCATGAGAGCAGCAATTGTGGAGGAGTGAAAAACTTGGTCAAAAAGCAGGATATTTTGTTGAGTCTTGACCTGATGGACATAAAAAAAGGAGATGTGCTTCTTGTACATAGCGCTCTGAGCAGCATAGGCTATGCGGAAGGCGGAGCGGATACTGTAATTGACGCTCTTTTGGAGTCGGTAGGTGAAGAAGGCACTATAGTGATGTCTACCCTTACAGGATGGTCTGAACCGTTTGATGCAGATAAGACGCCCTCGGCTGTCGGGGAAATTTCCGAAAAATTCAGGCTGAGGGAAAATGCTTACAGAAGCCTTCATCCTGTTCATTCGGTAGCAGCCATCGGTAAACATGCCGAATATATTACGACCGGCCATGAAAAATGTGAAACAGGCTGCGGTGCAGGTACGCCCTACCATAAGCTCAGAGATTTGGGCGGGAAGGTGATGCTTCTGGGAGTAGACATGGACAGGAATACAATAATGCATTCACTGGAAGAGGAAATTAACGCATTATATTTACGAACTCTGGATATTCCTGCACCTGTCTATATTAAAGATCATGAAAATAAAAAATTTGCTTTGAGAAAATTTCCGCCCGGACATAGGGATTTCATTGGACTTACCCCCATACTCAGGAGACGGGAGGCTATGATAGAAGGCAAAATCGGCAATGCGGCAGTAAAGATTATTGATATTATAAAACTGTTCGAAATCGGACTTGATGTTCTTAGGCAGGATCCATTGTTTTTTATATGCCATAATCCCCGGTGCAATTCATGTCATTGGTCCAGGCTGCTGTATGAAGATGTGGAAATAGACTATTCCAGATACAGAGGAAACGGCTGTGTTGATGAATCCTGTGAAATTTGTGTTGTATGAAAAAAGGGGAGTGGCTTGATGTATAACTTCAGCATTTTGGTTGATGATGGAGTTGCCGGTGACCTGCAAAGCAAAATTGAAATATGCAGCAGGTTGATGATAGGCAATATGGAGGTAAATGACAGGCTGGACGGCAGCTGCATCGCGGATTGCAGCGGCGAGCAGATTGAAAATATCCGGAATCTTTTGATAAGGAATAATAAAAAAATTGTTCTTTTGAATTGCGGCGCATATGTCACAGAGCAGGAGTATTATAAAAAAATCTTCCGGAAAGCACATCTGCTCGGGATAGAAAACATAAATGTACCGGTAGGGAAAAATGACAAGTTGGATGAAGCTTTTATTGATGGATTAAAATCAGTCTGCGAAATCGGAGCATCATATGGAATAGGAATACTTCTTGAGAACAGCAGCTGCAGCTTTTTATCAACGGAGAAGGATGTGTCGCAGGTTTACAAAAAAGTACGAAATCAATGCACCGGTCTGATATTTAATCCACTCGAATTTGTCAGATTGAAAAGACATCCGTTTTTCCATATGTTTTATAATAGCAGGCTCAAAAATGATATAAGATTTCTCAGGGTAAATGACGGTCTTTTCTTAGATGGGAATCCGGTATTTCCTGCAAAGGGCAATGCTGAAATAAAGGAGCTTGCCTCAATATTACTGGCTAGAGGGTTCAAGGGATATTTTTCATTCTCCCCCTATTTTAAGAATATGAATATAAACATTTATATGGAAGTCATTGAGAGTTTTAAAAGACTTCTTATGGAAATGTAAAAAATATTTATTGATACTATTGAAACAATGAGTTTTATTCGTTATAATTAATTTAAGCAGTAAATAAATTAATACAACATTTCATGAAAATTAAACAGGAGGTATCTTTTATGAGCAAGGTTAATGTTGGAAAGGAATCTGAAGGCGGTATAACCAGCAGCTATAAAGTTGATGAAGGAGTAGTGCTGAAGGTCCCCTATTCGTTTTTCGGGAGTATCTATGACCAGGATGAACTCGATGCTATACATGCTGCAATGAAGCAGGATTCACAGACAATGGGCCCGCAGGTCCAGGCATTTCAGAAAAACTTTGCTGAATATACCGGCACAAAATACGCTTTTGCAGTAACAAACTGTACAACAGCCATGCATGTGTGCTCCCAGGTTATTGGCCTTAGACCGGGGGACGAAGTTATTGTAACTCCGAATACTTTTATCGCAACATCCCTGGTTGTTTTAAAAGAAGGCGCAACACCCGTATTTGCGGATATTAATCCAAGGACCTTCAATATTGACCCCAGAGAGGTTGAAAAGAAGGTTACAAACCATACAAAAGCAATTTATGTAGTACATTATGGCGGTCAGATGGTTGACATGGATCCGATAATGGAAATTGCCAATAAATATCACCTGATTGTTCTTGAAGACTGCGCTCATGCTCCCGGTGCCACATATAAAGGCAGAAAAGCCGGTTCCATCGGTGATTTCGGCTGCTTCAGCTTCCATTCATTAAAAAACATGACTACTCTTGGTGAAGGCGGAATGATTACCTGCAATAACGACAGATATGCCCATGGTATAGAAAATCTGAGATGCATGAGCCTCGAACACTGGAAGAATCAAGCTGATTACTGGATTCCTTCCCATTTCGATGTAGATACTTTTGACGGCAAATGGGGAAACAACTACAGGATGAACGAAGCTCAGGCTGCTGTCGGCATAGCTCAGCTGAAAAAGCTTGAAATGCTGAACACAAAGAGGATTGAGAATGGAAGATACATCAGCGAAGGATTGAAGGGAATCAAAGGTATAACGCCGGTTTATGAAGATCCGAATTGCAAGCATATTTATCACCTGTATACTGTATGTGTGGAAGAAAAGGAATTGGGGGCAAGCAGAGATGAATTCCTGAGAGTTCTATACAGGGAAGAAGGAATACAGGGAATACTCCATTATCAGCCAACCTATCATTTTACCGGGTTGAAGAAGATGGGCTACAAACAGGATATCTGTCCTATAGCGGAAGATTTCTTCTATAGGAGAGAGTTGAATACTCCTCAACATCCAAGGTTGACAAAGGATGACATGGATGCGATTGTTCAAGGTATAAAAAATGCCGCTAAAAAAGTAGGCAAATAGGAACAGTATAATAATAGTATTTACGGAGGACAATGATGAACGTATTGGCAATTGGTTGTCATCCTGATGATCTTGAGATAGGGTGCGGAGGCACCCTATCTGCATATGTGAAACAGGGACACAGAGTATTCATGTGTCATGTGGCAAACGGCGACAAGGGACATGCTGTGATAATGCCCGATGAACTGAAAGAAATAAGAAACCTGGAAGCGGAAGAGGCCGGCAGAATTATAGGCGCTGAAGAGGTAATAAACATTGGTGTGCCCGATTTGGAGGTGAACTCTTACAATGAGGGTACGGTCAATAAAATTATTGATCTGATAAGGTATGTAAAGCCGGATATTATCATAACACACAGTCCGGAGGATTACATGCGGGATCACCTTGAGGTGGGCAAGCTTGTTTTTAATGCCAGCTTTTCTTCAAGTGTCCCGCATACTTTTACCAATAATCCGGCTTACTCTGCCATACCGCCGGTATACTATATGGATACGCTGGCGGGAGTTAACTTTTTGCCAACGGAGTATGTGGACGTGACCGATCATATAGAAATTAAGCTAAATGCTTTGAACTGTCATCAAAGTCAGATAAAATGGATGCTTGAACACGATAAAATAGACTTCCTGGATTTTGTAAGGACAG
>JBDKVA010000215.1:0-16824 GCA_039679375.1 Clostridiaceae bacterium
ACAAAAACTGCTCGGAATCCAGTAATATCAAGCAATTCGGGTGAATTCACCTAATCTCTTTATTTGCTTTTTCAAGCATTTTACCTGTATGCTTAATTCCAGGTAGTAATGGTTTTCGGACAGTCTGACCACAGTAAAATAGCGGGTTTCTGGATATTGAAGCCTGCTTGATTTATGCATTGAAACGCATGTTTTGTACTAATTTTGTACTAATCAGATATTAATTCATAATTTATGAAAATAATGAACCAACTTCATATTATGCTCTTAGAAACAGTTAAAGTAAGAAAGATAACTGTGAAAAGTCTTCTATAACATAATCAGCATTAGGAAAGTTACCATCTTTATCAGATATTAAAATTGTACCTATTCCAACTGCTTTTGCTGATTCAATATCTTTAACATAATCATTCCCTATCATCATTATTTCACCGGCATTTGCACTAATTCTGTGCAAAGCATTTTTATAAAAAGAGAGCTCCGGTTTTTTTGCTCCCAATTCTTTTGATGTGATAAATAAGTAGAAATAATTATCTAAATGTACCTTTACAAAAGCCTGTTTCATCAATTCTGCATCTGATTCTGCTGCATTTGACACTACTACGCATTTATATTTCATAGAAAGCTTAGGTAACAATTCTTCAACACCCTTCATGGGTGTAATTTGAGGCCATGTAACCATGGCTCCAGAATATTGCGGGTAATCAACCATCAAAGTATCACCCCAATCAAAAAACAAATACTTAATATTATTATCCATTGAATTTTCTCCAATCGCATATAATATAGATAATCTTATATTTACAGTTTATTACAATTGTGAATTATAATAAATCTAAATATATCATTTTTTTGAGAAAAAAAGAAGCTCTCTGCTTCCTTTAAATTTCTATCAATATTTCACTCCGTTTTTTAGCCGCATCCCGTTTCATATGTTCATTCACATGCAACATTGGAAATAGAAGCCGGAACACCACTTAACGCTATTCATGCGTTTGTCTATATGTTTCTGGAACGTCTTCATAAAGTAAAGTCAGACTTCCTTTTTTCTATTTTCTCAATCTGTAACCACTTTTTTCAGGTCTACATAATATATACAGAAAAAGGGTCTATAACGAGGCACTGGATGTCCCCACTTCCTAGCTTTTGCTTTCGCAAAAAGCCTTAGTGGCGGGTACTGATTCGGTTTTCAGGCAGCAAGCATATCTACCGCCTAGGATGCATAGGCGAGCAGCAAACGTAGTTTGCGACCAGCCTCGTTGAACCGATGTGTTATAAAAATTGGGGCAGTTTATTCAGAGTTGATCAGAACAGAAAATTAATGAGTAGAAGCTTACAGATAAAGGAGGAAAAAATGAAAAGAATGCAAAGAATAGGTAGAATTATAGGTATTATCATAGCGCTATTGATAATTATAATGGGGACTGTAGGATGTGAAAATAATTCAAAAGACACTTCAGGCCAGCGCCTGGTAGCATCAAATTATGTACCGGATGATTCATTAACCGGAATAAAAAGCTCCGGGAAACTTATAGTAGGTACAAACGGAGAATCATTTCCATTTGCAATGATTGATACAAAGGGAGAACTCATTGGATATGATGTAGATATAGCGAAATATCTTGCTGAAGGTTTGGGCGTGGAGCTTGAACTTGTGGACTATGACTGGAATGGTCTTATTCCTATACTAATTGCGGATAAAGTAGATATTGTCATAGCTGACATGACGATTACTGCTCAAAGAGCCTCAAATGTAAGTTTTTCAAATTCATATTTTGAAACAGGCCAGTCTCTTCTGATTAGCAGGAAAACTCCAGGAATAAATACATGGCAGGACTTGGATAAAAGTGGAATGATTATAGCAGTTCAAATGAGCAGTTCAGGTGAATACGCAGCCCAAAGGTTATTTAAAAATGTAACAATTAAATCTTATTTGTCGGTAAATGAAGGAGGACTCGCCTTAAATTCCGGAAAGGTAGATGCAGTTTTGATGGACCAACCCTGGGTAGCAGTTTGGGCGAAGAAAAATCCCGAAACTTCTTATGCAGTACTTGATATCGTTACGAAGGAAAAGCTTGGGATAGCTGTAAAGCAAGGAAAACCTGAATTGCTGCAATATATTAATACATCAATAGAAGCTTTAAGGGATACGTCAGAGTATGAGGATATATTTAATAAATGGTTTGTAGATATGAAATGGCTGAATGAAGTTGAAATAAAATAGCGGGAGAGGCAAATTCAGAGCAGGTGATGGAACAAAATGTCCCTCGATTTAAATGAAGTTGCAAGATTTTTCCCTCTTTTACTTATAGGGCTAAAGACAACTATAATTATATCCGCAATTTCTATAGCGGGCTCGGTTGTAATTGGCATATTGGCCGGCCTTATGAGAGTTTCCGGTAATAAATTTTTACGGTTCACCTCAATAGTTTATATAGAATGGATCAGAGGAACACCTCTTATGCAGCAGCTCCTATTCATTTATTTTGGCCTGGGAATGATAATAGACATATCTGCCATGTTTGCGGGGGTTCTGGGCTTATCCATATTTTCAGGAGCCTATATTGCGGAGATAGTACGAGCAGGTATTGAATCAATTCCAAAGGGCCAGACAGAAGCCGCCTTATCACTGGGAATGAACTATATGCAAACCATGAGATACATTATATTACCTCAGGCAATTAGGGTTGTATTGCCGCCGATCTGTTCACAATTCATCTACCTCATTAAGGACTCATCTTTAGTATCGGTATTATCTATAACCGAGTTGACCTATATGTCACGAAAAATTGTTGGGGTAAATATGGCTCCATTTGAAATATATCTGACAGTTGGTCTTATGTATCTATTTATTACGGCAACTCTTTCCCAGCTTATCGGAAAACTGGAAAGGAGACTGAAAACGAATGCTTAAAGTCCAAGGTCTATATAAATCTTACGGAAAATTAAGTGTTTTGAAAGGAATCAATCTGGAGGTTGAAGCCGGGGAGGTCATTGTAATTCTAGGCCCCAGTGGTTCTGGAAAAAGTACGCTTTTAAAATGTATTAATGGGTTGGAGCCAATAGATAATGGAACGATTGAGGTTGATGGTATAAGGGTTGATGGAAAAAATCGAAAACAAAATTTATTTCAAATAAGGCAAAGAGTAGGCATGGTATTTCAACATTTTAACTTGTTTCCACATCTATCGGTATTGGATAACATAGCAATATGCCTTAAAGTAGTAAAAAAAGAAAATGCAAAGGAGGCAGAGTTCTTTGCGCGAAAGCTGCTTAAAAGAGTTGGTCTTGAGGAAAAGTCCGAAAGTTTTCCGGAGAAGCTGTCGGGTGGACAAAAGCAGAGAGTGGCAATAGCAAGGGCAATGGCGATGAAACCGAAAATTCTTATGCTTGATGAACCAACCTCTGCTCTTGATCCTGAGATGATCTCGGAAGTCCTGGAAGTAATGAGGGATTTAGCTAAGGAAGGCATCACAATGGTTTGTATTACACATGAAATGGGGTTTGCAAAGGAGATTGCAGATAAAATGATATTTATAGATAATGGTGTAATTATTGAAGAAAATTCCACTGAAGAGTTCTTTCAGAATCCTAAAGAAGAAAGAACCAGATTATTTTTAAGCAAGGTTTTGAATAAATAGCATTTTGTCGGAGGTGTCACTTTGGAAGTTCAAATAATGAAATTAACAACTAAGGCTGGTTCAAATATTTGCCATATTCCAAATGACATATTTGATACTTTAGAATTATCTACAAAAACCCTATATAAAATTAAACTTGGACAGAGATATGAATACTCATATATAATACCAAACGAAGGGCTCGATAAGTGCATGTATTTTTCAAATCCGATATTCAAGAAATTACTGCTTTTTGAGGGTATTATATTAAATATCTGGGGAAATAAAGAGGAGATCTATCTCGGACCCGTGGTAGGGATCTTTATAAAACGCAGGGAGATAGAAGCAATTAGAATGGGAAAACCCTCCTTTTCCATACAGAAACATGGTGAGGCAGGCAGTCAAATGAATTGTCTGTCATACTATTATTCTATTGAAGGTATAAACTGGGATGAAGAGAAGATAAAGGGATATACTTTTGATCGGACCATAAACAACTGGAGATACGATTGGTTCCCGATGCCGGATGTCTTATATGATTTGGGAGTGAGCTTCAATGACGATCCCAAGCCCTTTGTAGAGTATATGAAGATTATCCATATGTTATCAAGGCCGTGGGGTATCAAGAATCATAAGCCCGATGTAGGGTATATGCTACAGAGGTTTAGAGCAATAAACGTTCATTTTATAAATAACCGAAGATATTTGGGAAAATGGGAAGTTCATAATCATTTGTCGAAATATTCGGATTCAGGAATTTGTTACCCGAAAACAATTCTTTACAAGGACTTTAATGACATTTTATCCATGCTGAATGAATTTGGATTCATTTTTGTTAAAGCCTTGGGAGGAGCTCAAGGAAAACAAGTATTATCCATAGAACAAATTGATAGAGAATATAAACTAACCTTCAATAAACATGGTTTAAAAGAAATCATCTTCAATGGAATTGAAGATGTAAAAATGTTAGTTGAAAAATTCGTTCATGGAAGAGAGTTTGTGGTACAGCAAGGAATCAGGCTAATAAAATATAATGGGCGTAATATGGATCTTCGCATGTTAATGATGAAGGATGGACGGGGAGAATGGCAGGCGTTGCAGCACCACTGCAGAATTGCCCAAAAAACATATACAATTACAAATTACAGTATGGGAGGTGACTGGGTGGACTATGAAGAGGTATACCCCTGCCTTAACAGCCAATTTTCCGATAGAAGCGTTCCGGATAAAGAGAAACTTGTTAGTGCAACCAGGAAAGTTGTTTCTTATTTTGAGAAGGAATTCGGATCTTTTGGAGAAATCGGTATGGATATGGCTTTAGATACATATGGAAACATATGGTTTATAGAAGCCAATACAAAACCGGAAAAAATATCAAAGCCAAGCCCGTATGATCCAAAAGAAATACCTGTTGAGGCTATAAGTGTTTTTGAGTATGCTATGTTCCTGACAAGTAACGTTAGAAATCAACCTATATCCCAAACATCTACCACCAGTTGAAATTTGCCTCTAGTTATATTGCTTTGCCACACCCTTATAATGAAGCGAAAGATGTCCCTCACTTCTGGTCCCCGCTTATGATTCCATTTTATGTATAAATACCGGTTATTGACTGTCTTTAAATTATCGATTTTCCAGGTTTTAAAAAAAATCCTATAACGGCACTCCGACCAACTTATAAAGATAATAAAAGGATTCGAGCCCTCACGGTTTGAATCCTTTTATTATTTTACTTATTATGGTATACTCAGTTCAGATTATTTATGTTTTCGGAAAGTGATTACGTGGATATGGAAATAAAAGGAGACAACATGGAGCTGAACGAAATATGGGAGCAGCGCATAAAAGACAGCGGCGCAGATTTTGTATATTTTGTCGATATTTCTATGTTACCGGCGGATATTATCGAAGGATACTCTTGTGCTGTTCTCTTTGGCAAAACACTATCAAGGGAGTATATTAGCACGCTCAGAGCCGGTCAGGCACCAAAACGGAAAGAGGTTTTTAACACCGAACACAAGATGGATGCTCTTGCCGTAAAATTAGCTGACCAGTTGGAAACAGAAGGGTACAAAAGTATTGCCAAGTTGAAATTTGGGTGTCTACCACATAAAACTGTCGCGCTCAGAGCCGGATTGGGATTTATCGGCAAAAACAACCTGCTGGTTACTACCCAGTATGGCTGTGCGCTGATGTTGGGTAAGGTCTTGACCACAGCTCCTTTTATAACCATGAGTGAAATGCCGAAAGAACCGCATTGCCGCGATTGCAATATCTGCGTGAATGTGTGCCCGACCAAAGCCCTGCTCGGTAAAACATGGAGCGTCACGACTACCCGAGATGAGATTATGGTTAGAAAGCTCTGCACTTTATGCCTAAAGTGCATGGTTTGGTGCCCGTATACGGCGGAATATATTAAATGAGCATAATCAAAACTTGCATCTAAATTGAACAAATGACACAAAAAGTCGAACTTCGGGTTCATCTTGAAGTTCGATTTTTTTACGTCTGCAACAGATGCTCTACCCAGAAAATAGATAAAAAGTTATTTATGTTTATATTATATGGTCTTTTTGTTGCTTGTTAAATGAAAAATGACCCCATTGGGGGCATTTTGAAAGATTTTTCAAAATTTTCTCAAAAAATTTTTAAGATACAGAACAAACGGAATAAATGAATTATAATATATCGCACTGACGCTTGTGTTTATTCCTGTAAAATGCTATGTTATAAAGTGATAAATTGTTTCGTTGTTTTTAGTTACTCACAGATGGAGTGAAACGATGAATTATATAAGCGTAGCTGAGGCAGCCGAAAAGTGGGGTATCTCTACCCGCAGGGTTCGCATCCTCTGCCGGGAAAACAGAATAGAAGGCGTCAAACTCAAAGGCAAGTCATATAAGATACCTGAGAACGCACCAAAGCCCGCAGATGGTCGGGCATTTAATCATATGGGGATTCCAGACGAGTTCTCTGCGCTTTTTATGAATATCGAGACCAAGAAGGCCGAGCTTGTCCGCCGCCGTCCGCTGACGCAGGGAGAACTTTCCCGGTTGCGGGAAGAATTCTTAATAGAGTATACCTATAACTCCAATGCCATCGAAGGCAATACCCTCACTCTGCGCGAAACCGCGATTGTGCTTTCAGGGATAACGATTGATAAAAAGCCATTAAAGGAACATCTTGAGGCAGTTGGCCACCGAGACGCTTTTCTGTTCGTGGAGCAGTTGGTGAAAGAAAAAACCAGGTTTTCCGAAAGTGTCATCAAGCAAATCCATTCTTTAGTTCTCATGGATAGACCGGAGGATAAAGGCGTCTATCGCCGCATTCCGGTCATGATCATGGGAGCAGCGCATGAACCGGTGCAACCGTATTTGATTGCGCCAAGGTTGAAAGAGCTCATCCGCAAATATGCCGGGAACAAAAAGACCATGCACGTCATTGAGCGTGTTGCCCAGTTCCATCTTGAGTTCGAGGGCATCCATCCGTTCATCGACGGCAACGGCAGGACAGGCCGCCTTCTCCTCAACCTTGAGTTGATGCAGAATGGCTATCTTCCCATAGATGTGAAGTTTACAGACCGAAGGAAATATTACGATGCATTCCACAGCTATCACAAAGATAACGACGCAGGGCCGATGATAAGGCTTGTTGCCGGGTATATTGAAGAAAGGCTTAATCTATTTCTGCTAATGACTGAATGAAGATGAAAAGAGGCGACAGCAATACCTACACTTGAGTGGATTGACGCCACTCGAATGTGGAGGCAACGACAGTAAGACATTATCATTCCGAGAACACTTCAGTCATGTTTGTTAAAAAAAGAATCAAAGGCAGAATGCCGCATACAACGGAACCGTCTTTTTACCGTCCTCGAGTCCGAAGTTTTTTGCGGAGAGTTTGACGGCATATGCCGGTTTATACGACTGAATGTATACCGTAAGGCTTTTTGCTTTAGTGTTTTCGGCGGACTTGACCTCGACAGGAACAACTTTTCTCTCCCGCTGTATTATGAAGTCAACCTCAGCCCCACGCTCGCTCATCCAGTAATAACAGGCGTATCCTATGGCGGTCAGCTGACCGCAGACATAGTTTTCAACCAATCCGCCCTTAAAATCGTTCAATTCCTGTGAATTGTAAAGCACATCCTCCGCCGCGATATCCTTTTTGGCGCATAAAAGACCAACGTCCGAAACATAGATTTTAAACGAGTCAATATCCCTGTAGTTTTCTAGTGGTTTTGTCGGATTCTCAACTCTGTAAATGCGCGTCACGATGCCGGAAAGAGCAAGCCACTCAATGGCATTTTCAAATTCCGCAGCCCGTCCGCCTTTTTTAATCAGCTTGTATTGGAAACGGGTATTTTTCTTTGAGAGCTGTACGGTAATGTTGTCGTAAACCTGCCGGGTCTTTTTGATTTCATTCTCTTTGTTGTATTTGCTCATATCGTTCAGATAACTTTCGAGTATAAGTGCCTGAGTATGTCTTAAAAGGATTAAATCCTTGGTTGCAATATATTTTTCAATGCATTCCGGCATCCCGCCCACCACAAGGTACTGGCGGTAATAAGAGAGCGCCGCATCATGCAGAGCGGAGGGTAGGGGACTGTTTGTTTCAAAGCATTTACGGATTTCAGGTACTAAATCGGCTTCCCCGCAGGCAAGTAGAAATTCCTCCATATCCATAGGGTACATAGTTTTGATATCTACTTTACCAACAGGGAAGGAGAACTCCTCCCGGTTTACCGCCACGCCCAAAAGGCTGCCCGCCACGATAATATGGTACTCAGGTGCGCTCTCGCAAAAATACTTAAGGGAAGTCAAAGCCCGTTCGCAAAGCTGAACCTCATCGAACACAATCAATGTTTTTTCTTTAATAATGGTCTGCCCGGAAATACGGGACAAAATTGGGATAAGGAAATCAGGGTCGATACTTTCATCAAAAGTTTTTTTAAGGCTTGGCGCGGTTTCAAAGTTGAAGTAGGCAACATTTGCGTATTGCTCACGCCCAAACGCTAAAATGGAATAGGTTTTCCCGACCTGACGCGCCCCTTGCAAAATGAGCGGCTTACGATAGGGGCCGTTCTTCCATTCAATAAGGTATTTGCTTATTTTTCGATACATGGTAGCACCTCCTGTAAAAACCAAAAATATTCTATCATATATTCGTGTAAATATCAATCGAATATTATGAGAAATCAACACGAAATGACACGAATACCGTACTCCGACCACAATCAGAGCTATCGAACTTGACGGCTCTGATTTGTTTTGGATTAATCTTGAAATTGAAAGCACAATGTAACCATGATACAATTATGCCACAGAAGGGAATTATGTTATGAAATCATAACGAGATGCGGTTGTCGCCGTCACGAACGGCAAGCCGGACTTCGGCATATGGAAGCAAATTTTCTATAGCGAATTCGGCGGTATGCGCGATAAGCGTGTGCTGGTGAAGATTACAGGAGAATAAGAATAACAAATACTTTCGAAGGGCGGTGAATCCGTGGCATACAGCGAGCTTGTCAAAAACTTTGCGGGAATCCGCGAATATATGCGGCAGTTTTTCGTCTACGGATTCAGAATTCGCGAAGAATTCAATACAAAGAGCGCGCGAAGCTACGATAACGAAAAACGCCGTGTGGAAAGCTGGCTTTCGAACTATATGTCCTTCCGGCAGGATGCAAGCGGAAAGGCGGTATTTCTTTCAGTTGACAGCCGCCACATTCCAAGCAATCCGCTATACAAAGCGTGGAAGGCGTCTGGCTTTACCAGGAACGACATCAGTTTGCACTTTTTGCTGATGGATATTCTGTTTGGCGGCAAGACAATGACAATTCCTGAAATACTATGCTGCATTGATACAGAATACTTACCAGCTTTTCAAAACGCTGAACCCTTCGATGAATCCACTTTACGCAAAAAGTTGAAAGAGTATGTGGAGGTTGGGCTGGTTACCGCCAAGAAGCAAGGCAAGCAGCTTATTTACGGATTGCCTGAAACAAAAGTAAATCTTGACGCTTGGAGGGACGCAATATCGTTTTTCTCCGAAGATAACCCACTCGGCGTGGTCGGCAGCTTTCTGCTTGATAAATTTGAAAACACGCCGCCCATCTTCATATTCAAGCACCGCTACCTGTTTTTCACCTTGGATAGCGGCATTATGCTGGATTTATTAACGGTCATCCACGACCACAGAAAAATTGAGCTTGAACTTATCGGTGGCAAAAACGGCAGAACGAGACGGTGTGTTACGCTGCCGCTCAAAATCTACATCAGCGTTCAGGGTGGCCGGCAGTATTTGGCAGCATATAACCTTTGGAAGAAAAAAGTCTGCTTCTTCCGCTTGGATAATATTCAAAAGATTAAACCATTGGAGACTGTGGAGAATTACGATACATATCAGGAATACCTGAAAGACGAACAACCGAATATCTGGGGTGTGGCAACCGGGCAAGGGAACATTGAACATATTGAGATGACGCTGACAGTAGCGCAAAAGGACATTCATATAGTCCATCGACTGGAGCGTGAAAAGCGTTGCGGTACGGTCGAGAGACTTGACGAAACAATATGGCGGTTTTACGCCGATGTTTACGACGCTTGGGAACTCATACCGTGGCTGCGAACCTTTATCGGCAGGATTTCTTCCCTGACCTGCTCCAATAAGAAGGTTGAAGAGCAATTCTGGGCGGACTGCGCCGTACTCGCCGACCTGTATGGAGGTGATGGTGATGCTGTTTAGCGAAGTCTATAGCGCTTATTTCAATGCCGTTGCCGCCATTATACGCGAGGCGTTGCATGATGGCATTACCGAAAAGAGGATTTTACAAATCATCAACGACAAAGCCTTCTCGGAAAGTATACTTACCATACAGCCTTCCATCAAAAATGAAGAATGGCTGGTGATGAACAAGGAGTTTCATACCCCAATCAAAAACCCGCCGCAATTGCCGCTGACTGCATTGCAAAAGCGGTGGCTGAAGGCTCTGCTCACTGACCCGCGTATTGCCCTATTTGAGCCGGACGTTTCGGGGTTTGAAGAAATAGAACCGCTCTTTATATACAATGACTTTGTGTTCTTTGACCGATACGCAGACGGCGACCCATATACAAATAAGAGCTACATCGCGCATTTCAGAACCATACTGACCGCTTTAAAGGGACATCGCAGACTATATGTAAAATATCGCAACCGGCATAATAGAACGATGTACGGCGAGTTCATTCCATATAAGCTGGAGTATTCCGCAAAGGATGACAAATTCCGTCTGGAAACAGCCGGCGGCAGGTATGCAGCCTACATCAATCTCGCCCGGGTTGACGAGTGTAAACTGCTAGCGTCGTATAAAGATGACGAACTGTATCCTCCAAAACGCAATGAATGCACTGTGGTCTTTATGCTTAAGGACGAGCGAAATACTCTTGACCGCGTTATGCTTCATTTCTCTGATTGCCGTAAGGAAACAAGGCGATTGGATGAATACAGCTATCAAGTTGAGTTATGGTATGAAGCACAGGACGAAACGGAAATACTCATCCGTATATTATCGTTCGGTCCAATGCTGAAGGTTATCGCCCCCGACAGCTTTATCAGGCTGATCAAAAACAGACTTGCAATGCAGCAGACACTAAAAACATAAAGTTACGTATTCCACTGTGATGAGCTCGCAACTTTTTTTCCACGATTTTCTGATTTCAGTAAGGTATACTTATATTCGTAAAGCGCATACAGCAATCTCCGGTGAGGAAAACGACACGGGTGACACCGTCGATTCCGGGGCTCAAATCCCCAACGCGCTTTGAAAATTAAAGATGCCAACAGCAACCCAAAAATCAAATGGTTATAGCGGATTCGAACCCCGCACTCAAACGGGAAACCGAGAGAGTTAAAAACGGCATCTTGTATTCAAAATAAAAACGGCGCAAACTGAAGGGCACTTTCACATTACAGCGGCTTGATGAGCCATGCCCGAGCGCCTTGTTCGATGAAACCCAGTAAAGGCACTTACAGCAAACCAACTTACACCTGTCAAGTGTTAAAGCAGTGCCTTGTTTAATGAAGGTAGGATGTTTAGCGCCTATGGCGCGAATTCCATTAAAACATCCAAGGAGGAAACCAACCATGCTGAAATTTCTGAAAAAGGAAGCAAATCAAGCCACCACGGAGAATGGTGCAGTTACATATCTGACCACGCAGTCTGATTGCCTTGACCTGTTCGCCACCATCGGCGCATTGCGCAGAGAGCCGGAAGCGGAGATAAATGCCCGTTTTGACAGAGCGTGGGCGGAGAATCCCGACCTTGCGATTAAAACACTCTTTTTTGCTCGCGACGTTCGCGGGGGCTTAGGCGAGCGGTTGGTGTTTCGTACCATCCTGCGCCGTATGGCGGGTGATTGTCTGAACAGTGTGGCGAAGAACCTATGGGCGGTGCCGGAATTCGGTCGCTTTGATGACTTGCTTTGCCTGTTGGATACACCCGCAAAACAAGCAGCGGTTAAATACATAAAAATGCAGTTTGAAGCCGATATAGAAGCCCTTGCCAAAGATGAACCCGTTTCTCTGCTCGGCAAGTGGCTGCCTTCGATCAATGCCCACAATGTTGACACAGTGCGCTTGGGCAAGATGATAGCGAAAGCATTCGGCTTGACCGAAGCCGAGTACCGCAAAGCCCTGAGCCGACTGCGCGCCAAAATTGCCATCATTGAGAACAACCTGCGTAAAAAGGATTACACCTTTGATTACGCCAGGCAACCCTCCAAGGCCATGATGAAATACCGCAAGGCGTTTCTGCGCAATGACGGCGATCGTTACAAGGCGTTTCTTTCCAAGGTGGAGCGTGGCGAAACCACCCTGCACACAGGAACACTGCTGCCTTATGAGATTATCCGTCCCGCCTTTGACGAAGGTAATGGCGCGTTTATGAATATTTCCGATGATGAGCGCCGCAGCATGGACGTAACGTGGAAAGCGCAGACGGATTTTACAAACGGCGAGAATGCATTGGTTGTGGTAGACGGTTCCGGCTCTATGTATATGGCGGCGAATCCGAGACCCGCTGAGGTTGCTTTGTCCCTCGGCATATATTTCGCCGAGCGGAACACGGGTGCGTTCAAGAACCACTTCATCACTTTTTCCGAGAATCCCCGGCTGGTGGAGATAAAGGGCAAGGACATTTACGACAAAGTAAAATATACTGCGTCTTTCAATGAAGTTGCCAACACCAATATCCAGAAAGTGTTTGAGTTGATTTTGCGCACCGCTGTCAAGAATAAGATGGCACAAAGCAAACTGCCCGCTACCATTTATATCATCTCCGATATGGAGTTTGACCGGTGCGCAGAAGGAGCGGATATCACGAATTTTAACCATGCCAAGAGCCTGTTTGAGCAATACGGATATAAGCTTCCAACCATAGTGTTCTGGAATGTGGCAAGCCGTAATCAGCAACAGCCCGTAACCATGAACGAGAAAGGCGTGGTGCTGGTGTCCGGTACAAGTCCCCGTGTGTTCTCCATGATTACCTCCGGCAATCTATCTCCGTATGCTTTTATGATGGATACGCTGGGGGCGGAGAGATACGCAAAGATTACACCTTAGAAATGAGTGAGCATAATGATTGAAATAAAGGGACAATTTAACACCGCCCTCTGCTATGCTGCCACCCTTGAGGAAAGTGCGGCGCAGCAGATTCAAGCGGTATGCGACCAAGTCGAATTTGCCGACTGCAAAATACGCATCATGCCTGATGTCCATGCCGGAAAGGGTTGTACCATCGGCACGACCATGACCATTACGGACAAAATCGTGCCGGGCATGGTTGGCGTGGATATCGGCTGTGGCATGGAGACCGTGAAGCTTGCTGAAACTGAGATTGACTATTCTCATTTGGACGCGGTAATTCGAGAGTCAATCCCTTGCGGCTTTGAAGTCCGCAAAAAAACGCATCCGCTGAACCGTGAAATCAACCTCAAGGAACTACGCTGTTTCGACGAAATCGATCTGCACCGTGCCAACCTTTCCATCGGAACGCTGGGCGGAGGCAACCATTTCATTGAGGTGGATAAAAACGATAAAGGCGGGCTCTATCTGGTGGTGCATTCCGGCAGCCGTCATTTGGGCTGTGAGGTTGCGGATTATTATCAAAACGAGGGTTTCCGCGCACTGTGCGGAAATGCAAAGCATCAGATAGCCGCGACCATTGAACAATTGAAAGCCGATGGACGTTTTCAGGAGATTCAGACCACTATCAAAGCCCTGAAAGCGCAGACGCACATCAATCTGCCGAAAGATCTAGCCTATGTGGAAGGCGGACTGTTTGAGGATTACATACACGACATGAAAATCGTACAGCGGTTTGCCATACTGAATCGTCAGGCTATGGTGTCAGTGATGCTGGAAGAGATGGGGCTGCACGAAGTGGAGCGCTTTACGACCATTCACAATTACATCGATACAGATGAAATGATTCTGCGCAAAGGCGCGGTATCCGCTAAGGCTGGCGAAAAGCTGCTTATTCCCATCAATATGCGCGATGGCAGCCTGATTTGTGATGGCAAGGGCAACCCCGAATGGAACTGTTCCGCGCCCCATGGGGCAGGCCGCCTTATGAGCCGTGCCGCAGCTTTACGCGAGCTTAGCATGGAGCAGTATCAGTCCGAAATGGACGGAATCTTTTCCACCTGTGTGGTCAAGGATACGCTGGATGAATCACCCATGGCGTATAAGAGCATAGATGAAATCGTGGGGCAGATAACGCCCACTGCCGAGATTATCGAACGTATCCGTCCCGTGTACAACTTCAAAGCGGCGGATTAAGAGAAAAGCAATTAAGCAAGGATTTGCAATCGCAAATCCTTGCTTAATTGAAATCATTACTACTTTTTTCCAGATAATCGAGTTATTGCAGATATCGTGTTGCAGGATGACACTTGCCCTGAAAACGTGAACTTTTAGGAACAAAAATCAAATATATAGAGCGGAATTTCCACATATTACAAAATCAGCTCATAATCCTCTCTTTTTTAAGTCCTCAACTAAACTCACATAAAACTCTCTGACATCAAAGCTCCTAATATTTTCACGGTTAAGGTCAATTACGTCACCGTGGGAAACACCGCGTTTGCCATTAATAGATATCATAATAAAGTTCTCGCCCCATTGTGCAGATTTAACTGAAACCAAACCATCATTATCACCATCAAAATGACGCACAAATGGATAAGCGATGTTCAATGGGAATTTTCCGCTACGGGCGCGATTCATTTTTGAACCGGCGCTCTGATAATATATCCCTGCGATATCAGTAACTGTTTCATTCATAATTTTGCATTGAGAAGCTGTCAGGTCCGTAATGGCTGCAATAAAATCAGGATTTGTATCACCAAGCTTCCTAAGCGCAGTATTATATCTATTCGCGATGGAATTACGCACCTTTTCGGGAACTTTCTCCAAAAGATAATCTGCAAAAATACAGCCTTTATGTGGCGTATTGATAGTTGTTAGTGATGCGACATATTGATCCATGCCCAGACAACTAATTGCATAGCGGCTATCAAGACCGCCTTTTGAATGAGCGATAATATTCACTTTTTCACATCCGGTATCTTTAATAATGTTTTTGATACGATCAGACAATTCCTCGCCGCTTCTTTTCACAGAAGCGGCTGACTGTTGCTGACCGTAAAATATGACAGCACCGTTTTTTATCAGCTCTCCGGAAATACGCCCCCAGTAATTGAAATAGCGGGTATCCCGAAAAAATACGCCGTGCACCATTAAAAGTGGGTAGCGTGTTTTACAGATATCTTTCTCTTTTCGTGTCGAATTTAATTCAAACTTTTCAATCTCAAACTCAGCTTCTGCTGTCGCAATATTTATTATTTTAACCAACGCATAGATATGAACAATCGGAATCCAGCCGCAGGCAATTCCTATAATACGCCGCTTTATCCCAAGCTGGATAGAGGTGCCGTATACTCTGACAATTCCGTTCCAAAATAATAGTGATTCAGCCAATATTACAATTACCAAGGAAATAATAAAAATATGTACTTCTGCCGGAATCGTCTTTATTCCGACAAAAATTGTATATAAGACGCTTAGCGAAGTTGTAATTAAAAAAAGCTTAAGCAGCTCTGCCCCATCTGATAACATTTTGATTCTGAAAGTAGGCTGTTTTTTGAAGTTTGGAAATATATTGACTATCAGAAAATACACAATGGCAAATGGAATGATTATCCACCAGCTAGTTGTAAAAAATAAAATACTAAAAGAGTTTATGGCAATAAAAAGCAATACTGAGGATATTACCCGATACAATGTTTTCACTCACATTACCCCTTTAACAAGGATTGCATAAATACCCTTATCCTATTTTAGCATACTCATTTAACCAGTTAAACGTCAACTTTATTAAGCGGTGGTATAAATCTACATGATTTGCTGGTCTGGATTACGTTTCATTATAATTTACCTTTGTTTTTTAGATAATCTGAAAATGATTTCGCTCCCAACTTACGACGCCTTGCCAACATAGAAGCCCAAAGAGAGTTACCTTGCACCTCTGTAATATACCCTTTTTCATAAGCCTCTACCAATATGTCGCCAGTGGTCATATGTTTCAAGCCAAACTCCCCAATATATGAAGTAATATCTCGCAAGTTGTTGCTTGCTACGATACCGTTGTGAGCTTTTGCCAATGCAATCGATGCCGCTTCGCCTTTGCCAATAATAATATGTCCATCCACAGGCGTTACTGTTAACTGATAGTATAAGTCGTATGTATCTGTTCCCGTATCAATGCTTACTACTGTGACCTGACTATTAGATAGTAAGGCATCGACCTTGGCTTTCAAATGGGCGATACCGGGATATGATAGTTCATCGTATACCGGCTTTGGAATTACTACCTTCCCAGGATAGAGTTTATTCAAGAGACTTTCATTTCCTACCCACAAAAACGCCGACAAACAATCACTGTCAAAGAAAAGCGAATCAGTCAATTAATTCGCCTCCTTCGGATTCATCGCCATAGACAAGATCGGACCTATACGCTGACAAGAGTAGTTCTTCATATTTACCGCTTGAGATTAACCCTTTTCTGAAAGCCTCGTCTGCTTGTTGAATATAAAAGCCATAAGTCATATATTGTTTTTCAGTAGGGAGAGGCTTGTATAGGGTATCATCATATCCTAAACAT